>NZ_JMGA01000013.1 GCF_000765145.1 Desulfosporosinus sp. HMP52 | reverse complement strand
GTACGAAAGCATCCAGTACGAAACCCGGGTGAGGGTTTCGCCCAAGCCGCCTGCTCCAAAGAAAAGCTTAACGGCGCAGGTTGCTTTCGCCGAACCGCAAACTACACAGAACAACTTTAGCGGAGATAACGGCTGCTACGTCCCTGGATAAGTTCCTCTAAGCTTCAGCTGGAGTAAGTATTCCTCTTAGGCAAACTCCATCTGAAGCTAAGAGTCACTTGATTACTGAGCGTTTTTAGCATCAATCTCAGCTTGAGCAGCTAAGATATCTTTAGCATTTAAGTATACTGGGGTATCAACCATTTTGCCGTTATAAGAAACGGAAGCTTTCCCTTTAGCAATACCTTCTTCTTCGAAGACTTTAACAACACCGGTAGCCCACTCAACATCAGCAGGATCTGGGGAGTACATACGGTTGGAAGGCTCAATTTGTCCTGGATGAATAATCATACGGCCTTCATAACCCATTTGGCGTCCCTCAGCAACGTTTTTCTCGAAAGCTTCAATATTCTTGAAGTCAACGAAAGGAGCATCAATTGCTACAATTCTGGCAGCACGGCAAGCAACAGCTACGTGAGCACGGCCATATTGTTGCTCAACACCTTCGTTAGTAAGTTTTACACGCATATCACGGCAATAATCAACAGCACCAAAGATTGCATTGACATTACGTGGGCTGGCTAAGCAGCACTCTGCAGCGTTAATGATACCTTTTGCGGTTTCAAGCAACATTGAGATCTTAACCGACCCTACTTCTAGACCACGACGACGCTCAAGCTCTTCTAATTTCCAATCTAAGCGTTGTACATCAGCTGCGCAACCGGTTTTAGCCAAGGTTACTCCATGAAGTCCTTCATGGACAATTGCTTCTAAGTCATCGTTGGTTAATTCAGTTTCCCAGTTATTAATACGGACAAATACTTGTGCGCCACCTTGAGCAGCATATTTGAGGTTTTCTGCAACAATCTTACGAGCAGCTTCTTTTTCCGCTGGTGGAACTGAATCCTCAAGGTCTAAAGTAACAATATCAGCCGGGAATTCAGGAGCCTTAGCTACCATTTTAGGATTGTTTCCAGGAATATACATAACCGATCTCATAATTGTCATTAGAATTACCCCCTATTTTTTATTTATTTTCTAGGGTTCGACCCTAGGGATAGCAAGTTTAATAAATCTTTACTATTTAATTTTCTCTTTTAAGATGATGGGAATATCTGTAGGAGTTTCCGCTACAAATCCTCCAGCCTTAGTAATTGCTTCCATTTTACTTTTAGCCGACCCACGTCCACGCTCTACGATATTTGAAGCATGGGAGAACCTCATTCCTGCAGGGGCCCAAGCGCCTGCTACGTAGATTACGAAAGGTTTTGTGAATTTCCCGGCTGCAATAACCTCTGCACACTCTTCCTCTTGTGTGCCTCCGATTTCCGCATAGACCGCAACACCCTTAGTTTCAGGATCTGCCTCAAATAAGGGAAGTAAATCTGCCATGGAAGTACCCAACACTGGCTCTGTGCCTGTGTGGATTACGGTACTTACTCCAAATCCTCCCTCTCTCAGCAACCAAGGAATTGTCCCTGATTGGCCGCCGCTGCGAGAGAATACCCCGATATTTCCACTTTGAAAGAATTTATTGGCCCATTCTTTATTGCCGCCAAGCCAGCCTACAACAGCCTCGCCCGGGGTAATAATTCCAATTGACCCTGGCCCAAGAAGCCTTGACCCTTTAGATTTAGCGTAGGCAATCATCTCCATAATATCGTGGATAGGAGTGCCCTCAACGCAAGGAATAATATTTTTTACTCCTGCATCAACTGCTTCGAATACGGCTGTTTTCAAAATCTTCCCCGGCACAAAAATTACGCTGAAGTCAATTTCCCCTTGCTCCCGAGCGATCTCTTTGACAGTGTTAAAGACCGGTATACCATGAACTTCCTCTCCAGCTTTTCCCGGGCTGGTTCCGCCAATTACTTGGGTACCATATTCTTTCATGTACTTTGTCCGTACGGATCCTTCACGACCCGTAATCCCTTGGACGATGACCTTAGTACTCTTATTGATCAAAATGCCCATCTTTATCCCTCATTTAACATTTTGCTTCGTTTAAATTCACAATAACAATCTACCCTCTAGATCTATTACCTATTTACGTTTTGCAAGGTACTCATCCAAACCCTTAACCGGAACCTCAATGGTTATGGCATTGTTACCTTTGGTCTTACAAGCGAGTTCACATGCTAAACATTCAGTTCCCAGACGCAAAACTTCTTCCGCATCGCGATGTGCAACTGAAGCTCTACCTTTGTCGTCAATTCCAAGCAATCCTCTAGCATACTTTTTGCACGCCTCGGCACATGCTTTTGTCTCGCACGTATCACACTTGCTGGTATCGATCTTAACTGTCAGACTTTTTTCTGCGAATTCCAGCATAAGGTTCCCCTACTTTCCTTGCGATTCTTTTTCAGCTCTGTATTCTTGACTAAGAGCTAAAAGTCTTTGTCCAATGAATTTCGTATCCGTTACATACTGTTTACCATAAATCTCGATTCTCTTACCCGGTCCATCAGGAGTCATAAGATCAGCAAGACCATCTCTTAAAATTTCCAGAGATTCATCTTCTCTGTTCCCACAAAGCAGCAATACACAAGGCAGTCCGGGTTTTTGAGTCGGGAGAATCTCCCTGAGTACTTTAACGATAGCATGAGCATGATGCCATTGCTCTTGGTTGGCCATCATAAATCCGCCGAGTAGATAACCATCAATGTTGGGCTGAGAAAGAACACACTTAGCAACCCGATAAATTTTCGAACCCACTGGGTTTCCACTGGTGTCAGCATAGTTTGCCGGTTTAAGGCCTACCTGATTCAAAGCATCTAAGCCCATCATTGCTGAACCGCCACCAATGGGGTGATAGCCGATATATCCGGGACTTACTTCGTCATACCCCATATTCATGAGGAAGCCGGTTCCGCGGGCATCGGTTTCTTCAATGCTCCAGCCAATAAGATCTAACTCCGTAGGAGCACCGGGCAGATCCCGGGCAATCTTGATGCCGAATTCCGGATGACGCCCAACTGAGCTGTTATCAATCTCCATTTTGCAATCGGCACAGACTAAATTACCACTGCCCGTCATTACAAAGGGATTGATCTCCAGGGTTTGGCAATCTAACTTTTTATAGGTTTGGGATAGCTTTGATAGAAAACTGGCAAACTTACTTAGATCCTGAGCAGGAATACCCGCCCGTGCACATACATCTACTGCATCATAAGTTTGAAGTCCATTAATCGGATCAATGTTAATTTTGAAGAGCAATTCTTCGGGAACGCTTTCAATGTCCATTCCGCCTTCAGCACTAAACATTAGCATAGGAGAACGGGCTTCTCTTGCACCATTGATTACGAAGGAACAATAATACTCTTTTTGGATATCCAGTTTTTCCTCAACAAGAACTTGTAAAATAGGATTTCCTCCGATGTTTTTAGCAAGAATTTCCGCTGCAGCAGCTGCTGCCTCATCCGGAGTATTTACTAATTTGACAATCCCTGCTTTACCACGTCCGCCAGCCTGTACTTGGCCTTTGACGGCAACGGCTTTGCCTATCTCCTCGGCAATCTTCTTGGCCTCTTCCGGAGTGGATGCTACCCGCCCTTGTGGTACTGGTAGTCCTGATTTTCTAAGCCATTCTTTTCCCTGGTATTCTAGAAATTTTGCCATACGTTATCACTTCCATAATGAAATTTTCGCGACTATTCAGGTTGTCTCAAGAACTAGCCGATCTACTAGACACATGCATTTTGTATTTTGAATACACTCAAATGAAAAGAGAATGTCCCTCCCTTCCATTAAGTTTTACACAAGGTCTGAGGGGCCTTATGAGGATCCTGCTTCCCAAGCATCCTATTAATCTTTAAACAATGTAACCGGAAAGACCCATAATTCTTTGTTTCATATTGTGAAACCCAGTTTCATTTTCCCTTAGCACCATTATCTATCTTATTTACGGATTAGTCAACCGATTATTTGCTGATTTTTCGAAAATATATTTTTACAGTTTAACCGTCTCTACCGGTACGGGCCCGGCAATTCCAATAAATACAAAGCGATCTTTGCCAGTATTTCTCATACCATGCGTTTGGCCAGCCTTAGCTAGGATTGCCATTCCCTTTTTGATTTCGATTTCTTGATTCTCTCCGGCAAAATAAAGGCCGGACTCCCCTTCCAGGCAAACCCATACATCATCGGCATTGGGGTGTTGATGAAGAAACACTTCCTGACCTGGCTCTAAGCACCACATAGCACCTAAAGTTTTATCCGATTGATAAACCAGTACCTTTTGGGGGGTATTGGGGTCGAATTGGGCTAAATCTTTAAGATTAAACACCCTGTTTTCCATATTTGGCCTCCATTCCCGTTATTGCATTATCCGAATATTCAGTCACTACTTTGTTTGCGTTATTTAAGTCCTTCTTAATAAAGGATAAACTCAAATATGAATATGAAATCTATCATTGCAGCTTTGATAAAAAATATACCCTCAAAAGGTGTGACTAGTATGTCCTTCTTCCAGGTTTCAATTCACTCTCAAAGTTCAGTTTCCTTGTCACAGCGGCCTTGGAGGCCCTGCCCTAGGGTAAGACACTAGGGCAGGGTCCAAACGTCATTCTATAAGTCTTTTTGTTTATAGATGGTTTTTTGCCTGGATCCTATAAACATCTTTATAGATCGATGATCTTCCCTGGGTTAAAGCGATTGGTAGGATCAAAGCTTCTCTTAATCTTTCTAAAAGCTTCCATCGCAGCGGGTGTAAACTCCTTATCAAGATACTTCTTCTTGACGAGTCCGATTCCGTGCTCACCACTTATCGTCCCTTCCAGATCAAGAGCCATCATACAGAGGGCCTGTTCAGCTTTATGGACAGTTTCCGTTTCTTCTTTATTCCGTTGATCGAAAAGAATTAGGGGATGAAGATTTCCGTCACCCGCATGGGCCACAACTCCAATGGTCACACCAAAATCTTTGGCTACTTTAAGGACTCCCCCAATGGCTTTGGGGAAATTGCTCCTCGGAACTGTAATATCGTTAACACCATAGGATGGCCTAACGCGAGCCACAGATCCGAAAGCACTGCGCCTTGAAGTCCATATTTGATCCACTTCAACTGCCGTTTGCGCAACTTTAAATTCTTTGGCAATTTTGCTGGCGATTTCCCCAATCGTCTTGACTTGTTCGTCCATATCTTCCGGATAGCCATCAACCTCAATAATCAGAACCGCTCCAGCATCACGGGGAAGTCCGGCATGGGTAAAGTCCTCAGTGGTATTGATCAGCAAATTATCCATCAATTCCAGGGTTGTCGGAATAATACCGGCAGCAACAATGTCAGCAACAGTTTGAGAAGCATCCTCAACTTTGTCGTAAAGAGCCAGCATAGTTTTCTTGGCTCTGGGTATCGGTAAGATACGGACGAAAACCTTGGTGACCAAACCTAGGATTCCTTCCGAGCCAACAATGATGCGAGTCAAATCATAACCCGGCTCACTTTGGAAATTACGCCCCCCGGTTTGAATGACTTTGCCATTGGGGAGAACGACTTCCAGACCCAACATATAATCCCGGGTAACCCCGTATTTAAAACATTTCGGCCCACCGGAGCATTCACCTAGGTTACCTCCTATTGTCGAGGCCTTAAAAGAGGAAGGATCGGGAGGGAAATAGAAATTTTGCTTAGCCAGTTCAACTTGAAGGTCAAAATTAATCACTCCCGGCTCAACAACAGCAACAAAGTTTTCAGTATCTATTTCATGGATTTTAGTCATTTTAGTAAAACTAATCACGACGGCTTCTTGAGAAGGAATTGTTCCACCGCTCTCATTCGTGCCGGCACCCCGGGGAACAAGTTTAATATCATGTTCGTTCATTAATTTAACGATTTCCACAACTTGATCAGTTGTTGTCGGAGAAACCACTCCTAAGGCTTCACCGGATAATAACGTGCCGTCATAGCCATAGGTCAACAGGCCAACTTTGTCCGTAACCACGTTCTTCTCCCCAACAATTTCCTTCAACCGCTTAACAACCGTTTGGCTTAACATATTCAGACCTCCTTCTTCTTAAGCCTCTAGACTTACCCCAGGACTGAGAATCCCTTTGGGGTCAAATTGCTGACGCAGTTCATTGAGCAAACTTGTGGTTTGCTTCCACATTTCCGCATCATTATATACTTCAGCTTTGAGCTTATGACCCAAGAGGCCCTTCACGTTCCCGCCCAGGGACATCGCCAATTTATTCACTTTCGTGGCAAAAGCAAGTTTTTCGGTTCCCTCGGGCAGAGCTAAACCAACATATCCAAGAAGTCCTTCGACAATTACGCCAGGATAAGCTCCCAGATCCCCAGTAAGAGCTTCGAGCTGAGCCAGGGCTTGAGGCATTTTCATCGGGCCAACCACAAACTCCACGGTTCGCTCTGGTTTTGCATTAAGTTCGGCGCGAACTTTAAGCCAACCATTAATTACTTCATCATACTCAACCGCGTCTTCAATGATCTTTACATCAAGGCCTCCAGCCAAGGTAAGAACTGAGGCAACTTCATTAGCGATGTTTTTGCCCGATTCTTTAAAACCTTGCAAGTCAATGATCACAAGCTGTCCTTCTGTTCCGGGTTTGGCAATCTTGGCAAAGGATGCATTAATGAGATTCATCCGAGTCGGATGCACGTTGCGCTTAATCAGGGTATTAAAAGTTGCATTCGCCTTATGCAGGGATGCAAATGTGCCAATCACTGCTTTTTTAGCTTCCGGTTGAGGTAAGAGCTTCACTAGAAGTTTGGTGAAGATTCCAAAGGTCCCTTGGCTTCCGACAGCAAAGTGGATGAAATCCAAACCGGAAACGTTCTTAATACATTTATTTCCGATCTCCAAGATTTCCCCTGTAGGGAGAACCATTTCAAATCCCAAAAGGAAGGTCCGTGTCGGACCATATTCAAAGGATTTAGAATCGGAATCTCCGATTGAGAAGCAACCGCCAATCGAACTGGTTTCAACTTCATAGGGCTCGGGAGGAAAGTTTAATCCGGTTTCCGCTACTTTAAGAATAAAATCTTTATGAAGAAGTCCCGGCTCGACGATGGCTACAAGGTTCAGTTTATCCATTTCCACAATTTGGTTCATCCGGGACATAACCATCGCGATTCCACCCGTAATTCCCTGGGTATTAACGACTGCCCCTCCTACCGCTAACTTCACATTCTGCTCATTAGCCAGTTTGACGATACTCGAAACTTCTGAAGTCTTCCCTGGTAAGACGACAACTGCAGGCTTACCTGAACCTTTTAGATATTTAGTCATTTCGGAAGAGGAATCGATGACATTGGCCTCACCGACAATCTCCTTTAACTTACTGATATTGACGTTACTCATGACTACCCGCCCTTCCACTCATTTACTAGAACTTGCGGTCAGCATGTTCCGCAAAGGGAATTATTCAATTTTGGTCAGACCATGATCAGCTGTAATGGTCAGACCATATATATAAGTAGCTTTTTTTAGGGTTACTTAATCTTCGTAAGCTTTAGCCATTAAATCGGCAACATGCATCACCTTTTGTTTTTGACCGGCTTTGTTGATGCCGCCTTGAAGTCTCAACATGCAAGCCGGGCAACTTGTAGCCACCAAATCCGCATTGGTATCCTTGATGTTTTGTGTCTTCTGATCTGTGATATCTGTTGATACCTCATGGAAGAAGGCTTGCACTAAGCCGGCTGCCCCGCAACAACGGTTGGCTTCAAACATTTCCTTATACTCAACCCGAGGAATCATTTGCAGCAATTGCCGTGGCTGTTTAGTCACCTTAAGCCCCCGTACCATATGGCAAGGGTCATGGTAGGTGACTGTTAGAGGACTTGAATTATGAAGTTGGCTCTGATTGACACCAATTTTATCCATATATTCTGAAAACTCAACCACTTTTTCACAAAATAGTTTTACTTTAGGTAGATAGGAAGGCTCATCGGCGAAGAGCTTCAGATAATCATGTTTAAGCATGGAAGCACAGGACGCGCAGGCGGAGAGAACAACTTCGGCATCGCTATACTTATCTAAAAAAGTATTAATAGTTTGGCGGGCATTACTTTTCGCTGTTTCGAAGTCACCATAGCAATATTGCGGAAGACCGCAGCACACTTGGTCCTTGGGAATAATAACTTCACAGTCATTTTTAGTTAACACTTTAACAACAGAATGCGCGGTTTGGTCTAAGGAGTAATTGAGAAAACATCCCACATAAAATCCGACCTTATGCTTCGGATTTTGCACCTTAATCCTCTCCGGAACCTGCTCCAAAAATTGTTTTTTGGCAGTAGGGAAGTTTCGAATATCAATACCGCGAAAATAATCCATTCCATCAAGTTTATTCAGAACACTTTTGCCCACTCCTCCGAAAAGACGGAATCCCATACCCAATCTCTTCGGACTGGCCAGAGTTTTTAAAGCAAAAGATTTAGCAAAAGGTGTGATTCCCTTTCTGAGTTTGAGATCTCGCCGCGCGGCCATAACCAGTTCATTACCATGTACACCGTTTGGACAAGTGACTGCACATTCTCCGCACAACAGACAGCTCATGATAGCATCTTCATACTCTTGATTAGGTTCTAATTTCCCATCGGCGACGGCTTTGATGAGCTGGATTCTTCCGCGTGCCACCATTGTCTCTATCCCAGTCAGCTTATAGGTCTTACAAGCTGTGTGGCAGCCACCACATTTGTTACACGTGTTGAGCATTTCATATACGTCTGCCAAAACTCCCACTGATCTTCCCCCTTTGTTTAAGCGTTTTTACCCATGGCCTCCAGCCCCATCCCTTCCGAAAGAGATTTAATTTGCCTTTAGCTTGTGAGTAAGTTCACCAAGACCTGAAGTAATTATATCCTATTGACTTGCTACTTTGAATGTTGCGCCCCCTTTTCTGGTAACTTTCGATAGCGTTTCAACAATTGAAACAATGTTTCGAAAACTTATGGTTATATTATTGCTCTATCTGAGTAAATCGTCAATAGGAAACTTTCAAACAATTTAAGTTATTCTCAAATTATCACCAAGCCTGAACTTTGTAACTAATAGGTCAAGACTTTTGGAAGAAGTCGAATCCTAACTTAGCCGATATTAGTTGTCCAGAGGATTTCAATTCCTCTCCAATCCAATCAATTCCTTTTTCATTAATCCTACTGGCAGGTCCAGAAACACTAATTGCACCGATCGCCCGCCCTGAATAATCGAAGATTGGTGTCCCTAAGCAGATTATACCGATTTCATTTTCTTCCTTCTCAATCGATATTTTGCTTTCTCGGATAGTTCTTAAGCCTACTAACAAGGTCTCTGGATCAGTAATTGTGTTAGGTGTATACCTTGTCATACCTTTTAGCTCCAGAATATGACGTACTTCCTCTTCAGGCATGGTAGAAAGCAAGGCCTTCCCAACTGCTGTACAATGCATCGGAGCTCTTCGACCTACTTTAGAATGCATACTGACAACTTGAGAAGTCTCTGCCCGATCGATATAAACAATTTCCCCATCATCGGGAAGAACCAGATGAACGACTTCATCTAACACTTTTACTAAGTCACCGAGAACAGGGCCAGCTACTTTACGGATTTCTAAATCGTTAAAGAATCGTATTCCTAATTCAATAATTTTAATGCCTAATTGATATCGCTCGCTGTCTTTTTTTCTCTCGACATAACCTCTGTGACATAAGGTCTGCAAGATTCGATGAACTGTACTCTTATGCAAACTAATGCGGGTTCCAATTTCTGTGACTCCTAAAGGCTCTTCTGCGTGAGCTAATACTTCTAGAACATCTAGTGATCGCTCAAGTGTTTGCACATATTTCTCTGCCATGGTTAGGCCTCCATTTCATTACCACTAATCAGTCATTATAAACAACAAGAATTCGGTTTCAGCATATAAAACTATGTTTTACTCTCTAGGCTAGTATGAACTTTTTATTGACTTTAGTCAATACCCCAAATTTTCAAATTTAACAAAAAACTTAACTTTCAGTCTTATAATTTTATATATTTTGATTGTATATTTGACTCTCTTCATGACCATAAAACTCTGACAATAAAAAAATCAGGATGGAGTAATCTCCATCCCAAGTAACTTAATTAGGCCATCTCCAACCTCACCCTGCTGCCAACTCCGCCAGCCTCAGCAGGAGTTAGAACCAACCGGCGCGACAGGCGGTTCTTCAGCTCCGGGACATGACTGATTATTCCTATGGTCAAACTCTGCAAGTGAAGCTTCTCTAAAATATTCATAACGGATTCCAAAAGATTGGCATCCAGAGTTCCGAAGCCCTCGTCAAGAAAGAAGAATTCCAGCGGAGATTCCCCGCGAAGCTGGATCTGGGTAGATAAAGCCAAGGCTAGGGCAAGAGCTGTGAGGAAAGTCTCACCGCCGGATAAACTGCTTACAGGCCTGCGTACTCCTCCATTTGCATCATCACGCATAATAAATCCTCCCTCAGAGTCCACTTCCAAGGCATAACGTTGGTTTGTTAACTCCCTTAACCGCTCTGAGGCATCTATTGCAACATTGGTTAATTGTTCTTGAGCAATGAACTCTACAAAGGCATTGCCTTTGAAAACACTCTGCAAGTTTTTCAGTAAATCATGCCGACGAGCAAGAGTTATACGCTCACCTTCCAGGTTCATCCATTCCTTATGGGTAACTTTCAGCTTCTCCAACTTTTGCTGATTGGCACCTCGTCTCTCAATTGCTTCAGTATAAGCTTGTTCATGAGCTTTGATGCGAATGGGCCAAGCAAGCCACTCTTCCGGAAGTAGAATTCGTTCCTTAAGTACTTCTTCAACATCTGCTCGTTTTTGCTTATTGAGCAAAACATTTTGACGATAGGCAGTGATGGCTTGCTCCATATTCTGCCGTTCTGAATCCGGACACAAGGCATTTTTCGCCTCTTCTAGGGACAGGAATTGTGCCGTCCGGAGGCCTTGGGCAAGTCTGTCCTGTGCGGTCTTTAGTCCTTCACTAGATAATTCTAAGGTTTTAAGGCTAACTGCCTGAATCTGTTCTGCTTGAGTCCATATTTCTTTAGCCTTTTCATATAACTTTCTAAGGGCTTCTTCTGATCCTGTCACATGAGATAATTCCTCTTTAACTTGATCAAGGAGATCAGCAGCATTCTTGCCACCTGTTAGAGCATCACATTTCTTCTGGAGCTCTGCCAAATTGCGGGCTGCCTCAGTACCAATAGTTGTTAAATTCTGAAGCTCCAGCTCGCAATTAATTTTATCCTGATGAAACTGTTCTTGAGCCTCACCAGCTTTGCTCAGCTCTTCCTCAAGTCCAGCCATTGTTTTATTTAAGGTACCCAGGGTTTGATCCCAATTTAAGTACTGATTTTGCAACCTGGGAATTTCAGCTATAGCAATCTCCCCACGCAAATTGTCTAAAATCTCTTTCCGCTTTACCTGTTCTTCAGACACTTTAATTAACCGATTTTGAATGTCTTGGCCTACACCTTCTAGAGATGCAATCTGAGCATTAATACTATTTTGCTTTTTCTCTCTTTCAACCATTTGGCTCTGAGCATCATCCAACTTTCGGCCCCACTGCTCTTGATCTGCTTTCCACTGGCTAAAAGCCTTACGTTTAGACGCTAATATTAATTCTTGTTCTACTAATTGTTGTTTTAGCTCTTGAATCGTTTTTAAGCTATCCGCCTCAGTCAATTCCCCTCGAAAAGCAACAAGGGAGTGTTGCTTTTCCGCTACAAGATTATTCTGATTCTGCTCTGCAACCTTATTCGAGGATAAGCGGGCCTTGGTTACAGCAAGTTCAGTCGCCCATTTCTGGCTTTTCTCTTCTAAGGTCTGCAGTTCATTAGAAGCTTCCTCAAGGGCAATTCTAGCCTGGTCCAGCCTCTCGTCAACCAATTCTATTGCAGGCTGGGGATGGTGAGTTGAACCACAAACCGGACACATCTCTCCTGCTGCCAGATTTCTAGCCAGTATTCTCGCCAGGTTTTCTTGTTCAAATGTCTTCACTTCAACTCTTTTTAATTCTGCATGCTCCTTGGCGCTCTGGAGTGCTTGAAGGATCTGTCGCTGCTCTTGTTCCTTAGCGGCAACTTCATCTTCTATTTTTCGGATATCCTCTCTGATAATTTGAAGCCGCTCCAGCTCAACAGCTTCCTCCCGCTCACTCCGTTCAATATTGACAATTTTATGCCGATCACGTTCTAATCTTTGAGCCTGTTCACTGAGGATCTCCTCACGGATTGGCGGGTTCTGAAGCAAGCGGGTCAGTACCTCTTTAAGCTGCTCAACTGTTTTCTGAGCGGCTCGAACTTCTTTCTGAGAGTCATTCAATTCAAATTGACGTTCTTTCATTTCTAAGAGGTTTTTGTCTAAATCTTTCTGAAGATCTTTAGCTTGCTTAAAAACTATATCAAAGCTTTCCAGGGCTTGAGCAGATCCATTAACTCTCCTCCGCTGCTGGGGATCTACCGTAAGACGATTAATCTCGTCTTTAATATCCTTTAATTGTTTTTGCAGGACTGTTTTTCTATCATTTGAAGCTCTAATTTTGTGTTCCAAATCCTTACGAATTCGTTCATGTTTACTATAATCCAGACGTGTTTGATTTAACCTCTCTTGCCTGGTCAGGATATCAATTTCTAAGCTTTTAGCTTGTTCCAGCTGCTCAAGCCTGCGCAGACAGAGGGGCTCTGCAGCTTGGCGTTTTTGGCTTGACTCCAACCACATACTTTCGGCCTTTTCCTTATCAAGCCTGGCTGCCTTAAGTTTTGTCGCTGAATCTTCCGCTTGACCTCGAGCCTCTTGAAATCGAGCTTCTGAGAATGCTATCTCTTCCAGCAGTGAACGGATTGATTCCGCACGTTCTGCCAGGCTTAAGCGCTCAGCATAGTTGTCAATGATTGCTTGTTCAGCTAAAAGCCGATTCTCTAAATCCTTTAGCTGGTGCAATTGTTCCTGCAGTCCCCAGACTTCTTTGGCTTCATCATATTGTCGTTTTAAAATTCTCAAGTCTTCCGAAATAGTCTCAGCCTTTGACACTGAGATTTCTAAATCCTTTTCAGCTTCGATAACTCGTTCTGAGGAAGCATCTCCTAATCCTTGTTGTCGTTGTTCTATACCGTTCAAACTGTATTTAGTGCTATCTAGTTGTTCCGAAAGTCGAGCGGATAATTCCCTCCCATAAGCTTCAAGGGAAAACAGTCTCTCTAACATTGATCTCCGATCTTTTGGTTTAATGGTGAGAAACTCGGCAAATTTCCCTTGAGGAAGAACTACGGCTCGAGTAAAATCCTCAACATTGAGTCCCAATACACCCTCAATCATTTTCGTCATTTCATCAGCTTTAGAGGCTAACACAGTTTCAACATCATCGATTATCTCCACAAGTCGGCAGGTCGATGCCTTAACCGTTCGATCCCCGGATCGTTTATAGGCCCGCTCCACACGATAAACTTTCCGTTGATCCCCTACAGCTAAGGAAAAACTATATTCTACTGTGAGCAGGTTTTCTGCGTGGTTAAGTATCCCTTGGGTATTATTAGCAGCTCGTTCTACAGTACCATAGAGAGCCAGAGTAATTGCATCCAGAATCGTGGATTTTCCGCTGCCGGTAGCGCCGAAAATTCCAAACACACCGGTTTCACACAGTTTGGAGAAGTCGATCTCTTGTATTTCCCTAAAGCTATTTAGGCCTGCTATCTTTAGTTTAATGGGCCTCATGCAGACTCAACCTCCTTATCGACCCCAATTTGCTGGTCTGATAATAGAGTCGTCTCATTGTTATCCGGGTCAATCAATGACAAAAACATAGCAACAAGTTCCTGCTCCGGTTCCGCTCCACCCATACGATCTTGATAGAACTTGCGGAAAAGCTCGTCGATCGGCAACTTCGACCGAGCCTCGGCAGCGATCTTCTCAGTCTCCGGAAAAACAGGTCGGATATTAATAAGTCGTTCTCTTTGCCGGCGCAGATTATGAATATCTTGAGCCTGCAACGAGTTTGACACGAAGACTTCTAAATCAATCCAGGCATTGAGATCCTTGCCTTCATCAATCCAATGCTGTACCTGAGCAAGCCCTTCTTTGGCCCGCCATTTGACCAAAGGGTATCCTGAACGCAGGAAAATCTCCTGAGTTGTTACCTCTTGACCGGGATAGGCTTCGATTAAAACCACAGATTTGGCATAGCCGGTTTCAGAGAAGCTATAAGCTAGCGGCGAGCCCGAGTAACGAGTTGGAATAGGAGCACCTTTGACAGACTGGGCACGGTGCAAGTGCCCAAGCGCAACATATTGGGCCCCAACCGGCAAAGCATTTACTTCAACTGTGGGGGCACTGCCCAGTTGAATTGGCCGCTCTGATTCGGATTCTACTCCCCCCCGCACAAAAAGATGGCTTATCCCCAGATTAACCGCATCCGGGCGATAATGCTGAGCAAAGGTAGTAAATAGTTGTTGAACACGCTTAGAGTATTCTTCCCGCAGGATCTTTTCATCTAAACTTGCACTTAAGACCTCGTTGAGTCGTGATTCCGAAGGATAGGGCAGCATAGCTACAATAGTTGGCGGGCAATTAGGAATAGCTAACTCCATCCACCCTTGGCCTGCCGCAGCTCTTCTAACAGTTGAACCCTCTCCTGGGTTCAGTTGGGTAAATATGCTGGAGCTAGGCAAAAGCACCTCTTTCGGAAGACCATATAAAGTTATTCCCTGTCGCACAGCCAAAGGGCCGGCTGCACAAAGTCGTTCAGGGTTATCGTGATTTCCTGCGATTGCAACTATCCCACGCCTCCCTCCGGCAGACAATCGATTCAAAGCTTCGTAAAAAAGTTCTTCCGCTGCAGCTGGGGGGTTAACAGTATCAAAAACATCTCCGGCGATCAGAATAAGATCTACCGCATTGTCCTCTACTATACCGGATAATTCATCAATAAAGGCGACTTGCTCATCAAGCCGACTACGCCCTTCAAGGGTACGCCCCAAGTGCCAATCTGATGTATGTAAAATCCTCATGGATTTCTTGCCCCTTTCATACTTTTCTCTAATGTTCTTATTATAGAGCATGTCCCAGACAAAAACTTGTGGGCATTATTGGAATCAGTACTGAGCATAATACAGTAGACAATAAACGAAAGAAGGGCATTATAATGAGTGACTGGCTAATACCGTACCTTGTTTTTAATGGCAACTGCGAAAAGGCTGTCAACTTCTATCAAGCAGCTTTTGGGGGAGAAATTCAAATCTTGCATTTTGCTGACGCTCCGGCAAATCCAGCCTTTCCAATCCCGGATCATGTTAAGAATCTCGTTATGCATGCCGAACTAAGAAAAGATGGTCATGTCATACGTTTCTCAGATACCTTTCCCGGCAACCCTTATAGTACAGGGAATAATATTTCTTTCTCCTTAGAGTTTGATACTAAAGAAGCAACAAGGAGGGTTTTCGAAGTATTGTCTGAGGAAGGCACTATCGAAATGGAGTTGCAGGAAACCTTCTTTAGTCCCTTATACGGGAAGTTTACAGATAAATATGGAGTACAGTGGCAAGTTTCATGCAAGGTAAAGTAATAACCCGTCATAACAACTAAGCCTCTAAGATACAGTGTATCTTGTTTTCTGTAGAGGTGCTTAGTTTAGAGTTAATAGAACCCATCCGGTTGGATGGGTTCTATTACTTAATAATTAACTTATAGCCTTAATATCTATATTTCTAATCCTGCTTACGATTTGGTTAATATCCGCAGGCTTCTTGATGATTTTAAACCCTTTTTCCTCCAGCCTTTTGGCAAAGGCCTCCGGCAAATCTCCCAAAACCATGAATTTGGCTTCAGGGAGTTGTTTATGTATTTCCTCAATCACAATAAGTTTTTCTTCATCAATTAATCCTTCAATGACAACTTGATTGGGTAAAACTTTGCTAAGGATATCCCTATTCAAAGCACTCATCTTGAAAACCTTCACTCGATAATCTAACACCTTCAAGGCTTTCTCTAAGGAGTAGCTTAAAACTAGATCATTTATGATTAGGGCTACATCAACTTCTATTTCTGCTATGCAGGAATTCGGCAACAAAATCTTAAATATGGCTCCACCCTCAGGTTTATTGCTGGCTTCAATTTCTCCTTCATGATTATTAATAATTGCCTTCACTACTGCTAGACCTAACCCAGTTCCCCTTTCTTTTGTCGTGAAAAAGGGAGTAAACAACTGCTCAATTATACCCGGAGCAAAACCAGACCCGTTATCTTCAATACATAATTCAACCTTATCCAATCCTTGATCTAAGGATATTTTAACCAATCCATTTTCTCTTTCACTTGCCACTACAGATTGAACAGCATTACGTACTAAATTTAAAATAACTTGAGTAAGCTGCCCGGCATCAGCATTTATAGGAGCTACCCCTTTAGAGTAATCAACTAGAACTTGAATATCTGTTCCTATAGCCTCGCCCTCTAATAAGGGAGACAATTCTTCTATAAAGGATATAAGATCCAGCGGTTCCGGTAAAATTGCGGCTGGTTTTCCCAGGAGCAGAAATTCGTTTAGCAGTCGGGTCACCCGATCTATCTCACGCAAGACTAAATCGACATAACCCGCCGTCTGTACTTGGTTTCTTTTTCTGGTCATTAATTGTAATAGCCCTTTAGCAGCACTTAATGGATTCCTTAATTCGTGGGCCAAAGCCCCTACCATCATTGAGGTAGTTGCGAAACGTTCAGCTTGGCGGGCAGCAGACTGCCAACGATAAAAATCGGATCGATCGTCCAGCATAATTAACCATCCGACAATCACCTTATCCTCAAAAATCGGGGAAACCTGCCAGTCCACCCAGCATTGCTTATCCTCTTCTTGATCCCTCTGTAAAGATTCCATCTGTCCATTGACGGGAAATCCGATCTCTGAATTAATAATTGAAACCCAAGGTCCCTCAATATCTAATATGGAAACTCCAACTAGGTTGAGAAAGGTTCTATTTAAGAGATTCTCGGCAGCTTTATTAATATATGTAATAGTCTTTCTCTGATTGATAATAAATACCGCACTACCTACTTCTCCGAGAACTCTGGCTAGCTGATTATTTAGTAGTCTAAATAAGTTATCTATTTCAAGAATGATAGCACACTCTTGGGCCATTAATGATATAAGCTCCCCTGAATGCTCTTTGTCAACGGGACTAAGTACCCCTAGATTACATTTAGACTGCCCATAAGTTATATCAACATGCTGCGCAGTCCCTTCTGCCCCCGTTAAGTAGGCTTTGACTAAGAATTCATCACCTTTAATGTAAGGATCCCCTTGATTATCTATCTGAACCCAACTACCCTCGGCCTCTAGTAAGATGATTAAGGCACTTAGGATTAGTTCCAGACTTTTTTTCAAAGCATCTGTATCTCCATGAAACAGGGATATGACTATATGATTCATTTGGCGAAGGATTGAGAGTTCAAGGGCTCGTTGCCCACAATTGAACTCATGTTTAAAAGATGCCAGGAAATTGGTCAGTAATTTTGCAGCAATCGTTGCCCGTTCCAGTAATTTAGGATAGACAGTTTCCTTAACACATAAACACTCTTGGGCAATCATTCTAATACCGGATCCTAAGGGAAAGGTTAATAAGGTATCTTCTGTTCTTAAGTCAATGGTTTCTTGGACTTTGGAGAGTTTATGATTTTGCAAATCCGGAATAGTAGCAGCATCTTGGAATTCACTTTGACACACCGGGCATATTCTTGATGATTGAAAGACCGGCTTATCCAAGATAACAATGGATAAACAAAGTTGTAGACCCTGGGCGGTACATTCTAAAAAACTATGCCAACGTTCGGATTTAAGGAAACCATAATCTTCAGTAGTTATGGACATCCCTTCATCCCCCCTTTTTATTAGACACTAACCTATTGATAAACCATTACGATCGATTATCAATTCCTTTAATTCAGTAGAATGATGACTGCCTCTCATTTTGACAACTCTTATGTACCTTTTTAAGCTGATTTCATGTTCTTGATAGGTTAAGAGTAACAAATTGTCAGCTACAAAACTAACTCCATGTTTTGTCATGGGCTCTATAGTCCCAGTATTATGCATTTCATGGGTGAGTAAAACAGTTATGCCTTGGGCCTTATAATAATCGGTAAGAGCCCAAATATAATCCGTATATTTCACTTTATCGCTCATTCCAATTTCAAATGAAGAAATCGAATCTATAATTAACCGTTGTGCCCCAATTTCACGTACAAGTTCCTGAACCTGATAGACATGTTCATCAACATCCAGCTCAATGGGAGAAACGTAGATGATATGCAGAAGACCTTGATCAATATAGGGTTGAATATCATTCCCGATTTGTTTGAAATTGTTGATAATCTGGGCAGGGTTTTCCTCAAAACTAAAAAAAACAGTTTTTACACCTGACCTAATTCCCTCTAAGGCAAAACTAAGGGCCACCATCGTTTTACCCGAGCCAGATGGTCCCGTTATTAAGGTCGTAGACCCTTGAGGAATACCACCTTCCATTAGCTCATCTAACTTTGCCACTCCCGTTGAAACCCTTTGAGAATACTGAATATAGTCTTGCTTCAATACCATTGGACTCAAGCGGGGAAAAACGCTAATGCCCGCCTTGGAAATCTTAAAAACCGCTTCTCCATTGTAATGCTTTGTTCCTCTCATCTTTAGCACCCGCAAATACCGCTTCTGCTGCCGCTTCTCCTCGGTCCCATAAAGATAGATGATCCCATCGGCTATGGCACTTTCAGGTCTAATCTCGATATCTTGTTCAGAGTACTCCCCTAAAAGGACGGTGGTACAAGCCCAAGTCGTCAAGCGAACGGATAGTTCAAGAATGAATTCACGAAAATCCATCGTATCAGGAATTATATCAGCGATTGCTTTAATGGTATCGACAAAAACCAATGTTGGTTGGTATTCCTTAAGAAAGGTATCAATTAACTTCATGGTCTGAAGAGACCCTTGTTTACGGAGCACACCTCCAAGATCTTTATAGATCACATTCTTCTGAACTTTACTCACATCATAAAAGCTAAAGCCCTGTTGAAATTTCATTATTTTAATTTGAGGTTCGGAAAGAGTGGTTAAATACAACACTCTATCTTCCGCATTCGCATTTTCAAACATCATCTGGTGCGCAAGAATGGTTTTACCTGACCCCGGTCGACCAACTAGCAGTATCGTAGAACCTCTTGGTAAACCTCCATCTAAAATCTGATCAAGTGCAGTGATGCCGGTCGAAACTTTATCCAATTCTAACACTCCTACATAAATCATCTAGAAACTTATTTAATCTCATCATTCCTGGCTTCAAGCTCTTCTGTCAACTGCTTAGCTAGTTGTTTTCCAACTAAATGTCCTAATGTGCTGACGATATTAATCAGAAAATCATGGACAATCAGAAGGGCACGCTCCTGATCTATCTCAACTAGTTCCTGTAATAGAACTCCATCTTCCGTAATTTTAATTAAAGAAGCTTCTTCATACTTTAATTGAGTTTTCCACAAGGCTCGTTCCAAGACGATGATAAAGACATGAATTCCGACCACTTGTCCTACCGATACAAATAGCTCATCAATCGTTTTTTTATGAAAGTCCAAATTTTACCCCCCTTTCGAAACAGTATATATTTCGACATCATCCTTTCTAAATCCTTCCATGATTGCTAATTGGACAAATCATCTTCAAAATATTAGTGACATAGCACAGCAAATTTTTCTCACTCCAAGGTGTATAGTTTTAATAACAACAGGATTTTTGGGAAAGAGGTTGACACAAAAATGGCTCTAATTTACAGCATCGATGATAATCCTTTAATATCCATGGTTATACAATTAGCTTTAACTGATGAAGGACATACGGTTGAAACCTTTGACAGTAGCCTAAGTGCTTACGAACGCTTAGAAAATGGGGCCAAACCCGATATACTATTGGTTGACCTCAAAATGCCTGGAATGACTGGAAAGGAATTAGTTGAGAAAATCCGCTCAAACCCCCATCTAGATTATATACCAGTCACTTTTATTACAGGTTCAATACCTTCAACAGACATATTGCCAGCAAAAGAATCTTACCAAGCTTTAATTCTAAAGCCCTTTGAGTTGCAAGAATTAATTGATACTGTAGAAAGGTTAATTGCCTGAAGATATAGTTAATGTCTAGCACCCACTGCTGAAGTGGGTGTTATGTGCGTTTAATCATCTTCTTAACACAGGAAAAAGGGGCAGCACCTGTTGCTACCCCTTTTCCTTTGTGTTATAAAAAAGTTAACCGAAGTGGCCGGGGACAGAGAGGAGGGATTAATAACCAAATGACAGTTCAAGCTGATTGGAAAAGACTACTCGACGAGGAAATCAAAAAGGATTACTATGTTCAGCTCCTTGAATGGGTAAAAAACGAATATCGTTATAAGCAAATTTTTCCGAAGAAGGACGATGTATTTAATGCGTTAGTTTATACCTCTTATGAAAATACTAAGACAGTCATTTTAGGACAAGACCCCTATCCTAATATCGGTCAAGGGATGGGGCTTAGTTTTTCTGTCAATGTTGGAGTACCCTTTCCAAAATCACTTCAGAATATTTTTAAGGAGCTTCAATCGGACCTGGGCTGCCAAATCCCTCAGCATGGCAGTCTGAAAAAATGGGCAGAACAAGGGGTATTACTACTCAACACCTCACTTACCGTTGAAGCAGGCAAACCAAATTCTCATCAAAACAAGGGTTGGGAAATCTTTACCGACCGAATTATTTCTCTGGTCAATGAGAAATCCGATCCCGTGGTCTTTATCTTATGGGGTAATAATGCTCGGTCTAAAAAGAACCTGATTACTAATTCCCAGCATTTGATCATCGAATCAGCACACCCCAGTCCCTTATCTGCCAGCAGAGGTTTTTTCGGCAGCAAACCCTTTTCTCGTACCAATAACTTCTTGATTTCAAAGAATAGATTGCCGATTGACTGGCAAATCGATTGATTCACCACAGCGGTTTAGACTTATAATTACCTGTGGAGGCCCTCGAAAATTGATATGCTCCCCTTCCTGCAGGCGGTTCAATGGCTAGATACCAGAAAACGACTGCCGGAAGGGGAGTATTTTTATATACATATATTTTTCCAAGCCTTGAGATAATAGTATCGGACTAATAAACTGAGGTGCGTAAATGTTTAACTTCTGGAAAAGGAGCCACCCTCAAAGAATTAATAACGATACCATTTTTCAAAAGCTAGAAGAACATCCTGAAAGTGTTTCTCAAGAAGCTACTTCTCCCCAAAGGTTACCCTTGGTCAGCACTATGGTTCGCGATAGCAGCCAGCTCTTACGCGGATCAAAGCTGCGCTTTACCGAGGATGGGCATTATAATTTGGATTTAATAAAAAATCTAATCCCCACACCGGAACTGATTGCCGAAACTATTTCTCTAGGGAGTCTAGCCCCTAAAGAAGTGCTGCTAATTTACTTGGGCAATATTGCCAACCCCGGCATCATCACAGAAGTAAAGCAAAGACTCCGGACTATTAAAGCAAGAACTTTATATGAAAGCAGTTACATTCAAAGAAATATTGAAGATTCAACCCTTAGCCCCTTTCCCCAAGTTGAAGTGAGTGAGCGACCTGATGTAGCGGTGAGTGCTTTATTTCAGGGAAGAGCCGTTATCATTTTAGATGGCAGTCCA
This sequence comes from Desulfosporosinus sp. HMP52, assembly GCF_000765145.1. Taxonomy (GTDB): domain Bacteria; phylum Bacillota; class Desulfitobacteriia; order Desulfitobacteriales; family Desulfitobacteriaceae; genus Desulfosporosinus. The sequence continues at coordinate 30,895 of NZ_JMGA01000013.1, read as the reverse complement.
GACGTCTTACTGGCTCCCAGCACATTTTTCGATCTTATGGATACCCCTGATGATGTTTCCAATCGTTGGTTTTTTGCAGCAAGCTTTTTTAAACTTGCTCGCTATATTATGTTGTTGCTTGCCGGCTGCTTGCCCGGCTTTTATATCGCTTTACTGTCTTATAATCCGGAAATGATCCCAACCCGTCTGCTTCTTCTTATCTTAGACTCCCGGGAAGGTACACCCTTCCCTGTCTATTTTGAGGTTTTTCTGATGCTGGGGATATCCGAAGCTTTTCGGATGATGCTAATCAGAATGCCGTCTTTAATGGGCTCCAGCGTAGCTCTATTTTCCGGTATTACTCTGTTAATCGCTGGTCTGTTTACCAATACAATTGGGGGAGGCTTGGTAATAGTCGTTACCTTGACAGTGATGTCTTCCTTTGCCATCCCCGATTACGATCTGCGGACAGCCATCCGGATGATTCAATTCTTGACCATGATTATATCCAGCTTTCTGGGCTTATTCGGTTTTGCCCTGGCTTTCTTCTTGATTTGCATTCACCTCTCCACCTTAAAATCCTTTGGCATTCCCTACATGGCACCCATGGCAACCATGGAAGTAAGTGCCTGGGGACATACTCTCCTGCGCGAGGATTCTGAAGAGATGCCTATTGACGATACTTATAAGCCTCAGAATCCTCTAAAAAAGAAAGGAGGGTAATACTTTGCCTAAAGAAAGCAATGTAACAGAGGATCGGCTTCACATTCAAGCCCTTGTCCCTTTGTTAGTCCTAAGTATTGTTGAATATGAAGTGTTTACTTTTTCAAAAGCCACAGTTACGGCGGCCAATCAGGATGCTTGGCTTTCTATCCTTATTGGCGCCTTTATCGGTAGCATCTTTGTCTATTTGTTTATTAAATTAGCAGCACGCTTCCCTTCAATGAACTATTTTCAATACCTGCAAATTGTCTGGGGAAAGCCAATAGGTTTCTTGATCTCAGTTCTTTATCTCTTATTCTGGGTTAGCTTTCTCAGCTCAATTTTTTATGAGACTGTGTTAATTAACAAATTGTTGTTTCTTCCTTTAACACCCACCATAGTACCTCTGACTATATTTGCTTTATCCCTCATTTGGTTGGTCTCCTACGGGCTCATCCCCATCATCCGTTTTTTTCAACTGCTTCTGCCTTTCTTAGTAATCCCCCTACTTTTCTTAGGTCTTCTGTTTCTCGTCACAATCAAAATCGAACGATTTTTACCTGTTCTGGAGAACGGAATCTTACCTGTACTAAAAGGTTCCTATTTATTTCTGGGAGCCTATCAAGGTCCGGAAGTGCTCTTATTTGCTGCCCCGTTTTTCCTTAGAATTAGGGAAGGAGTAAAAGCCTCCTTGTTAGCTTACAATTTAACGGTTTTTCTCGGCTTTATCAATACAGTTGCAGCAATAGGTATTTTATGTGTAGACAATATTAAGGAAGCTGTTCTACCAGGGATTAACGTTGTAAACCTCCTGGAGTTACCCGGTTTTCCGGTAGAAAGATTTGGGCTTCTCCTCACCTTGCCCTGGCTAATTGGCATATTTACAACACTGGCTATTTATCTTCACCTTCTGTATTCCGGTGTTTTTCAGTTATTTAAGCTGCGTCCTCAAAAATGGATCTTATTCTTGGTAACAGCAATTCCTGTTACAATTGCTTACTTCTTTCCTAATGAAAACTTGCATGAGGTTTTACGCCTTTATCTAACAGTCTTCACAGTGCCGATGGTTTATCTACTCCCTGTAATGACCCTTCTTTTAGCGATTATCCGCAAGAAAGGAAGGGTAAGATGAGAAATAAACTAAGATTACTCTGCCTTCTCCCTCTATTAATACTAACACCCGGATGTTGGGATCTCCGCGATGTGAACAGCATCGCCTTTGTGCTAGGAGTTGGAATTGATGTGCCCTCTAATCCCAACAGCGCCAAATATAAAGTCACCTTCCAGCTTGCTCAGCCTATCCCAAGCCATGAGGGGCCTACGACGGAAAGTTTTGTAATCAGTAGGGACGCGGATAGCATCCTGCAAGCAATTCAACTTGCTCAGGCTGGTCTTAGTCGAAGGATTTCCTTAAGTCACCTGCGGGCGGTGGTAATCGGGGAAGACATCGCCAGGCGGGAAAATTTTCAAGACCTTATTAATTATCTCTTGCGCGAGCCTGATTTGGCCTTGCAGCTTCGCCTGGTTTTTGTCCAAAACGCCCAAGCACGAGACCTGCTAGATACCACTCAAAAATTCGAAAAACGCCCAACAGCTACGTTGGTGGGTATGGGACGTTTTTCGGAGCAAATCGCTATTATCAGAACCCGGGATTTTCTGGATTTCTTCTCTGACTTGAAGAGTTCCAATGGCACGGCCTATGGCTCTCGGGCTCTGCTTCCGAAAGGAGAAAATCTTATCCTTCGCGATGGGGCTGCTATCTTTAAGGACTGGAAACTGGCGGCCTGGCTTAATGACGAGGAAGTCCAGGCCGCTAATTGGCTGGTGGAGAAGAACCAAGCTGTTGTAGTAGCGAAAAGAGAGGAAAACACTTACACTTATGAGGTCAGAAAGAAAGACACAACCTTTAAGCCCATTATTAATGAAGGAAATCCATCTATTCTGGTCAAAGTGACTTCAGAAGGAATGGTTATGGAGGAATACGGAAAATACCTTGACCTTTCTAACCCGGAAAACATTAAAGAAATGGAATTACTCTTTGCTGAAACTATTGCTCAACAGATAAAAACCGCAATAGATAAATCTCAAAAAGAGCTCAAGGCAGATTATTTAGGTTTTCATAAGGCCTTTCGGAGACATGAACCAAAGGCTTATAAAACCTTGAATTGGAGTGAGGTTTACCCGACAATGCCTATAGAAGTGGAAGTTGAGTGTAAAATAAAAGCTTATGGATTGCGAAAGTAGAGATCAAAAACTACTAGTAGGACTGACAAAACAATACTCCTCTGCAGTAATTTTGCCACGGCTTTAGAACTTCTGAGATCATCAACCAGTCTTATGAGTGCCGAAACCTCAGTTAAACGAACTGCCCCAAAATCGGAAACATTTCCGATTTTGGGGCAGTATGACTAACCCAATAAATACAATTCTTCATTCCAGTTAAATTTCATGGCTATTAGAATTTTTAAATTTACGTAACCAAATGATACACCAAGATAGGGATAAACCAAAAATTATATGTGTTAAAAAAGATAATTCTGCTTGCAATATTGATCCTGAAGGGTGAACACTACTCAAAAATCGACTTAATGTAGAATATAATAACACCCACGCAATTAATCCAACCATCACACCTTTGATCTTATAGTAATCGTTACCCCAGTGTTGAAAGATAAGTACAGCCACTATTGCAACTACAATTCCTACAACCATGTCAATTTGTAAACCTAGCAATGTTGGCCAAAACCTACCGGAGAGTACTTGTTCGGGCAGTAGCAAGAGTCCTCCTGCGATTCGAACACAGTTAAGGTACGAAGGTAAAAAAAACATAATGATGATTGCTCCTAGCAGATCCTGAATTAATTTCGCTGCTATCCCAGACACTGCTCCAATAAGTAAAGTATCCTTTCCTAAACGATTATTCAAACTTTCCCACCTCCGGGAATTAGTATCTCCCAAAAGTCAAGGATAAACCCAAATACGTCTTTTTATCTTTGATTGTACTGACTAGAAATTTACCCTAACTGTCCATTTCTGGTAACGGATTTTTAGTGTATGCTACAACTATAGACGGGTTGAGACTTCTGCGCATAGTTAAATAGATATTACACACATTATTTAAAAAACAATCTATATGGAGATAAAAATGGAACATAAATCTATTGAAATAGTAGGTGCACGTGCCAATAACCTAAAAAATATCAGCTTGAAAATCCCGAAGAAGAAGATAACAATTTTCACCGGCGTGTCAGGGTCGGGCAAATCATCGATTGTCTTTGAAACGATAGCCCAAGAAGCCGGTCGGCAATTAAATGAAACCTTCAGCAAATTTATTCAAGGTTTTTTACCTAAGTATGGTCATCCGGATGTTGACGCCATTGAAAACCTGTCCTTAGCGATTATTGTTGATCAAAAAAGGATAGGCGGGAACTCCCGGTCAACTCTCGGAACAATAACAGATATTAACCCATTGATCCGGCTGCTGTTTTCTCGAATTGGACAGCCGCAGATTGGCCCTTCCCATTATTTTTCCTTTAATGACCCAAATGGAATGTGCAAGACTTGTGAGGGTATCGGCAGGATTGTAACACTTGATCTTAACAAAGCTTTGGATAAAGAAAAGTCGCTAAACGAAGGGGCGATTTTGTTGCCGGGCTATAAACCCGGTAATTGGCAGTGGAAAATGTATGCCTCAACAGGCTTTTTTGATTGCGACAAAAAAATTAAGGATTATTCGAAAGAGGAATACGACAAGCTTGCATATTCTAAACCGGTAAAAATCAATTCGGCCATCGTTGAAGGAATGAACTCCACTTATGCAGGTCTTGTTGAGAGATTCATAAGTCAGAACATCAAAACCGAGTTTGAAAAATCGGAGGCGTCAAGGAAGAAAATTGAGCCATTCATCACTGAACAGCAGTGCCATAATTGCGGGGGCAAACGCTATGACGAAAGTATTTTAGCCTCGAGAATCATGGGCTATTCCATAGCGGATTTTACGGCTCTGCAGGTGGATGAGCTCCTGGAATTAATCCAAAAAATTACTGATAATAATGTAAAACCTATTATCAAAAATCTGACTGAGCGATTGAAGGATTTAATTCAAATAGGGCTTGATTATGTAAGCTTGGACAGGGAAACTTCCACATTATCCGGCGGCGAATCCCAACGTGTTAAAATGGTCAAGCACCTGACAAGCAGCTTGACGGATGTAATGTATATTTTCGATGAGCCAAGTATCGGATTACACCCCAGAGATGTGCACAGGCTTAACGAACTGTTACTAAAATTGCGGGATAAAGGCAATACGGTGATAGTGGTTGAGCATGACCCTGATGTGATAAAGGTTGCCGATTTTATTGTTGATGTTGGGCCCCAAGCCGGTGCCAACGGCGGTCGGATCATGTTTGAGGGCAGCTATAGCGACCTTCTGGCAGCCAAGACACTTACTGGAGAATACATCGGCAGGAGCCTACCGATTAAGAGTAAGCCAAGGACAAGCAATGATTTCTTGGAAACGAAAAAAAGTAGTTTACACAATTTGAAAAATGTCAGTCTAAGAATACCTAAAGGGATCTTCACAGTGGTTACTGGAGTTGCCGGTTCCGGTAAGTCTACTCTTGTTAATGGTGTCTTTGCAAAGGAATATAAAGATGCTATCATTATCGACCAGTCCGCAGTCAGTGCAAATTTACGTTCCAATCCGGCGACCTTTACCGGAATAATGGATCAAATTCGCAAATTATTTGCTGATGAAAACAAAGTAAGCGCTGGATTGTTCAGTTATAATTCAGAGGGTGCCTGTGAGGCTTGCAAAGGGCGGGGTTATATTGAAACAGATCTTTCCTTTATGGATTCAGTTGAAACCCTCTGTGAGGAATGCGGCGGCAAACGGTATAAGCATGAGGCTGTGGCGTATAAGTATAATGGCCGGTCGATTGTTGAAGTGCTTGAAATGACCATCGCCGAAGCCGTGAACTTTTTTAGCCAAAAAGAAATCAAAAACAAGCTGAAGTATATAGTTGATGTGGGTCTTCATTACATGACCTTGGGCCAGCCCTTAGACACCCTTTCCGGTGGAGAATGTCAACGCTTAAAGCTTGCCAAGGAATTAAGCAAAAAGGGCAATATTTATATAATGGATGAGCCTACAACCGGTTTGCATATGTCCGATATCACCGGCATTTTGACTCTTATTGACCGTCTTGTTGAGAAGGGCAACACCGTTATTGTCATAGAACATAACCTGGATGTCATTCGTAATGCCGATTGGATTATTGACGTAGGTGTTGAGGGCGGCAGCAAAGGCGGACAAATTCTCTTTGAAGGAACCCCTGGGGACTTGAGAAACTGTAAGGAATCGATTACTGCAAAATACTTATAGCCGGCGGAAATAGACATCACAAAAGGCCAATAACCGATATAATTTCAGTTATTGGCTAAAACGCTATTTATTTAGCTCAGATTATCTACAGCGTTTGAGATATTAGACCCAAACCATGTGGTCACTTCCATCTTTAGCAAATTTGAGAAGCTCGTTAATCAAGCGGCTAAAAGCTGAAACCAAGTCTTTTCTGGCCATTTTAGGTAAAGCAAGTCCATGTTGCTCAGACAGTGCTTTTTGAAATCTTTGGCTCAATATAACATTTACTTTCAATAAGCAATTACTATAACGGCATCTATTGTGCGCTGTTGATTGTCAATGAAAATTGACCCCCTAATTCAATTGATTGTTAAAGTGTAACCATCTCGCTGAAGACGTTCAGAGTTAATATGAATCTCTTTTGAACTCTGTTCAAAGATAATATATTTTGCAAGTTCAGATAGCGAGAAATTGAGTTCTTCAGTTCTTCATTGAATTCATTAACTGGAAGAAGTATTCAGGTTTATGAGTCTTATTTAGGTTATACCATGCATGTAATGTATCTAGTGTAAATACATCTATTTTTTTCAGTACTTCCATCGCAAATTCCAGAGGAGCTACTCCTGAGGCAGTAACTAAATTCGCATCAGATACCGCAGGTCCCAACTCATAAAACTTTTCTCCTTTATAATTAGGACATACCATATTAATATACTCTAAGTTATTACTTGTATGCTTTTTAGAATCTAGGTATCCCATATTCGCGAGGCCCTCAGTTGCACCACAAATTGCAGCAACAATAGTGCCAAGCTTTAAAGCTTGGCCAATTCTTTCCAAGATTGGTTGATGAATATCTTCTCTCCAAGTAGTCCCTCCTGGTAAAATTAAAAGATCTTTACTCTCAAGAGTACATTCATCAAGGGAAATATCTGGTTTTATGCTCAGTCCTCCCATGGTAGTAATAATTCCTTTATTAGCTCCCACTGTAATTACTTTTAAAGGTGCTAAATCCTTTTTGAAATATCTTCCTGAGTTTAGTTCAGCAATTAAATGTCCATATTCCCAGTCTGACATTGTATTAAATACATAAAGATAAACTTTTATTATTTGCATCCAATAACACTCCAATCACAATTGATATAGCCTATTATAAAATAACTTCCCTGACAGCTAACGTCAGGGAAGTTATCATACTTGGTAAAATTTTATTAACTCCGACAGAACTTCAACAAGTCTTTTCTTAAGACTTATTGGCTCGATAACTTGAATAGATTTACCGTACGGTAAAAGTAAATAAGGTACATATGTATGTATCATATCTTTTTCAAGAAGAAATACTGCTTGATTTGAAGTCCGTTCTTGTAAATAATGTCCTAAAAACCAATGTTGGCAAATATCATCCAACGCCCTTGTATTTCCATTAATAACTAAAGTAATAATCCCTTCCTTATCTTGTATAGTTGGAAGGAGGTTTTTCATAAAAAAGTCACGTGCTGAAAAGTTTTCTGGCCGGTTAAACTTATTTTCGATTAGCATTAGACTTTCAATTCGATCTACTCTAAAACTTCGGATATCATTCCTAAGATGACAAAATCCAATCACATACCACTGATTATTCCAATAAATAATTCTGTAGGGATCAACCAATCTATACTTTGATTTCTCTTCGCCACTTTTATGGTATTGAATTTTTACAGTGTATCCGTCAGCTACGGCCTTCTCCAACTCCCTCAAGAAAGGTTCCATGGAAAGGGAACTTAATCGACTTATTACTTCAAGACTGGTTAAATGTTGGTTTATCTTTGTTTCCTGCTCTTGATTTGAATATTTGCTTAGCTTTGAAATAGCTCTATTTAGTGCTTCACCACCATAATATCCGGCTTCTTCTGCAAAAACAGCGGCATGATAAAGTGAGGTTTGCTCTTCAAAATCAAAAAAAAGAGGAGCTTCAATAAAACTGTTCAATAAAGTGTATCCACCGTTATGTCCTGGTTCTGAAATTATAGGTACGCCACTTGTTGAAAGTGTATCAATATAACGATACACAGTCCTTATATTCATCTCTAACTTTTCTGAAATTTGTTTTGCAGTAATTTTTTCACCTGAACTAAGCATCCATAGAATTGCTAGTATATTGTCAATTTTAGGCATATAATTCCACCTCTATATGGAATTTATTTTCTATTATATTTTTCCGATTTTTAGTATAACTCATCAACTGTTCCTTCAAATCTCAAATACACAAGAACATTATTACTTAACCTACTCAGGCACGTCGATATATTCAGATAATCTAGCTTTAAGAATTTCAATTAATTCTATATCCATGAATTGATAATCATCTGGGATATCAAGACAGATAATCTTCTTATTAGAAATTTGAGGGCCAAATTTAGTTTTAAGTCTTCTATTATGCTTTTTCTCCATCACAAAAATCAGATCAGCCCAACCTATATGACCACTAGTTACCTTAATACGAGCATTTTCTTCAGTACCAGCTGACCTTACCTCATAGCCATTGACCCCATGAAATATCTTTTCAGCAGTTAAACTGCGCCATTTATTTCTGCTACATAGAAACAATAGTTTAATATGATTTCACCTTCCATAATAATCGATTTGCTACCTCACTAGGTACTTGGCATAACTCGTCCAGCTTTTCTGGGTCATCCCAGTTGTATGGATTTTAAGAAGTTCACCATTAGAATACTATTCATTAGCCTTTTTATCTGATTTTAGTCCTTCTATTTGTTTAGCAATATGACAGGTACGTGCCACAATTAATCCTCCCAAGACAACTATCCCCATATATATGGGCTTCAGGTAGGATTCCGCAACGCCACCCCCTGGAAAAATTAAATCTGCGATAGGATAGCCAAGCCAGAATATGAATAAATAAAGGGCTATCATTGTTCCGAAAATTGTCTTCAGCATAATTTATCCCCTAAAAATAATAATGACACAGTTTCCTACTTTTGTACCTTTACCCAGTTGTTGTAACTTCCAATTATTAGCCTAATTACTATTATAAAATCAATTAAACTTTGAATCTGAAGATTCTTGAACTACTTGTGCGAGCCGCGTCAGGACGGGGGCGGCTTCGCATGATGGAGCGCGTCCCCATAGAATGACTAGAATTGTAACTGCTATGATATTACTGGAAGGCCAACAATGTATGGGGCAAGACCGTTTTCGTATCTTCTCATAAATTTGGAAAAATTTATAACAAATTGTTCATCTTTTTCTGCTTCTGCTAGCCATGTTTCTGCACCTGCTAGAATGTCTTCACAGAAAACTCTAACATCAATATTTAATGCATCATTTAACACATTGCAATGAAAGATATTCCCCCCTGATGCAGAAGGCTCAATAAAGATGTACCTTCCATAAGTATTTTTTGGATGTTGCGAACTTCCTTGGTGTAATAATGAACATCTAAAGAAATAGCAGTCTTCCCCATCTAAAAATCCCTCATACTTCTCTCCAACATACTTATCAAACCACTTTTTATACTTTTCTCCTGATGCTTGTCCATTTGCTGAGCTGAGTGCACCACATATATCTGGTAAAGCTAGTGCACCATAAAGTGACAAGTAGTAAAGATTAGACCTAATGCCTAAGCGTGTCTGATTAATCAAATCTCTCACAAAGAATCTCCCCTTTCTTAATTTACCTCAAAGGAATACATGCATCGCGCTCTGTCATATAACGGACGGGTGTTCTCGGCGCGTCCTAACCGCTTGCATCATCCTCTAGTGCTGGGAACATTGAAGTCAAGTGAAGTTAGTCGCCCCAAAATTCAGAGCTGCCATGGACGGCAGTCCATGAATATTCCTTATATCACTTCAGTAGATAGAATAGACAAATCTATATGAGGAATACCATTTCCAACTTCTAGTTTACGGTCGCATGCCAATATAAAGCGACCACCTAAAGGAGTTAGTCCTATTAACTCACTTTGCATTGTTCCAATTGGAGGGTTTCCAAACATTAGTGCTGGTTCATTTTCAAAAACTCTTAAGATTAGACCTAACCTCTCCAAATTACTTAAAACCCCCACCAAATCTGCTCTTACACAATTAGATTTATCAACTAGAATATGTAATTCGACACCATAATACTGGTAAATTCCCATTTTCATTATTGGACGACTATTCCTACTTATAGTATCTAACACTAAACTTTCAATTGGGCTTAATGAGGATAATATACTGATATACGAAGGACTAAAACTTTTATCAACAACTGCACTTGCGATTAAATTGGCCCATTTGTCAATAAGTGTATCATCTTCTTCAAGAGAACACTTCTCAATCAATGGAACTAAATTTCGTAGTTCTATATGTACATTATCAACTCCCATAGATTCCAAAATCACTTTGGCTTTCTGCATGGCTCTTACGGAATTCATAAATCTTAAATAGCGAACCTTATCTGCTATATACTCTCCCGCTCCTTTTGTTCCTGGTGAAAGAAACTCATAGATTAACTGTCTTAACTCTTTTGTAACAGAATCAACAGATTCTGCTACCTTTCCTAGTCCCGTTAAATCATTCATTCAAAATATCCTCCTTAATGAATAAACATAAGCCACGCATGGACGCGTGGCATCCTGCGACTAATTTCACATAATGATGTATTACCGACACGTGTCGCAGATCCCTCCAATTCCATAGGGTCTACGATACATGTCGGTAATAATCCTAGCCGAAAACTGGTTGTTAACATTGAGGAACTAAATGTAAATCACTTTGCAAACGACTGCTTTAGTGTAGCGGGCCGGAGGTTTAGACTCGCTAATGTCCTTTTTAATTGATCTCTCAACTTCACAGTATAGACATAGCACTAAACCGCTGGCGCGGTGGTTTCCATAGCATATCTCTTACTGTTTACGCAAATATTCCTATTAGTTGTTATGAAGCTTTGCCTCTCCTGTAAAACTATTTTGCAGGAGATGATTGAATATGACAAAAGAAGAAGTTTTAGCCAAACTGAAATTCGATGTGGAGCTTCGAGGGTTTAGTAAGCATACCCAGGCTGAATACTATACCAAAGTTAAACTCTTTCAGGAGCACTTCGGTAAACCTGCAACCGATCTAGGTGTAGAGGACGTTAGACAGTTTCTTCATTATCTCACGACAGTTAAGAAGCTTGCTCCCGAATCGGTAAACACCTACAATAGCGGCCTCCGCTTTTTGTATGGCGTAACTCTGAACGTTAATTTAAATCCCAGACAAGTTCCTCGCCACCGCAAACCACGCAGACTCCCTGACATCCTTACCCAAGAGGAGATACAAGCCCTTTTTAACGTCTGCGACAACCTGCGAGATAAATGCATTCTTATGACTCTTTATGGTGCAGGACTTCGCCTAAGCGAAGTAGCCTCGCTTAAAGTTTCAGATATCCATAGTGATAAAATGCAATTGTTCATCCGCAATGCCAAAGGAAGCAAAGATCGTTACGCCCTGCTTTCTCAAGCTAACCTGGATATTCTTAGAACTTACTGGAAAGCTTACCGCCCCAAAGAGTGGCTTTTTTACAGCAGGAATCACACCTGCACCCACATGACTACCAAAGCAATACAAAATCTTTTCCATAAATATGTAAAGAAAGCTAACATCTCTAAAAAAGTTTCAGTTCATACTATGAGGCATAGTTTCGCGACTCACCTGCTGGAATCCGGAACAAGCATTTACCACATCAAGCAACTGCTCGGTCACTCAAATATCAACACGACCTGCGTTTACTTGCATTTGGTTAAGATTGAATCTTTGAACGTAACAAGTCCCCTTGATCAGATGGTTGAATCGGACAAAGACAATGGCTGAGGTCCAAGATATCTTCATAAAATACGGCAAAAACTATCGTACTGACCATAAGCTCACTATCGCACAACATAAGGCGATGTCTGCCATTCAAAAATGTAGAACGTCAGAGTTAGGTGGCCATAAGGAGGTTTGTGACAGTTGTGGGCATACCCGTATTTCCTATAATTCATGCCGCAATAGGCACTGCCCTAAATGCCAAGCTCTGGCCAAAGAGCGTTGGATTGAAAACCAGAAAAGCAATCTGCTCGACATCGGATACTTCCATGTGGTATTTACCATCCCAGATACTCTCAATTCAATGGTCTACCAAAATCAAAAAGCAGTGTATACCCTTATGTTTAAGACCGTTGCTGAAACTCTTACCGATTTAGCTTCTGACAAAAAATATCTTGGTGCAAAGATTGGCTTTACATCGGTTCTGCATACTTGGGGACAAAACCTCATGCACCATCCGCATATCCATTGCATTGTACCTGGGGGCGGGCTATCTTCCCTGGGAAAATGGGTGAATAGCAGAAAGAAATTCTTCATCCCGGTTAAAGTTCTATCCCGAAAGTTCAGAGGAAAATTCCTGTATTACCTTAAACAGCTTTACTACCAAAACAAGCTTGAATTCCACGGAAATCAAACTTATCTTTCCGACGATGAGGAATTCGAAAAGTTGCTCACCTCTCTCTATGGTAAAGAGTGGATTGTCTACTGCAAACCACCGTTTAAAAATGCTGCTTGTGTTGTTGAATACCTGGGGCGATATACTCACCGAGTGGCTATATCCAACAAGCGCATCGTTAGCATGGAAAAGGATACAGTTTCCTTCAAATGGCGGGACTACAAAGACGACAGTAAGCATAAGGTGATGACTCTTTCCTCAGAGGAGTTTATCCGAAGATTTCTTATCCACATCTTGCCGAGTCGCTTTATGAAAATTAGGCACTACGGCTTACTTGGTAATCGTAACAAGACAACCAAACTTAAGATTTGCAAACAACTTACCCATACCCCTTTATTAATTGGAGAGAAAGCTACAACCCTCCAACTCATCCAGAAGCTTACAGGATTAGATTTATCTAAATGCCCTAATTGCGGATCAGATAAACCCAAACGGTTTATGAGCTTGGGTAAATCTCCCCCAATCGCTGTCCAATCTGCATGTATTTAATAAAAATTGCCCGGTTATGGGGAGGGGGAAACTATATCTGTTTTAGCATAATTAACGCTACTTCGATACAATTCCTTCTGAGTTTTACATAAATGTCATATGAATTAGACGGAGATTAGAAATTCAATCCCCATAGCATTTTCCTTAACCGTCGCGGTTTCGTGCATTGTAATTATCCAAAGTTAGGTAACAGCTTCACCAAATGAACCACCTTCTATTTACTCAAGCTCACATTCGGAGTTTGAGCTTTTTTACCCCTAACTTCGGATAATCTGCTAGACAAAATGGCTACAGAGATAATAAAAAAAAGCCAATAACCGTAATATTTCAGTTATTGGCTAAGATGCGTTTTGGTTAGTCTTAATAACTATTAATTTTTCAAAGTCAATATCAGCTGTCCAATAGTGTCAGACTTTATTATTCAGCAAACACCACTCTTACCCACACTTCGAATAGCCACAGTGCGTACACACTACACAACCGCTCTCATGATTAATAGACATTCCACACTCTGGGCAAGCATTTCCCGGAGCTACGCTAGCCCGGACTTTTTTAGTAGCAGCTTTCTCTGGGGCAGCAGCATTTCCCTGTCCTGCCGCAACATTCGTCTTTTCAGGCGCAGGTGCTTGTTCTGGCTTCCCGAGCTTGACCGTACTAAAGTTAATCCCCACATCACTATACTTGCGAATGACTCGAGCAATGGCATCAGGGCAGGATGTAACATTAACCCCTTCTCGTCTCATGCAGGCCGGGCAGCGAATCCCTTTAATCTGCTCGGTAATTGCATCGACAGACAGACCTGAACGTAAGGTTATCGAGATCAAACGAGCAGTAGCCTCCGACTGGGAAGAGCAGCCTCCTGCCCGACCGGTATTCGTAAACACTTCACAAATCCCTTTTTCATCGGCATTAACACTTACATAGAGGTTGCCGCAACCGATTTTTATCTTTTCTGTTACCCCTATGGTTGTTGTCGGTCTGGGGCGGGGAACCACTGTATTCACCTCAGGGACAAAGGGTTTCTTTGGTGCAGAAAGCTGTTCTGAAGCCTGCAGATCTTTAACCTCAGTGGTCTTGTCCTCCGAGGATTGTGCTGCGCCGGTACCTGTAGAAAGCACTTGCTCTTCACGACTGCCATCGCGGTAAACTGTTAACCCTTTACAGTTGAGTTCATCGGCCAGTCGATAAGCCTCAGCTATTTCTTCTTGTGTCGCTGAATTAGCAAAGTTAATGGTTTTCGAGACTGCATTGTCCGTAAATTTCTGGAAGGCTGCCTGAATTCGAATATGCCACTCAGGGGCAATCTCTTGGGCAGTGGTAAAGACCTCCTGTACCCAGTTGGGAACCTCAGGCAGACCCAGGACGGTTCCCCTGTCTGCAATTTTGCGCATTAGTTCTTCAGAATAGAAACCATATTCTTTAGCGAATCCCTCAAAAAGAGGATTCACTTCCACCAGTGCCGTTCCATCCATTACGGTTTTGGTATAAGCCACGGCAAACAAGGGCTCTACCCCACTTGAAGCTGCACAAATCATCGAAATTGTTCCTGTAGGAGCAATCGTTGTCAGAGTAGCGTTCCTCAACTTCATGAACCCATCATAAATTGAGCCTTCATAGTTCGGGAAGGTTCCTCTTTCTTCAGCCAAGCGCTGGGACTCAATACGAGCTTCAGTTTGAATGAAATTCATAACCTTTTCAGCGTATTCAACGGCTTCTTCAGTAGCATATGAGGTTTGGAGCAGGATAAGCATGTCTGCAAAACCCATGACGCCCAGGCCGATTTTACGATTCCCTTTTACCACTTGATCAATAATCTCCAGAGGATACTGATTAGCGTCGATCACGTTATCCAGGAAGCGAACCGACAGTCGAGTTACCTGACTTAAACGTTCCCAATTGATCACCATTTTTCCTTCTTTTTCAGTGACCATCAGCTTCAGGTTAATCGAGCCTAAGTTGCAGGCCTCATTGGGCAGCAAGGGTTGCTCGCCACAAGGATTAGTTGCTTCGATTTTTCCGAGTAAGGGTGTAGGATTTCCTTGGTTCAAGCGATCTAGGAAAACAACACCCGGTTCTCCGTTTTTCCAAGCGTGTTCTACAATTTTATTAAAGATTTCCGGAGCGGACAGTTGTCCAACTGGATTTCCCGTATGAGGATCCATCAGATCATAAGGACGCCCTTCCCGGACGGCAGACATAAACTCTTCCGTTACCCCGACAGAAATATTAAAATTGGTAATTTCTTTGTTGTCTTCTTTACACTGGATAAAATCTACAATATCAGGATGGTCGACGCGGAGAATTCCCATATTGGCTCCCCGTCGTGTGCCACCCTGCTTAACTGCTTCTGTTGCTGAATTAAACACTTTCATGAAAGAAATCGGGCCGGAGGCTACCCCACCGGTTGAACGAACCATGCTGTTTTTAGGACGTAAACGAGAAAAGCTAAAACCGGTTCCACCACCGGATTTATGAATTATGGCAGCATTCTTAATGGCATCAAATATTTCTTCCATGCTGTCTTCAACGGGTAAGACAAAGCAGGCACTTAGCTGACCCAGGTCTCGCCCGGCATTCATCAGGGTCGGAGAGTTGGGCATAAACTCTAGGTTGGCCATCATTGTATAAAATTCTTTGGCTAAGGACTGAACCTCTTCTTTTCCTTTGCCATACATTTCTTCTTCAATACGAGCGACTACACTAGCCACCCGAAAAATCATATCTTCGGCAGATTCTACTACTTGTCCATTTTCTTGTTTTAAATATCGCTTTGCCAATACAACTCGTGCATTCGGCGTTAAATTAGCCTTCGGCCATTTTTTTGGTGCTTGTCCTTCGAAACTCAACTTAAAATCCCCAACTTTCCTTATCACTACTTAGGCTGATCTCTCTTACTGATAGATCCCCTTTTTTCAATGAGTTCATGTAACTCTTCCATAAATCGTTGGATGTCCTGAAACTGTCGATAAACAGACGCAAAACGTATGTAGGCGACTTCATCCAAGTTAAATAACTGTTCCAAAACCGCTTCCCCTACTTCGGAACTTGATACTTCCCGTTCATGGCAATTGCGTAACTTCTTCTCAATGGCGTAGGCAGCTTCTTCAATTTCCTCGATAGAAATCGGTCTTTTTTCACAAGCTCTGAGCATACCGGCCATCATTTTTGAGCGGGAAAATCCTTCACGTCGACCTTCTTTTTTCACAACGACAAGTGGCGAGTCCTCGAACTTTTCAAATGTGGTGAACCGACGCATACATCGTTCACATTCCCTGCGTCTCCGAACCGCCGTCCCTTCTTCAACTTGACGTGAATCCTGAACCTTCGTGTCCTCGTATCCGCAGAATGGACAGTGCATAGCACCACCCCCAATATATAGTACTTATACAATTTAATCACACTATATGTTGTGTGTCAACCTGTCCGCTTAGACGGCTCGTCTTAGAACTTTTTCTCTGAAACCAGGTATTTTCCGTGGATTTAGTCAAAAAACCAGTATTTCTTTAGCAAAAAGGGCAAAATAAGTTTGGAGATAAATAGTTCTAATAGTATTAGAAGGAGTGATTATTACCGTGATTAAAAAATTTCCTGAAAGAGAAGCCAATCCAACTACTAAGCCAATTCCTTCCCGCCCCGAGGATCAGCCAAGTATGGATTCTAGAGATGGGCATGGGCTTTCAAAAGAGGAAGCGTTACGATCCAAGAAGTAACTTCACACTTCTCCAAGCACCTTAGATTTATTTTCAAAACTTACCTTCCATGTTTAACGTCTATATTTAGACTCGTTCTTTTACCGGAACAATCATTCTTAAGTCGCATATAGTACCACAATCTACCAAAAATGACGTGCAAATGTTACAATCTTGCACGTCATTTTTTTATATTCACATTTGTGTGTGCCATTAAACCTTAACGTTCCCTAGAAGCTAAGGGACGATTAGCAAACCTCTGGAGTAGTCGACCTATCGATTATTTTAAGCATATATTCAGCCAGCCATCAGGTCCAATTCAGAAAGTAACTATATACTACAAATCAGGCACAGCGGTATTTGCTGAAAGAGCCTAAGTTATTAGGAGGGATGCAAATGGCTATAACAACGTTTAATCGTTATGAAATGAAATTCATGCTAGATCAGACACAGTTGGATACTCTTATCCCACTTTTGCTGGAATACATGGTTCCTGATGCCCATTGCCAAGAGGGGAAGGAGTACAACATTTATAATATTTATTATGATACACATGACAGTAATCTCATTCGGCATTCTCTTTCCAAACCCTATTATAAAGAAAAGCTTCGCCTCAGAAGCTATACTATTCCAACCTCATTTAACGACCAAGTATTTTTAGAGCTCAAAAAGAAAATCGGTGGTATCGTCAACAAGAGACGTGTTGTCTTAACTTTAAAAGCTGCCTATGATTTTGTTCGACTAGGTAAATGCCCAGTTTCCTCTCCAAAGCTTAATAAGCAGGTCGCTAGCGAAATTGAATATTTTCTAAGCCACAATCAGGTAAGTCCGGCAGCTTACATTAGTTATAAGCGGCTAGCCTACTTTGGAAAAGATGATAAAGACTTTCGCGTGACTTTTGACTACAACATCTGCTCCAGACGAGATGACTTATTTCTCGAACTACCCAGCTATGGAACCCCCATATTAGAAAAAGGTCAGTATTTAATGGAAGTCAAACTCTCCGGTGCCGTACCTATTTGGCTATCACGTACCTTATCCGGTCTCAGACTATACAAAACTAACTTCTCAAAATACGGCAAAGAGTACGAGAATTATTGCACCCTTGTTAACCCAAGCCTTTGTGCTAATTATTAATAGTTGGAAGGAGCCTCAATGCTATGTTAGAAACCTTACTATCTTCCTCAGCGGGAGATTCTCTTACCCTAACTAACTCCCTAGCAGTTTTGTGTTCAGCACTTCTCCTGGGACTATTCACAAGCTTAGTGTATATCCACACCCACAAAAAGCAAGGCTATTCTGCCGGATTTACAGTAACCATGATTATGTTGCCTGCTATTATTTCCATCATTATTTTATTGATTGGGAATAACGTGGCCAGAGCCTTCAGTCTAGCGGGAGCCTTTAGCCTTATTCGTTTTAGAAGTGCCCCCGGTGAACCTAAAGATATTGCTTATGTGCTATTTACTCTAGCCATAGGTTTGGCCTGTGGGATGGGTTATATTGTCTACGCAGCCATGTTTGCCTTCATCCTCTGTGCGGTCATGATAATCCTTTATTACACAGATTTTGCAAATCCCAAAGCCAATGCTATGCAGTTAAAAATTGTTGTGCCAGAAAATCTAAACTTTCAAGGATTATTCGATGATATTCTCAATCAATATACGGATTCTTGGACAATGAATCGAGTTAAAACTAAAGACTTTGGAACTCTTTTTGAAGTTGTCTATAACATCAACTTAAAACAAGGGATTAATCAAAAGTCATTCCTTGATGAATTGAGATGCCGCAATGGCAACTTAAACATTGCCTTAACCTGTCATCAATTAGACGATAAAATCTACGCTTAAAGGAGATAAGTATGAAAAAACCACTTAGTATCGTTCTAGCCCTGGCCCTTTTAGTAACAGGCCTTGCGGGGTGTGCTTCCAGCAAAGAAAGCTCTACCGTTGAAACTGTCAGCACTACTACTTCTACAGTCAATCCGGTTTCTGTAACTTATGATGAGGACGATTATTATTTCGACTGGAAAAATAGCAGCTATAAAACTATCGGTTTAAACGGCAGCTCGGCAACAGTTAACGGAGAGGGTTTAGACGTCCAAGGCTCAATTGTTACTATCTCCAAGTCCGGCGTATATGAAATCACCGGCTCTTTGACCAATGGGAGTATTGTTGTGGATGTAAACAGAGATACCGATGATGGAACTGTATTTCTGGTATTGAATGGGGCAACTATCCAAAGTCAAACAAGCGCTCCAATCTACATTAAAAACTCTAAGAAAGCGGTTATTCTCTTAGAAAATGGCACAGATAATTCTGTTGCCGGCGGAAGTGACTACGTTGTGAATGAAGATGGCGAACCCTCCGCGGCAATTTTTAGCAAGTCAGATCTTACGATCACCGGCGGCGGCAAATTAACTGTTACAGCTGATTATAATGATGGAATTACCAGTAAGGATGACTTGAAAATTACTGATGGGTCTTTGATTGTAACCTCCAAGGCGGATGGAATTGTAGGCAAGGACAGTGTGAGTATCAAAAATGGCAGCTTTGAGATTATCGCCGGCAAAGACGGTATTCGCTCTACCAATGAAACCGATGAAGACAAGGGAAATGTAGTCCTTGAAAACGGACAGTTTACTATTGTTGCGGCCAACGATGGAATACAGGCAGCAAAGCTTGTTCAAATCGATGATGGATCATTTCAGCTAAACTCCGGCGGTGGTTACCCGGGCAAGAGTATAAGCAGCAGCAATGACTTTGGTGGTCGTCCCGATCAAAAAGCCAGCGCCCCCACTACAAATAGTACCGAGGAAGAGGAAAGTAAAAAAGGCTTAAAGGCAGGCCAAGGCCTGCTTGTAAACGGCGGGAATATCAGTGTCTCCTCCTATGAAGATTCATTACACAGCAATAATGACTTAATCATCAACGATGGTGTTCTGACCTTACAAAGTGGTGATGATGGTTTGCATGCTGACAATAATCTCCTCATCACTAATGGCGAAATCTCTATAAAGAACTCTTATGAGAGTTTAGAAGGCTCAAATATTACAGTTATTGGTGGAAAGATTAACGCGACCTCTACTGATGACGGAATTAATGTCAACAGCAAGACTGGAGTTTTAAGTATCACTGGTGGAGAAATAGCCTTGAATGCTAATGGTGACGGAACAGATTCCAATGGCAGTATAAACATGACAGGCGGTACTGTCTATGTAGATGGCCCAGCAGGCAATGGCAATGGTTCTGTTGATTATGACGGTAGTTTTGCTATAAGCGGTGGAACTCTAGTGGCATCCGGCAGCTCTGGAATGGCTCAAGCTCCCAGCACCAATACCCAACCCTCAATCCTCATGTATTACACCTCCGCACAAGCTGCAGGAACTGCACTAACCCTCAAAGATAAGAATGGTAATATTGTTTTAACCTATACACCTTCCAAGCAGTATAGCTCAGTGGCAATATCCTCCCCTAAATTAACGGTAGGCTCAACCTATACTCTCTATAGTGGGGACAATCAAATTGTTGAAGTTACACTTTCAGATTCTCTAACTTATTTAACGGAATCAGGTGTAACTACTAAACCCCAAAACGCCGGTCCCGGTGGTGGCAAAGGATTCGGCGGCACAGGCAACATGCCTCCTCGTGAGGGTGGGATGCCCCCTAATGATGGTGGAGTGCCGCCCAGTGACAAACTTCCGCAATAATATCCTCAATTACCAGTTAGAGAAAGGTCATGACTATCTTTATGGTCATGACCTTTCTCTAAGTTATCGAAACTTCAAGGCTAATTTCAGCTCTGCCCAGGTTTTGTAAAGTTCACCATTGTAAAAGAATACATAAGGTCCTTTGCCTCTTAGCTCGTATACTAATCTATTTGATTTCCCGACAAGAAAGCAATTAAGAGAAGATATTTATATACTTACGGCAATTTCTTCCTGAGCTGTCGTCTCAGCCATTTCTTTTTGCAGCATTCTTTCTCTTTCTTCTTCTACTAAAAAGCGACGCAAAACTTTACCAACAGCTGTCTTCGGTAGACTTTCACGAAATTCAATGGCCTTTGGAATTTTAAAGACTGCAAGCTTACTCTTACAATATTTTAAAATTTCCTCCTCTGTCACACTTAATCCTTCTTTAATAACAATATAGGCCTTAACCATTTCGCCCCAATAGGGATTAGAAATTCCGGCACATACAGCTTCTCTTACAGCCGGGTGAGTATAGAGTACTTCTTCCACATCGCGAGGATAGACATTATAACCTCCCGTAATAATCATATCCTTTTTTCTATCAACAATATAGAAAAAGCCGTCTTCATCTTTATAAGCAATATCTCCTGTATATAGCCACCCATCTTTTAACACATCCGTTGTTTCTTCAGGTCTTTGCCAATACCCTAACATAACTTGATTGCCCTTAACCACCAATTCCCCAATTTCTCCTGGGGGAAGCTCTTTCTCGCCTGTCTCTAAGTCCATAATTTTGGAATCCGTATTAGGTGCAGGAACCCCGATTGAGCCGACCCTTGAATTAAAGATCGGATTCAAATGTGTTGCAGGTGCTGCCTCGGATAATCCATAGGCTTCAACTAACCTGCCACCCGTTAATTCCCCAAAACGAATTGCTACTTCTTTGGGGAGCGGAGCTGACCCACTTAGACAGCAGCGAATCGACGAAACCTTATATTCCTTGATTCGCGGATGATTTATTACAGCTACATACATAGTAGGAGCTCCCGGGAAAAACGTGGGTCCATAGTCATTAATGTGTTGAAGGACACTATCAATATCAAACTTAGGTAAGATAATCATTGCCCCTCCGGATAATACTGAAAAGTTCATACATGCTGTTAAGGCGTATATATGAAATAGTGGCAGTACCGTTAAGACTCTTTCCTTTCCCTCTTGTCCATCAATCCATTCCCAGGCTTGTAAAGCATTAGCTACTAAGTTATGATGTGTTAACATAACTCCCTTTGCCGTTCCTGTTGTTCCACCTGTATACTGTAAAACTGCCAGATCCTCAGTTTCCCCCAACCAGGGTGGAGACTCTAATTCATCCCAACAGGGATCTGAAAGTTGTTTCTCTATATCTTCATACACTGGATTATCTGCCAATCCTAAGCCTCCTAAGCCATGGAAAGCTTTTAGGAAATCTAAGGCTATTAGTTCTAATCCCACTTCCTCTTGTATCTTCATAATACGCGGCAAGAGTTGGGGAATGGAGATTATACCTATAGCACCGGAGTCCTGCAATAAAGCTTTTAATTCACTTTCGACATAAAGGGGATTAGTCTGAACAACTACAGCCCCTAGTCTTTGGATTGCAAAGAATGAGATTACCCAATTAGCGCTATTAGGCATATATATAGAAATTCTATCTCCCTTTTTTACCCCTCTCTGCTTAAGCATTTTAGCCATGCGTTCAATAAATATATCCATCTCTGCGTAGGTTGTGGTCTTTCCTCCAAATATTAATGCCGGATTATCCGGGAATTTCAACTTTGTTTGCTTAAACATCCCCATCAAAGTAAGTTCAGGAATTTCTAACCGTTTCCGAACATTAGGCTCATAAAAACGAAACCAAGATCTCTCTACGATAGACTTTTCCATGTCTGTCTCCTCCTTCTTGAATGCGGATTCATTTGTTTTACATATTTTAGCACATCCCTCCGTTCTTTTATATATATTATTTTAATATTCTGTATTTTTATATTATTCAAAATACTCGTGGCGGTGATTTTATATTTGTATTCTGGGATAGGACATTACTTTAAAAGGATGCCCACCATCTTTTAGATCATAATTCGATCCTCGAGACCACGTTCCGCTTGTTTTTTATCCAAAATAGGCTCTTGAAAAAGTTTAACTAACCCATTGAATGGGATAATACTAGGGACATTTTGCCCTTGAGGTTGTCCCAGTTGGAAATTCTGCTGATTACCTTGTTGAATTGGTGTTTCACCTTTAGGTAAAGCCCAGGCAGGTAACATAGGTTTACATCCATCTTTGATTTTAAAGCTTTTACCTAGGGGGTGTTATTTCAACCCATATGTTCCCGATTTTTTTAAGATAACGACAGATACCCCACTGAAAAGCAGCTCTCTGCATTGAATCCGACAATAATCCACCCTTAGTTGCTTCAATTTCAGATTCAACCGCCCCATCCCATTTGGTTATCCAATCTTTACCTTCTAAGCAACAAGACAGCCCACAAAGGACCGCCTTATCTTTCCACTCTTTAAAATCATTTTTCCAGTTACCCATTCCAAAAACAGCATCTAGCCTGTTTTAAATATCTTTGTTAGGAAACGGCTCTTTTAATTCACGCTCTACCTGAGCCCAATCCTTTACCCATTCTAAGGATATCGCTACCGTTAGACAAAATCTTGTTCTATCCAACTTAGATGCTAATACCTCCTTCTTAAATATAAAAAACGACCCCACTTGAAATACCATTTGACGGTACATCGAAAGCAAGCTCGTTGATTTAAAGTTAAAATATAAAAAAGCGGGCAGTTCGAAATGCCAAAAAAATACTTCTAACGCTCGCTCTAATTTTTAATAGTTCATTAAGGTTAGCCATTGGTAAGCGTTATAATAGATAGTCCCAAACCCTATCCCTTACCAACTATCCCCCTATATTAAGACATTGCAATGCAAGGCAGCAAAACATAAAGTTTCTAAAACATCATTTAATCACTCTCTATCCATAGAAAGCGAAAAGTATAATTCCTATCAAAACCTCTGTGTAAAGATAGGTGCCAAAAATGGCTAAAAAAATGAGGTGAATTACAAACTAATTATAAAAAAATAAGTTGAAAAGATAAGGTTGGGTCAGTTGGTCAGAAGAAAGCTTTATTATCGGATAGATTTGCTAAAAAATTTATCCATCAACTTGTAACCTTTTACCCCCTTTTTTTACTCTATATTATAGAATAATAGAAAGGGGAAATATTTAATGAAAAAACTTATACCCGTACTTTTGGCTATCTTTATGTTAATGGGTTCCCAGGTGGCTTTAGGTGCTACAGAAACCAAAATGAGTGGGAATGGAGTCGTAAGCCCTGCATCCTTCGAAACTATTTCAAGAGGAGTTTGCAAAATAGTTAATAATGGTAACGGCAAAATCAACGTATCTGGGTCAACTTCAACCTACTATGGAGTCGAAAAAATAGGACTAAAATTAAATGTCCAATACTTATCTGGTGGCACATGGTATACATTGGACAACTATAGTTACTACAAGTACAATTCAGCATATGTATCCGGGGGGCAGTCACTAGTGGTTACGGGAGGTTATTATTACAGAGTATCCTCACAGCATACATCGTTAAATGGGGACATAAGTGAGAGTACTCAAGCTTACTCTGAGGCGATATATATTCAATGATGTCACTTAGTTGATGACTATCATAAATAAGTAATCCATTAAAAACAACTAGAAAAACCGCTTTATGCGGTTTTTTCTAGTTGATCGAGTTTGCGATCTTGCAAATCTCGGTTTCATTTATTTTGCCCGTTATTTGTAGCAAAAGACCCCTTGTTTGCCAGTTTAAAGTACTTATACTATTTTTACTTAAATATAAGATAGCAGGGCTACCGTTAACAGTTAGATCCTTTACAACAGTATCATCTGTGTCGTATACAGAACCACGTGAAGTTCCGTTTGCACAATTCTGTTGGCTAAAAGCGATTACTATATCGTTATAACTATATTCAATAGTAACCTCATAAACATCTGTTCCCAGAGAAGTAAGTACAACCCGGCCAGTTTTAGCTTCAGGAGGGAGATAGTTAGGAATAGCTAACTTAAATGGAACCTCAGCTTGGGCTTGATTTAGAGAAACTTCTTTTTCAATATTAGAACCCAAATTCTGTATCTTTGGTATTTCTGGATCTTTGCTCTGTTTGTAAGTTTCAGTTTGGTTTTTTGTTGTTTTTCCAACGATATAGGCAAAAAACTCACCAATCTTGCCCCCTAAAGCATTTGCGTTATGTGGGTATAGGAAGTTTATTGAACCGATTGAAATGAGGATTGTCGCCGCAACAATGATTCTTTTTCGGTTTGAGAAAGGTTTTTCTGTTGTCGAGATACTTTCTGTTTCTAATATCTGCTTCTTTATCTTTTGCCACTGATCATCTATATTTGGAACCTCAATAGCAACATCTAACTCTTTTGATAAATGACTCTTTATTAGTCGTTCAAGTTCTTTTTCTGATAAGGCCATTGAAGCTCCACCTCCTGATTTTGATTAATTTCTGGATTTAATAGTTTTCTAAAAGATTCCTTAGCTCTATGTAATCTTACTTTGGTATTTGATAGGTTAATGCCTAATAGGTCTGATATTTGCTGCAAGGTTAAGTCGGCATAATACTTTAGAACTAAGATCTCGTTATCTTTATACTTTAATCTATTTAAAGCATTATCTATATCTTCTTTAAGATTAATATTGTCATCTTCACTATATGAAAGTGTTTCAACATGAAATTTTTCTATGAAAGTAATTTTTTCATTGTATTTATTCTTTAACATACGTTTTGCCTCATTTAGGGCAATTGAAGTAACCCATGACGCGAATTTATCCTTAGACCTTAATTGATTTAGTTTACTATAGGCTATTACAAACGCTTGCTGAACTGCATCCTCCGAAATATATCTATCTTTAGTATAAATATATACTATTTGATAAACCTTCTCATAATTCTGCTTGACAAGAATTTCAAATACATCTATTTCTGCACCATATAATGACAACTTTATTCACACCCCTCAAAAAAGATATTCAAAGAAATATTTAATAAACCTTCTAAAATTAAAAAATTTCTCTATTCATGTAACCTTTTTACATGTTCAAAACCTCTATTTAATGAAGGCGATTTAACAATCAAAGGGAGGAGGATTATATAACTATGTAGCCTTTAGAAATGACTAAGATTGGAGGGACTCTAAAAAGTAAAACATCCTATAGAAAGTACTATTGTTATTAATTTAAAACTGTTCTTAATAAATAGAGGAGGTTAACCATGAAAAAACGTTTTTTTATAATCCTAGTAGTATTTAGTCTATTATTAGCCAATGTAAATACTGTTTTCGCCGGAGAGCTATTTCCATCGTTTACTGGGAAATGGCAAGGTAAAAAAAATACTTTAAATTTTTCATACCCATTTAAGGCTGATATATACTTTGGTGGAAATACAGGTGGACAATATGGAAAATACACTCATTGTGCATTAGCCAGGGATACTACTTACGCAGGTGATTATTTCTTTAGATATGATGAAACCGGAGAAGCTGTAGCTGGTTACGGTTGGACGGGAATGACTGTCGAAGCTACACCAACAAGTTCAACGAATGATGTAGTATCAAGAGATGTTCATCGTTTTTGGTTTTACGATTGGGCAGCTATAGGTTATGTTCCTGATGTTAGTGGAAATGAACGAGATGGTATTGTAGATTATGCATGGGAAGACTTTTCAGGCCCGTATGATGTGAACTCAAATTTTTGGGTAAATAATTCTTGGCAATGTTCGAAATTAGTTGAACGAGCTTATTACGACATGGCGGATATTAATATAGGGTGGTCATCAGGAATTGCGCCAATCCTTCCTGTACCCGACGACATTTATTACCATACTAATGTTGCTATTTACACTACATCAACGGCACCAACAGTATCAAAAGGTGCTTTGCCACAACATGCTTTAGATAGACTGAAAGCTTGGAAAAATAAAGGAGTAGATACTAAAGATATTAAGTTTGAACTCGGGATACAAAAAGAAGGATTTTCTGAGTATCTAGCAAGACTTGAAAAGAGAGGTATAAGCAAAGAAGATATCAAGAGTAAATATAACATTGATGACAGCCAGTATAATCAAATTATGGAAGATGCTAAGGAAACAAATGATCTGTAGTATATAATACCCGGGGCTAACCAATATGAATTTATTGGTAGCCCCAACTTAATAAATCTTTCTTAACCACAATTAATACCGAAATTCAAAAAGGCATTTTATTCAGAAAAGGAGGAGAAAATGATTATACTAGTAAAAAAATATCCTTGGCTTTGGGCACTAGCCATATCTCTTTTAATTCTTCTCGCAACAGGGTGCTCTAAAGATAATATCACTGGAACTATATCCTACGGCAAAGTGTCTCCCGATTCTAGAGAGTTCCTATTAGACTATTATGACTTAGGTAAATCAAATATAATAGAACAAGTAAACTTGGGACCAATATTCGGTAGATCTATTTTTATAGATAACACAACCGATACTATCTGGGTCCCCGCGGCTTATACTAGTGATCTGTCTGAAATAAGTAATATGGTTAAGATTATAAACAAAAAGGTAACCGAAATCAAAGTGGGGCTTAGTCCCGTGGATATTCAGTTTAACCAAAATATAGCTGCAATAACATGTTTAGAGAGAGGCTTTAACGATGTTACTACATATTTTGTGAACACTCACGATTTTCGTATGTTAGGCAAATTGCAAATAGGCGGGGATAACTTTCAGTTTTCTGATTTAGATAAGGATAATGGAATTCTTTATAGTATAACCCAAGACGTAGATCACAAAGTTAGCATACTATCTACTATAGATATTGCATCTCAAAAACTAATCAATCAGTTTAAATACGAAAACACTCCACTTAGTGGCATAAAGTTTGTGAATAATGAGCTTTGGATTTGTGGCGGTAATAAACTTATTAATGTCGATCAAAAGACCGGAGAAAAAATTGAGACGATCGAGATAGATTCGATAGCTCGACAGATTGTCTCTGATGGGCAAAGATTAATCATAAGCCATTATTATCCTGATTCACAAGAGCAAAAAGGACTAACTGTTTTAAATTTAAATAATAGAACAGTGAAAAGAATTGACATTAAGGATGTGTTACCTTCAAGTATTATATTGGATGGTCATAATATTTATATTGTAGATGAAATGGCCGGGACTTTAAGTGTTTATGACATGAGAACTAGCAAAATAATTAGTACCTACTCATTAGGGCAATACCCCACAAATATAGTTTTATCGCACTTGGAAGGTTTATAATGAATAATCGAGTTGGTATATTATCCGTATTTATATTGTTATCTTTTCTTGGACTTACTTATATGGTTTATGCTAATAGCTTCAACACTTACAATTATACAGAAGTAAACAAAAGTCTATTTAAGGTGATTTCAAATGATAATTTAGTTACTTCGGAAGGTACTGGATTTGCAATTGACTCGAACAAAATCCTGACTTGTTATCATGTAGTTAAGTACTCGACAAAAATAGTTCTGCAAGATATGAATGGTTCAGAGTTAACCGCTAAACTCATATCATATGATTCACTAACAGATCTAGCAGTATTAGAAATTGACGAAAGCGTTCAACCACTTCAAATTAGTTATGAAGAACAAAATTCAAGTAAAGTAATAGTAGCTCACCAAAATTTAATAGAAAAAGGAACAGTCGTTGATAGTAACTTAACCTTAGCAAACTCCCCTGTTGATTTTTTAAAACTAATTAAATTATCAGGACCTAACATAACGTATGGTAGTTCTGGAGGCCCCATCTTAAATCAAGATGGGCAAGTAATAGGTATAATAGTGGCAAAAATGGATGAGAAAAACGTGACATACACGTGTGCCATCCCCTTCTGTGATGTAAAGAAAGTATTGAATCAAATAATGTCTGGTAAACCTTATAAACATAAAAAACTAGGAATCAAAGTACAGGAACTAAATAGTTTACCCAGTTCTAAGGGTTTAGTGGTTACTGAAACAACCGCTAATTCGCCCGCGTATATGAACTTATTTCCGAACGATGAAATACTAGAAATTAATAGTTACTCTGTCGCTTCGATTTCCGATTTATCTTATAGGATGTTAATTGACTCTGAGTTACTGGTTTGGGATCTCAAAGTTAAGCGTAACGGAAAAGTTATTACTATAAGTATAAACACCTAAGTTTTTTAAAGTAAGAAACAATGGTTTTATCTTACAAAACGTTTCCGTGACTTAGCAAAAATTTTCGGAAATTGTCCTATAAATTGTTTTAAATTTTAGTGATTCTAAGTAATATTTAAGGAGGTTATTATGTTAAGACAGGGAAGGCGGTGGATTATAGCACCAATAGTGTTTATGTTGTTTTCATTGGTATATTTAAACATTAATACCGGAATACAAAATGTTATTAGTATTCCGCCAGTTTTCAACGAACAGAAAATACAATATCAGTATGAAAATGGAATGACTGTAATACACAGTGAACAAGGTTTTGATACTGCGATAATTCATGACGATAAGGCTTTATATGTGCTCAATGGTGCAGGTGATGATTTTAAAGAATATTATATTGATAAAGTCGCAGGGGAATTAGTTATTCGGAAAAATATTATCTCCCCGAAATTCAGGGACAATCCCTATTTTCAGGTAATAAAAGTCCCGAAAAGTAACTATCAAGACATAGTACATGATGAAAAGATAGTGGTTAGGATTCAGTATATGTATCTTG
The DNA here is from genome assembly GCF_000765145.1 of Desulfosporosinus sp. HMP52. Taxonomy (GTDB): domain Bacteria; phylum Bacillota; class Desulfitobacteriia; order Desulfitobacteriales; family Desulfitobacteriaceae; genus Desulfosporosinus. The sequence goes on along the minus strand of NZ_JMGA01000013.1, from coordinate 1,662 downwards.
ATGACCAATTAACTCTCTTAGAATATGATCACAAAACTAAAAAAACTAGACTCATAGCACAAAAACTTGTAGGAAAATGATATTATTTTATTTCCAAATGAATGACGTTTATACCTTTATTAACATAATTTAGTAATAAATATCTTAGATTTTCGGATACAAAAATGCCTCTCAATCAGCCAATCGGACTCCACCCTAGACAGGTATTACGAAGGAATGTGAGGTCAAAGACCCGTAGAGACATGGGAGGGTGACCACTAGGAGTAAGCATCGAGTATTCGTGCAGTATATGGAACTAAATGGGATATTAATATATCTCATTATTTCATATACCTATTTTACCCTTACGCATTTATTACCGTGTCAGTTATTCTATGTAACTTGTCTAGATAAAAATGAAATCCTGCGAATAAGCGAGTATTCAGCAGGATATTTAATCAAACAGAGGGAGTATCATCGGCCCTGGAACGAAAGGCGTACGAGCCTGTGAATGTCAACGAATTTCTGGTTCTTTCCACAGTTAGTTGAATTTTGGTCTTTTTTCAAGCCGTAACAGTTTTTTTCTTAACATTTCAAAACTATTACGACCATACATTATCCTCTTTATAACCTTAAGCTTATTTACGCTGCCTTCGGCAAGTCCGTTATTGTATTCCTATTTAATGGCATTTTTCACAGCTGTTATATCTCTGGTTATGCCATTTATAAATGAAGTCAACTCACGAATGTTTAAGCCCGAAGCCCTATGTACCCACTGTTCAATCATGCCAACATTTTTATCCAACAACATTTTCCGGAATTCATTAACGATGTCTATGAGATCCTTGTACCGAGGAAATTGACTATTTACTCTGTCTAAACAGTCGCTGTCCAGTCCTTTGACTTTCCCAACCTGTTTGAATAATAGCTTTATTAACAATTTACGTTCTACTAATTCCTAGGTTATGACCTGTTTCAACGAAAAATGCGTCGTGAGGCAGACTATGTATTTAACAAGGGCTCTAAACGATATGAAAGAACTAGCGAAAATGAACAATTTATGAGTCTCGATGAACTCTGTGGAACAAAGAATCCCAGTTCTTTGGTTAAATCTAATCCAAATGACTATAACGTCAAAGTTGATGATCTTATTGCCGAGCTTATGCGGGATAGGCTTATTGAAATTCAAACGTTTATCCGTCTTGAGCGAGCATCTAAGCAGATTTTCGTAAACAGTAAGATGATCAAAGATAGTGGGTATGTTTTAAAAGTAACTTAAGGAAATGCCCTAATTCTGTGAACAAGCCCAATACAAATTGAAATTGGTTTACAGGACGACGAACAACCTGTGTTAACTTAGCTAGTTTTAGTGGTAGATTTTAGATGAAAAACGGGCAAAAAAGTGGTCAATTTTCCTTGACAATCTACAACTGCGTCCCGAAACGAATTCTCCTGCAGTGTGGATCGTGGAACCCCGACTCCCCAGATTCTTCGTATCAGTATTACAAAACAAGCGACAGACTACCTCGTTAGAGATAGTCTGTCGCTTGTTTACCCGGCAATAACCTACTTTCCCAGGGGCTATGCCCCAAGCATTCCTGTAGTTCCTTATTTTGATCTTTGATAAAAAATGAGCACCCTCTTATTATGGGAAGTAGCGACGGGTCAAAGCCCTTAAATACA
>NZ_JMGA01000080.1 GCF_000765145.1 Desulfosporosinus sp. HMP52 | reverse complement strand
ATCTGAAGCTAAGAATCACTTAATCAACTATCCTAACTATTATAACCTGAAAATCTGACAAACCCAACCTTAAATCTATCGAAACTTGTCATTGAAGCCTTAAATTAATAAAAGTCACACAATTACTCTTAAGGTTTCATCATGTAGAACAACTATTAATTGTAAAAATTAAAATTCAGAAAAATCAATAGCTGGTACCCAGATATTTTGTATACATCTAGGAAAACCCTAGATGTTTCCTCTTGTTTTTGGTAAAGTTAATACCAACTTCAAAGGAGGAATTATCATGGGTCAAAATTTAGCTCAAAAAATACTCTCGTCTCACTTAGTTTCCGGTGATTTAGCAAGCGGAAATGAAATAGCGCTGCGTATTGATCAGACACTTACCCAAGATGCTACAGGTACAATGGCTTATCTACAGTTTGAGGCCATGAACCTTTCTAGAGTACAAACCGAATGTTCGGTAAGTTATATAGATCATAATACACTCCAAACAGGGTTTGAAAATGCTGATGATCATGCTTTCCTGCAAAGCACTGCGGCACGGTTTGGAGCCTATTTTTCCCGCCCCGGAAACGGAATTTGTCACCAAGTTCATCTGGAACGCTTTGCTAAACCAGGCAAAACACTCCTCGGGTCAGATAGCCACACTCCTACCGCCGGTGGAATGGGAATGCTAGCTATGGGTGCAGGGGGGCTTGATGTTGCTGTAGCAATGGGTGGAGGAGCCTTTTACCTTCCCAGCCCTAAAGTCCTGCGGGTTTGGCTGACAGGAAAGCTTTCCGAATGGGTTTCTGCCAAGGATATTATCTTGGAAGTACTCCGAATCCTTTCTGTAAAAGGTGGAGTCGGTAAAATAATTGAGTATGCCGGGCCGGGAGTAAAAACCCTTACTGTTCCTGAACGCTCTACCATAACTAATATGGGTGCTGAGCTGGGTGCGTCTGCTTCGATTTTCCCAAGTGACGAACAAACTCTTCGCTTTCTTGAGGCACAAGGCAGAGGGGAAGACTATATTCCCTTATCTGCAGATGAAGATGCCACTTATGACGAAGAGCTGAAAATCGATCTATCTCTTCTGGTTCCCCTCATCGCCCAGCCCCATAGCCCTGATAACGTGGTTCCTGTAAGTGATCATGCTGAAACTGCTGTGCAACAGGTAGCGATTGGAAGCTGTACAAATTCATCCTATCAGGATCTAATGAGAGTTCGTGAAATTCTGAAGGGTAAGCATGTTCATCCAAATGTAAGCTTAGTTATTTCCCCAGGTTCACGTCAAGTATTGAGCATGCTTTCCAGCAATGGTGCCTTAACTGATCTTCTCGATAGTGGAGCACGTCTCCTTGAATCGACTTGTGGTCCCTGTATTGGTATGGGGCAGTCTCCAGTCTCGAAAGGAGTCTCTGTCCGAACCTTTAATCGAAATTTCTTAGGCCGCAGCGGAACTCAAGATGCTTCAGTCTTTTTAGCCAGCCCTGAAGTCGCAGCAGCCTCTGCCCTCACCGGCTTCATCACTGATCCCCGGACTCTGGGGCTTTCCTCCGAAGTTGAGTTCCCGGAACGCTTTCGTCTTGATGACAGCATGATTATTCCTCCCGGTGATCCCGATACAATAATTCGGCGCGGACCAAACATTCAGCCACTCCCAATTGCTCCTGCTCTCGATAATTCCCTTGATCTGCCAATCATCTTAAAACTAGGCAATAATATTACAACCGATGATATCATGCCAGCAGGATCGAAAATCCTCCCCCTTCGTTCCAATATCCCGGCAATTTCTGAATTTACTTTTCACAAGATCGATCCTCAGTTTGCCGAAAAAGCCAAAGCCCACAAGCAAAGTATGGTTATCGCCGGGCACAATTATGGTCAAGGCTCAAGCAGAGAGCATGCTGCTCTAGCACCTATGTATCTAGGGCTTCGTGTTGTTTTAGCCCAGAGCTTTGCCCGCATTCACCGTGCTAACCTCATAAATTTTGGTATCCTTCCTCTTACCTTTGTCGATGAAAACGACTTAGACCGTCTAAACGCCGGTATGACCTTGCACCTGTCTGGTCTGCATCAGTCTGTAAAAACCTCAGAGCCTTTTGCTATTACGTTAGATAACGACTCAAAGCCAGTTTGGGTTAAACACGATCTTACAGAACGTCAAGCTAAAATCCTTTTGGCAGGCGGACTTCTTAACTCGACCAGGGCTGCAATTTAACAGACCTTCTTATTTGATCTTTTATAATAAATAAAAACATGCTAAGATGTGTTATATATTAGAAGCAACTATGGTTATGGTCTTATTTTGGGGCCATGGCCTTAGTTGCAATTATGCTCAAAAATGTATACAGAATACAGGAATAGTTTTGTTTTTTGAAGTATAAATAAAAGAGGTGGATTAAAATGCTCAGTGATAAGGATCGTACCCTGCTCAAACTCATTGCTCAAGATTGTAGACTTAAACCTGAAGAGCTTTCTATTCAAACCGGCTTAACGGTGGAATATATTGAAAAGCGTATCTGTGATTGGGAAAAGGAAAAAGTAATTGTCGGCTACCAACCCATGATTAACTGGGATCGAACGGGCGATGATAAAGTATCCGCACTTATTGAAGTCAAAGTCTTACCCCAACGGGGATATGGTTTTGATAAGATTGCCAAACGTCTGCAAAAATACCCGGAAATTAAAGCACTTTATCTGATGTCAGGAGGATATGACCTATCTGTTCTGATTGAAGGAAAAACCATGCAAGATGTTGCCCTCTTTGTAGCAGAAAAATTAGCTTCATTAGAACATGTACAAAGTACTGCAACCCACTTTGTACTTCGTCGCTATAAGCAAGATGGAATAGAGCTTATGGGCGAAGAAGAGACTCTACAACGTCTGGTGGTGTCACCATGAACAATTATTTGGCAACCCATGTTGCAACCCTGCCACCCTCAGGTATCCGCAAGTTCTTTGACCTTGTAGCAACCATGAAAGATGTCATCTCATTAGGTGTAGGAGAACCGGATTTTGTTACTCCTTGGACTGTCAGAGAAAGCGGCATCTTCTCACTTGAAGAAGGACAGACCATGTACACCAGTAATGCCGGTCTTTTTGAATTAAGGGAAGAGCTATCACACCATTTATCTAAAACCCTGGATCTTTCATACGATCCTCATCATGAAATTCTCATTACCTCTGGAGCAAGTGAAGCGGTGGATCTTGTAATGCGTGCAGTACTAGAACCTGGTGATGTTGTTTTAGTACCTGATCCGTCCTACGTTTCCTATGCCCCCTGCGCTATATTAGCCGGAGCAAGTGTGAACTATGTCCCTACTTATGCTAAAGATGATTTTCGTATGCGTGTCGAGGAATTAGAACGAGTGTATACTCCAAAGGCTAAACTCTTAGTACTCTCCTATCCTAATAACCCAACCGGAGCAATCATGAATCGTGAGGATTTGCTGCCTATCGCTGACTTTGTAAGTAAGCATAATCTTCTCGTCCTTGCTGATGATATATATTCCGACCTCACCTATGATCAAACCCATGTCTCCTTTGCCAGTTTACCTGGAATGAAAGATCGCACACTATTTGTGAGCGGATTCTCAAAGTCATACGCCATGACCGGATGGAGAATTGGATATGTGGCAGGGCACCCCGACCTGATTCAAGGAATGACCAAAATTCATCAATACACTATGCTTTGCGCTCCGATCATGGGACAATTTGCCGCCATTGAAGCTTTGCGCTCAGCAACTGAAGCTAAAAACGATATGGTCACTGCTTATGATCGCAGGCGTCGTTTATTAGTACACGGCTTTAGGCAAATGGGTCTGGACTGTTTTGAGCCTTTAGGAGCTTTTTATGTGTTCCCTAATATCTCAAAGACCGGACTAACTTCGGAAGAATTTGCTGAACAACTTTTAAAGGAAGAAAAGGTCGCAGTTGTTCCGGGGACTGCCTTTGGACCCTCGGGAGAAGGACATATTCGCTGTTCATACGCCTATTCTATGGAACAGCTTCAGGAAGCACTTAAGCGTATTTCCAGTTTTGTAGAACGCAGATTAAATATTTAGCAATTAGGATTATTCCACTTTCAAATATTTTCATTTATTTTCATCTGGACCATCGATGGTATTTTTCATAACATGGAGTAAATATAATGCAAGATAGGCACGAACGCTTACCCATTCAGTGCCTATTTCGCATTTATTTTATTTATAGAGTTATTCTTACTGACTCTGTCCCCTTCTCTCTTTCTTGCTTTCCAAGATATTAAGCATATTATATAATGATGCGAATAAGATAACTGATCTATCCTTAAAGTAGAATTTATAAATTAGGGTTCTGTAATCCTCTAAAAGAAGGAGAAATCATTTTGAAAACATTAATCATCTATTCCTCCTCTCATGGTACAACAGAAAAAGCTGCTCAAATCCTCAGTGAACAACTTCAGGGAGAGGTGGAATTAATCAACTTAAAAAAGCTTTCTAACCCCAAATTAACCAACTATGATTCAGTCATAATTGGCAGCTCTATTTATGCAGGGTCTGCCAAATCAAGAGTAAAGCAATTTCTCAAACAAAACCAAACTGAACTGCTTTCAAAGGGACTGGGCCTGTTTCTTTGCTGCATGTTTGAGGGAGATAAAGCTGTATCCCAATTTGAAGCAACATACTCCAAGGAATTGAGAGATCATTCAAGGGCGAAGGGTCTATTTGGCGGAGAATTTCTTATATCCAAAATGAATTTTCTAGAGCGACAAATCGTAAAAAAAGTCGCCGGCGTAACCAGCGATGTCTCTCAGCTTAATCTTAACGAAATCAGGCTATTTGCCGAAAAGTTTAACCAGGCAGTTACTCCCTAAGATACCAAGCAAGCTTTCGCCTACTCTTGTTCTCTCTCTACATAAGGTAATACCCTAAGCGGAATTGCCCTAGCTAATGTCTGGACGTTGATCCATTGCTTAGCACTAGTTTCCTCAATCTTTCTTAGCGCTAAGTATGCATTTCTCTGGAGAACTCCCTTTCCGCGCCATCCCGCTGCAGTTATCTTAAATCGTTGGCCAAATTCACCTTTAGTCAAGTTAAGAGTTTCGATTAAATCTACGCTTCTCCTGAGTGCAGGCCGGGCAGCAGATGAGGAATCATCAGCAGTTAAAGAAGTCTGTTCCTCCTCCAACCATTTTTGATTATGGGGACATACCTCTTGACAAACATCACAGCCAAAGATTTGGAGACCCAGACAAGAAATCTCCTCGGAAGTAAGCAACTCTTTACTCTGAGTTAAATAAGAGACACATTTGTTAGCCGAAAAAGGTTCCCTGCCAATAATTTGTGCCGGACATGAAGTAGCACATTTTTGGCAATTTCCGCATAGCTGAAGAACAAGAGGGTCATCCGGCCTCAGTTCTTGATCTAGAAGAAGGAGGGCCAGTGTAACAAAAGATCCGACTCCCGGGATAATTAATTGTTGATTCCGGCCGATCCAGCCAATCCCCGCTCGTGTTGCAAATGCCCGCTCAACTAAGGGGCCAGTATCAACTTGAAAGCGACATAGCCCCAACCAATTGTTATTGACCATAGTGTCAATTAGCTCCTGCACTTTTCGAAGAACCACCCGATGATAGTCCTCCCCCACAGCTGAGCGGGAAATCACACCCTCCCCCTCTTGTGGAGATACCGTAAAGGGGAGGGGATAGGCTAAGGCAACAACCGTCTGACAATCAGGCCAAACGGCTTGGGGATCAATCCTTTGTTGGATCTCCTTACCTTCAAAAGGTGTCGCCAAATCCTGATCAACGCGAGCTTGTAGGATAGGAGCTAAACCTTCTATAGGTTCCGCAGTGGTAAATCCCACGGAGACAAAACCCAACTCCCTTGCCCATCCTACTATCATCTTTTTCCAGTGCAGCTGTTCATGCAAATCCATGGGCCTTCTCCTTGATGTAAGCAAATTTACTTCGAGGCCCTAAAAAACGCATAGGTCATGGGATCCCCTTCTTGCAGAATTTCCCCTGCCGTGACATCCCCTAGGAAGAGAGTATGGGTTCCTGCATCCAATTGACCCGTTACCGTTGCTTCCATGGTTACAAGTACATCATCCAGCAGCAGAACTCCCGATTCTCCTCGATGAACTGCTACCCCTTCAAACTTGTTAACCTCCCGACCCGTGCGATATCCAAACCCACGGGCATAGTCTTGACCGGTTTGGCTTAGTACTGAAACACCAAACTTGCCACTTTTTTGAATCAGCTCATGAGTATAGTTTTGCTTATTGATTCCAATTGCAATTCTGGCCGGTTCAGAGGTGATTTGAAAACATGTATTAGCACATTGTCCATTGTCCTTTCCATCAGCCTGGGCTGTTATAATAAACAGGCCATAGGAGATTCGGTAGAGAGCTTGACGAATTGCCGCAGGTTTATCTAACTGAGAAGTAACCGGCTTAGGTGCCACAACACCTGAGGTTGGAGGAGTAACATCCTTCTCCTCAGTGACTAGTTCAAAAAAGGTCGAATCAACTCCACAAACCGGACAGATTTCCGGCGGATTTTCGCCAGTATGTACATACCCACAAACGGTACAACGCCACTTCTTTTCCATGAAAAACATCCTCCTCTGTGTTGTGATTTATTAATAATAATTATAACTTAGTAATTTATCCAGGTCAACCTTAATCTTCTAATCAAAGTTTAAGGCAAGACTTTTCCGGGAACATCCTTTACTTTCAAGTACAATACTCAATTAAGAATGTTTTAGGGCGGGAGTCAACTTTTTACTTTAATCTGGGTTTGTGTTTATTCCAAGCCGATGATTCGGATTTACAGTAAAAGTTGTATTCTTTCTCCAGAAACCGCAAATCTGTCAGACTATACTTATCATCAAACATGACTCGCTTGCGAACCTGTTCTTTGAATTGACCGAACTGCTCAGCCTCAAGTCCTTTCTCACGGGCAAACCCCTCAAAGGATTTCCAATTCAAGAGGCCCGCACGTTCTTTGAGAAAAGTACAGGCAGATCGAATTTCACTCTGTATCCCTTCAAGACGGTATAGATTCTCCTCGGAATCCTGCTTACCGCCGAGAAAATCTGCCCTCCATAGAGTTAGGAGATTCTCCACCCTTTGTGAGTTAAAACTCTGCCCATCCCAGCCAATTTCCCAAGCAAAACGACGAGCTTTCAGGCGAGTTTTAGGACTATGTATCTCGCCCTTCAATTCACTCATAAAGGTTAAGGTTCCTTGCATATGATGCCCTACCAAAAAATGAAGTTCTCGTTCACCATTGGTTCCTCCAGGTAAAACCATACTCCAGCGAAACCTAGTTAGGAATTCTTTAACCAAACGAGCACTTTCCCTTTCATGCTGGAGGAAATGTCGTTTTCCGTTCAAGACCATTTCAAAGTGTTTTTTAGGTAAGGTTAGTACAGGTTTAATTCGTTTTACAACGATTGTATCAGGGTAATTGTCCAATCTTCCGCCGTGAACTTCTACATTTATATGTAACCAACGTTTCAGATTTTTTCCTATCAGGTTGAACTCATTGACTGAGTAGCCTCCTGCTGCCGGCTTAATCTCCCCCCAAGTATAACATTCACGACTAGCCGTTTCCCATTTTCCAATATCATGTAATAGGGCAGCCAGTCGCAATAATACTGTCGGCGGGGCATTTTTTACTACCCTACGGGTATGATCCCAAGCATCCTTGGTATGATATTGATTTTGAATAAGACCTTTCAGCCTGGCAAGCTCAGGGATATACATTTTGAAATATCCTAAGTCATCAAGAAGTCCTAAAGCATTTTCGATTTCCTCAAGCATAAGAATCTTAGCTAATTCTTCCGTTACTCGTTCTAACGCTACTCCTCTAAGGAGTGAAACTTGCTTGGCTGCGGCTTGCCAAGTATCAGGAGCGATGTCAAAACCATAGCGAACGGCAAACCTAATTAACCTCAAAATCCTGATTCCGTCTTCTTGGAAACGTTCTTCTGCTTCTCCGCATGACTCCAATCTTTTTTCCCTTAAGGCTTGGAGCCCATTTAGGGGATCTTTGATCTCTCCGGTTTTCACATCCTGAAAGATTGCATTTATGGTGAAATCTCTGCGCAGAGCATCTTTTTCCAAATCTCCGGAAAAGGTTGCAATATCAAGTCTGTCCTTACCTTGAAATAAGCTCACCGTTGGCTGATGAACCCCAATGGTATGTGGTTTATATCCCCAATCTGATAATTTATTTACGATCTGATCAAGAGGTATTATCGTAACAACATCAAGATCTTTGGAGGGAAATCCTAAGAGTGAATCACGAACAGCTCCGCCTATAATATAGACAGGGCTAAGATCACTTAGTTTTCTCAAGACCTCCTGTTGAAAAGCTGTTCCGATCATGAAATCCCTCCAATTAGCAAAGCACGGAAATTTTGGGCCCGATCTTAATAGCCCATGAACTCTCCGGTCCGTACTCTCCATCTAAATCCGATTGAATAGGGCGGTCTGTAGATATCTTAAGTTCTTTAGTTTGGAATTCTTTGATCTTTCCAGAACTTGATTTGTCTCCCCGCAAAACATTCAATAGCAATCGTATTGTTTCCGGCCAGCCCGAGGCCGGCACAATTAGCACTTCAAGCAATCCGTCTGTAAGTGAAGCTTTGGGCACAAGCTTCCTAAGCCCTCCAACTGAGTGGCCATTCACAGCCAGCAATAATACTACCTCTTCGATATAGGGTTGCCCATCTTTCTCATACTCAATACGAAATGGTCGAAAGGAAGGGAGTGTTTCAATCCCCTTAAGAATGTAAGCTAATTGTCCAAGTGTGTTTTTAACACGAGTATCCACTTTTTGTGATACGTCTGTTAATAGACCTGCACTGGCTACGTTAACAAAATATCGATCATTGACTTGTCCGGTATCCATTCTAAACACATTTCCTTTGGCGATTACCTTACACGCTTCAGGAATACTTTTTGGTAACCGCAACGCATAAGCTAAATCATTCGCAGTTCCAACAGGTAGAATACCTAACGCCGGACGTTGATCCTCCGGAATTCTAAGCAACCCATTGCAAGCCTGATGAATACTGCCATCTCCACCGGCAATGACAAATCGATCCACATCTCTGCTTTGAAATGCTATTTCTTCCATATCTTCTGGGGAGCAAGCCCTATGTACACAGACCTCATTGCCACTTTCCTGGAAGATTCGAATTACGGTATCTAGTTGGGCAGTTAATTTTCTTCGACCTGCATAGGGATTATAAACTAAACGCAATCGTTTCCCGTTCATGGACGTATAATCGACTCCTTGCTAATTGAATATCTAATGAACTTTAGTTTCATAATTATTGTAAGATAATGTCTTAATTCTTTTATTTAACTTGAGACACCCACTTCTTGTAAGTGGGTGTTCCGATTCACTCTAGCCTCTTAGGTTTTCCGGATTTAAGGCTTCAAGCTCGGGTAAGACAAAGCGCCCATCTTTTCGAACTAATATATCATCAAAGAAAATTTCTCCCCCGCCATAATCAGGTCTCTGGATACAGACCAAATCCCAATGAATGGCAGATTTATTCCCATTATTACACTCATCGTAACAAGATCCTGGAGTGAAGTGAAAGCTTCCATCAATTTTCTCGTCAAAAAGTGTATCTCTCATAGGAGTACTAATATAAGGGTTAACACCTATTGCAAACTCTCCAACATATCGCGCTCCCTCATCAGTGTTAAAAACGGATTCGATACGATCTGAATCATTCGCAGTAGCCTTGATAATCCTTCCCTTTTCAAATTCTAAAACAATATTATCATAGGTGAAACCTTGATAAAGTGAAGGTGTATTATAACTAATTCGCCCATTGACGGACTCTTTGAGAGGAGCACTAAAGATTTCTCCATCCGGGATATTCAGATGACCATCACACTTTATTGCAGGCATCCCTTTTATTGAGAACTCTAAATCGGTTCCCGGACCAACTATGCGCACTCGATCCGTCTTCTCCATCAGCTTTTTCAAGGGATCCATAGCTTTTGACATCTTTGAATAATCTAAATTACAGACTTTAAAATAAAAGTCCTCAAATCCTTCTATGCTTGTGTTAGCCAACTGAGCCATTGCAGCATTAGGATACCGCAATACACACCAGCGAGTATGGGGTACGCGCTGCTCTGAATGAACTGGTTTTTGATAATAAGATGCATATATTTTCATACAGTCATTAGGCACATCTGACCATTCATTGACATTATCTCCGCCCCGTATGCCAATATAGGCCTGCATTTCTTTCATACGCCCTCGATCCCAACGAGTCATTGCCTCAGCTTGTTCCACTGAGAGTTCTTTTAATAGTTCCCGTAGTAGGGTATGATTAATACTAGATAAAAACGGAACTCCACCAGCTCGATAGGCATAACGGACGCAGGCTTGGGCTAGTAGAATATCCGGACCCATCACTTCAATAAGAATTTTTTCGCCCGGCTGAAGAGAAATGGAATAATTAATCAAGGAATCGGCAAGTTTTTCTATGCGAGAATCTCTCACGTTAGGGCCTCCTTAGCACTCATTTCAATCTTATTACTATTCTGCACACAACATAATTTTCCTTTTTACTATTATTTAAAAGTATGTACACTCGATCTGTTTTTACTCTTTATTTTTTATCTTTAATTCCGGAGAATCCGAACTATGAACTGGGAGGACTTATGAATACACCACCCGATCTTTGGGAGTATCGTTTACAAGCGGAAGACTCCGGTCAAAAATATATGGCAATCTTACGTCATAAGTTTCACTTTTCGGTAAAATTACTACAGCATTTGAAACAAGGCGAACGGGTTTGGGTAAATGGGAAATTTTCTTATTTAACGGCCCGAGGAAAAGAAGGGGATACCCTATCCATTCAGCTTTTTTCCAGTGAAGAAGCCAATATTCAAGGCGAAGATCTGCCTCTTGATATTCTTTATGAGGATGAATACATGCTAGCCGTCAACAAACCTGTTGGACAAGTCGTCCACCCCAACCGCCGCTATCCAATAAACACCTTAGGCAATGCTGTTGTTGGTCATTGGGAACGCAAAGGAGAAAGTCGGCTCTTCCGTCCCATCCACAGAATTGACCGGAATACTTCCGGAGTTGTTGTTATAGCCAAGAACCAATTCGCCCACCAACAACTTGCTTGGCAGTTAGAGAGAGGGCATATCCATAAACGCTACCACGGTTTTGTTGAAGGGGTTGTCGAGGAAGACAATGGACTTATTGATCTTTCCATTGGATTTGCACCGAATAGCTTCATCAAGCGTCAGATCCAAGCTGATGGTATGTCGGCACGTACACTTTTCCGGGTTCTCCATCGGTATACTAATGTCACTTTTCTGGAATTCATCTTGGAGACCGGTCGCACCCATCAAATTCGAGCCCATTGTGAAGGCTTCGGACATCCATTACTCGGAGATGATCTGTACGGTGGGACTCATACACTTCTCTCTCGTCATGCCTTACACTCTTCAATGTATGCCTTTCTCCACCCTGCAACTAGGCTTCCCATGGTAATTCGAGCACCTTTTCCTAAGGATCTTCGCTTATTACTAATCAAGCTGCGAGATTTGGATGCTGACAATTGATATATCCAGGCTAGTTCTGTTTCTTGAGCAAATCTCTAATTTCCATAAGAAGCTGTACTTCCATACTTGGAGTTGATGGAGCTGCGGCTTCTTCCTTTTTTTCTTCCCTCTTCAGAGAATTGATTAGTTTGATGATTAAAAAGATCGAACCTGCAATAATTAGGAAGTCAAAGGTTGTCTGAATGAAATTACCTATGTTAAGGGTAACGGCATCCTGAGTGACATTTCCTGACCCGTCAAAAATAGCATCCTTAAGTTTTAGTTTAATATCTGTGAATTTTATGCCTCCTACTATAACTCCTAGAGGAGGCATAATAATATCGGCTACAAGTGATGAGACAATCTTCCCGAAGGCCCCGCCTATGATAACCCCAATGGCCAGGTCCACAACGTTTCCCTTTGTGGCAAATTCTTTAAATTCATTGATAACGCTCATAATACCACTCCTTTTAAATTGGTATTACTAGCTTAACCGATATTATAAAAGTGTCTATTTTTTTATTAAATATTTCAGCAATTACTGTAATTCACGAATCATTCACAACAAAAATAATGACCTTGTAATTAAAAATGTTTGGTTTTATCAAATTTGGGGAACATAAGACAAGATCATAATAGGAGGTTGATAACAAATGGATGTATTTTCAAAAGTTCTATGGCGAATTTCCAAACTCAGAAATTGGTTTATGCTAAGATATATTATTATTCGAAAGCGTTGGAAGGTCTAATGTCTAGGTCTTTTTAGGTCTTTTTAGGTCTTTTTAGGTCTTTTTAGTCCTGTTCAGTTAGAATTAAGGGCTTATCCTTAGTTACAGCAATAGTATGTTCATATTGAGCTGAAAGACTGCCATCTATAGTTCTGGCCGTCCACCTATTAGAGTCAATCTTCAAATGAAATCTTCCCAAGTTAATCATAGGTTCGATGGTAAAAACCATGCCCTCTCGAAGCCGCTCTCCTCTATGGGGTCGACCATAATGGGGAACCTGCAAATCTTCATGCATTATTTGGCCAATCCCATGTCCCATAAAGTCTCGCACAACAGAAAAGCCCTCTGATTCTGCGTGAGTTTGTATGCTATGGGAAATATCTCCGATTCTATTGCCGATAATCGAAGCCTCTATTCCAAGATAGAGGCATTCTTTCGTAACCTTTAACAGCCTTTCTGCTTCCTGCGATATTTTGCCCACGGAATATGTCCAAGCAGAGTCTGCCAGCCACCCTTTCAAATTCACCACCATATCAATTTTTACAATATCTCCATCCTTCAAAGGCTTATTGGTCGGAAATCCGTGACAGATCTCATCATTGACTGAAGCGCAGGTAGCATATGGATACCCTTTATATCCTTTTTGTTCCGGAGTTGCACCATGGGAACGAATAAAATTCTCGGCAAATTCGTCAATTTCCAAGGTAGTCATTCCAGGCCGAACTATGGAACGGATTTCTTTGTGACAAGCCGTCAGGATTTTTCCTGCTTCCGCCATATATCCAATTTCTTTCTCAGTTTTGATGATAACCAATCTTATACCTCCTCAAGAAAACTCATTTTGTTAACTAACTTTTGAGCCTTCCCGTTCGAATTTGTCTAGTATATCGGAACCTGCAGATTTATTGTCTGTCCAAATACCTATTATAATACTTTATAGAAAGCGCATGCAAACATGCTTCACAAATGCAATAGCCACAATTCCTTCTCAAGGATTGTGGCTATTGACTTTATTACCGTAAATTATTCTTTAGATCCACCTTGAAAAACTTTCATAACAAGTTTTAACAGTTCACCAAAGATTATAATGCTGAATGTGAATCCAATAATTTTAAACCATATAGCCAAGTCAAGAGGTACGGTTTTAAAGACATTTCCACCGAACTGTGTTACTAGAACCTGAACGAGGAAAGTTAGAAATACAACCCCTACCATCATTTTGTTTTTAAGAAGATTTGGGAAGATGCTCCTTGACCCAAACTCTCGACTGTTAAAGGCATTCCACAGCTGGAAGAGTACGAAGGAAGTGAACACGATCGTCGATTGTTGTGCCGCAGTCCCGCCAAGTAATTGAGTGTCCATGAGCAGGATCAAGGCTGTTACAATAAACAGACCATTAGAAACGATTTTAAACAGCATATCTTTAGTTACAATGGAAGCATTTCTCTTAATCGGCTGCTTTTCAAGCAGATGATCTCTCGGTGGCTCTAAGCCTAATGTTAAGGCCGGAGGACCATCCATAATAATATTTACCCAGAGTAATTGTAAGGTGGTAAAAGGCATTGCATACCCCATAACTTCTGCCAAGATCACTGTGACAAAGGCCACGACATTGACCGTGAGCTGGAACTGAATAAAGCGCTGAAAATTCTCGTAAATACCGCGCCCCCACTTAATTGCCTTAACAATTGTGGAAAAAGAGTCATCCAACAATACTATATCCGAAGCTTCTTTAGAGACTTCTGTGCCTGCTATTCCCATGGCAACTCCAACATCAGCGGCCTTTAAAGCAGGTGCATCATTAATACCATCACCTGTGACAACCACAGAGGCATTGAGTTCCTGTAAAAGCTTTACTACTCGCATTTTTGCCGTTGGGTTAGAACGAGCGATTACCACAATGTTAGGTAGCTTGGTTTTCAACTCTTGATCACTCATAGCATCAATGTCAGTAACTTCTAATACCAAGGAGTCCTGCTTAACAATTCCTAACTGAGTAGCAATAGCTCTAGCAGTGTTAATGTTGTCTCCTGTTAAGATTTTGACAGAGATGCCAGCTTGCCGGCAATTAGTAATTGCTTCTTTCACATCGGAACGCAACGGATCTTCGATTCCCACGAATCCCGTATATATTAAATTCTTTTCCACATTATAAATATCTTCCCACTGAGGCTCTTCACTAAAATCATTAAAGGCAAAGGCTAGCACCCGTCTGGCATTATCCTGAAGCTGAGTTATCTTTGCTTCAATCTCTTTAATATGCTCTGGAGTCAAAGGGATAATAGCACCCTTATAAAGAATCCGATTGCAAATGCTTAGTACCTTTTCTGGGGAACCCTTGGTATAGAGTCTATAACCCTTCGTTGTTTCATAAGCAATGGACATCATTTTTCGAGCAGAGGTGAAATTGTATTCACTCACAGGCTCACTGTGCTCTTTGCGATAATGCAGATAGTTAATATTATTCTTGTCAGCACATACCAGCAGAGAGCATTCCGTCGGATTTCCTAAAAACTCATATTTTCCATCTTTTTTAGAAATATCAGCTGTAGAGTTAAGACAGAAATTCTCCAGCATTTCTTCATTTCGCAGCTGATCTACTGCAATCTCTTTACCGTCCGCCCAAACTTCAACGACTGTCATCTTGTTTTCTGTTAATGTGCCGGTTTTATCTGAGCAAATAACATTTACAGATCCAATGGTTTCACAAGCAATAAGTTTGCGCACTAAGGCGTTATTTTTAGCCATTTTTTGCATATTGAAGGCTAAGGTAATGGCAACCATCGTCGGCAATCCTTCAGGCACAGCGGCAACGATAAGGGCTACAGAAGTAACAAAGGCATCTTTAATTCCCGGAAGGGCAGCACTTAGATTATCAAACACCAAGATACCCTGGTTATACATCTTGAAAACTTCGAAAAGGAAGATTGCAGCCGCTACAACCGATCCAATTATCGAAATTCTTTTGCCCAGATCAGCTAATTTTTGCTGAAGCGGAGTTTCAGAGGTCAATTCACCTTTTAATTCGTCAGCAATCTTGCCCATTTCAGTTCCATCGCCAATTGATGTTACAATCGCGACGGCTCTTCCTTCAAGCACCATAGTCCCTGAATACAGCATATTTTTACGTTCAGCCAGAGGGCAATTTTCTCTTTCGATCTTCAGAGTGTTTTTAGAAGCCGCTTCAGCTTCTCCCGTGAGCATAGATTCGTCGATCCCTAAACTTGATGCGTGAATGACACGAGCGTCCGCAGGAACCTTATCACCTGTTTCCAGGTGGATAATATCTCCAATTGTCAGTTCACTTTGTGCTAGGAGAACGATTTTTCCCTCACGGACAACTTTGACATGGACATCTTCACTTAGCTTAGATAATGCTTCAAAAGCTTTATCCGATTTGCCTTCTTGAATAATTGAAATTGAGGTCGCAATCAGTACGGCAACAAAAATCCCGATGCCATCTACAATGTGGCCCATAGCTAAGGATATTAACCCTGAAATCAAGAGAATGAGAATCAAGGGCTCCTTCAAACTTTCAAATATTTTTTTTAAAAAACTTTCCTTTTCTTTAGGAGTAAAAAGGTTCTTCCCATACCGTTGGATTCTAATATCAGCTTCTGCCGCTGATAGACCCATCTCTTCATTACTCTTTAATTCAGAGATGACTTCTGCAACTTCCCTTCGGAAATAATCCATAACATAGTCCTCCTTGTTTTAATTTTCATCTCATATCTAGTTTTAGTATTCTATAGTATTTACGAAATAACCACTCCTTACTTTGTTTTGGCAACGTGTTTATATAATAAACAAAAAAGACTTTTAACATAGCCTAATGGCCATGTTAAAAGTCTCGTTACCGAAATCGGCTTACAAAGACAGGCAAGTCACCTTACCGGGTATGTTGCCTTTGTAATTAAACTACTCCCTCTTAACAAGATCAGTGTACCTCAAATAGGATAGCTTGTCAAATATTCTTGATTTAGAATTCTAGGTCAATTCCTTTATGCTACTAAACAACGCTCCTATTAGTCGATGAAATCCATGGGGGTTTTGTGCAGGTACCCTATATTGTTTGTTAATCTCTAACTGAACCGCCGGTATAGCCAATTCCCGGGCTGCGTAATTAGCCACCGTGTTGGGCCCAGAGGCAGCAAAATAATCATAGGATATCTTCGACAACCCATAGTTTCGTAGGTTTTTTTCAATAATTTCTATTATGTTTTCTTTGCCCAAAAGATTTTTTCCGTAATTAATTCCTAAATCAACGTCAAACTCTCTTTCTCTAGCAGCACCATGAATGTCTAAAATGAATTTCACTTTGTTGGCGACGCAAAAATTAGAGATTCTTTCTTTGTAAATACAAGGATCATCAGAATTGGGATCTCCTCCATAGAGCTTAGTTGTTGCTATGGCATGACAACCAGTAAGCTTATGTAATAGATAGACAATAGAACCTGTAAATTGGTCGGACATTTTTATCTTCTTTTGCCTAAAATGTCTTACAGCATGAGGTGCCGAAACTAAAACAGGCAAATCCCCAACATTGAACCAAAAGGGCTCCTCCTGTTTAGGGTTAATACGTTTATCAGTTTTATAAAAATGTATCTTTTCTATATTCACTGCTTCTTCGTTGAGGCGCCCCCGGTTAAACTCATTAAGAACCTCTTCATATTTATCCATAATTCTTACCCCCACAGGTTCATTGTTTGAGTTTCTTATAACCTGTTATACTCAGTCTGGCGATATGATCTCGATGTTCATTAAACACATCCACATTGTAATTAGCAATATTTTTAGAACTAGAAAGTTCTTTGGCCTCAGCTATCAAGGACTTTCCTTTTGAGGCCATAAAGTAAGATATATTAGAATTTATTGCCACGGTAACATTACCTGTAGCGTTGGCAGCAGCCGCAAAGGCAAAATCAGCCAAAGTAAAAATTACGCCTCCTTGGATAATGTCCACACCATTTAGATGCTTATCCGAAATTTCCATCTGGGTTATAGCATAGCCTGGCTCTACTTTTATTATCTCTATCCCTACATAGGCTGCAAACCTATCATTTTTCATAAGTTCCATTAGATCACTATCCATGACGGTTCTCTCCCCTGTCAAACTATTAATAAAGCATTCAACCTTTTTCCGAAACAAGTAGCTCTTATATTCAGATCTGAGGTTACACCTCTAAGTATAGATTTTTTCCACAAGAGTAGCAATCAGATTCATGAATACGCCTGTAATTAATAGGTCTTTAGTCCCATACTCTTGGGACTAACTGTCTATACTTTTTCAATTTAGTGAATGTTACTATGGACTAAGATTATGTATTCGGAGGGATCTCTTTGCTGTGGCATAAAATTAATACCAAAAAACAAAACCTAATTATTATTGGCGGAACCATCATATTCTCTCTGCTTGTTGTTGGAATAACTAATCTAATTGTACACATGGGATAAGATAGGCATTTATGTATAAAGCGAACCCCCTAAAGAGAACGGTCAGAGCCTTCTTCTTTAGGGGGTTTTAGATATCCTCTGGTCAGTTAAAGAAACACAAAGATTAAACGAGCGCATGCGAGAGTTTAAAATTAATAAGTCTCTTCAAAAACTTCAAAGTAAGCTTGCGGATGAATGCATGCCGGACATTCGTCAGGTGCACTAGTTCCTTCATGAACATAGCCGCAATTTCCACACTTCCAAAGTTTACTTCCATCTTTCTTAAATACTTTGCCATTTTTGATGTTCTGAGCCAGTTTATTATATCTGGTTTCATGCCGTTTCTCAGCCTCAGCAATCATCTTAAAGGCAAGGGCAATCTCCGGATAGCCTTCTTCTTCTGCGACCTTGGCAAATTCCGGATATAATTCACTCCACTCTTCATTTTCCCCACTTGCTGCGGCCAACAAATTGTCTAGGGTTGTACCCTGAGCAACAGGAAAAGAGGCACTTATTTCTAGAGTGGCAGGAAGTTCATTCTGGAAACCAGCTAACAAAAATTTATAAAATCTTTTTGCATGTTCTTTTTCATTATCGGCAGTCTCAATAAATATGTTCTTTATTTGCTTATACCCTTCTTTATCCGCTACTGATGCGTAATAAGTATAACGGTTACGTGCCTGAGATTCCCCTGCAAATGCTTTCATTAGATTCTCAGCAGTTTTAGTCCCTTTTAAACTATTCATCCAAAAAACCCCTCACTTTGTTTTCTTTAAGCTAGTGCTGCTAATAGTAAACGCCTTCCAATAACTTTATTCATCTACACCAACTAACGGCGTATTTAAAATTATTACAAATACATTATATTTTTAAATAACATATACGTCAATACAAAATTATACATTTTGTTTCTATGAATGGAAAAAACTTTCTTATTTACAGTTCACTCATTGCCTTTAAGGCTTGTAAATCTATGATTCTAAAAGTTGACAAGTGGAAATCAATAACTCCCTCCTCCCTCATTTTGCTCATTTCCCTTGACATAGATGGTCGAGAAACATTTAAGAAATCCGCCAGTTCGTTGCGATTTAACGCTAATTCTATTTCTTTGCTTCCAGATTTGTTGTAATGTTCAAGTAAAAAAGAACATATTTTCCCTCGGATACTTTTTATCGTTAAGTATTCAACCTTTTTGTTCAATACTATTGCTCTTTCAGAGATTACTCTTAAAAAGTTTTGTATAAAAATCCTGTGCCAACTGCACATCTGATCACAATCCCCGACAATCTTATTCCTTGGTAAGAAAAGAATCTCACAAGCTTCCTGGGCCTGAACCGTTGCAGGCCATGTCGTCATACTCGAAAATGCAACTATCTCACCGAAGATATCTCTCTCCTTTAATAGAGTCATTACAATTCTATTTCCTGAAATACTTTCTTTACTAACTGTCGCGGTTCCTTTAAGGACTACTCCAACATTTTCATAGGTTTGACCACTGGTGACGATATAATCGCCCTTTTTATAGATTCCTACTCTCGGCTTTAAACAATTCAGCATATTGGCAATGCCCGTTCTCTCAATACCGTAAAATAAACTTACATTTACGATCACGTCAAAGTATTTTTCTAACATCGTCTTCACCGGCCTATTCTGTATCTCCAGATACCGATTTTGTATCTATCATTGTAATATAATGAACCTGCAAATAACAATTAAACAGGGGGAATAATAATGTTAAGAAAAATTATCAAAATAGATGAAGAAAAGTGTAATGGGTGTGGGTTATGTGTTAACGCCTGTCATGAAGGTGCTCTACAGTTAATAGAGGGCAAAGCTCGCCTCATATCCGAAAGCTACTGTGATGGTCTTGGCGACTGTCTGCCTGAGTGCCCTACGAAAGCTATTATACTTGAGGAAAGAGAAACCGTAGAGTACGATGAGGAAGCTGTCAAGAAACATATAGAAAAGAAACAACAGCCTGCCAATCCTACTCCATGCGGTTGTCCGGGTACTCATGCCAAACTACTTGTTAACAAACAGGATAATGCTACTCCAGTTCCATCAGAAAGCACGCAATCACAGCTCGCTCAGTGGCCCTGCCAGCTAAAATTAGTTCCTGTAACCGCACCTTATCTCGATAACGCTCATTTACTAATAGCAGCAGATTGTACAGCTTTTGCCTATCCAAATATCCATCAAAAGTTCATGCACAATAAGATCACCTTGATAGGCTGTCCGAAGTTAGACGATGGCGATTACTCTGAAAAACTTACTGCCATATTAAAACAGCACGAAATCAAAAGTCTATCAGTTTTACGAATGGAGGTTCCCTGCTGTGGTGGTATCGTTCAAGCCGTAAAGAAGGCACTTATAAACTGTGAAAAACTTATCCCTTGGAATGTGGTTACCATATCAACGGACGGAAGGGTTATCGAAGAATAGTAAATAAGAGTTATAAGACCCACAGCAAATTGTCCTGTGGGTCTTTATAAGATTGGCCGATTCGTACTCTACATTTTCTGTACTTGGAAATCCCTATTGATTTTCTCCCATTTTTTCAGATAAGAGCTGGTTACCACTTCCGATGTTGTCCATGTCATTTTCCCGAATGTTTCTATCAGGAACCCATCCTTTCTTACTATGCACTCCATCACAAAAGGGGCGGTTTTCGGAAAATCCGCAGCGGCATAAGGCTATACGACCGCCTTCCTTTAACACTTTCCCATCAATCCCTATTAGAAGAGCCGAACCTTCAACCAAAAGCGGCCCGTTCGAACATACTTTTATCTTAACTTCTGATGGATTCCTATCCTCATAGTTAAGATTGCCAACACCATTAGCCCTTTGCGCATTAACTTTCGAACCCTTGGGCAGGGAGTATCTTAAAGCGCCTGAGGGACATTGATCTATAGCCCTGATGATTTCCTCGGGTTCTGCGGCATCCACGTTAACCCAGGGACGTTGTTCAAGGTTAAACACCTTTGGCAAAAGCCTCAAGCACGTCCCAGGATGAGCACACAATTCCGGATACCAGTGAACTATGATATGTTCATTTCTATATTCTTTCATAGAACTTAATTCCCTTCAACAATTATTCATATAAATTCACCTAATTCTATCATAACTACCCTTAATTTACCTTATTTTTTTATTGTAAATGGTCTTGGGACCGATTGCCTGAATAAGTATAGACGCAAAAAACCGCACTTAAAGTGCGGTTAAATTCTTATGGAGCGGGTGATGAGAATCGAACTCACGTAGCTAGCTTGGAAGGCTAGTGCTCTACCATTGAGCTACACCCGCAGGTGTGGTAGCAGGGGGGGGATTTGAACCCTCGAATGAGCGGGTATGAACCACTTGCCTTAGACCACTTGGCTACCCTGCCATGGCTCCCCGAGTAGGACTCGAACCTACAACCTACCGGTTAACAGCCGGTTGCTCCACCATTGAGCTATCGAGGAATATATTTTATGGCGGAGAAGGAGGGATTTGAACCCTCGCGGCAGTTACCCACCCTAACGGTTTAGCAAACCGTCCTCTTCAGCCACTTGAGTACTTCTCCAAAACAATCATTTTTGGTGCGGAAGACGGGACTTGAACCCGTACGGAGTTACCCACACGCCCCTCAAACGTGCGCGTCTGCCAATTACGCCACTCCCGCATTAGCTGGAGCCATTGACCGGGATTGAACCGGTGACCTTATCCTTACCAAGGATACGCTCTACCAACTGAGCTACAACGGCATGTGATTTTTAGTATGGTGCGCTCGGAGAGATTCGAACTCCCGGCCTTCTGATTCGTAGTCAGACGCTCTATCCAGCTGAGCTACGAGCGCATTTTTGGAGCGGGTGACGAGATTCGGACTCGCGACTTTCACCTTGGCAAGGTGACACTCTACCACTGAGTTACACCCGCGAATTATGGTGGGCCATCCGCGACTCGAACGCGGGACACCCTGATTAAAAGTCAGGTGCTCTAGCCGACTGAGCTAATGGCCCATAATTTATGGCTGGGGTGGGAGGATTCGAACCTACGAATGCCAGAGTCAAAGTCTGGTGCCTTACCGCTTGGCGACACCCCAATGTATAATGGTGGGCAGGGATGGATTCGAACCATCGTACCTCGCGGAACAGATTTACAGTCTGTCGCCTTTAACCACTCGGCCACCTACCCAAAACCTACTTTTTAATGGCGACCCCGATCGGACTTGAACCGACGATCTCCTGCGTGACAGGCAGGCATGTTGACCACTACACCACGGGGCCTAGTCATTTTAAAGTCTTAGTAAGTCCATCACTTTAAAAAATGAATTACTAAGCGTTATTGGTGACCCGTACGGGATTCGAACCCGTGTAACCGCCGTGAAAGGGCGGTGTCTTAGACCGCTTGACCAACGGGCCACTATTAAGAGATAAATAGTCTCTCAAAACTAAACAACAGCTGTTTCCAATGAGTTGCCGATCCCTCGGCGTGAGTCTTGCGACTCGTTATTGATCTTTACATCGAACTTGGTTTTTCAACCTCATCCTCAGAAAGAATCGACCAATAGGATGTTCGTTTAAAGCCTAAGCTCTAAACCGTTCTCCTTAGAAAGGAGGTGATCCAGCCGCACCTTCCGATACGGCTACCTTGTTACGACTTCACCCCAATTCCTGTAACTTATACCAATATGACGCTGCCGACGAA
>NZ_JMGA01000079.1 GCF_000765145.1 Desulfosporosinus sp. HMP52 | reverse complement strand
ATTTCGATTTGCAATTAAGGACCTTCAACCCTTTAAACCTTTGAAGCAGTTGCGACTGTATATCGTAAAGCTTGGATTTAGTTACACGCTAGTTAATCGTTACTTAACCCGGTATTGAAAATTATATGTACAAACAGGAAGCAAATATATACACAAAAAGGATCCGCTTCCATACATTGTCCGCAGATCCTTTTCAACCTATTTAACTTAAAATTAACTATTATAGCCAAAGCTAATTAACTCAACAAAGTTGCAATCCCCCAGCCCACCCTTGTTCCTCCACAATTCTTTGAGCCTTCGCGTCCCAACCCACGGGTTGTCCGTCTAACAAGGTCATGATTGTCCCGACACGCAGTCGCCCAAAGGTGAAGGCCTGGGCCCTTTCACTTGCTAACTGGGCCAGGTGGTGAAGGAGCTTTTGCTCTCCCATTTGCAACAGTTCATTGGTTGCTCCTTCGGTGGTTGGAAACTCAGCCAAGTGCTTCAAGCTGTCTAGATTGAGTCCTGCTAAAGCAGCATGGGCGAGCAATATTTCCATTCGAGCATCGGCGACCCGATTATGGGTGTGGAAAATTCCAGCCGAGACTTTGATGAGCTTCCCTACATGCCCTATGAGAATGACCTCTTCTATGCCCCGATAAGCTGCTTCTTCCAGCATGTAGCCCACAAAATTGCTCATTTGAATGACAGCCTCAGGGGGAACTTTAAAGCCCTCGGTGGCTACTCTGAACCCATAGTGCCCTGGGGTAAGGACAATGGTTTTATGACCATAAGCTACTGCCTGATCCAACTCAGGCAGGATCGAGGTTTTAAAGGCCTCTTCAGACATAGGTCGAACAATCCCGCTAGTCCCTAGGATGGAGATCCCTCCAATCACTCCCAGTCTTGGATTCAGGGTGCGCAAGGCCGTGGTTTCTCCTGCAGGAACTTCGATGATAATTTCAACTTCTTCCACAGGGAAAACCTCCCGGACGGCTTCCCTGATCATCCTTCTGGGGACAGGGTTAATGGCACTTTCACCTACAGAAATGGCCAGGCCTTTCTTGGTAACCGTCCCAACTCCCCGGCCACCGCGGATATGAACCTCACCCTGAGGTGAGATTAACCGCGCGAGGGCTTGGATCTCCAGTCCATGGGTAATATCCGCATCATCTCCGCCGTCTTTTAAAATGCACGCTTTCCCTTCCGAGTTGTGGAGTTCTCCACTATGGATGGGCATGGTCAAACGGGCTGAACTGGGGAGCGGAATTTCAATCTGCCCAGTTAAACTCTCTCCTCTTAGGAGCAGACAGGCAGCTTTTGCAGCACCGGCGGCACAACTTCCTGTGGTATATCCTTCTCTCCAAGTATGTCGATCTTTATCTCTTGCCATGGTTTCTCTCCCATATCAATTAATCCAAAGGTTCACCTGGTATGTATTCCATCGACGGTGAAATGAATTGTCATAAATAAAGTATAGGTCATGTACTAACACCATGCAAACGACTTCCCACTTGATTTGATCAGTTTTAGTTTGCTCTATCGTCAAAGAACCCCTAATTGCAAGCCAAATCGGACATAAAAGGCCATCCCCAATCCTAAACCAATCAAAGCCATTGTCCAGTAATCCCTTGAATTAAAGGTAAGCTGGCGCAGGGTTGTCCAAGTTCTCGTTAAGCCATAACCACGATTAAGCATAGCCATGGATAAGGAATTCGCCATCATAATCGAATTGATAAACAGTGGAATCATAATCGGCAGATAGGAACGAATGGAGCCGATGATTCCCTTCTCCTTGAATTTCGTTCCCCGTGCTTTTTGGGCTTCTAATATTTGCCGACGTTTTTTATCCAACGTGGGAATAAAGCGTATTGCCATGGTTAGCATCATGACCACTTCGGCTGGAACCTTCATCTTTTGAAAGAATTGGGTGAAATCCTCCATAGAAGTGGTCAGAGTCAACACTGAAGAAACAATCATCATGCTAATTAAGCGCAGGATAAAGGTCGTTCCCATTAAAAATCCACCGACAGTAGCCCCTAATCCTTCTCCAGGTAGTGCGTAAAAGAGAATTGCTTGGCTGGAGTCCCTTTCAAAACGCTCCGGGGCAAAGGTAAACCCTGTGATTAGAATAATCGATATGATGATGGGAATCAAGGGAATCATCATTCCCCAAATTCTCCTCAAGGGTATTTTTATCCATAGAGCTAATAGTCCTGCCGACAAAAAGATCCCCAGTTGAAACATCGGATCTTGAAAAAGAAATGACACAATAAGAAACCCTGCAAATCCTAGCATTTTGGTGCGCACGTCCAGTCGATGGATCAAGGTATCCCCAGGCAAGTATTCTAGCATCCCCTTTGCTCCCCGCTTTCAAACATCCCCAGAAATTCACTCGCTTTGACAAAGAATTGTGGCCCCAGGACATCCTTCAACTGTAAGGATAGCTTACAGAGTTGAGGGGCAGCAAGGAAAGATTCACGCAGCACTTCTTCATTAGAAAATATCTCCTGAGGAGTACCATCCAGTGTAATCTCCCCATCTTTCATGACAATAACCCGCTTAGCATATTGAGCCACTAAATCCATGTCATGACTGATCATGATGATGGTAGTCCCTGCTGAGTGGAGCTTCTCAATCAAAGCCATCATCGTCTGAACTCCGGTCCAGTCTGACCCAGTGGTTGGCTCGTCGATGATCAGCAGTTTCGGTTTTAAAACAAGGATGGAAGCCACAGCAATCACTTGCCGTTCACCTTTTCCCAGACTGAAAGGATGAACACTGCGATAGGGTTCCAAACCTGTATATTCCAGAACTTCTGCAACTCGATTTTTCATTTCTGAACCTCGATAACCTGCATTTTTAAGACCAAATTCTAATTCTTTTTCAACGGTGGCAGAGAAAATCTGATGGTCGGGATTTTGAAAGACGTAACCAACGGTTTTGGCCAATTCCGAGGTATCAACCCTTAGGGTGTTCATTCCTTCAATGATGACTTCCCCGCTGGTCGGCTGCAAGAGTCCATTGAAATGTTTAGCTAAGGTGGTTTTACCTGCCCCATTTTGCCCGATCAGAGCTAGGAATTCACCGGAATTAATGGTCAGATTAATTCCCCGCAAAGCAGATTTACCTGAGTTGTATTGGTAGGTTAGATCTTTGATTTCCACGGCAAGGACTTTTTCAGAGTGATTAGGTTCCCGCTTTGAGCGCAAGTTCTCTCCATGTTGTTGAACTTGGTTGTGAGATTTCCCCAGATATTTTACTCCATCTAGAGGATGCCCAGGCCTATTTCCATATAAGGGTAACAACCCTCTAATCAAGCTTTCCGCAGAGGAAATATCTAAGGGGATTTCTGCCAAAGAAATCCACCCTTTTTCATAGAACTCCCAGCCAACCTCACTGACGGGAAGGGGCTTTATTCCCCACCGGCGTAAGAGGGGCAGATTGCGCAAGAGATCTGACGGAATTCCTCTCCAAACCAATTCCCCCTGGTTAAGTACAACAACCTCATCGACCTTATCCATCAATTCCTCAGTGGAATGATCCACAAGTAAAATCGTTAAATTCTTTTTCCGTCGTAAATCAGTCAAAGTATCATAGATCTCTGATCTTCCAAGGGGATCAAGTTCTGAAGTTGGCTCATCAAGCACCAGTATTTCAGGTTCCATGGCAAGGACGCCGGCAATAGCTAGGCGTTGTTTTTCACCGCCGGATAACTCCTCGGTTAAGCGTTGGTTATATCCTGTCAGGCGAACAGTTGCTAAGGATTGATCTATTCTCTGCTCAATCTCCTTAGCAGGCACTAAAAAGTTCCGAGGGCCAAAGGCAGTGTCCTCTTCGACGCTTCTCCCAATTATTTGAGTTTCCGGATCCTGCAATACTAGCCCTAATACCTTAGCTAAAGTCTGAACTGCATTCTTCCCCACGTCCTTTCCGGCAACACGCACCCGGCCGGATAGCTTTCCTTCTAATAGTTGGGGAATCAACCCAGTCAAACATAAGCTCAAGGTAGTTTTGCCCGCTCCGGTGGAACCCAGCAAAGCAACGAATTTTCCTTTTTCCAGGCTGAGATTGATGTTTTTCAGGCTGGGCTCCGAGGCATTTGGATAAGTATAAGAAAGATCTTCAAGTTCTATCAATATTTTCACCTCAAGCTTAAATGAGCCGACTTCCTTTAATTGCTTTATAAGCAACTGCAGAGATAATGACGTTTAGAGCGGCCCCTACCACAAGGAAAGGCAACAATCCCAAAACTCCGCCCATTCCCATCATGGGCAGCATAGCAAAAGAGGATGCGACACCATTAAGGACTATTCCGACGATGACTGCAGGAATCAAGCCGATTTTCTGATTAACCCAGCGGTAAGCCACCGCCCATAAAGCCATTTGTAAAGCGATATATAAGTGGACAGGAATACTCATGGGAAAACCGGTTACAGCTGCGGTCAACATGTGTCCAAAAGCAATGACAATCCCTCCGGTGGTTCCCCCGAATGCTAAAGCGCTAAAAAAACCTGGCGCGGAATCCATCCCGATAGTTCCAACGGGACTGGGGATCTTAATAAGCGCCCCTACCGCACTTAAGGCTATAAAAATTGCCATAATGGATAATCTTTTTACATTCCAAGGAGATAGTTTCAATTCCTGTTCTTTTGTTCCTAAGTTTTGCATATTATTCCCTCCTAAAATTAAGCCAACCTGCCTATTCTTGCTAAAGGCACGTTTAACTCCCTAATATAGTTCGCATCTAAAGCCTCTAATGAGGAAAAAATTAAACATGTAGACGGACCGGCGGATTTTTCTAAATCCAGGGCGCAGCTTGGTTCAACTTGCAAGCGAGTATTGACAGAGGTAGCAAGTTGTTCTGCCTCTAGTCGTATGCCCCTTGAACCTACAGGTATTATGTCATGAATCCATGGGTTTCTTATAAGTGCTCGGACACTTTTGACGTTAACAATTTCCGGATCCTCTGGATCGCTAAGTTCCGGCCCTACTTTAGGCAGTCCCAGACAATAGACGTAATCCCTGGGCTGAGAAGTACCAATGCGCAAATTTGACTTTTCAGCAACTCCAATGACGCTCACCCCCAGACCAGTCTGTTGAGTAGGCATGTTTTTTTCCGTACTAATCACTATGGGCAGGTTGGCTAATCCAGCCGATTCCAGTTCGTCCTTCACCCCCTTTATTAGCTCATCCCCAGTCGGAGACGGCTCATTGGAAATCGCCACACTAAGCATTTGGGCTACTCCACCGGTAGAGATAACTTCTAAAAGAGCGACTCTTGCGGTCAACTTCCCTGTAATGAACCAAGAAATCTTATAGGCATCCAATTCCTTCATACCTATTGCCCCGCATGAGTCACAGGCGACAACCAGATATTGAGTTTCATTGATAGAAACAACTTCAACATCCCTACCCAGATATCCCAATTTGCATCTGCCTCCTTCCATTTAGATAGCAAAAAGTTCACAGTCAATTCTCATTTCCTTCATTTAGGAAGAGAATTGACCATGAACTTTACCTTTATTCATGACTCCATCATTATAGGCAGGTCTCCTGACTAAGAATCATCGACATTATGCGCCTTCCCAGTTTCCCGGTGGCAAATGCATAAGTCTCCTCCATACAGTGGTGGGTCCGTCCGGGATTCTCACCCGGTTCCCTTTTCACCCAAAAACTTGGGCACCTATAACTAACTATTGAATTAATCGTAGTTTAATACAAGAAGTTCCGGATTACAAGACTTTTTTATTTTGCTTGTGTAATTCTTCCCCTTCAGTAAAAAATGTTTGAACGAAATTAGTCTGCCAGTTGATAAATCCTAAAGCCCAGCCATTTCTTTAAGTCGTCTCTCGATGGTTTTCTCCAGGCAGGGTGTTTCATAATTGTCCAAAACTTCCGTGACCTTCTTTTCCGCTTGACTGATAATCGACATATTTCCGTTGAGCTTCCATTGGTCATAAGTTTCTCGATTGCTTAGAGTCGGTACCCAAAACTCCCTACGGAAATTCCTATAAGTATGATCTGAGGTTAAAAATTGTCCGCCGGGGCCTATTTCATGAATCATCTGTGCTGCTAAATCCTCAGTCTCAAACTTTGTGCCTCTCAGAAAACGCCTGACCATACTGCAGATTTCATCATCCACAATGAACTTTTCTAGAGAGACAGACATGTAAGATTCCAAGATACCGGCAGCATGAAGGACAAAATCCACTCCCGCCATTCCCGCAACCTGAAGGTTCATCATACTTTCATAAGCAGCTTGCAGGTCTAAGACTTTGCTGTCCGTTACACAGCCTCCGGCTCGGCAAGGCAATCCATAGGAATGAGCCAACTGGACAGCGGCAGCAATGATCCAGGCTCCCTCCGGGGCCCCGATACTTAAGGAACCGTTCCTCATCTCCGTAATGGAGGAAGCTGATCCATAAACTACCGGGGTTCCCTCTCGCACAGTTTGAGCCAGGGTGATTCCGGCCAGGACTTCAGCATTTTGTAATACTAGGGTGCCAGCCAAGGTAGTTGGTGCGGTTGCGCCGGCCATGCCTAAGGAGGCAATAATTATCGGTTGTCCGGCTTCTGCATATGCCATCAGCGCACCTACCATTCGTTCATCCAGCATTAAAGGAGTAATTGTATTGATCAAGCTAATCATTACAGGTTGTTGGGGAACATCTTTTTCACTGTCCATAAGCATGGCTGCCATCTTCAAGGAATCTTTAGCATGTTCCTTTCCGGTAGCACTTCCCATAAAAGGTTTATCCGAGTTAGCCATACAGGCATACAACATGGCTTTATGTCTGTCTTTTTCAGGAATATCCCCAGGCTCAACCAAAACTCCGCCGGAGATCCCCATATTGGAACTGGCCCCAGACAACTTTGCCAGCTTAACAAAATCCTCAAAGGCTGCCTTTCGTTTTTCCCCCGAGGCTAAGGTGACATAAGGAGCACCGTAGCCGGGAGCAAACACAGGATCTCCATAACCCACATTAATCGTGTGTCTGGGGTTTCGGGCATATATGATGAACTGACGGGGAGCTTTAGCTATTGCCTCCATAACCAGGTTTGGCGGGAAATAAACTCTTGCTCCATCTACTTTAGCTCCAGCCTCTTGTAAAACCTTGCGAGCACGAACATGATCAATGTTTACTCCAGTTCGTTCCAATAGTTCAAGACTGGCTGCTTTTATTTTTTCAATTTCATCAGGAGTTAGTGTTGTTAGAATTGGTTTAGACATGTTTTCCACCTTCCACCAACTTATATTTTATCTATTTTAATCTTAGGACACCTTTATATTACTCATAAGAGATTATGATAACAATTTATTAAGAAACAAAGACCCACCACCTATCTTGATGGAGGTCTTTGTTTCTCTATCTCAATTATCCCCTTGCTGCTTCCCTATTTGCTAAAAGAGCATCTTTTGCCAGTTTTTTAGGGGGAGCAAATTCTTCATTAAAGGACTTAAACATACAGTAAATGATCCCGCATATTATCAGCATAAAAGGAAATGCGGACAAAATTGACGAGGCTTTCAACGCGGCAATCCCACCGGATGCTACCAAGGCTGCTGTCACTGCTCCTTCAATAACTCCCCAGAATACTTTTAATCCGTTATCCGGTTCAAGAGAGCCGCCGGAAGAATACATTCCAATACAGAAGGTAGCAGAGTCAGCCGATGTAATAAAGAAGGTAGCAATTAAGGCTGTTGCCACTATGGCAAATACATGGCCGCCGGGGATGTTGCTTAAGGTAATAAACAAAGCGCTGGTCATATCTTTACTGACAGCTTCTCCAATTCCCCCTGCTCCAAAGAGATCAATATGAATAGCCGTTGAACCAAATATACCCAGCCAGAGAATACTTAACAATACCGGGGCAATTAACACACCAAGAACGAATTCTCTTACAGTACGCCCCTTGGAAATCCTGGCAATAAATCCACCGACAAAGGGGCCCCAAGATATCCACCAGGCCCAATAGAATACAGTCCAGCCTCCTACCCAATCGTAGCCGGCTTGCTTAGCGTATACTCCATTAGGATCGGCATAAAAGCTTAACCAGGCAATATTTTGCAGATAATCACCGGTTGCTGATACAATTGAATTTAAAATATACAATGTAGGACCAGCAACTAACAAGAACACCATCATAATTCCCATGAGGGACATGTTTATATTGCTTAGCCATAAAATCCCTCTTTTAATTCCTGTTACTGCTGAAATTATGAACAAGCAGGTAACAACAGCAATGATCACTACCGTTACACTATTATTTACAGGTATCCCGGCCAGATAATTTAATCCCCCGTTAATCTGCATAGCGCCAAAACCCAAAGATGTTGCCACACCGGCGATAGAAGCTATGACAGCGAAGACGTCAATGGCCTTAGCCCATCCGCCATCCAAGTTATTTCTTCCTAAAACTGGTTCAAAGATAGAACTGATTCTAGCCGGCAGATCTTTTCTAAATCCAGCATAAGCAAGAGCCATGCCGGTTATCGCATATACCGACCAGGGATGCAGTCCCCAGTGAAAAATAGTTTGCCTTAATGACCATTGAGCAGTTGCAGCTGTATTCGGTTCTCCTACCGGAGGAGCAACCAAATAGGACATAGGCTCAGCAATGCTCCAAAAAATCAGGCCGATCCCCATTGCGGCACTGAAAAGCATAGCAAACCAGCTAAAAGTAGAATATTCAGGTTCGTCATCGTCTTTACCTAATTTAATTTTTCCATACTTCCCGAAAGCAAGGATAAAACAGACAAGGACAAAAATGCTGACAAGCAGAAGGTATAACCAGCCGAAAGTAGTATTAATAAAGTTCAAAGCCGCGTTAATAGACTTTCCCGCAGCTTCCGGCATTGCAGCCATCCAGAGGATAAAAACTAAACAGATTAAAGCAGACGGGTAAAATACTCTCTTGTCTAATCTTTTCAAGAAATCCACCGAATTACCTCCCTTTTAATAGCTTTAACTATTTGGAGTTTTCTTAATAATTAGTCCTCCTTTCATTTTAGCATTTTTTAATAGACTGAATTGAATTTGAAGGGTATAATTTTCTGAATTTTTAAATTATATTGCAATATACATGCCAACTTCCTCAGGATAGTTTACCGTCTTTACCCTCCAGTATTGGTTTTAAACAAATTCTTTTATAAGTTATATTATCGCTTTAAGAATCCAGCCAAATTCAGTAGTTTCAACTAAAGGTTCATGGTTTGGCAACATATTAAATTGATTAATCCTAACAATATTATCTAGTAAACTAGAAAAGCTTTTTGGTCCATTATGTCCAAAAAGCTTTTCTAGCCAATATGTTGTCTCATTATAAGAACGCAAATAGTAGTGCCTTACTAAAACCCTTGTAGTTCAAGTCTTCTAAGGTTTCTCAATTTAGGATTTGCTATTTCGCTTTGGGAATTTTGCATTGAGTCCCATTTTTTTATTTTCCTATCTGTAATTAACGCTATTCAAAAAGGCGGGAATCAAAAATGTTAAAATTCTCCTACGCAGGCGAATTTGAAGCCACAATATAATTCTCTCCCCGCAAATGTTCATGGTCATTCGAAGGTACTACGCATTAAACTCAAATACAATTTGTTAATTATATATTGGTCGTAACAAGCCTGTCTGTTCAGTTAACAAAAAACCGGATGCTAGTTGTATGTGGAACGCTATAATATAATATATAATTAAGAAGTGTGTTATGGTCACTAATGCTTTTTAAAAGGTGGGGCAGCAGTGGATAATAGAATAATTTGTGAAAATAGGACATATACCGATGTCATGAACACCCATGACCACAGCTTTGTTCAGTTAATACTGCCGCTTCAGGGAGTTCTGAACATAAAGACCGATGGCAAGGAATTAGAGTTAGATGAGGCCCATTTGTTTTTACTTCCCCCTTCCTGCCAGCATACCTTCTGGGCGAAGCAGAACAATAAATTTCTAGTATTGGATATCCCTCAATTTATGTTTCAGGTGGGAGTATTGGATAATTTTCCAAGTGGACAAAACTATGCAATGGATGAGAAATGGAAGGCCATTAGATTCCTTCTTTTAAGTGAAGCTGGTCAAGGTAAAATAGAATCATCTAGGATCAGTTCTCTTTTTCATTTTTTTGATACCTACTTAACTGAATATCAGATTCCTGAGTCGGTTAAATATATTCAGAAATTCTATAACGAACAGATAAGCCTGGAGAAGCTTGCTTCTTTGGAACATTATACCGTTAGTTATTTTTGTTCATGGTTCAAAGGCATTATGAACTGTACTCCGATGGCATATCTGAAAAAAGTGAGAATTCAGCGGTCAAAACAACTGCTTCTTGGTACAAGTCTTAATATTTTACAGATTGCTTGGGAAGTCGGATATGTCCACCAGTCTTCCCTAGATAGGGTATTTAAAGAAATCGAAGGTATAACTCCAGCAGAATACCGTCGGAACAATATGAAAATACGCTAAAAAATACCATAATCCCAGTGAAAATAACTTTATGACTTTGCTTTATTATTATCTAAAAAGAAGCTGATGTTTTACTTATTTATTTCGAATTGTAAAATCAGCTAAAGGCGAAAATAATGAAGCAAAATGAAACTTTCTTCTCTAGCCTAGTGTTGGCAGCAGCGGTGCTTTGGGGAACGACAGGCACAGCCCAATTCTTTGCCCCTCCCGGCGTATCTCCATTGTCCATTGGATCTGTTCGCCTAGCGGTAGGAGGAGCGGCTCTTTTATTTTTTGCCTGGCAGCGGGGAGCTTTGGTGGAAAATTCCCTTTGGTTCAAGGGGACCACGTTTCTCGCAGCCGGGTGTATGGCTGCTTATCAGCTTTTCTTTTTTGCCGGAGTTTTAAAAACGGGAGTGGCTGTGGGAACAGTAGTGACTATTGGTAGTGCACCGGTGTTCGCTGGTCTTCTATCTCTGATTTTGCGCCGAGAAAACCCAGGGATGAAGTGGACAGCAGCCACCTTACTCTCAGTTATCGGATGTATTCTGCTAATTACTGGCGGCCAGAAACTAGCGATGAACCCCATTGGCGTCATCCTAGCCTTAGGAGCCGGTGTCTCTTATGCACTTTATGCCGCCATCAGCAAGGAACTACTTATGTCTCACCCTCCGGAAGCAGTGACCGGGATTGTATTCTTCATTGGGGCACTTCAACTTTCTCCTTTTCTCTTTTATTACAACCTTGAGTGGCTGAAAACTATCCAAGGTGCCGGTGTTGCCCTTCATTTAGGATTAGTTTCCACAGCTCTGGCGTATGTTTTGTTTTCGCATGGTTTAGCCAAAATACCCTTTCCCAAAGCAGTTACTTTATCCCTTGCAGAACCAGTTACTGCAGCTGCATTAGGATTGTTTCTACTAAAAGAAAAATTATCTATTCTCTCTGAAGTAGGGATGATTCTAGTTTTTGGCGGATTGGTTATCCTGTCCTTAGGGGGATTACATAAAAAAGGGGCTAGTTGAATTGGATAAGGCCAATATTCCTTTCTTAGAGCCAAGAGCATTAAACCGCTGGCGCGGTGGTTTTCTTAAGTGTGTCTCTGCTGTTAATTCAAATCCTCTTGCCATGATGTTTAATTAGATTTCCTAACTACGGAATTATAAGAATTATGGGAACTTAAATCCCCACAGTCTAAGCTGCATGACAAATTCTTGTTTGTCGTTATTCACTCTCAGATGAATGAAACACCATAGATTCGAATACCTGCCCATCTATACTGATTATTTCATCAATGGGAATCGCTGTGCCATCGGTCATAACTACAACCCGTTCATATTCGTCTATCTTTTTAGCCGTACTGATAGCAGTAACATAGGTGCCACCATTCTTCTTCGCATCCGGTTGAAAGTAGGTAATTGCGATTTCAGGATACTCTTTAATCCGATCTGCTATGATTTGCAGCCTATCACTCAAAGCGTCTTTCATATATTCGTCCAATTTTACTCTCTCGTCAGTCAGTCTTGCGTTTTCTTTGATGGCAGCATCATAGCCGGTCAGTGCGGCGAAAGGGGAAAACTGAGCTGCCCGGTCAATAGCAGTCATATGAGGGCGTGTCGTAGAGACATGGTGAGGTAGATTAATGATGTCGTCATATGTCCTCGTCATGCCTTGTGCCCTCCAATCTGCCTGTTCCGGTCTACAGTGGTAGCGCCTTCCTCCAGATTCATACCCTTTAGAATGGCGTTCTTGCCGTATTTCTTTTTTATTTCAAGCATTGCTTGCTGCATCTTTTTTTCTCGTGCAAGCTCAGCTTCTTCATCTTCTTTTTTCGCCTGCACTGCCGCGTAATCCGTAAAGAGATCAAGTTGTTCAAAGTTGCCCGTCATTTGAACAGTTGCCTCATCAACGACATGATTCGCTGTGATGTTGACTCTTCTGATCAGCAGATTTTTGTCAACGATGCGTTTAAACAGATCCGTGACGGCATCCATGATTAGCTTTGTAGAGGAGGTCTGTCTACCAAGATTTACTGAACCATGCGCGGATTTCGGAAGGTTGCGTCCGTGGTGGTCAATGGTGATTGCCCCGTGATATGATTTCTTGATCTCCGGATCTGTTAGATTATCGATATCATATCCGACCGTTAAAACAAGCTGGTCAGTCACAAGCCTTTTATCTACCAGATCAAGTACCAGCAGATCAGTCATTTCCCGCACGATCAACTTCGCTTTGTCAAAAGTATAGGCATAGTGCAGTACCTGCCCCGATCCAATACTGTTTGTACTTGGCTTATACGCTTTAATATCGGCAATTGTGCATGGCTCCCACCCCCACGCATGGTCGATCAGCAGCTCAGCGTTGATGCCGAACAGCTTATACAGTAAATCCTCGTTGTAGTAATCGGTAGGTTTACCGAGAGAGCATCTTGCAATATCCCCCATTGTAAAGAGGCCTTTTTCCTCCAACTTCTTGGCATATCCTTTTCCAACGCGCCAAAAGTCTGTTAGAGGCCGATGCGACCACAGGGAGCGACGGTAGCTCATTTCGTCCAGCTCGGCTATCCGCATACCGTTGTTATCAGCAGGTATGTGCTTTGCCTGTATATCCATAGCGATCTTGCTGAGGTACAGATTTGTGCCAATTCCTGCCGTTGCTGTAATGCCAGTTGTTTTGAGTACATCCAGAATTATTTTCGTGGCGAGCTCACGAGCTGAAAGATTGTAGGTGTTCAGATAATCGGTGGCATCAAGGAATACCTCGTCAATGGAGTAGACATGAATATCTTCAGGCGCGATGTACTTCAAATAAATATTGTAAATCTGCGTACTGTACTCTATATAATACGCCATCCTCGGTGGAGCAACAATGTAGTCCAACGAGAGACCCGGTGAGGATTTCAATTCAGTATCGTTGCTGGAAACGCCGGAAAAGGCTCGTCCTGGTGCTTTACGCAGACGTACTGCATTTGCTTCCTTGACCCTCTGTACGACTTCAAACAGCCTCGGCCTACCGGGAATGCCGTATGCTTTTAGGGAGGGAGAGACGGCGAGACAGATGGTTTTTTCGGTTCGGCTTGCGTCAGCGACAACAAGGTTAGTGGTCAGCGGATCAAGCCCTCGTTCTACACACTCGACCGAAGCGTAGAAGGATTTTAAATCAATTGCGATATAGGTTCTATTCTTCATGCTTATTCTCCGGTCGCCTCCTTATATACAAATTTATCTACTCGACAAATTCCTTTTTATCTGTGGGTTATATAGACAACAAGAAATTCACTTGTGTTTGTTAAGATTCACGGTATTAGCCTAATTATAACACACGCAGGCCTCTTCCAACTTCTGGTTATGAGCACTTGTTGTCTTCTGCATATTAAGTCAATACTATTTGCAAGGAGATGATTAGCAAATGCAATCCAATAAAACTTGTCCACTAGTTGCGATCACTTCAACAGATTCTTGGGCAACGTGTTTAGAACTTTGCGAGGCTTGGGCAAGGGGTAAAATTAAAATGCCAACAGCAAAAAGGGTTATTTAGATTCGCAAGCGAAAGAAATTGATGATACGAATATGGTGCTTTGTGCCACGCTATTGGTCCTGCTGGAGCCACCGTGTATGTAGAAACACACGCTTTGGGGTTACCTATCTATGAATTAACGGCACTAGTCTTAAAATACGGAAAAGATAACTTTCCAAAACCAGTCAGCGAAAAGATAATCTATTATTCTGACCGCCTATTGTACTGGCAAGATACACTTGGATTTGATTGGGCTGACTTCTTATTGGATGACACCAGACCTAATAAGGAAAGATTATTAAACGAAAAAAGAAAGTTAAAACAATGAGCTTAATCTTTATTTTGCATTTTTCTTATATTGTTTCGTAGTGTAGAAAGATGTGTCTTATAATATAGTGTAGTTAATATTATAGTATATTGATGGTGGTGTAATTCTTACTTACGGTAAAAAAGGATTTTATGTTGCAAAAAATCATGGTTGATATGTTACCACTAACCTCGAACATAAGGAGATAAGATGTCAAATATTATTGAGATAAGCGATTTTTCATCGTCCAAATTGGATGTCTTTGCTCGCCTGACGGAAACGCAGCTGCGCAACCGGTTGGAGCCGGAGATGGGCATATTTATTGCGGAGAGTACCAAGGTAATTGGACTTGCCCTCGACGCTGGATGCGAGCCTATTTCACTTTTGATGGAGCGCAAATACATTGCAGGGCAGGCGCACGGTATAATCACCCGCTGCGGAGATGTCCCCGTCTATACTGCCGATAGCAACCTGCTAGCAGGGCTGACTGGCTTTCAGCTGACCCGCGGTGTGCTGTGTGCCATGCGGCGTCCTCATCTACCCAGCGTTGAGGAGGCGTGTGCCGGTGCAAGTCGAGTGGTTGTGCTTGAAGGTATTGCGGACTCTACCAACGTCGGTGCCATTTTTCGCTCGGCTGCGGCGCTAGGCATCGATACCGTGTTGCTTACCCCCTCATGCTGTGACCCACTGTGCCGGCGTGCGGTGAGGGTGAGCATGGGTACCATCTTCCAAGTGCCATGGGCCCGTATTGGCAGCGAGCCCTCGCAGTGGCCGCAGCAGGGCATGAAGAGTCTGCGTAATCTGGGCTTTAAGACCGTTGCCATGGCTTTAAATGATAACGCTGTCAGCATAGACGATCCGCAACTCATGGCAGAGGAAAAGCTTGCTATCGTATTGGGTTCAGAAGGTAATGGACTGGCGCCCTGCACGATTGCTGACTGCGATTACACCGCGTGCATCCCCATGTCCCATAACGTGGACTCTCTGAACGTTGCTGCAGCCAGCGCCGTGGCCTTTTGGCAACTTAGGGTCCGTTAAGCTTTTATATTCACATAATACGAAGGGTTTAAGACTACTATTTGCGAATTTCTTAGTGGCAGAATAAATCCATCTTCATGGAAGATGAACTTAAATTTCTCAACAAAATCGATATAATTTTGCTCTTTCACTGTATATATTCTCAAATCATAACTCATAGAGAGACCTCCAGAGTAGCTTTTAGTCTATCCGAGTATCCGAATCTATTACTTATATAGCATTTACTGATAGCAAATCTAATGAATTCACGATTATAACTAGAACAGGGTGACCCTTATTCAGTACAAGTCCCTCTCCTGCATATATACTCATTGAAATCCTCGGATTCAGGAAAGCTAAAAACACTGAATCAGGTTGCTGTTTTGAACTACGATTCACTTCAGTTGCTTGATTAGGTGGAGGAATTTTACTAATTTCCTGATTAATAACTAAATAAGCTTGCGTGGCTTTCGGCTGGGTTATTGCTATTTGAAAAAGAAGAAAGCCAAAACCTAATATTGAAAATGTCAACACTAACCGTAGAATGAGCTTTCTGCTCTGTTCATTAGGCTGAAAACAATTCATAACTTCTCCTATTTTAGACTGTTTTCAGGCGTAGGGACGGCATTGATACTGATGGTTTTATGAATAACTGGAAGTTTGGTTTTTACTACGACCACACCAATTTTATGGGTTTAAATTTAATTTCAGTTTATTTCCGACATAATTGATATGAGTTATTGTATTCCATTAACGAGAGTATTGCATACTTAAAATCAGAATTAGCGGCACAAACAAACACATACTAACCTTACCAATACCGAGGGGGTTATTATGGACAGACCTGAACCTAATTCTAATGTGCGCCGTTATATAGCGTATAGTAATCCGTTTGGCATAACACAACTTCACTTGAAGAATCCTTATGTAATCGTTGTTGGTCGCTTTTTTTCCCTGGGGCAGGTCGTATATTGTTAAATACTTAAGGGGATATCTCTTAATCATATGGGAAATTTAACATGCACATATAAACCTGGCAATTCTATATTCCTTAACAGGTAAATTTCAAATGGCAAAATTGTCTCTTCCTCAGATAATAATTTTTTTCTTCTCATATCTCTGAACATAATTTCGCCTCTAATTCTTCAATTTTAGTTTGGCCCCTTGAACCACGATTTCAGTACTGCATAAAGTAATAATGTTACGTACTTTTAGAAGTTTATACTTTCCTTTTGGTGCTTATTAAGCTGCTTATTAAGGCTACCCCGCTACAGATAAATGGCAAAATAAAAAATCCCCATTTTGTAATAATAAAACCTCCCAGCACGGAGCCAAGCGTAATCCCAATATATAGTGCTGTGTTGTTTAGGGCAAGTGCCATACCACGAGTTTCTGGGAATTCCTCTGCTAAACGGGCCTGATATGAAGAGAAAGAGGTATATCCAATAAATGCCCATAAAAATAACAAAAGATAAACCCAAATTCCCGATGAAAAGCAAAAACCTAATAAGTTAAGTATACCAATAAGCATGGCTGTACTGGCTATTGATACCATTCTTGCACCAATTTTATCTGTAACTCTTCCACTGAATAAACTACCAGTTACAGCTCCTATACCGTAGGCAGTAATGGAGGCTGCTAATTCACTTGAAGAAAAATGATTATATAAAACCAATCCTGTTCCAAGAAATACATAAAGAGCATACATGGCAATTGCCCAAAAAGTTGTTACACTCACTGCAGAAATAATTTTTAAAGTACTTCCTTTTGTCTGTGCCTCTGATGAAGGTACTCTATTAATTGAAGCCCAAACTCTAAAGTTTAAGATTGACAGTAAAGCAGCAATTGTAGCTAAACTAATAAAAACAGAACGCCATCCAAGAAATTGCTCTAATAGAATTCCGATAGGTGCTCCTGCCCATAAAGCCATAAGATGTCCTGATACTACAGTAGAAAGCCATACTCCCCTACGTTCAGGTAATGCTGTATCGCCAATAATTGCATAGACTAAAGGGGTTATTGACGCAACAGATAAACCAGCAAAAATACGACTGGCTATTAACATTGCAAATGAAGAAGAAATGGCTGTCAAAAAATTGGCTAATGAAAATGATAATAAACCGAAAACAATAAAAAATCGGCGTCCTTTGCGATCTGAAAGCCATCCAAAAAGTGGGGCACTAATGGCATACATTAGTGAAAAAACAGTAACTAGCCACCCTGCAACAGCAGGGGTAATTCCATATTCTTTAGCGATAAATGGTAACAAAGGAGATATGACAAACAAATCAGTACCTATAATAAATAGGGTAAACCACCCTGTAAGAAGATAAATGGCTTCTTTTAAGTTAATACGAATATCAATCACCCATAAACAATATATCAGCATATTAGTTTGTTTATGAACAATATTTGGATTCGTTTACTTCAAAGGGTACCAAAATGGCACCCAACGCTCACTTGAAAGTTTACCACCAAAGGTGCAATTTTCGATTTATGCTCGCTTCGATGGTAACCATATACAAAATGTGGATTTTGTGAAGTTATTTTGCAAGAGGCCACTGTACGAAATAAGAATAATTAGCAGTAAAGATTAAGTCCAAGAGATATAGTTCCAATGCATATTAGGCATTTTCGACTCCACTACTACTGCATCATATCTATATAGTTTTTAAGGTATTAGGAATTACTTCTGTTACACTTCGATTACGACCATGATTAATCGTATAATGCTTGTATCGAGAACCCTGATTTTGAATTCAAATCATATACTCTAATAAAATACTTGTTCTTTTCAAAAGTATCCGTTAACTCTCCTTCAATCAAATACTTAGTTGGCTGGTTATCAGTAATGATACCGTAAAATACTCCGTAATTTCTCTCGAAACCAGTCAACTCTTTCGGCAATACCGAGCTGGACCCTTGCAGTAAACCATAA
Source organism: Desulfosporosinus sp. HMP52 (assembly GCF_000765145.1). Classification (GTDB taxonomy): domain Bacteria; phylum Bacillota; class Desulfitobacteriia; order Desulfitobacteriales; family Desulfitobacteriaceae; genus Desulfosporosinus. The sequence goes on along the minus strand of NZ_JMGA01000079.1, from coordinate 1,150 downwards.
TATTTATATTTACCATTTTTCAGACGTTTGAATGCCGCTAATACATTCTGTTGTCCAAAATTGGGGTCTAGTTGGTATGAGAAAAGCATTAAATGCAAGTCTTCAACATCTTTTTCTAACACAATAGTAAGATTCTTTGGTTGACCTTCAAAATAGTGTTGGTCAATATAGTTGTCAGTTCATCGTACGATAAATCTTTGTGCTTAGCGTAAGTGGAAAAGCCGTAATACCCAATGACCAGTGCGATACCAAATAATAGCAATGACAATTTCACCTTATGCTTTACCATTGTATATCCCCTTTTATAAGAGTGACTTCATGAAAACCCAATTCTTTAAATAAGGATTCTATTCGTTTCTTAATAATATCCATTTTATCTATTCTCTACTAAAAGGGAATGCAGCTTGAGTGTGCCTGCCAGACCCAGCATGGTTATCGTCACGGTTTAAGAATGATTAGCGTTTCTGGTTATTCACGAATCCCATACTACCTTCAACTTTACCATTTTCGTGAATGCAATATGCGATAGCCTCATTAAATGTTTTGGTCTTCAGGTTTTCCGAACTTTTTCACATAAGTATGCCATATACTATAAGCCGCAAACATTCCAAAAAAAGGCCAAATTAATAAGGACATTAATAAAACTATCATGAATGGATAGAAACTAAAATCCATTCTCATAACTTGATACATTATCCAAGTCCAGCCCAGGCACCAAAGCACTCCTGTACTAACACCTATACCCAAAAAACCACTGTACCATAGGTAATGCTGCTTTCCCTTCTTGCACATTCTTTCCCATTTTTCTTGATGATGAATCATAAACGAAAAATCTACAGGTTCATTCGTAGTAATTGATAAGCCATTTATAACTAGGTCGTAATTAAAGCCAATTCCTTGTCGAACAATCCGAGCTATGAAAATATCTTCATCAATTGAAAAAGGGTAGTCCCCCCCAATATCAAAGAAATCTCTATCTTTAAATATGAGTTCTCCGTTAACCTTTAAGGACCTAAATCCTGTTGTTGATTGTCAATGAAAATTGACCCCTTTTTCATAAAAGTTTCACTCAAAACTGACCCTGGTACTATTGGATAAAAGGGGTCAGTTTTTCATCCAATTTTGACCCCCTAATTCAATTGATTGTTAA
>NZ_JMGA01000012.1 GCF_000765145.1 Desulfosporosinus sp. HMP52 | reverse complement strand
CGGATTTTATCATGTCTATTAGGGCTATGCTTTTGCTTAAGAAATGTCACCCAGGATGTCCCTCAATTGTAAGTAGGCTTGATCGTTAGTCTGATCCAGATCACGTAAATTATCTGTGAGTATTCTAATATCCTTCGGGCTCACCAATAACTTCTTCAGAATTTCATAAAGTCTTGTTGTACTCATCTCCACAATAACTCCGTTTACACCGTCAACAACTTGTTCTTCTGCAGCAGCGTAATTAGTGCTAATGACAGGAATCTTTAAGATCAATGACTCACCAATTACCATTGGATAACCTTCAAATGCTGAAGTAAGCACAAATAAATCACTGTTCTTAATATATGGATGAGGATTTTCCTTATAGCCAATAAACTCGATCCTCTGCTCTACATTATATTTCCTGGCTAAATCCATATTTGTTTTAAGATCCGGGCCATCTCCTACGATTCTCCACACGAAGTTGTTGATATGATCCTCTTCTAAAAGCTTGCACACCTTTACAATTCTATCCATCCTCTTGGTTGCATTATCCACACGTCCAACTGTTATAATCTTAATCCTGCTGTCTTGTTCAAAAGGAATAAATTCACTAGCCTTCTTTAGAATATCCTCAGCAGAAAAAAAGTTATAGACCACAACAGTTTTGTGTTGATATTCCGGCAGTAGCTCATCGAATAGTGTTTTACAGGCTTTAGAGACACAAGCAATATAATCAAAATTCTTATAGATTTCCAGACAAACATCATGTTCAAAACCTGCTCTTAGGGGATCGGTATGAACCCAGGCAATTTTTTTAGCTGCCCGGACGAATTTATCGACAAACAGATTCGTACCTTGATTGAAGTAATTATGAGGAACATCATTAAAATAGGAAATAGCCACATCATAATTGCCTAAATTCTTTTGCCGTTTAAAAAGCATCCGGTAAAATTTATCCGATCCTAAAAGTCTAACCCCAACCATGGAGATCAGTCTGAGAAAGAGGCAGAACAGATTGCCCTTCTTGATCACTTCGCTCAAGGGTGTTGCTACTAAGCGCAAAAGCAAGTTCCCTTTAAGGATGCGGACAGGGTTAGGTATTTCCTGGATAAAGATGCCGTCTCCAAATGTAAACAGCTCCAACTCCAACTTATCCTGCTTGACTAATTCTTTCAACATATTGACTAAAGCCGTTTGCACCCCGCCAATCTGTAAATTTTGGGCAACAATTAATACTCTCATTTTCCCCATCCATATCATATAAGATTAAGACTTAATCCCCAAGGATTACCTCACTGTATAGTTCCTTCATTTTGACCTTAACCTTAGAAACATCAAAGGTCTTAACTGTTTCGATATTCTTCTGGCCCATGAACAATCTTAACTTCCTATCCTCGGCAACCTTTTTTATGAATTTAGCAAATCCATTGACATCCTTTGGATTAAGCAGAAATCCACCTTGGCCATTTTCAATCAAATCCGTATTGCCACGAATATTTGAGCATATTACCGGCAGACCGGCCGACATAGCTTCCATAACAGATACCGGTAAACCCTCATGGTATGAAGGGAAGACAAAAATATCTGAAGCAGAATATATCTCCGCTACATCATTTCTGAATCCTAAGAACCTCACTTTCTTTTCCACTCCAAGACTCCTAACCAGATTCTTAAGATAAGCTTGTAATTTACCTCGGCCACAAATTAAATATATTACCCTGGGATCATTGATCTTGGCTACGGCTCTGATAACTGTTTCATGATTCTTATTTTTATTCAATTCACCAACTGAAAGTAAAACCACTGTTTCTTCAGCTATCTCCAGCATTGCTCTTGTCTTACCCCTATCAGCATTTTTACTGCTGAACTTTTGGGTATTGACACCAATGCCGGGAATGTAGCAGACCTTATCCGCCTTGAATTTTTGCGCGAGACTATAGTCCTCCTGGTTTATGGTAATAATCACCTTTGTATATAGCGAAAGCAATACCTCAATTGGATAGTATAACAGCCAGTTGAGGAGAGGAGCATCTTTATAGAAGTGAAATCCATGAGGGGTATATAGAACCTTTGAAATACCTACAGCCCTGGCTGCCAGTCTGGCCAATACACTTCCCATTGGAGAATGGCAATGGACTGCGTCAAAATCCTCAGACTTCATAATTTCCTTAAGCTGTTTGTAGGCCTTAATATTCTTAAATGAAAATGGAGAACGCTGGATGTCGAAAGGATGCCTTACAATATTGAGTTCATCTAACCTCGGATTTGCATCCCTGAAATTTGCTGCCGCATGTACCTCATACCCTAATGAATGCAGTACTTCTATATTTCCCTGTTCAAAGAGATAAAATTGTCTGCTTACTGTTGAAACAATTAGGATCTTTTTCATTTTTATCCTCCAAATACGTACTGCGGGAATTCAGACAGAGCCGTCAAGCATATAAGTCTATCAGTTTATCTTCCATAATTGACCAGCTATATTTAGATTTATAAATCTCCCTGCCCTGCTCACCCATTTCTTTTCTCAAGTCAGGGTTATTTCTGAGTATGTTTACAGCTTCCCAAAATGCTTCTGAAGTATATTCGATAGCTAAACCAACTTTATTCCGGCTAATTAATCCATCGATTCCTGTACCCTTGCCTACAATAATAGGCTTGCCTAAGGCCATGGCTTCATACAATTTATTCGGTGCTGAATAGCGATGATTTTCAATGGCCGGATTATATACCGCAAACAATATATCGCATTCTGATTCTAACTTCAGAACATCCTTGTAATCTACTTTCCCATAAAAGTAGATATTCTCATATTCCTCGGATAGCTCTCTAAAATAGTCAGACAGATCTCCAAATCCACCAATATGCAGCTCGAATTTCTCGGAGCCTTTGATCACCTGCGCAATCTCCTGCAGAAGTCGATGATCTTGTAAAAGACCTATATATACTAATTTGAGATTGGGACTTTGAGATTTTACTACTGTTAGTTGTTGGTTAATATCTGATGGGATTTCCGGAGTATTATGAATGACTGTAACATTTCTCGGCCTGGCCTTCATGATCTGCTTATAGCGATCTTCATGGCATATTATCGTTGAAGTGGCGTGATTGATAACGAAATTATCCATTTTTTCTACTAAAGCCTTTAGGTTCCCGGGGACATAATGAGAATGGGTATAGTAATCATAAATATCATAGACGAGTTTTTTGCGGAAGATTTTTGCAGTCAGTATTGCCGGCAGGGATGTGTCGAAATCACAGCTATGGATAACCTGATATTTTTTTCTTCTCTTTAAAAGCTGTAAGAATAGCCAGGATTGAAATTTTAAAAGTTTGAATAAGGTTTTAATTCCTTGGGCATAACCGGCTTTAGTTTTAAATAAACAGATATTCGCGATTCCATCTTTCAATTGAATTTGCGGATTGGAATTTCCGCTTCCCTCTCTATCCCAGCCTAAAATACATACATCGTACCCATGCTTCACTAAAGAATTAGCAGTTTTTAGGGTTCTTGAATCATTCTCTATAAGGGTTGAGCGTAAAATAATAACCCCACTTGGTTTAATCATCAGAGGCCTCCCCAGCGATTCAAGTATTTTCTTTTACATACATGTCAATAAGGCAATTAAAAATCATAAGGCATATTTTTGTATACCTTACATAATTATCCTTATTTTACCACACCCCAAACCTTCCATCTACAAAATTATAATTAGTGACCGTTTCTTTTGTCGTATATATTAAAACCTTGATGCGTTCATACGGCCGTCCTGAAGAATGTCCTGATTAAAAGATAACTCACTCCAAACTTTAAGCTGATTTCTCGTGGAATACGATGTCCGGGGGCGATCTTCATTTTTGCTGCATCTTGATCTCTTTCATCCGGATGATCTCTATCACGAATACATCGGTAAAAACAAACAAAGTCATCATTGCAGATAATCCTAAGAGGCCCTAAATCAAAATGATCTAGGACCTCAAAAAATCCGTGGACATAAGCGGGTATACCCCAAGAGCATCTATTTTAACACCTGTAGCTGCACGGTTTCATGGTCAAGAATCTCTATAAATACAGTACTTGGCAGCTTTTCTAACAACAGTAGAGGCATCAACTTTTAGTTCCTTCGCCATCTGCCTTGTAGTACGATAGTTGGCATAGGCTCTTTCCAAAAGCTGCTTCTCCACACTTTCCACTGCATCCTTTAATGGCACCATCCCCGAAACAAGAATATATGAGGAACTAATTCCTACTTTATTCCGCAGGTAGGAAGGTAAATCCTCGCCGGTGATGTTATCATCTATGGTAGTAACAACCATTCTTTCAATAAGGTTTTCTAATTCTCTGATATTTCCCGGCCAGTCATACTGCATCAGTATATCAACTACTCCCTGTGATATCTTTTTATTCTTTTTATATTTGTAGTTAAATACCTCCACAAAATGTGCCGCCAGGGGGGGGATATCATCTTTACGATCGCGCAGGGGCGGGACATGTACCGGCACTACATTTAAGCGGTAATAAAGATCCTCGCGAAACTGCTTTTGCTGCACCATTTCTAATAGATTTCTGTTTGTAGCGGCGACAATGCGCACATCCATATTAATAACACTTGATCCCCCAACCCGGATAATTTCTTTGTTTTGCAAAAACCTCAGCACCTTGACCTGTAAATTCAGCGGCATTTCACCGATTTCATCCAGAAATAAAGTCCCTCCGGAAGCCAGTTCGATATATCCTGGCTTGCCTTCTTTTTTGGCTCCGGTAAAGGCCCCTCCATCATAGCCAAATAATTCCGATTCCAGTAAATTCTCAGGAATAGCCCCACAGTTCACCTTAATAAAGGGTTTATTCTGGCGTGAGTTGTTACTGTGAATTGTCTGGGCTATCAGTTCCTTACCGGTACCTGATTCACCGGTAATTAAAATAGTAGAATCAACTGAGGCCAACCTTACCACCATATCTAACAGGTCTCTCATCTTAGCCGAGCTAACAACCAAGTTTTCCGATTTATCATACCGCAGCTTCAAAGTACGCAGCTGATTTTCATAGTGCTGGGTTAGCCCCTTGGCTTTTTCCAGCTTGTGTCTTAATAGATTTAGTTCAGTGATATCCCTGACATTACAGACAACCCTGATTATTTCACCGCTGGCGTCAATGACCGGGTTTCCCGTAGTCAGGGTAAGCTTACCTGTTTTGCTTGTCTGCATAATCGTGATGGATTTCTTCTTCTCCAAGACGTGGCAGGTTACAGGTTCAGAAATAATACCGTCTCTTCTAATGTCCTCCACACTTAGCCCCAGGTATTCATGGGCATTAATGCCCGTCAGCTGTTCAAAGGCCTTATTATAACGCAGGATTTTTCCTTTGCCGTCAGTTATAAATAACCCGTCAAAAGATGATTCCACTATGGCATCCAATTCTTCATTTAATTCCTTCACATAGCACAGTTCCTTAGACACCTTATCCAGCTCAGAGATATCTTGGAGCACCGCAACGGCACCGATAATCTTACCATCTTTTTTAATCGGAGAACGGTTAGATGCAAAGTAGCAGTCATTAAGTTTTACTTTCTTTAAAGTTTCAACTTTTCCAGTCTCAATTACATAGGACAGTCTAGCTGTAGGAAGTACATCCAGGATATTTTTCCCAACAACAACTTCTGCTTCAAGGCCCAGTAACTTAGCGGCTGACAAATTCCAGACCTTAATTATCCCTTTTGCATCCACCGAAATAATTGCATTATGAGTGGAATTTATGATCGTATCAAGTTCCAGGGAAATGTTGCGGTAAGAATGAAAGAAGGCTTTGGCAATATCCCCGCGGGTAATGATCCCCACTACCCGCCCGTTTTCAACAACGGGCAGCCGGGGTACCGTAGCATTGACTACATCACCAAACTCATCCTCAGGATGGCCCGTGAGAATCTTCCGGGTCATTAAGACTTCCACCTGGGTATTCATATCCATGCCCCTGCTTATCGCCCGGTAAATATGACTCTTGGTAAAAAGGCCTACTAATTTACCATTTTCGTCTAATACCGGGGCACCGTCTATTTTATTGGCTATAAAAATATTTACTACCTCACAAATCTTATGATTAGGACTTATGGTTAAGGGATCAGGGGTCATAATTTCCCGAACCTTCATTTAATCTCACTTCCTTACTGCATATATATTAGTTTTTAGATCTCAGAACTAATTCTATGTTTTCTGAATTTATCCTTTTTTCAGTTAATTATTTCGCCTGCTGTCTCATAACTTAAGAGTCAAAAGCTCTACCCCGGATTGTGCTTTATTCCAGAACGTTTGACTCTTAAGTCTAATCTAAACACCCTCCCGCAGTGCTGTTGCAGCTATTTCCTTAAGTGAAAATGTAGAAGCACCGCCCTTTCCGATATAACAAAGGCCTACCACAGCAAAGTTAACTCAGAAAGGACAGGTGCTCTAAAAATCCTTAAACCCTAAATATATAGAAGCTAATCCCCATAATTTATCCTTATTAGCGCGGCTGTACCTTTAGACTTTGTTTTTATATCTAACGGCTACTTCCGCCGCTAAAGTATAGGGATCTGTTTCTTTTTTCAACAACTTATCAATCATTTTTTCCATTTCCCCGCCTGCATCTAAGTCATTTAATACCGGCTGCAGGATTGCTCCCCACAGAGCTTCATTAAATTCCGAAGTAGTCTTACGGCGCAAACGCTCAGACAAAAGATTATTATCCACCAGGTAGCGGTAATGATCTTCGATCTTATCGCAAATAACTGACACACTCTCGGCGAATTTTTTAGGTTCCTGTACGCTTTCTACCAGTAATACAGGTATCTCCCAACCACCTTTAGTAACAGACATATGAACCATGTTTGCCACTTCTTTATATAAGCTGGCGGTACCGTCACGGTCTGCCTTGTTAATGATAAAGATATCTGCAATCTCCATTAAACCGGCTTTAAGAGCCTGTATTTCATCCCCCATACCGGGCACCAAGACAACTATTACAGTATGAGCATGATTAATGATTTCTACCTCTTGCTGCCCCACCCCTACAGTTTCGACTATTATGGAGTCTTTGCCCATAGCATCCATGACATGAATGGCTTCTCCCACAGCCTTGGATATACCACCCATGGAACCTCTGGTAGCCAGGCTGCGCAAGAATACCCCTTTATCCTCAGCATGCCGCAGCATACGGATTCTATCTCCCAAAAGTGCTCCCCCCGTAAAGGGGCTGGTGGGGTCTACTGCCAGAACACCCACAGTCTTCTTTCTCTGACGGTAGGAAAAAACCAGTTCATCTGTCAAGGTACTTTTACCGGCTCCCGGGGCACCGGTAATGCCTATCACATGAGCATTCCCGGTTTTAGTAAAAATTTGCTGCATAAAAACATGGGTACCGGGTATTTGATCTTCTAGGTTTCTGATGAGGCGGGAGGCTGAACGGACATCCCCCGCCAATACTTTTTGACCTAATTCTTTCATAGCACTCACGCCCTTGGAGTTACATTAGTATTAATCCATTCCACCAATGAATCAAGTTTGGCTCCCGGCGTAAATAATGCTTTTAGTCCTGCGTCGTAAAGAGGCTGCATATCCTGCTCCGGAATAATCCCTCCACCGATAACGCAGATATCATCGGCACCTTCCGCCTTCAAAAGATTAACGACTTGCGGGAACAGATACTTGTGGGCACCTGATAAACAGCTCAAGCCTACAAGATCAACATCTTCCTGAATAGCAGCAGCAGCTATTTGCTCCGGAGTCTGGTGACAACCGGTATAAATCACCTCAAAGCCGGCATCCCGGAAACACCTGGCTAACACCTTCGCCCCCCGATCATGGCCATCCAGGCCGGGTTTAGACAAGAGTATACGAATTTTTCTCTCTGCCATCACACTTACCTCCTTCAACTTTAGGGAAAAACCATTTCCACTTTAAAAAATGCCGGCTACCTAAGAATTCCAACTCAATCTTAGTAAATGCCAGGGTCGCGGTATTCCCCAAAAACTCCTCTGTAAACATCGCAGATTTCCTGAACAGTGGCGTAGTTCTTAACCGCTTCAATACAATAAGGCATAACATTTTCGCCTTTCTTACAAGCAGCCTCGATGTCTTTAAGTGTTTCGGCTACTTTACGGCCGTCCCGCTTTCTCTTAACTTCAGCCAGACGATTGAGCTGTTCTGCTTCAACGGAGTCATTTATTTCTACTATCGGAATGTCAATCTTTTCATCTTCCTGGACATACTTGTTCACACCGATCATGACTTTTTCCTGAGCATCGATTTGCTTTTGGAATTTATAAGAAGCATCGGAAATTTCCAGCTGGGGGAAGCCCTGCTCGATAGCAGCAACCATACCGCCCATATCGTCAATTTTATGAATATATTCCCAAGCTTTTTCTTCCATTTCATTGGTCAGTGCTTCCACGAAATATGAACCCGCCAGCGGGTCAATAGTGCTGGCCACACCGGTTTCTTCAGCGATAATCTGCTGAGTCCGCAGGGCAATTTGTACTGCATGGTCTGAAGGCAGACACAGAACTTCGTCTAGTGAGTTGGTGTGCAGTGACTGGGTGCCGCCGAGAACACCGGCCAGAGCTTCAATAGCAGTCCGCACCACGTTATTGTAAGGCTGCTGGGCGGTAAGGGAGCAACCGGCAGTCTGGGTATGGAATCTCATCCATAAGGAACGGGGGTCCTGGGCACCATAACGTTCACGCATTGCTTTCGCCCAGATCCGGCGAGCAGCTCTTAATTTAGCAATTTCTTCAAAGAAATCGATATGCGAGTTAAAGAAGAAAGATAATCTGGGAGCAAATTCATCAACCTGTAAACCTTTACGTCTGATCACGTCTTCTACATATTCCATACCGTCTCTTAAAGTGAAGGCCAGTTCCTGTACGGCCGTTGACCCGGCTTCTCTGATGTGATAACCGCTGATACTGACGGTATTCCACTTAGGCACATATTTGGTACCAAACTCTATGGTATCGCTAATTAATTTTACCGACGGCTCGGGGGGGCACATAAAGGTCTTCTGAGCAATAAATTCTTTTAACATATCATTCTGAATGGTACCGCCGATCTTGTTCAGAGAAATTCCCTGTTCCTGGGCACAAGCAATATACATGGCCCATAATATAGTTGCAGGGGGGTTAATAGTCATAGAGGTGGTTATCTTATCCAGGGGAATCCCGCTGATCAGGTCTCTGAAATCATCGATGGTATCAATAGCCACTCCTACTTTTCCACACTCACCCCTGGCTTTGGGAGAATCAGTATCATAACCCATCAGGGTGGGGAAATCAAAGGCAGTGCTCAGGCCGGTCTGGCCGGTGGCCAACAGGTACTTCCAGCGCTTATTGGTTTCAACAGCTGTCCCCATACCGGAGAACATTCTGAAGGTCCAGTACTTTCCACGATAACCGGATGGCTGGCAGCCTCTCAAATATGGATATTGTCCGGGATAAGCTATATCCCGCTCAAAATCCATTTCTTTAATATCCTCGGGACCGTATATTCTCTTGATTCCCAAATCAGAAACCGTGGTCCAGCTTTCTTTTTGGTCCGGGTGTTTGGCCACAATTTTTTTAACTTCATCTTCCCATTTTTGCCTTAATAAGCTTGACTTGTTTACTAATTCTTCATTAATCAAAAGTTGTTCCCTCCTAATGGTTTATAGTTTAATACTCAATCCCTGCCCTATCTTTAATACCCGCATTATAGTGATGTTTTACCTCGGTAACTTCACTTACCAAATCAGCTATTTCTCTCAACTTATCGGATGCATATCGGCCGCTTAACAATATATCCAATTCTGCCGGCTTATTTTTAACCATCTCTAGTACTTCTTCCTCTGGAATGAGCTTAAAATCCAGGGCCACATTAATCTCATCCAGGATGACCATGTTATAGTCACCACCGGCAATGATCTCTTTAGCTTTTGCCAAACCTTGTTGGGCCATCTCCACGTCTACAGGCGCAGGATTGTTCCGCATAACAAAACTATCCAGTCCGAATTGATAGATTTGCAAGTCTGGAAGAAACTTTTCTGCGGCAATCACCTCTCCATATTTACGTCCCTTCATAAACTGAATAACGCATACCTTGTAGCCCTGTCCAAGAGCCCGTAATGCCTGACCAAAGGATGACGTTGTCTTGCCCTTGCCGTTCCCCGTAATTACCATCACCAAGCCACGCTTGGCTATGCTCGCCGTGGACTGCATCACACTCAATGTATTCACCTCTTTTCTTCACTCTTTCCCGTCTAGTCAATCAATGTGGAATCAAATTACTTTCGCATCTTTAACTCTTATATAAGCAAGAACAATGCCAATTTCTAATAATTCTGAATATTGACTATATAGCAAGCCCCTAGCTACTTTCTAACTTTAAACCTTGCCTAATAATTGTTGCATTGTTGCATTGCCGCAACGCAATAAAGAAGCAGAATCACTGATAATTTGCCTGCCCACCCCGTTTAAAACCTAACAGACTTGGTTTAATCTCTATGTTGCACATTTCAATAGTTTGTTGCAATATTGCAACTAATTATTGAAGGAAGGAAAATCAAACCTCCTGCTTGAGTACTTCTTCATCTAAGGTAAAGCGCCAGGCGCAAAACCATTCATCGGGATGAGCATCGGGAGGGCAGCCAATACATTCAGTTTTAAGGCCGGGGTCTATTGCCTTGGCAAATTGGGGGTATTCTACCAGACCCGCCGACTTGCAGGGGTAATCCTCTAAACCCCGGCGTTTTCTGGCTGACTGAACACGGCAATTATTCATCTGAAAAACTATACTGTTCGGGCTTTCCTCAATAATGCTCTGTTCATTAATCCCAGCATACATTCTAAACTGCAAGGCCTGCTTTAAACCCGCCAGCCCCGGTTTTTCCGGCAACCCCAGATAACGTTTAACAGACCAAGCTTCGAAAGGCGAGAATTGTGCCCAGCAGGAATCGTTACAGCGCTTTGCATCAAACATTCCATGCTTGAACTCCACCGCCTGGAACCATATACCATCATTAGCCAGCCAGTTTATGGAGGCTGCAGTAATAAGTTCAAGCAGCTTTTCCTTGGGCAGACTAAGTAATGGTTTGGGCACCCCATTTTCCATTTCAAAACCAAAGAATTTAGACAACCGCTCCATTTGCGTATGGAAGCTTTTCCGGTAAACGGTGTCCATCACCTCTAAAGCCTCTTGCCTACCCATCTGGTGTTGTACTTCCATGAACCATAATGTATGATGCACCATCATACGATGAAACATATCCATAGCCAGTTTGGATAAATCTTCATTACCAAGGGTATCCCAGGCAGATTCTTTCTGCATCTAAACCCCTCCTTCTAGATAGAGCACCGGATACGAAGAACTCTCGACTTATTCAATGTCGATCAAGATGCCTTCATGCAGAAGAGTCTTAAGCAATTCCTCATCCAGATCCTCATCATTCTCCGATCTAACAGAGGCTATTACTATCTGATTCAATTGAATGCTAACTCTAAGACAATCGCCATTTTTTAAATTAAGTTGTTTATTAACCTCCAAAGGGAGCAATATTTGACCAAAATCATCGATGGTCATACTTATTGTTGTTGCCATTCTTATTAACTCCATTCTATTAAAATAAGATGGTTAACTATAAAAAGTTCATGCCAATATTTTCACATAATTATTTCCTCCTCACTCATTGTCTTTCTCACAACACTGCTATTTGGTATTTGGCATTAAGCAATTATTCTATATTACTTGCAACATCTATGCCATCTTTTTATTTATTAACAACTATGCTTAAATAGCAATGCCTTAATGTCAATTTTTATTAAAAACTACTATTCTTCTTTAAGTAAACGTTGTATTACTGCAACACTATTAGTTGTTATGTTTGTTGTAGCTTTGCAAATTTCCAGATACATAGGGGCCTAGCGCGATGAAATAAGGGCCTTCTGTATGACTAAACCTGTTGCAAGATGCCAGCACTGGGGTTGAATCTCTATGTTGCGCATTTGAGTTATCCGTTGTGATATTGCAGCAATTGTTCAATCAAATGCGAAGGTGAGTAAATTATGCTCTTGCGTTCCAGTAAATAAAAAAGCCCCCCGTAAATTTACGGAAAGCCCTCAGGTTTTACTACATTCTTACCATGGATATTTTTTAGACTTCCGCACTATAGACTACGCCATCCACCTCTGGATAGGTTTCCTAAGAGATTCTCTCTTGGGGCAGTTCTCGCGCGACTTCACCGAGCTTTAGACGCTTCAATGCTTATTTATCTATACGCCTATCGGAGTATTAAAGAAAGCCTTTCAGGGTGTTATCCCTTCATTCGACTTTTCGTGATGTTAGTTCTATCAGAATTAGTCTGATGTCTAGGCTTTTATTGACCTAGAAACGTGTCGCACTTACCTGCCCGGAACGGCGACACCCCGAGAGCCGGTCCGGCGAGTAGAATTGATTTGAACGATATACAAACCATCGAAAGTTCACCCTGTTTAAGCTTTTCTTTCGTTAATCGTAGCTATAGGAAACCGCCGGAAATTTTGCATCTTTTTAAAAAAAATAGTCCTTTCAGCAGTGAATTTCTTGCCAAAAGGACTATTGGAACTATTCTTTCTTTCTACGACTTCTTTTAACTTCTTCATTTCTTTTCTTCCACAAAGCGATATCTTCAAACCGAATTTCTCGTAATATCCCAATATTCATTTCAAATATTATGCGGGCATCATTAAACACAAGGCAACGACTAACTAGACGTCTAATATTATGATTTGGGATATTAGTATGTTTGAATAGACAACTATATCCCTTCCTCTATTACTTGACACTTCCCAATTTTGATGCTTTGCGCTAAAATTATATAGACATAACAAAATTTGGGTAGGTATCACAAGGCATGGTTTAGTACCTGTCCCCGTTCGTTTAAAAATCATTTTATATGGAGTGTCCTTATGAGTGTGCTTATTGTTATTATTCCAATTTTAAGTGTGTTATCAGTATTGTTTTTTGTGTTTTTACGAAGGTACCCCATCAAGAAAGCTACCGATGCCCTAGAAGAAGCATTAAAAAAAGAGCATCCAAATACTCGTTTGCATCAATACTATAGTACACTTCAAAAGGAACATTTATACATTTTCAAAGAAGAAACCCTTGGCTATCAGGATGAACCAGATACGTTATTAAAGAACACACTTCAAGAATTTTGTGACATTTTAAACCAGAGTATTGGAGACATATATCTCAAAAAGTACACAATGGAGCATTTTAAATCCAGGTACCGGTATGCTCCTTTGGCCAGTAGGTTGATTAACTATGAACGTGATGTGTGGCTTTATTTTATAGGCTGTACTGATGGCACTCATGCACCAGCCGATTTTTTGGAATCTGAATGGCTATTATTCTATTACAAAGGATTTGTAATCAGATTAGATTTTGAAGAGCACAGAGCAGCAAGACGTACTTTTAAATTAAAACGCATTACTTCAAAACTGCAAGTCATTCATGATAAAACTGAACTGAACAAAAAATTAGCGGAGCAAGGGATTGAACCAAACCAGTACCATACGATGTTACAGATAGCACTTAACACACTGCGTTCGAATTATTATGAATTGTGAATTTAATGGTAATGCTGGGGTTTTTATCAATGACAGATGATTAATTTATGTGCATCATGCAGATTCCCCATGCTAATAGTCACTTTCTTGTGACTTAAGCTTATCTTTATACTTTTCATAAATAGCCTTTGGAATATTGTGTATCGACCTATTCATATTAAAATCAGGATTTTGCTCTTTGACCTTTTTCTCAAAATCATCGCGCTCAGGCTTATTTCGGTAAAAAGCAATCATCTTTGTAAGAATTTCGCTGTATTCATTAAAATTTGGGGGAGCAGGCGTAGTTGTTTCGTATGGTATTAGTATGCGGATTGAGCCATCTGAAGAATCACGCTCGCAATCTAGCGTAAGCACATTCCGATCTTCTCCGATTATTATTGCAAATCTTATCGTATCAAAAGACTTATAACGCTGAATAGAATTTGCACCATATGTCAAACCAGTCAGAAAAAGCCTACCCTCTTTAGCCTTTACGCCATAAGAGAAATTCAGGCCTTCCACAACTTCAGAATAAAATTCCTCCGAAGTATCATAAACCTCGCTGAACATTGAAAGGATTCTATCAATCGACTCATTATCGGTAAGAACGAATTCAAATCCGCTGGGGTTTTCCGTTCTGCGCCTCTCAGCAATCACACCTCTCAAGCGGATCGAATCGTTCTTGTAATTATCACTACTTAGTGGTATGCCTATTTTCCCATATCGTTTCTCAGAATGGTTTTCCACATAACTGTCAATCAAATCAAGTAAAGGCTCTATTTTCTCTACTCTTTCAGCAAACCTGTCAAAATATAAATGTCTGAAAGAAGCAATGATCTCAAACGTTCTCGGAACCAGTTCCGCTTTCTCTAAAATTTTCTGGCAAGCTTTGTGGAGAATCTCTTCACCAGGGTCATCAGAAATCCAATAATTACGGATGAAATTTGCCTTTTTTAGTTTATTTTCAAACTCGTCAATATTACCCTCAGCAATCTCACATAGAATGCCCACGTATTCTTCCTTAACCCAACGATATTTATCGTCTCTGCTTGCATACTTTTCAAATCTTTCAATTGTAGCCTCATTGTAATGCTTTTCAATTACACCTAGATTACACCCATTACCGATAAAAAACTTCCGTGCATCCTTTTCTGAATTGATTTCACAGCTTTTCTTCAAACTGTCTTCAGTTACATTGGGATTCTCAAGTTCGAATATTTTCTTAATGCTCTCAAGCATTTCTGATTTGTACTGGTTTCTTAGTCTCAACAAAGAAAATCCTGTCTCTCTTTCAGCAAGGTTCTTTTCAAAAGCATCCCTTTCTTTCTTATTAGAGAAATACTCAATTGCATGTATAACAATATCCTCCCAACCATTTGGGATGTTATATTTTACATTTTCTGAGTCATTTGTGCAGACTGCATTGAAAACTTCATTCTCAGTGATTACTACATATGTATCCACATTAATATATCCGGTGCCTTCATTGTTCATTCCATGGTTTTCTAATCGACTTTGAGTAAGAAAGATTTGCCCCATGCTGTCACGAACACCAAAAACAACGTTTAAGTTTAAATAAGACTGCTGATCCAAATGACTTGGTTTAATAAAGTTAACAATTTTACTTCGCATTTCTTCATCCATAAGTACGAATTCAAAACAATATTCAATTTTTGAATTTAAATCTTCACCTTTAAACACTTTTTTGACAGTTGAAATATATTTTGTAAATTTTTCCATAAAAATTATCTTTTCCTCACCTTTATTAAATGTTCTTCTCGTAAAAATGGTATATGAAACCTCATTAATTCTTTCACATTTAATTTACAACCGTCGCCATTTATTTAACCTCGCGAATGTAGCGTTGTAGCTTCAATACCTTGATCGTTTTCTCAGGCAGATATCCATATGTTTCAATTCTTACCTATTCGCTTTATTTAGCCGTTTTCCTACTTCTTATCCATATTTTTCTTGTTAGTGTTCACTCAATACCATAGGAAAAACAAAAGAGCCACCGCAAATACGGCAAGCTCTTAATGATTCAAAAGACCTACTACATCCTTAATAACACCATCTTCTACAAACCCTTGATATTTCAACCTCTTTGGCTCCTTAAAATTACCTAATATCTTATCGGTATTCACCAAGGTGCTCTCCTCTATATCTTCCTGAACGTAACTCTGGTAACTACTCCAACCATACTCTTGTGGTCGTTCTACCATGTCTGCCTTAACCGGATTAAGATGAGTGTAGCATTTAAGAAGGCCATAAGAATAGACTTATTACCCGACTTGCCAAAAATCAGCTTAAAAGCATAGTCTATCTAAGATCGATTAGTTGTCTCACAACTTAATCTCTACACGGAATTATTATACCAGTTTAGATAATTGAGTCACTCTTTCACTCCATTATCTTGAAAATAATGGAGTGAACCGCGAGGCGAGCACTTTCCTCGGCAAGAACATCCTCCCCTCTCCAACATGCTTTCTTAACCTACATCTCAATCCCCTGAGTCCATAGTTCGTTTTCGCTTAAGTCAATTTCCGAATCCCAGCTTACACCATATCCACCCATCTCAACTTTCACAGTCATAAAAAGGGCCTTATTCTTAAGGGAAAGAAATCGTGGGTGCTGAATCATATTCTGCATATTGTATTGTTTTATAACGGCATTATCAAAAGTTACAATTAAGCTATAATCATTTGTTGCAACAACTTCTTTTACTTTCGGTGGTATCATAGAGTTCACCTACTCTAAGCCCTTAAGTTTTTTGAACTCTTGAGTTTCCCACATATTCATCAATTCTTCTTGATGAATCCTTCCCCATTCAATTATCATCTTCTTGGCCCTATTCGGTAAATCCCCTTCTAACATTTCAAGGGTTTTGATATCGAATAATCCAACATACTCACCATATGATGCATGAAAATGAGGTGGTAGATGATCATTAAAGAACAACTTCACTATAATTCCATAGAATCTTGCAATCTCAGGCATTCGAGGTCCTCCTTTAATTTCTAATTTCTTTATAGTATTATTATCCCTTATTATACCATTGTGGCATACGCTGGTAACTAAAATTCTATCCTAATCGTTAGACTCAATAAAGTTTCTCTGGTCTTAAACTATTCAGTTCTAAAAGTTTACCACGACCAGAGTCTTCCATCTACAAAATTGTAAGTATACAATCGGGTAGGAGGCTACCCATTATTTGAGTAGCCGACCTCCCACAGCACCGTACGTACCGTTCGGTATACGGCGCTTCCAAAGTTTACACGTTACTTCGCCAAATAACATTGATTAAAGCTGAGATATCCGACTCGTTCAAAACGCTAGTTGGATAGGACTTGACTCAAGATAGGGCTATGGGCTATTCGCCAGTAGCCTTTTCTTGTGTTTGCCCACATCCAGGCTTGCTCTTCACTTATGCCTGCTTTCTTGAGGTTCTCGAAACGCGTTCGGATTTTCTTCCATCGCTTCCAGGTTGCCATCCGTATGCGGCTTCTCAGCCATTTATCTAACTCAGTAAGTAGTTTGTTTGCGTCAGCTAGTTTGAAGTAATTCGTCCAGCCTCGCACGACTTGATTGAGTTTCATCTTTCGTTCTTCAGTTCCCATCCCGTTGCTTCGTCCTGTTACTTCTCGGATTTTATCCTTAAGTTTCTGGATGCTTTTCGGATGGATTCTCAGGCGTCCTTCTCCTCTATAGATGTAGAAGCTATATCCAAGATACTTGACAGTGTTTACGTAGGCAACCTTCGTTTTCTCCCTGTTTACCCTGAGAAATAACGTTCCCTTGATGTACGGAAGAATGTGGTCTAGTGTGCGCTGAGCCGCTTTCTTACTTTTGCAGAAAATCATCAGGTCATCTGCATAGCGTACAAATCGGTGTCCTCGTCTCTCTAGCTCATGGTCGCATCCGTTTAGCATAATATTGCCAAGCAACGGACTCAAAGGCCCGCCTTGTGGTACGCCCTCGAAACTTTCTTCAAATATTCCATCGGCCATAACTCCTGCTCTAAGGAATTTATGGATTAGGGAGATGACTCGTCCATCTTTTATCGTTTCCGATAGAATTTGGATAAGCTTACTTTGGTTAACCGTGTCAAAGTACTTCTCTAAGTCCATGTCCACTACGTATTTGTAGCCTTCTGTAATGTGGTTCCGGCATTTCCGCAATGCATCATGGGCACTCCTTTTGGGTCTGAAACCAAAACTGTTATCTGAGAACTGCTTTTCGAAAATGGGACTTAGAACCTGAGTAATCGCCTGTTGGATAAGCCTGTCCACGACAGTTGGTATTCCCAGCTTTCTTGTCTTTCCGTTTTCTTTGGGTATATCTACCCTCCGTACGGGTTTTGGACGGTATTTACCATCCCAGAAGGATTGTACGAGTTCATCTTTGTGTTCTTTCAGGAAGGGCAGAAGTTCATCCACCTGCATACCATCAATTCCACCTGCGCCTTTGTTCCTTTTCACCTGTTTATAGGCTCGATTTAGGTTTTCGGCATTCAAAATTTGCTCAAGCAATCCTTCTGTCTGCTTGTTCGTGTTAGTGCTGTCGGTTTCAGTTATCTTGGATGGCGCGCACACTTCTGCATACTCTCTCTGTTCCGTAGATGCCCTTTGCAGATAGTCTTCTATTCGAAGTTGTCTGTGTTTTAAATTGCCACTTTCAGTAACTTTCATTGACCCACACCTCCTTTGGTTCAGCCCTTCCTTTTAGTGTCTAGAACACCTCTGTACTATGGCCTCTGCTGACTCCTCACGACAAATCTTATTTCAACCAGGTTTCTTACTCTGTTTCCAACCTGTCCGTGAGGCCTCCCACGGTAAGACGATTCACTTTCATTCCATGTACCCGCAGCATTTACGCTGACGTGTCTGTGTAGCTTTCGGGCTTTGACTTGAATCGCAGTCTTACCCCACGTTTTGCGCCTGATACTGTTTGTGTTCCTCGGGTCGGAACTTTGCCGCCGGCTTCCTTCAGATTGTGCGCACGTTAGCACCTCAAATGCATTTCATGAGAAATATACGCTCCTACAATGCGTAGTAAAGCATCCGGCTAACCTTAAGGCGAAAGTCAAGGGGGACCAGAGCATGCCGGAAAAGCCAGTATTACTGGCGAGCTAGGCCGTATATGGTGAAACTTAGATTAGTTGAACTCCAGTCAATGGTCCCAGGAAGGCTACTGTGAGTGATTCGCAGTATCTGTCGGTATGGTAGGTATGAATCTGGCCTACCATTAGTAGGCCGACAGGCATAACTGACATCGTCAGACAAACGACGAACGGAGCACCTAAGTACGGATACACCATTTGAGCCTGTGAAACGTGACTTGCCTAAGTGCGCAATAGCACCGCATATGGCAGAGAGACTCAACAGTAGCCAAATGATCAGTTGTAATGGCTGATACACGGTGAAGAGAGTCAGTTCCTAATTTCTTATTTCAAAAGGAGTCGATTCGAATGAATCAAACCAGACTACTCAAGAAACTAGAAGGCTTTCGTAAACGAAATAGCACTAACCCAAACTTTATTAATAAGGACATTTACCGATTGTTGTATGATGAAGACATCTACATCATTGCCTACAATGCCATCAAGTCAAACCATGGAGCAGAAACCAAGGGTGCAGATGGCACATCACTGGACGGCTTTTGTATGGAGTGGGTTTACGAGATGATCTCTAACTTGAGGAAAGAATCCTATAACCCCCTCCCCAACAAAACTCAGCTAATACCTAAGAAAAACGGGAAAATGCGAAAGCTCGGTTTTCCAAACGGAAAGGATAAACTTCTCCAAGAAGCGGTTAGGATTATCCTCGAATGCATTTATGAACCTACTTTCTCAGACTACTCCCACGGATTCCGACCAAAACGAAGCACTCACACTGCAATGGCTCAAATTGAAAACTGGCATGGTACATCGTGGTTTATTGAAGGTGACATCTCCGCCTGTTTTGATGAAATCGACCATCGAATTCTTGAATCCATTTTACGCGAACGAATCGCTGACGAACGATTCATCCGTCTCATCAACAAGATGCTTCGCGCTGGATACTTTGACATGCAGCATGAATACCATCGAACAAATTCCGGAGCACCACAAGGCTCAACCTGTAGTCCGATTCTCGCGAACGTCTATCTCGATAAACTAGATCGGTTTATGTCAGAAGTAGCAAAACGTGAAAACATTGGCAGGAAGCGGCGCAAAAGTAGTGCCTACACTCGTATCCAATACCAAATTCAAAAGCTCCGTAGTAGTAAATACTCCGTAGAAAATGGTGAGCAAATTCGTAAGTTGGTAAGAATCCGCAAATCTCAGTCCTCAGTAGATATGTTTGACCCGAAATTCAAACGCCTCCGCTATGTGAGATACGCTGATGACTTTCTAGTCGGGGTCACCGCATCAATGCAATTTTCGAAATCCGTTAGAGATGAAATTAAGCAGTTTCTGTTGGAAACCTTGCACCTCAGGCTGAACCTGGAGAAAACAAAGATCACACATGCTCACAATGAAAAGGCATTCTTTCTAGGCTATTTCATTCAAAAAGGAAATAAAGCCAGCCGAAACAAAGGTAATATTCGTATTAAAGCAAACATTAAGGGCATGATTCAGAAACTTCACCAAAATGGTCTGTGTGACAGTGACGGTTTCCCAAATGGCATCACACAATTTATTCCACTCCCACCCGAAAAGATCGTCAACTACGGGAACCAAGTCCTTCGCGGTCTAGTTAATCGGGCTGTAGGTTGTGTTAACTTCTACAATTGCGACCGTATCCAGTACATCGTCCAATTATCCGTAGCCAAAACCTTAGCTCGAAAATACGACATCAGCATGAAAAAGGTCTTCACAAAGTTCGGTTCATCAATTAGGGTCGACTATCTCAACGAGAACAACATGGAACGTAAAACTCAACTTGCACTATATCCCAACTTTAAACGTAGACGTAACTACTTTTACACTCTGCTGACAGCTTCAAAGACACCACTCACTCCAATATACAATCCACGTAATCCTACGAAACAACCTTGTACTCTGTGTAAAAGCATTAACAACATCTGCATGCTCCATCGTAAACCAGTGAATTTAATTTCACGCCCAAGCAAACCCATCATCGAATATATGATTAAAATTAATCGCAGACAAATTCCCGTATGCAAGCTGTGCTATAACTTGCTTAACTCCGCTATGACGAAAGCTTAATAGGAATGGAGAGCCGTATGCATCGAAAGATGCCCGTACGGTTCGGGAAGGGGCGAATTCCAGTGGGATTCGCCTATTTCATCCACCTCGCGATGGACACCCTTGCCTTAAGCTAATGGTTGGTCGCTACATACCCCCATAACGGACTTTCACCGTCTAGTTAATCGCCATGCGTGGCGCACGATTAAAACCGGGATGTGTTTACATCCCGGTAGTTTTATTAAATCATCAAATCTAACATTTTTCGAACCGGATAGTATTTATAAAAAAACAGGAGGCCCGAATTAAAAACTTATATACTCTAGAGCGCTAAGTGATGCCCTAGGAAACTAGGGCATTTTCGTTGTTCGTCTAGAACCTATTCTTGACCAAACCTTTCAACCGATCATTAATTAACTTGATAAATAATTGGTCGATATCGCGGTTCTGGGATTGGGATTCCCTCGGACATAGCAGTTTCAAGCCAAACCTTTTTTGCTGCCTGTAACTCTCGCAATGCTTCCTCCGGTGTTAAACCGAATGCCGAGCACCCTTTTAGATCCGGGATATCAGCAATATATCCACTGTCTTCTTCGCTGTAGAATATATTTACATGATAGTCCGCCATTTTCATCATTCTCCTATCTTAAGGCTGTACATTTCCACGAGCTTCAATAGCTGCCTAATTTGGTATGGCTTGGCCATCCCGTTAACATCCTGCAAGTTCAATAATTCTCTTACCCCTGTATGGATAAATATGTGATGGCTACCATTAGTCCTTTCTAGCCGGAAACCGTAAGCCTCAGCTAGTTTTATTAAATCATCAAATCTAACATTTTTCGAACCGAATAGAATTCTTTCTAATATTCGCCGGGCATTCAAAAATGCAGCACCGCCTAAAAATTTTTCATCCATATATTGGTATATAATACCATGCAGATTGCTATAAAACAAGACCAAAATAGCATTGGAAAGACAATCTAATAAACTTTGTTATAAGCATCAAGTGTCGATCATATTTAAAGTTATCCCAGTGCGTCCGATAATGACCGTTATGCCAAGTAAGGGCCCTAGGTCAGGGCAGTTTTATGGTTGTTCCGATGTATTGCCGTCTAAATCCTTGTATGACTTTAGTAGAGCAAACTCCCTGTCTTTGCTATCTATGTACATTTCCTCGGTTTTACGCTGTATGTGCTGAATTTCTTCAATTATGTCGGACATTTTGTTAAATAGAATACTGTACATCTCTTTATAATCTACCAACGTTCATCACCCCAACTTTTTTCACCATTTTTGAGATAATATTAGCGATATTATCGCTAAAAGTCAATAGCGAATAATTCGCTAAACTATAATTATCTTGAGGTGATTACAGTTGTATGAAAGAATAAGGCATTTGAGGGAAGACAAGGATCTAACGCAGACACAGGTTGCAGCGTATCTTAATTGCAGCCAAAGGATATACAGTAATTACGAACGGGGCGAAGTAGATTTACCCACGGGAATTTTAATCAAACTGGCAGAGTTCCATAATACAAGTACAGACTACCTTTTAAACAGAACAAATAGGAGAAAACCCTATCCCAAATTCTGATTATTATACTTGTAATGATCTACGCTTATGAAAGTTACCTTAATAAAACATTGCCAACCCCCTGAACGTGTCCGACAAATTCCGGGAAGTACCAGTCCCCGACCGAGCGGGAACCGCGAGGCAAGCATTTCAATTCACGAATTGGTCGGAACTGACAGAGTGTGGTCAGCTAGTTTGAATATGAGTATTCGCTTTACTTTTCGATTCGAGAAAGACTCTGATGGAATAGTTGTATGCGTATTGAGGAACATAGGCGATCACGATCACACAATGAGACCCCCTTATTAAACACCCAGTCGAATGTGACAATATTTTGTGTCCATTGAAGAATCCCTGAGATGCCTGGTGCTTTGGCCTCTCTAGGGGTTCTTTGTACTTTTCAAACTAGTATCTAAGCTGCGTCGATTCAAATGTCGAATTATCGAAGAAAACAGAGGTTCCATGACCCTTTCCGGAACGGTGACCACCGGAAACTGTTCCGGCGAGTAGAAAACCGACGTAAACTCTATGAAAAAGGCTAAAGCAGTCCACCCAGAGCGCTGGTCAAAAGGAATCCGAAGCTGGACGTTAGATAATGAAGTATGGCTCAATCCTGAGCGCATTCAACCTGAAATCAATAAGGAAAAACAGTCCTCTTAACTTATATACAATTTTGGAGTTAAACGACAACTAACTTGACAAACACCGACCGCTCGGAACTGCCATTCCTTTGGTTCTGGCTTGCTTTCTCCATTGATGCAAAGTTGCCTCAGACAATCCTGTTTCTCTAGCTATTTCACTGACTGCTTGATTCAGTGGTGACATCATCTTCATCATGATTGAGTACTTAAATTCTTTACTGTACTTTGCCATAGTTATCCTCCTCCGAGTCCTGTTAACTCACTATACTTCTCTCGGAGGTCCATGACAACTATTCTAACTCAGGGGGGACTCGAGCAAAGGTCTTTTCCTCCTCGAGCACTCATTGTTTATTTTTCCAATCTAAATATTTTGTTCTAAATTGCTTGATCTCTTTATCGCTATAAAAATGTTTCATATATTTTGAGTTATATAAACTATCTATATATTCTTCAGAAAAACAAACCTTGTATTTAAAATCTTTATATACAGGACCATACCATTTATTAGTACCATTGTTATCATTAATTAGTTTAAAGTTTTCTGCACCTACAAATTCCCCAATAACTTTTTCCAATGCATTCATCTTTTCCATCTGTAAAATTAATATAGATAATCCATTTTTATTTATTATGCAATATCCTAAATCTGCATCAAAAGGATATTCGTATACATTTATTTTGGTTGCTCTCAAAAATTCTTTATCAAACCAATTTATACCATGTTCATGGTTAAACCTTTTAAAAAAATCATTTATGAACAAATCTATTGAAGCCGTTATATTATTTCTAGTTTTATTAAGTAGTGCATATTCAAAATAAGGTATATAAAAATCTTGAAAATACATTGATGAATTTCGTGAAATAGGTTCTCTTACAATTGAAATAATTTTAGAATTTAGATTTTTCGAAGAAAATTTTTTCATTACTAGATGATTATATATTATTTTTTTTATAGTTTTTAAAAAATTTCTATTTCTTTTTTTTATCACTAGTTTTGTTGTATTATAATTTTTGAAAACTTCATTTATATGTGGAAGTCTATAAAAAGTATGTTTATGCACACTATCAACCCCAATTGCTTTTAAAGAAGTCTCAATAGTAGTTGATCCAACCTTTCCCATTTGATATATATAAATATTGTCTTTAATTAATTTTTTAGTTAAATAATCACTTATAATCACTTCATTTAGCCTCCTAAAATTCACTATTCATTTATTTACGTTATTTACGCCTGAATTATTCACAGCTCTTCTGATAAGTAGTTAAAGTTGTGATATTTAAGGCATTTAAGCCAAAATTGTTTTTCACCAAATAGATGAATAAAGAATCCATTTCTGTTAGAGTTAAATCTGCTACAAAATAACGAACAGAAAGGATTCTTAATATGCCACCTTAAAGCAATTCACTCTTAATTTCAATCACAAAATCAAATTGTCCAATGACGGAGGTGCACTTTTATCTGATACAGGTTAATTTCTCTTTAGAGGTTCGATGAAAATTCGATTTTCTAAGACACTGGCAAACTATTTGAAGCTAACGATTCAAGATCTTATTACGTTCATTCAAACGAAAATTTGCTGCGCCAAAAGATTTATCAAATGATTGCTGGTTATTTTGAAGATGATGCGGCTGATATGTTAACGAAGGATCCTGATTTTACCCAAATTATAAGACCCCGTCATTGGCTTCTCAACCCAGTTTGTCTCGCTTTTATTTACGTTTCGATGAAGAATCAATCCACTCCTTGAATCAAGCGAATCAAGAGTTACTAGATAAAATTCATTCGTTTCAAAAATCTGAAGCTCTTTTCCTCGATTTAGATTCGACTCATTCCGATACCTATGGGGATCAGGAATCTTCATCTTACAATGCTCATTATGGAATCATGGGGTTTCATCCGTTGGTTGCTTTTGATGGTGCCACAGGCGATTTTTTCAAAGCCAAGCTTCGCTCTGGAAAGGTGACCATCGGGAACCGTTCCGGCGAGTAAGGTAAACAAAAAGTTGATAAGTTGATGTCAGGCACCGGAACCTGCTTTGAAACCTACCCTGTAGACCTATCCCTGTAATCTTTTTTCTTCAAAACCAAACAGGTATTGAATCTTAATAGTTAATTTTTCAGATACATTCTGTTTAAATAATCACAGATACCTATACTCATTTATATAATCCCTACATATATTTTCAATAATTTCGATTTCTTCGTTACTTAGCCTTTCTCTATACCTATTATTCATATTTTTATATTCAGTACTACCGATATAAGAATCTAAGTTATTACAATATTCTAAACCCACAAACTGAAGTACTTTCTCCATCTCATGTTTAGGATCATCTATAAAATCTTCATATCTTAAAGTATACAACTTTGATTGATTAGATTTGCTCTCATGTAGAGTTTGCTCGTATACTGAACACAATTCTAGTGCAGCAAGTGCAGTAGGAGACTTATCATAACTATCCCATATTTCAAATCTATCTTCTGTAAAAGTTCCTTCCCAATATGGTGTTCTCTCTTTCCTCTTCCAAAATTCTACATTAAGTAAAGAGGCCACAACAGCTCTTGGGTCTCTCACTACATTAACAAAGTATGCATTATTATAAATACTACTAAGGTAGGTGATTCTTGGAGGGCCGGTCAATTTAGTGGAAAACCTCTCCTTATTTTGCCATTTAATAATTTTCTGAATGTATTCTTTGACAACTTTCGCCTCCCTATCAGTGGCTTTCATGTCTTTCATAAATGTTTGTCTAAATTTTTTCCCCGAGAGCTTTTCCCATGTTTCATATGATTCATGAGGTTTAGGATAGAATTTATTGAATAAACTCACGTCACCATATTGATTTTTTTTCCCTTGTTTATTTATTAAATTATGCACAAATCCTACTTGAGGAAGCCATAATCTATTTGTATAATTCGACAAGTATGCAATATCTCTATGTTTTGAAAAAGCTTCGAATATAATTGTAGTTCCACTTCGCCCTTCTCCAATAAAAAATATTGGCTTTTCCTTCACGAGAGCACCTTCCTTTCGTTTCCTCTAAAACACAAAATTCCAAGTTATAATTGTTGATTGTCAATGAAAATTGACCCCTTTTTTGAACTATATCCTTAAAGGTAGACGGTTATATAATGAATTTTGAATACTGAACCCATGAGGGTAGTTTAAGTGGGAAAAGAAAGAAAGAAAAAATAAGACATACTCAAAAGAGTTTAAACTGGATGCAATTAGAATGTATTTGAGCGGACAATACGGTGGATATACACCCGTTACAAAGATGCTTGTATTATGAGAACCAACTTAATAATTTGGTTGCAGCGTTAAAGTCCTGTTCGAATATGGCTTGAGAATTCGAGCGACTGCCCTTTGACTAGCCTATCTTCAACTGTTGGTATCCCCAGTGGTCTTGTTTTACCATTTCCTTTATCTATTTTCACTCGTCGCACCGGCGGGGCTTTATAACAGTTAGCTTTCATCCTATTCCGTGTTCGTTCACCAAGTTCCGATTCGAACTGTTTTTTTGTCTCTCCATCGACCCCGCTTGCCCCTTTTCGGTTCATCATTCGCCATGTCTCCATGAGAAATTCCGGTGTAATGATGTCCGCTAGTGAGGTAAAGCGGGCCTTCGCGTCGAAGCGAGCCTTAATTGCTATCCCGTCCTATTTTGTTACATACTTTTCCACCTCTGTGTGTGTAGATATGTTTCCTTGCCAGGAACTCATTCTGCCCCGCCGCTTCCCCATGTATGTGGCTTCCCACACTCCGCGTACTACCAGCGAGTCCGACTCCCACCACAGCATTCGCCTTCCTATGGATGGTCCTTTCAGTCAGCATACTCCTTTCCGAAGACCGAGGTGAGTCTCCCGGGTTCCGTACCGTTTCCTTTTCCGTCATGCCGTGTACTCAGACCCCGCCGAGGTCTCCAATTTCCTCGCCAATAGCGGAAATCTACTGTAGCCTTCCGGATATTCGACTCCGTCGGCCATCGGTTGTTCTAACGAGGCTCAATAGCTTCACTTGCGTTACGGCCTGAACGTCGCTCTGCCTACGCTTAATCTGTATCGTTACCTTTACAGACCCAAGGTTCGATTTCAGGTAGGGTGGCTTTGCCCTTTCCCTGAATAGGAATTTCACCTATTGAATACAGCTAGCTTAGCCCGGCGAACCGAAGAATCCTTTTATGTCAATATCTACAACAAAGTGTAAGTGTTGAAGGTTGATCATCTTGTGCATCATGGCTTTTGCATGTTCTGTACTTCTATTCGGCCTAAAACCATAGCTATGATTACGAAATTTCGCTTCACAGATAGGCTCAAGTGTTTGAAGTATACACTGCTGGATAAGTCGATCGGACATAGTGGGAATTCCCAAGAGGGCGCAGTTTGCCATTGTCTTTTAAGATCTCCACTCGACTGATCGATTGTGGTCTGTAGTGCCTTAACCTTCCTTTTACCATTTTAATAACTTGGTGATTGGTCCTATCCGAGATGTCTTTAATCGTTAATCCATCTGTTCCTTTTGTCTTACTTCCTTTGTTGGCCTTGATATTTCGATAAGCTAAAAGGATATTGTTTTCTTCTACAATTTTTTTCGTTTGGTTATTAAACTTTGCACCATCAAGCCTTTTATCATACAATTCATCAAGTGTACTTTGTTGCCCGTAGTATTCATTGTGGCGTAACTTGGTATTCTCGGTAGTAGGAGCCATAGTGGCAGCACCTCCTTTCGAGGTAGGCCTCTTTTAGTCTCACCAGAACCTATGGAGTGATTTTGTGATTGTAAGTTTTCATTTATGATAGATCGACTTGAGCCTATCCCTCCACTTATTATCATGGTTTCGTTGGTACTGTGACCCTACTTTCACAAAGGGAATAGTTCATCGGTAATAAGACCTCCCTCTTCTTCGCTTACCACGTTCCAGCATCTCTGTCTGTACATATACCTTTAGGTAGTTCCTCTGGGTTTGTAGACTCTTCGATGCCTGAAACATCGTAAGGATTTTCATACAGGTAATTTTTACTCACCCTCATCTACCAAACATATATTTGCTCTGACATTTCTAACCAGTTGGTACAATCCCCCGTACATTCGGAACTTCGTCAGTAGGTTTTATCTACATTCTTACTATGGGTATTTTTTAGACTCCCGCACTATGGACTACACCATCCACCTCTGGATAGGTTTCCCTAGAGATTTCCTCTAAGGGTAATTCTCATGTGACTTTACCGAGCTTCAGACGCTTCGACGCTTAATCATATACACGCCTATCGGAGTATTAAAGAAAAGCCTTTCAAGGCGTTACCCCATTATTTACTTTTCAAGATGTTAATTCTATTGTCTAGGCTTTTATTGACCTAGAAACGTGTCGCACTACCTGGTACCGGACCGGCAGAGTGACCAAAGGGAGCCGTTCCGGCGAGTACTCATTCCCAACCTCAACAATACCCTTATCCCCGCACTACACCAGGTTGCATATTTATTCGCCAAAACAAGCCTAGAGTACTCAGCATTTCAAAGGATCATGCGGAGGACTAAGTCCAACTATATGGAAGCTCTCTTGAGCACTTGATAAAGCTTCCCACGTTAGGCCTTTTTCTTGGTGTTCAGAACAATCTCACGGTAAGTATGCCCAAAAGGGAGTCCTTCGATAGAGTATTTCATAATTTGTTTGATAACAATATCTGTTGCAATTTCGATAGAAAACTTACTCGTATCAATCTCAATATCAGGATTTTCAGGTGTTTCGTAAGGACTTGAAATCCCGGTGAAATTTGGTATCTCACCTGCTCTGGCTTTTTTGTAGAGTCCTTTTACATCTCTTTTTTCACATTCTTCAAGAGGTGTGCTAACATATATTTCAACGAACTCATTACCGATTATTCTTTTCGCATTTTCCCTGTCATTTTTATAAGGAGAAATAAACGAAGAAATTACTATAATTCCTGCATCATTCATTAATTTAGCGACTTCGGAAATCCTTCTAATATTTTCAATTCTGTCAGCCTCTTTAAAACCTAAATTTTTATTCAAACCATGCCTAACATTGTCACCATCAAGTAACATAGTATGTTTGCCCATGGCAACAAGTTTTTTCTCTACTTCATTAGCAAGGGTAGACTTTCCTGAACCGGATAAGCCAGTGAACCAAAGAGTCAGGGGCTTTTGTCCCTTTTGTTCGGCACGGATTTCCCGAGTGATATCGGTATTCTGCCAAACAACATTTGTTGATCTTCTCAACGAATGTTCTATAATACCCAATGCAGAGGTTTTATTTGTAATCTTATCGATTAAACTAAGAGTCCCTAATACCTTGTTATTCTCAAACTTATCAAACACCATATTTTCGGATAGAGCTATATCACATATTGCCAACTCATTCTTTAGTAGACTGTTGACACTAATTCTATTGCCATTATTTATGTCAATTTTATATTTAAGTGCCATTACAGTAGCTGTCGCAACTTTAGGCCCTAATCTAATGTGATAGCTTTTTCCCGCGATAAGATCTGTGTCACCCAACCAAAGGATTGTAGCAGTAAACATATCGGCAATTTGGAGACTTGCATCTTTAAAACCATCCCCAGATTCTTTCAGTCCCTCATTCTCGCTAAAGGAATCATTAAATATTAATTTTGCTGCCTTTTGAACTAGCATAACAAAGCTATCATTGTTACTATTTAATTCTGGATCGATCTCTTTAAGATAAGAAAACAATTGCAAAACCTTATACATTGTTTTTTTCATTTTTAAATACCTCTTTTTGCTGCGTTCGACAGCTTCTTAAACCCAGATATTTTCTTTTCTATTCACAACATAAAACCCTTTTTCATTCAGAGTGTTTTCCCGATTATAAAGCATCTCGGTTCCATCCATTTGCCTAAAAATTCCACCTGCTTCTTCAACGATGCATTGCATTGCTGCAGTATCCCACTCAGAGGTTAACCCAAAACGATAATATACATCGGCTTCACCTGAGGCTACCATGCAGCCTTTTAGTGAGCTTCCTGCCGATATGGTCTCTTTGATTTTGTCATTATTCGCTTCAATTAGCTTAGCCTCTTTCTCTGATGAATGAGACTTGCTGGATACCATGATAAGATTTTTAACTTTATTTGTAACTTGAAGTCTCCTTTTTTCCAAACCAAGTTCTCCGTTTTGAACTTTCTCTATATATGATCCATAATCTTTACTGGCGTAATATAAGTCACCCGTAACTGGCACGTATATAACACCAACGACAATCTTATGCTTATAGGCTAATGCAATGTTGACCGTAAATTGACCATTTTTCTTAATAAATTCCTTGGTGCCATCAAGTGGATCAACAATAAAACAATAGTCATTAGTTAGTCTGCTTTTATCGTCTCTGGATTCTTCTGAGAGAATTGCATAATCAGGGAAATTCTCTACAAGACCTTTTACAATCATTTCATTAGATTTTCTGTCAGCTAAAGTAAGCGGAGATTTGTCAGCTTTAATTTTAAAATTAAAATTTGTATCATAGATTTTTAAAATTTCCGCTCCTGCTTCCCGTGCTAATTTTTTACATTGAACTAAGATTTCTCTTGAAAACATAAAATCACCTCAAGCTACATTAAATATTATTTGAACCTAAAAATGGTTGGATTAATCTTTAGTTTGCGAATTACTACAATAACCATAAAAATATTCCAATATATCATTGTAGTGGCAGTGGCTATAGATGCTCCGGTCATACTCCATTTTGGAATTAACCATAAATTTAGCAAAAAGTTGATAACTAATCCTCCTGCAATAATCCCTCCAGATATCTTCTGATTTCCTGTCATATTTAGAATAAATCCAACAGAACCACAAAGGGCATTAACTATATTACCAATAAGTAGAATTATTAATGGTAAATAACCAATAATAAAGGCTTGTCCAAAGATAGATAAAATCCAAGATCCTAAAAAAATCAAAACAAGAGAACCAATACTTGTCACTGCAAAGATCCCCCATGAAGCTAATGTAACCATACGTTGAAGTTCTTTAATTCTTCCAGAAGAATATAATTCCGATATCATAGGTGCAGCCATAGTATTGACGGCTTGTAACCCAAATATCACCAAAGTGGAAATTCGTTGTGCGGATGAATAGATTCCGGCTACATCAGTACCAATTAAAATTCCTAACATAATGATATCCATCTGTCCCATAACCAATTGCATTCCTGAGATAACAAGTAGTGGAATTGCTGTGCTCATCCATTCTCTTACTTTGAAGATTGGTTTTGCATTGCTAATTATCGGAGAAAGGTTTCTACTGAACGCCCAGATACTTAACCAAAGCGCAAAAAGCACTGAAACCAAGTTTATTGTCATTACGAACCAACTTGTTAAGTGTCTCTGCAAAAGTATATAAGTAATCCCTGTTATCACCATTATAAACAGAGGTCGAATTACTTGTAGTGGCACTTGAGCAACCAATATTTTCTTTAAACCACGCAGACGTGCCCCATAAAGTTGTAATAACGCTAAAGCTGGTACAAGAAATGACCCTATATAAAATACTACTCTCAAAGAGGAACTAAACTTTGGTACGTTAAACCAGGCAAATAATAAGATGGAAAAAGTTACTACAGACGAAAAGATCAGAACTCCTTTTTGGCTTTTTAACAAAAAACCTTTAAGTAACCCCCAATTTTGGTCAACCTCATATTTAGGCATATATTTAAGCGTAGCAGTGTCATAACCCATCTTACCAACCAATACTAAGATATTAACCCAAGTAAGAACATACATGTAATCCCCATAATTATTAACACCAAGGATTCTTGCCAATACGACTTGCAAAATAAATGCTAAACCTGTACCCATAACCTGTATTATTAGAGACTGGCTTGCCCCTCTAACCAAAACAGCTCCGACACCTTGCCCTTTAATTATTCTTTTATAGTTTTCTTTAAGTTTTGTTTCTTGCGTCATATAAATCCTTTTATTGATTGAGATTTTATTAAAATTAAAATACAAAGTGTACCCACTCATTCTTAGATTAACATTTAATTTAATACTCATATGGAAAAGTGTAACCAAATGTAAAAAAGACTTTTACTAACTTGTATTCCTATATTATTTAACTTTTAACCATTTTGACCTCCAGCACTTTTGCGTAACAAATAATCTGCACTTCGAAAGAACAATCTATTTGTATGTTAATAAATATACTATTCTCATTGTTAACCTCTTTAATCTCACTTATATAACTTATTTGAAGTTTGCATTCTATTACTCTGTATAATGTAGTACACGGTAATTATCAGTATCGAACCGGACAATAAAACATTTCGGCTTGCTCCTAATACAAACAGGGTAATTAATAAAATATTTAAAACCGGTAAATGATTTTTCGAATTCTTTACAAATAAACTTCCATAGTAAAATAGCATTACTAGTAAGGTAAGAATGCCACCGTTATGTAACAAGACCACGTACGAACTATCTGCAATTTTTTCTCCATAAACGCTTACCGGTCCTACTCCCGTAAGGATATTATCTAATCCTACTGTTAAAGTTTGATAAATATATCCTTGCTCAGAACTATCATTTCCCAATCTAGAAGCAAAAGCGCTCAAAGGATCTCGAAGGTACTGAAAATAAGAGAACATCTGTATATTTGAAATCTTATCTAAAAAAACAATAAAGAACAAACATACTATGCCAAGTGAGAAATAACTTATAATTCTGGTCGTGTTTAATTTCTTCTTGCTATACATAACATACATTATTAGCAAAATAGGAAGCATAAGGAAGAATAATTTGGTCTGCGTAGCAATTCCTAAAACAATCGTAACAATTGTCAGTAGCTTTGGATGCTTAAAGTAAAATTTTCCGGTAATAATCTGAATCAATAAAAATGCTAAAACAAGTATAAGTACACAACTAAATTCCATAGGTGTTCCAAATAGTCCAAAATATCTATAATAGTGATCTATATAGAAACCACCACCCCACGTATTAATTGAAGCTGCACTCGTATAACCAGCTCTGTCAGCTGAATAATATAGTTCATTACACAATGCAAACATTTTTAACGGCATCAACCATTGCAAAGTTACCATTATCGCATTGGCAACAACAATATACCCCAATGCTTTTCCCATCGTTCTGTCCAACTGCTGACTATTTGAATCTATAGATAAAAGATAGCAAACATATATTGTTATAATATTTTTCAATAAACCGACTACGCTAATCCAAAATTCATTTGAATTTGGTGCTCCATGAGAAAGCCATCCTATAAAATACATAACTATCCAAATCATAGTCATCAAAGAGAATGGCTTCAATGCGTTATATTTCTTTATACTCCGCCTTTTTAAGAAAATCATTATTGTTATTAATGTAATGTATAAGTAGTTTGAATCGAAAGTAGCTCCTCCTAATTTAACACTCGGTGCAATGGCACAATAAAATAATACTATTGCAACAGGGTTCTTATTATTTATTATTTTGTAAGATGTCAATATACAAAACAACACCAGTATAGCAAATCCCATTGGTTCTCTTTTGCCCTCTTTCTTACCGCATTTAATCTGATTATTTAAGTAAAACGAAATAAGTTAAACGCATAATTCTCTCAAAAACTCTTTTAACATTTAAAATCTACCTGTATATATTTATATACGCTTTTGCCATTTGCTCAGCTGAGAACTTCTTCAATGCTTTGTTTCTAGCATTTTGTCCCATGGTCCGTCTTGAATTTTCATCTTTTAGTTTTAATATTGCATCTAATAATTCCTGGCCATTAGGATTAACTAAAAGTCCTTCTTTTTCATTTTCGATCATTGTTGGAATACCTCCAACATTAGTCGTAACTATAGGTAGAGCACTTCCCATAGCTTCGATCAATGTCATAGGCATACCTTCATAAAGTGATGGCAGGATAAACATATCTGCTTGACTAAGATACTGGTAAACGTTATCTTTTACTCCCAATAGTTCAACCATATCATTAATATTCAACTGATTTATTTCACTAATTATCTCATTCTTTAAAAAACCATTACCGATAATACTCAGCCTTACACTCGGCCACTGATTTTTAAGCTCTTTCATAACATGTAATAACATTCTGTGGTTTTTTTGCTCTGCAAGTCTTGCAATATTTAATATATTAAAGCTTTCGCTTGAAGCATTATAACTTTTCTTTATAATGCACTTACTTAAATCTATCCCATTAAAAATTACAGGTATGTCATTTTCATTTACATTATATCTTTTTGTAATTGTTTGTTTAATTTCTTCGCTTAGTGCAACGGGTATAACATTACATTTGTGATAAAAAAAATAATTAAACTTTTGTTTTCCAGGTGTTGCTTCCTTATCCGCAACATTATGAACGGTGTGGACTCTCTTCTTTACTCCTGCCAATATCGCTGCAGGTACAGCATACTGCATCACGTGTATATGGGTATGTAAAACGTCTGGTCTCTCTCTTTTCATAACCTTGGTTAATGCCACAATCATTCTCAAATCTAGTCCTGGTCTTTTGTTGAGAAAAATGACTTTAACCCCTTCATGCTCCAGTCTATTAGAAATGGGTGTGTGATATGAAAACAAACTTACAACAACAACTTCAATGCCTTGTCTAGTTAACTCAACTGATAAGTTTTCACACATTCTTTCTGCGCCCGCTAAATTAAGTGTCGGAATAACCTGTAATACCTTCATTTATTTTCTCCTTATAGCATCCTCGCAGAGTATCTGTCACCTGCTCTAAAACTGTATTATACATATACTCTTTAGCCTTCTGTATGCACTTAAACTTCATTTCAAATATTTCATCAGGATGCTCAATCGCAAATCTAATTGTTTTTACTAAACTCTCGGATTCTTCAAATTCATAGACTAGTCCGTTTACATTATTTGCAAGAATTTCATCGCAAAAGTGCCACCTTCTTGCAATTACAGGTACGCCAGCTGCTAAAGCATCAATAATGGTACCCGGAATACCCTCATTATAATAGCGTGTCGGAAATAGTAACATATAATAATTCCGTACGGTTTCTACACTTTTATCAGCATCGATACATCCCATATACCGAACACAATATTGGTATTGCATCAAATATTTATTAAAACTAAATTTAAAATCCTCATCTACTGGTCCGTATATATCTAATTTTGCAAGAATTTTACCTGCGTCTTGATTTATAGCATTGATGGCCTCAATAGCATCGGTAATACCTTTTTTTTCTTGCACTCGACTGAATGTACAGAACTCGTATGGATATCTTACATATGGTGTGATTTCAACATCTTTAATGGCATTAATCTTCTTAAAATTAGGCAAGTATGCTCCGTTATTAACACCTAAACTTTTTAAGTCTTCTACCAATTCATGGCTTTCTACCCAATTTATTTTAAAAGAATTGACATACTCCTTCCAGCGAGGATGTTGCTCAATGTTATTTGCTAAACTCCCACCTATTAAAGAATGATAAATATCCTTTTTAAAAAATTTATTTAGATAGTAGAAAAATGGGAAGAAGAACCTTCTTCCATTTATTGCTACACATAAAATAATCATGTCACATTTTTGTAGTGCTATAATTGATTGAATTAGAACTCGAATTATATGTTTTTTATACTCACAGGTATCTACTAGCATAACAGATTCTACATTATGGATATCTTTTAATAACTCATACAAATTTCTCGTTTTTACGGTTTGACCATCGAACAATTCGACATGTTCGGCAACTCTTCCAACTAATGCAACCTTCATATTATTCCCCATCTAATTTCCCACATCTCTCCATTTTTTTACATCCATACTTCTAGGATTAAAACGATCCATC
Organism: Desulfosporosinus sp. HMP52; assembly: GCF_000765145.1. Taxonomy (GTDB): domain Bacteria; phylum Bacillota; class Desulfitobacteriia; order Desulfitobacteriales; family Desulfitobacteriaceae; genus Desulfosporosinus. Next base: position 72,146 of record NZ_JMGA01000012.1, on the reverse strand, counting down.
CCATTTCCCGGAGTAAAAGTCAATTCAGAAAAATATATTCTTATTAACTCAACTTTCGCATAGCGAAAGTTACCTCTAACCCAGTATGTATCTAGGTTAGGACAAAATGATTTTGTCTTATTGACAGAAAAACACCTTTCCAATTGGTAAAATGGAAGTGACCAAACAACCATTAAATCCAAACCAGAAAGGTGCGTATCTAAATGTTACAACACAACTCTCTGTCTGAACAGCGTCAAAATCAACTTTCTTTAATTTTTTCTTCACTTAAGTTAAGTCAACTTCTTCGAACAACGGGAATCAGTAAATCCTATGGGGTCTCAAGCTTCGCCGTATTCCAAATCATATTTCAGTTAGTCTTCCAAGGCCGTAATTTGTAACGCTTACTAGAAGGCAGCCGAGCAGAGTTACTTCCAGGTAAAGACGTCGTTTATCGATTTCTTAATGAATCCCGTTATAACTGGAGACGTTTCTATCAGTTACTCAGTCTTAAGGTTGTCGGGCGATTTGAAAAATTCACCTCCGCACAGCGTATCCGTGTTTTTATCGTCGATGATTCTGTCATGGGACGAGAAAGGAGTAAGAGGTTGAACTCTTAGCCCGAATCTTTGACCATGTTTCTGGTCGCTTTATCTGTGGTTATAGCTTACTCACGTTGGGTTGGTCTGATGGCTACAGCTTTGCACCCATAGATTTTACGTTGATGAGTTCGGCTAAGGGTTAAAAACCGTCTTTGTGAAATGCGAGAGGACTTGGACAAACGATCCATCGGCTATAAGCGTCGCATGGAAGCAATGAATTCTAAACCTGATGCCGTCGACCAAATTCCTGAAAGCGCTCTCAAGGCGGGATTCTCGATGGATAGTTGGTTTACTCATGCTCCGCTTCTACAAAAACTGATGGATAAGGGACTTCACACTATTGGGATGGTAAAGAGCTTAAACAACGTTATTGTTTCGAGGGAAATGCATTAAGCCTAAGTGAGCTTTATGCTAAAATCCCCAAAAACACTAAAGCAGAAATTCTTGGTTCAGTTCATGTTCAAACATAAATTCTCTTCCACACAGCTAAAAATGCGTATCTAATAAAACAATAGCAACTAAACGGTAAGGAAAGATGTTCAATATCTCTATATAGCATCCAGATTCCTTTAACAGCTTTAAGCTTATTACTGCTTAATGAATTAGCAGCTCTACGGTATTCTGCTAAAATTTCATCAAGTCCATAACAATCGAATCCGGCTTTTAATATTTGTAGCCAAGTTGCGGCGTCCTGTCTTCTTCTGATATCTGGCATAACCAAATACTTCTTATCTACAATTTCAGTATCAACCATTATTCCGACAGTCTGAAGAAGGTTATTGGTAAGAAATCCGACATAATCCACTTTCGGAAGCATGTGGACTTCTTTATATAACTTATTACCCGAATCATCAATTACTTCGTATGAAGCACAAGAAAAACCACAATTCTTATTCTTCATAAACTGAACTTGTCTCTCCAATTTTCCCGGCTTCCAAATATCATCTGCATCCAGATATGCAATAAAGCGTCCGGTGGCTGCTTGCATAGAACGTGTTCTAGCCTTTGCTGCTCCACCATTAACGAGCTGTCTTAATATTTTAATTCTTGGATCATCAGCTGCAATCTTTTCGACTATTTGAACGGTTTTATCGGAGGAACAATCATCCACAATAATCATTTCCCAGTTTGTATATGTCTGCGCTTGAACTGATCGAATGGTATCAATTATATACTTTTCACTGTTCCATGACGGAGTTATTATTGATATTTTATCCTGCATATTCATCTATAGACAGTCCTTTAATCCCTTTGGAAAATATCTCTCGTGTAAACTTTCTCAACTACATCATTCAAACAGCTATCATATCTGTTTGCAATAATTGCCTGGCTCTGCTTCTTAAACTCATCCAAATCATTAACGACCTTACTTCCGAAGAAAGTCTCTCCGTCTTCAAGAGTTGGTTCATAAATGATTACGGTTGCACCCTTGGCTTTGATGCGTTTCATAACCCCCTGGATTGCACTCTGACGGAAATTGTCGGAATTGCTCTTCATGGTAAGTCTGTACACACCAATTACACAGCTTTTTTCGTCTTCTTTTCTGTAATCCCTACGGTAGTAATAATCGTAGTAGCCTGCCATTTTTAGAACCTGATCTGCAATAAAGTCTTTTCTTGTTCTATTACTTTCAACGATGGCAGACATCATGTTCTGAGGAACATCTGCATAGTTAGCGAGAAGCTGTCTTGTATCTTTCGGCAGGCAATAACCACCATATCCGAAAGACGGATTGTTATAATGCCTACCAATACGAGGATCAAGACAAACACCATTGATTATGGCTTTAGTATCCAGTCCCTTCATCTCAGAATAAGTGTCAAGTTCATTGAAATAAGACACACGAAGTGCTAGATAAGTATTAGCAAACAGTTTGACAGCTTCTGCTTCTGTAAATCCCATAAAAAACGTATCAACATCTTCTTTGAGAGCCCCTTCCTGTAGCAACTTTGCAAACACTTCTGCTTCTTCTCTAGTTTGTTCATCGCAACCGATGATAATTCTACTTGGGTACAAATTGTCATACAGAGCCTTGGATTCACGGAGAAATTCCGGGCTGAATACGATATTCTTACTATTCTTTTTTTCTCTGATACTCTCTGTATAACCCACAGGAATGGTACTCTTGATAACCATTACAGCCTCAGGATTAACTTTCATGACTGAATCAATTACAGTTTCAACCGCACTTGTGTCAAAATGCTGAGTTGCAGAGTCATAGTTGGTAGGAGCAGCAATCACAACAAAATCTGCATCAGCGTAAGCAGCCTCGCCATCTGTTGTAGCCACCAGGTTCAAATCCTTCTCTGCCAAATATTTTTCAATATAATTATCCCGAATAGGACTAATTTTTCTGTTAATCTTTTCTACCTTCTCTGGTATGATGTCCACAGACTTAACCTCATGGTGCTGTGCTAAAAGAATGGCAATTGACAGACCAACATATCCGGTGCCAGCCACAGCAATTTTCAAATAGTCATATTTTCTCATTTTCATCGTTCCCTTAGTGCTCTTTAATTTATTCTACCGTTTCAGATTTCTCGGCTTATCAACATCAAGGCCCTTAGCCACTGAAACGTTGAGTCATAACCTCTATATTCGAGCTTATTCAATCCATCTAATAGAATTGGTGCTGCTTGTTTTCTACCTGTGAATCCAACGATTCCGCGATTCCGCACATTGCTTTATCCAATTTTCTCCACACACAACTACTGTGTACCTCTTTCTTACATAAACCGTGTGTCTACTCACACAACTACTCCTCGAATCCATTCGGGTTATTCTTCTGCCACTTCCAGCTATCCCGGCACATTTCTACGATCCCGTACTCAGCCTTCCAGCCCAACTTCTCATACGCTTTACTCGGATCGCTATAACACTCCGCGATGTCCCCGGCTCTTCTTTCCTTAATCACATACGGAACTTTCACTCCGTTTTCTTCCTCAAAAGCCTTAACAACGTCAAGCACACTGTACCCTACACCAGTGCCCAGGTTAAAAATCTCTACCCCGCACTTTTCTTCAATAGCTTTAAGTGACTTTACGTGGCCTCTCGCAAGGTCTACGACGTGGATGTAATCACGAACCCCCGTACCGTCCGGAGTATCGTAGTCACAACCGAAGATCCCTAACCTCTCTAACTTCCCAACAGCCACCTGAGTAATGTAAGGCATCAAGTTATTAGGAACACCATTAGGGTTTTCTCCAATCGTGCCAGACTTGTGAGCCCCAATAGGGTTGAAATAACGTAGCAGTACGATGTTCCACGGGTTTGGATCGCTACTTACTACGTCCGCCTTCTGCATATCCATCATTACCTGCTCTAACATCGACTTCGTCTGGCCGTAAGGATTGGTACACTCTCCCTTAGGACACTCTTCTGTAATCGGAACCACAGCCGGGTTGCCGTACACAGTAGCAGAAGAACTAAAAATAATATTCTTGCAACTGTTCTTCTTCAACACATCCAATAAAACCAGCGTTCCAGTTATATTGTTATTGTAGTACTCCCAAGGGAGGAAAACCGACTCTCCAACCGCTTTAAGGCCCGCAAAATGGATACAACAGCCGAATTTAAACTGATGAACCACACGGTCTATGCTTTCCCTGTCCCTAATATCAACTTTATAAAACGGAATCTCTTTTCCAGTAATCTTCTCAACCCTCTTCAGAGCGATTTCACTGGAATTAACCAAGTTGTCTACAACTACTACGTCATGGCCCGCTGCCTGTAATTCAATTACCGTGTGTGAGCCAATATACCCGGCTCCACCTGTTACCAGAATTTTCATCTTATCTTTACACTCCATTGTGGACATCCCTGTCCCGGTGTCCTTTTTCTCTGCCTTGTCCTTCTGGACCGTTTTTGCGATTAAGAAGCTATATCAACTCTTCCTTCTCTACGAACAATAGGATAGTTGACGTAGGAGCTATGAGAAAGTATCCTTGAAGGAACACAGGAGGAGGAAATGAATTGATATCCCAAAGAGTTGAAAAGCTCTGTTATTGCAAAGTAGGATCAAAAGTTAACTCGACATATTCATGGACGCTTGTAAAAGTACAGCTTAGCTCGCACCCTTCCTCATAAAAACCACTGGCACCGTCCTAGCCAATATTTCCACATCCATCCAAAGCGAACACCGCTCCACATAATCAGCATCCATTTCCATCCACTCTTCAAAATCCACTTCATTCCGTCCGCTGATCTGCCAAATACAGGTAATCCCCGGCTTAACCGCCAACCTCTTTCGATGCTTCGGATCATACATATTTACCTCACTCGGCAATGGCGGGCGCGGGCCTACCAGACTCATCTCGCCGATCAGCACATTCCACAACTGCGGCAACTCATCTAAACTGGTCCTCCTTAAAAACCGACCCACCGAGGTAACCCGCGGATCATTGGTAATCTTAAACACCGGCCCGCTCATCTCATTTAAATGTGTCAACTTCGCCTTAAGCTCTTCCGCATTTACAACCATCGATCGAAACTTATACATTTTAAAAGTCCGCCCATTCAGTCCAACCCGTTCTTGACCGAAGAAAACCGGTCCATCTGAGGTTACTTTAATGGCAATCGCAACAGCTAATAAAATTGGACTTATAGCAATCAAACCCATTCCCGTCAAAACAACGTCCATAACCCTCTTAGACAGTACCTGCCAAGGAAGTCTCGGACGGCCATCATAGGCCACCATGGGCAGTCCATCAAAATCAACCGGTCTGCTTCGTGTTACTTTAGCTACAGTATCGTCTAATAAAATAATTACATTTTTCCCCATTAGATCCAGTAACTCAAGACAATTCTTCACTCTTTCATCTGATAATGGTGCTGTAACGACGGTTACATCGACAATTTTCATACTCATGACGCTTGTAAATTCGAATAATCACCCAAATAAGGTATCTCCAGGCCATTGCGTTCTGGGGCTAAAAAACCGACTACCTTATAACCTAATTGGAGATTTTTATTAATTCTATCTAGATAAGAGTGAGCAGCTTGACCGTGGCCTAGGATTAGTACGTAACGTGTATTTCTGCCTATCGAGTGCCAAGCTTGCAACACCAGCCGCACAATTAGGTGGACGCCTAATGTAAGACAAATCGCTATAGCCTCGAAGTAGAATACAAATCGGTTATGTATTAGCATGGGCTGGTACAAGGTTACAGCCGTAATGGTTATACCGAAGGTAGCCAAAATGAGTAATAATCAGCTGTCTTGCTTCAAGGATCGCTGGTATGAATCGTCTAGACCGGTACGCTGATTAGGCGCTCATATCTCCTCTAAGCGGTTCCTATACTGTAGAGCTAGGTCTAAACTAAATTTTTTGATGACAATCCAACTTAGTAGCGTCAGTTTATATCATTATTTTCAACTTGCACCTTTCCTCCCCAACACCACCGGAACCGTCCTAGCCAATATCCCCAAATCCAACCACAACGACCAGCGCTCCACATACTCAGCATCCATTTCCATCCACTGATCAAAGTCCACTTCATTCCTGCCACTAATTTGCCAAATACACGTTATCCCCGGCTTAACCGCCAACCTTTTCCGATGCTTAGAATTGTACAAATTAACTTCACTGAGCAAGGGTGGCCTTGGCCCAACTAAACTCATATCCCCTCGAAAAACATTGTACAGCTGAGGCAGTTCATCAATACTTGTCTTGCGAATAAACCTACCCACTGCTGTCACTCTCGGATCATTAGCAATCTTAAAAACCGGCCCACTCATTTCATTTAAATGTGCCAACCGTTCCTTAAGTTCTTCGGCATTAACAACCATCGACCGGAATTTATAAATGTTAAAAGCCCGTCCATTTAACCCAACTCTTTCCTGAGCAAATATTACCGGCCCTTTGGAGGTTAACTTTATAGCTAAAGCTACTAAAGCAAAGACCGGGCTAAGCACAATAAGACCAGCCCCAGATAAAATAACATCCATCCCACGTTTAGCGGCTTCATGCCAAGGCCGTCTGGGGTGGCTATCATACACAACCATTGAGAGCCCCCCGAAATCCATAGGCCTGCTGCGAGAAACCTTCGTCACAATATCGTCGAGAAGTACAGCCACTGTTTTACCCATGACATCCAGAATTTCAATGGATTCTTGAACTCCCTTTTCCGTAATCAGCGCTGTAACAACCGTTAAATCTACGATATTCATGCGTATAATTGATTCCAGATTGGAGTAATCCCCGAGGTAAGGTATCTCAAGACCATTTTTAGTTGGGGCAATATACCCTATAACTCTATAACCTAACTGAGGGTTATCCTTTAATTTCTGTAAGTATAGCTTAGCAGCAGAGCCTCCACCCAGAATCAATACATAACGAGTATTTCTGCCTAGTTTCCTCCCTGCTTCCAAAGCCAACCGTGTCACAATATGCATTCCAATGGTCAAACTCACTGCAAAAGCCCCAAAGTAGAAGAAGAAGCGTGTGCGCAGTATATTCGGGTTATAAAGATAAGTAGTTATCATACTTACTGCAAATGAGAAAAAGTGAGCTTTCATCATCTGGCTTAGTTCACGCCGCACAGACATGAAACGGCGTGATTGATAGACTTTTAAAGAATTGCTGGCGATGATCCAGGCTAATAAGTAGATCAAGAATACTGCAAAGTACCTTGGCCAACTATTACTTGTTACGACATTCTTTATTTGATAGATTTCAATAGCTAAAGAAAAGCCTATAGCAATCAGAACAATGTCTACTAGTTCAGATATATTTTCAGTTATTCCCCGTTCCCTCAGCATTGTTCCACTTCCCTTTTCCTGATCCACCCGTAAGTAAGATTACATTCATATCATAATCCCCTTATCCGAGCCAAGTTCCATTAATTTAATTAGGTCTTCAGTCCCAGGACCAAATGCACTCCATATATTTCCCTATAAGAAAGTAATATCCTTCACACACTAATCAAAAAATTCCTACACTATAACCACAATTCCAGTAATCTTCGCCACAATCCGAGTCAATCTCATGTTTCTTCTTCCAGATATCCTTCTATCTTCGAAACAACTCCCAAAATCTTCTCTTTTTCTTCTTATTTGGTTGATGTAGGAAATACTCCCTTCCCCCCATCAAACCTTCCCCCGTCAAAACCGCCCGAGGGTTCTCCAACGTTACTTCCCGGAACCCCTCTTCTCCAGCCGTCTCCTTGACACTCCCCAGCCCCTTAAGATAAACCCCATCCTCCTGCGAAATCCGATGAGCATCCGACCCAACAAAGTGAATCAAACCACTCCTCAGCATCCTTTCCGCCAATTCCTGAGCCTCGGGCCCATACCTCCCGCTCAGACTTCTCAAGTTCATCTGAAAGAGTACTCCCTTATTCGCCCATTCAACTAAGTACTCCGGCCTCTCGATCAGACCCCTATTCCGCTCCGGATGAGCCAGCACCGGAGTCAACCCCTGAACTTGCAAGTCAAAGAGGACTTGTTCCGTATACTGGGGAATCTCCAGCATGGGCAGCTCTAAGAGCAGATACTTACCCGTATTTCCCAGGGTCATCAGCTTACCCTCGCCAGCCCATTTCCCCAGATCCGGAGAAATATAATTCTCTGCCCCGGGCCAAATCTCCACCAGGATTTCTTCCTCTGCCACATGCTTGCGCAACTGCTCCACAGCAGCCAGGATCTCCTCAGGGCTTAAGAAGTCCCTTCCTTCCATCACATGAGGGGTGGCAATTAGAGTTGTAAATCCCGAATGAACTAGTTGACGAACTATCCCCAAGGAATCTGCTATAGTCTTCGCCCCATCGTCTAGACCGGGGAGGATGTGGCTATGTGTGTCAATCATTTAAACGTCTCCTAACATAAATTCTAGCAAAACTAAGTAACAAATCTTCGTACATATGTTACAATAATGTAAATCACCTAAAATTATCTAATTTAAACATATTAATCAAGCAGAAGGGGGAGTACTATGGCATGCAACAATATCTTAATCGTTGATGACGATCCCATTGTTTTAAGAATGCTGGAGTCTGCCCTAAACAAAAACGGGTATCATACTATTAAGGCGGAATCCGGCGAGAATGCCCTTCGGATTCTGGATGCTCTGGCCATTGATTTGGTTCTCTTAGATGTGGTCCTACCTGGGATGGACGGACTTAATACACTTAGAGAGATAAGACTTCATCCTACTTATGGCTATGTCCCTGTGCTCATGCTGACCAGCAGGGATAGTGAAATTGATCACGTAATCGGTCTGGAATTAGGAGCCGATGATTATATCTCCAAGCCCATCCGCTTCCACGAACTCATTGCTCGGATCAAGGCCGTACTGCGCAGGGCGGATTCCAATCGGACAGCTTCTCCTAAAGTAGTCTTCCGGGGTCTGGTCATGGATCTGTCTAGTCGCAAAGTCACCGTTAACGATCAGGAGATAGAGCTCTCCTTCAAAGAGTTTGAGCTGTTATCCCTTTTAGCCAAAAGACCGGGCCGAGTCTTCACCCGGGCGGAAATTCTCGATACTGTCTGGTCGGAAGATGGCTTCTGGGAGACTCGCACAGTGGATGTCCATATCCGCAGAATTCGCAAAAAGCTGGAGGAAATAGGCCAGAGTCCCCTGCTTATTGAGACTGTCCGGAATGTGGGCTATCGTCTGCCAATGTCTCTTTAACCTGCTGAAGCTCCTCCACCAGACGAGGCATTAATTCACCGAGTTCCTGGTACAGTTCATGGGATCTGGGCCACTCCCCAGCCTCTGCTGCCCGCTCCAGTTCTCCCGCAGTCTTAAAAACCTTCATAGCATAAAGACAAGATAAAGCGCTGGCCAGTCGATGGGCGCTTTTTTCTAATTTCCCTGAGTCGTGGGCTTCCAGATCTGTTCCAATTATCTCCAGCCAAGTTTGGTAATTTTCTAAGAAATCTTCAATACTTAATAGCATCACATCTCGGCCAAAAAGTCTGGCTTCTTGGCGGAATATCTCCTGATTGATCAATTGACCCGGTTCTTGAAGGTCTGCTTGTGGCCTGCACTCTTCCCTGCACCTTTGACCAGGTTCCCCTTCAGGTATTTGATTCTCCTTCGCCAAGCCTGCTGACTGGCGCACTTGCTTAAGGATAGTCAATAATTTTTCTTCTTGAATAGGTTTGGACAAATAATAATCCATCCCTTGCTGGAGGAGTCTGTCCCGGTCACCCAGAATAGCTGAGGCGGTTAAGGCTATGATAGGGATATGCCGGCCTGTTTGTCCTTCCAGGGTACGGATGAATTTCGTCGTCTCTAAGCCATCCATGATAGGCATATTCTTATCCAGTAAAATACAGTCATAATCCTGAAACTTCAGGGCTTGCAGCAGTTCAAAGCCATTATTAACCATAGTCACAGCACAATTATGATAAGTTAAGATCTGCTTAATATAGGTCTGATTGGCCAGATTATCTTCGGCAGCTATGACTCTTAAGCTCTTCAGATCCTCCCGCTCTTGATTCTCCAAGCTAACCGCTGCCTCATTTAGAGCTATCTCCTGGGGACTGGCAATTCCTAGGGGCAGAAGGAGAGAGAAGGTGCTGCCGACTCCTTCCTGACTCTCCACTTCAATTCGCCCTTGCATTAATTCTGCGAAGCGCCTAACAATGGTCAGGCCCAGCCCCGTTCCACCGTATTTTTTAGTGATGCTGCTGTCAGCTTGGGAAAAGCTTTGGAAGATGGTTAGCAGTTTGATTTCAGAAATCCCGATGCCTGTATCCTTAACCTGGAATTGAACCACCTGCTTGGTTTCGGTGTGAGCAATAGATTGAATGTTAAGCTCTACTGACCCTTGATGGGTAAACTTCAGGGCATTGTTTAACAGATTATTGAGAATCTGACTGATTCTCAAGGGATCTCCCCGGAGATAATCCGGGAGGTCGGAGCTCATCTCAGCCAGGAAGCTAATCCCTTTTTCTTCAGCCTTGATCCTATAGGCATCCAGAATTGGAGTGATTAAATCCCTTAGACAAAACCCTCTCTCTTCTATTAGGATAAGGTTGGACTCGATCCTGGAAATATCCAAAATATCATTAATGATTCCCAGCAGGGATGCTGCCGAGGATTGAATTAAATCAATATATTCCTCTTTGTATTGACCCTCCTTTTTTAAGAGGCTGGTCATCCCCATGATTCCTTGGAGGGGGGTTCTAATTTCGTGGCTGACATTAGCCACAAAGCGGGTTTTGTTCTCATTGGCTTCTGCCAGCTTACGATTGCTCTCTTCAAGGGCCAGATTTTTGTCTTGCAGGGCCCGGGTATGGGCGGAGATAATTCGTTCCAGGTTCTGATACTGTTTGGCATTTTCTAAAGCGACAGCGATCTGGGCGGATATTAGCTGTAAGAATTGTTGCCGTTCCCGGGTAAAAATCCCCTGGGCCAGGTTGTTTTCCAGATAAAAGAGGCCTATGACCTTTCCTTTGATGATCACGGGCAGGCAGAGGACAGAAGCTGCTTGCTGTTCACCGTCTAAGGTCACCGTTTCTCCCGTTCTGGCCACATAGGTGATGAGCTTAATGGGCAGACCTTTGCTTTGAGCTTCGAGATCTAAGGATTCGAGAAGGCGTATAGAGTTATCTTCGACCTTCCCTTCCGCCTCAATAGTTAGTTGGTTGTCATAATTCAGGATGAATACCACGGTTCTGGCTCCTGAATTCTGGAGCATGATTCGAATAAGCAGCTTGAGCAAGTCCTCTAAAACAATTTCGCTGGAAATAGCCTGACCGATCTTCAGAATTGAGGCCAGGTCCATATCCGGTACCTCCGCCGATCCGCCCTTAGAGGGCAGACTCTGGAGGAGCAAGGGATACCGCTGTTCCAGGTCTACTACTTTAGCCATCCCTCTCCACTCATGGTAGGCGATGATTGCTTGGTGGAGATAAAACTTAGCCGAGACCTCTCTCCCTCGGTCGTGATAATACTCAGCGGCCAGTTCATTAGCCAAAGCTTCTTCCTGGATGAATTGATGGGTTTCCGAATACTGGATGGCTAAATCATAGCAAGTGGCAGCTTTGAGTTCCTCTCTGTTCAGCCGGGCAAACTCGGCTTTTACTAAATACAGCTTATTGAGGATATTCTCCGGAGCTGACCGGGATAACTTTTCTAAAGCTCTGATACTCTTTTTAATCCTCTTTCTCCTTTGCCGCCGTTTGGAATAGCTTAGGCGTTCATAGTTGGCCGCAGCGACTAAGGCTCCGTAAAAATGGAGTAAGGGTAAGCAGAAGGTGCCCAGAACTCCATCCAGGTATTCATCAAGGAAGGGCAGATTCTCCAGGGCTTTCTCGGGTTGACGGAAATAGTAGTACTGAATCAGCCGGTGAAAGTAGATATTAAAAACGATGGTCCGATCATTCGACTTAGTGTAAATGGGCAGCAAACTTCCTTCATCGAAATCCTCTCCTACCAGGGCACAGGGATCCGGGGATAATCCGGCAAAATTCAAGGCAGTCTGGCGATAAATCTGGCAGAGACGCTGGGAGGTCTCATGTCCGGTCTTGTAAATGGCCTGACGGTGGGCCTGCATTTCTGCTTCAATCATGGAGAGATGACGTCCGGAAAAATAGGAGCAGACAAAGTACTGCATCATCGAGTGTCCTGCCGAGAGTAAGTCTCCGGAGGCAAATCCACTCAGGTAGGTCTGGGGAAAGTCCTCCAAGGCATCTCGGAGAGGGTCTCGACAATGTCGAATCACCATGTTAAAGATCATCCGAATCTTACTGTCGAAGCGATAAACTCCCAGCTTATCCTGGAGCCGGAGAGCCAATTGCCCAAATTCATAGCCTTTATTGGCTTTCTTAAAAAGCATGTTGGTAATATAGCCGTAACCGGAATAAGCTACGATAGTCTCTTCTGTGATGCCGTGGGTCAGAGAAAGGCGCAGGGCCTTTAAGACGATCAGGATTATGGCGTAATAGGAGGCAGAATAACTGCCAATCCCAGTGCTGTTTAGAATTCGCATGGCTGTTTTATACTTTTCATCTGTCATCCGGGGCAGATTTAACAAGTCGTCCTTTTGCTTCCCTCTTAAAGCCCAAGCGATTCTTAAATACTCGATGATTACATGACCCAGGTGAGGCTTCCGGGGAAAGGGAACTCCTAATAACTCCAGGGTGTTTTCTGCGATGGCCATGGCTTTTTCTAATTCATTCTCTGCAGTATAGGTAGCAATCATGATTTCTGAGATTCTGGCCTGATCTAAGAGGTCTGGGCAGTGCACCAGGGTTTCTGCCGCCACCTCTTCCACCCGCTCAAACTGAGTACAGACATAGGCCATTTCTGCCAGCTGAATATGCAGCTCCAGCATAAAGGGATATTCCGTCCTCCAGGCTTCTGGGGCAGTAAGCTGTTTAGCTAAGTTAAAATATTCTAGCGCGGGTTCATATGCCGAGGAGGCTTTGGCCTTCATTCCGGCTCGAAAGTTCAGACTGACCAGAAAGGATCTCTCAGATGGGTCTGTGCTTAAACCTACCCCCAGGTTGAGGTGATCCACCAGTTCAAAGAGACGGTTTTCTAACTCCGGCCCTGTCAGCTTGGTATAGAGCAACTTACCGATCTTGCCATGGGTGGCTGCTTTTGTTTCCTCTTCCAGGAGAGAATAAACCGCCTGCTGTACTCGGTCATGTATGAAGCTGTATTGATCCTCTGCTCCTTGAATCAGTCCGGACTCCACGGCTGCCTGCAAAGTATCCTTAATAACTTCGCCGGGTTTTCCCGTGACGATCTCCAGGGTATGAACATCAAAGCTGCCGCCGATACAGGCGGCCAGTTTCAGGAGGTCAACCATGGCTGGAGAGAGCTTGCTGATCTTGGAAATCATTAAGTCCACTACATTATCCGTGACCTTACAGTCTAAGATAGCCGATAGATTCCAGGTCCAAACAGACTGCCTGGCCTCCAGACTTAAAAGCCCTTCCTCTTTGAGCATGTATAAGAACTGAATCACAAAAAAGGGATTCCCCTTGGTCTTTGCGTGACAAACTTCAGCGATGGCTAAGATCTCCTTGAGGGGACGGCTCAAGGAGACCGCCAGCAAAGCATTGACATGCTCAAGGGCCAAGGGCTGCAGGTCTAGGACCTCTGCCTTTAGACCCTGTTTCTCAAGTTGGTTGAAGAGCATATGCAGGGGATGAGCAGCATCAATCTCCTGATCTCGATAAGCGCCTATGATCAGGATGGATCGGGACCCATCAACAATGAGTTGTTCGATAAGCCGAAGGCTGGATAGATCTGTCCATTGCAAATCGTCCATAAAAAGGACGAGAGGGCTTTCCGGGGTGGCGAAGAGTTGGATATACTTCAAGAAAACATCGTTAAGTCTGTTCTGCGCCTCCGGGGGGGCCAGCTCAGCTGCCGGAGGCTGGGTGCCGATGATCAGCCTAAGCTCTGGGATGATCTCGATGATGAGTTGGGCATTCGGGGAAAGTGCTCTGATGAGTTTCTCTTGCCAAGCTGCCAGGGTGGTTTGATTCTCCGATAATATTCTTCTTAAATAAGGTTGAAAAGCCTGGATAAATGCTGTGTAGGGTACATTGCTTTTATACTGATCAAATTTACCCGCTAAAAAGGTGCCGCCCATCTCCCCTACATAGTCTAGGAATCCTTTGACCAGAGAGGTTTTGCCCACACCGGAATAACCGGAGACGAAGATAAGTTCTTGTTGACCTTTGAGCACTCGTTGATAAACCTGCTTAAGAGTTTCCAGCTCTTTTTCCCGACCAAAAAGCTGATTGGGTATGACCAGACTCCTGGTTTTATCCAGGAGGGCTATTTCGAAGGGTTCAATCTGATCTGTTTGATCCAGGTCCTTATCACTACTCTTAACTCGGAGACTTTCAAGACATCTTTTAAGGTCATGTTTCAGGGCTTCCACAGTCTGGTAGCGATCCTCCAACTTTTTTTGCAAGAGTTTGTTGATAATTTCGGATAGGACCTGGGGAATACTCGGGTTTATTCGGTTTAAAGGGCGGGCTTCTTTTGCTAAATGACTATGAATCAGTTCCATAGGATCTTCAGTGTTAAAGGGAGGTTCCCCACTAAGCATGAAATAGAAGACTGCTCCCAAGGAATACAAATCCGTCCTGGTGTCGACCTGACGATTAAATCTACCCGTCTGTTCCGGGGATATGTAATTCAGATCCGGAGGAGGCGAGCCCTCTAGACTTTGGTCTTTTAGCTCAACTCTTTCTCGGTCTGAACTGACCATAATGCTGCCAGGGTGGAGGTATTTGTAAACAATCTTCTGATCATGGAGGAGGGCAAGGGAGTCAACAATCTTAAGTCCGATCCTCAGAACACTCTGGATGTCCAAAGAGGTTTTTACTAATAGTTGCTTTAATTCCTCAAACTCTAATAGTGTTGTATCCAAAGCTCTCCCCCTTTCTTCTCCACTTAAATTCTTTAATCCATATTGAGCGCCTTTCAAAAAGAATTAGAAATTCTTCCAGGAACTTTATTGATAGTAATTCGTTATTTGCCTTAAATTTCCTGTCAAATCATTGAGAAATATTGCAAAAACTATAATTAATAGTTTTTTCTTGAATAATACGGAAAAACGAGGTGCTCTTAACCCCTTGTCGGGTAAGAGCACCTCGTTTTAATCTGTATTAATTTCTATGTTGCATGTTCCTCGCAATGAATGTCTATTCTAGCGATTGTTATGACCTTTTCTTTTTCTTATGATCGTCAGATCCATGATAGTAATAGTAGTAATAGTATTCGCTGGTTTTCATGTCTGCTTTATTGATTACTGCTCCAAGAATCTTAGCCCCTACTTTATCTAATTGATCCTTGGCCCGCTGGGCATATTCCTTGTTCACTTCACCGGAAGCCAGTACCAAGATGACTCCATCGACTTCCTGAGCCAGAACAGCGGCATCGGTCACGGCAATGATGGGTGGGGTATCGATGAGCACCATATCAAATTGTTCACTGACTTCCTCGATCAGACGCTTCATCCGCTGTGAGCCCACTAGCTCAGCAGGATTCGGGGGAATGGGGCCTCCGGTGAGAACTTTGACACCGGGCACTTCAGTTTCCTTAATAAAGTCTTTATTCTGCTCATCTTGTACCAGAAAGGTTGAAAGACCCTCGAAATTCCCTAATTCAAATAATTTGTGCTGGGTAGGATTGCGCAAATCTGCGTCTATCACCAGAACAGTTTTGCCTGACTGGGCTATACTTACTGCCAGGTTAGCAACTGTGGTGGATTTCCCTTCCCGAGGGCCTGAACTTGTGATCATGATTTTTTTAGTCTTAGTGTCCACACCGGTAAACTGTACGTTCGTCCGGAGCGTCCGGTAGGCTTCTGAGATGGGCGATTTTGTTTGTTCGTGGGTTATTAGTGAAAATGCCAAATAAACCTTCTCCTCTTACCCTTGTTTTCCTGCTTCATAATTTGGAATAACACCTAGTACAGGGATCCCTAAAACATTCTCAACATCGTTGGAGGTTTTTATCGTATTGTCTAAGTACTCCACCATAAAGACCAGACCTACTGAGGCCATTAAGCCGACTACAAAAGCTATTAAGATGTTTAACATTTTATTCGGTTTGACTGGCTTATCCGGGATTACTGCGGTATCTACGATGCTCACACTATCCACTTTCTTGATTGCAATGACTGATTTAGAAAACTCTGAAGCCATTGAATTAGCGATGGCTGTGGCCAATTCGGGGTTGTTATTCGTCACTTTAATTTCCAGGATTTCCGTGGTCTTTACTGGGGTAATGGTAATTAGTTTATCAAGTTCGCCGACGGTCATCGGCAAGTCTAAGTCTTCTATAACACTTTGTTCAACGGTACGACTCTGAGCGATGGCCGCATAGGTTTTAGCCAGTTGCTGATTTGCTAGGAGGACACTATTATCCAGCATTTGTACAGCAGCTTGTCCTTCTTCGGAAGCTTTCTTTCCTACGATTAAGGTAGTGGAAGCTTGATACACAGGCTTTATGACAAAATAACTAATGATCCCGCTAGTGAGAGCTGCGATAAGTGGCAGAACCACAACAATGATCCAACGTTTCTGGAGCATTTCCCAATACTGCCGTAATTCTATTTCTTCTTCCATTCGTACCTCCAAATCAGAACAGTTAACTAATTGACATTATACTATTCTAGATAATTTCCATTTTTCCTTCAACTAAATAAAAATCCTTGGAAATCCTTTAATAATTTTGGAAATAAATTTATAAATTTGCTTTTGCAGGAAGGAAAATCCCTAGTTGAATGTCGAAGCTTGTTAAGTCTATAGGAAAAGAGCCAGTAGATTTTAGGGGGAAATGGTTTCAATGTTACGTATTGCTAAATTGGAATTATATATCATCTTAGCTGCCCTGATCATAGCATCCTTCATCATCGGCTTATTCTGGGCCTTGAATCACGGAGAAAAGCCTGCCATTGACTTTAAACAGCCTCCTCCGGTGACGGCAGCTGACAAAGCAGATACTGCGCCAATCTCAGCAGCACCCTCAGACTCTGCCTCTGAGAAGTCTGCTCCCGATCCGGTTGTCGAGGAAACCATTGTCACCCAACAAGGGTTAGCTCAACTTACTGAGCTAACCAACGTCAAAGCCCTCGTCTGGGGAGATACTGTGGCTGCAAGTCAAGGCGCTTCCAATAAGGATGACCTGGGCTGGCATGCTTTAGTTGCCAAAGAGCTTAAAGCTAAATACCCGGGAAGTTTTCAGTGGGTCTTTAAAACGATGGATCAGGCCACAGTCAATGATGTACTGACTTATGTTCAGGAAGTGACTCCTGATACTGATCTGATTATTTTGTGCTTAGGCAGAAATGATTGGACTGTGCTTACTACGAACGATTTTAGGCAAAAGTGCGAGCAACTGCTTGGCGAACTTAAAGCCCTAAATCCCAGAGCGGACATCTTCTTAGTCATTGAACCGCCTGTAAAAAACATTGAGAACAACAATAAGTCTTTCCCCTATCGGCAAGTTCTGATTGAGCTGGGGAAAAAGCACCAGCTTCCGGTTATTGACCTATGGTCAGCCTTTATCCAAGATCCGGCTCCTCTGGGGGAGTTATTGGCGGATGGGGTTAATCCCAATGATAAGGGATATAGGATTTTTGCCGATCAGGTGATGAAAGGGTTTGAGGGGGTTTTAAATTAAATAATTGCATAATCAGGGCTGTAACAATCTCAATTTTTGTTACAGCCCTTTAACTTACCGAATTATTATGCAATCATTTTGCCGTTACTCATCTTTAACGTTAATTGAAAGTGCACTGACTCTAAAATTATGATACAAAGCTTATCTCCCACGGATTACCAGCTTGGTCCTTAAAGTAGATTGACTTATCGGAAAGCTGACCTAGAGTTGCATCTGACCAAGTAGTACCTCCACCTATGAGTTGTACAATTTGCCCCTTGATATCTTCTCTTCCCTGCACAGTTAATGGATTTTTCCAATCTGAGCTTCTGGTGGCCCTTACCCATGTTGGAAGAGTACCCGCTGTTGATAGGAGAAAATTATGAACTCCCATTGTACTTAATTTAGTATTTCCACTTTTGATGTCGGCCGTAATCAATTTTAAATTATAGTTGATTTCTATATCAGCCCATTCATTATCTGTAGGAATAGTAGTCGAGGAACTTAATGTCAGTGTTAGGCTGACGTCGCTTGTATTATATCCAGATTTTAGTTTTCCATAAAATGTTACAGAAGGTCCAAATAACTTTCTCATAGTTTTTAGGCTAATATTCCCATCACCGTCAATAAGGTCTGAAATAGTAATCGTATTGTTTAATGAGAATTCTTTATCCGAAAAGGTTACTTTACCAGTCACTAGGGACTCAAGACGGGTTAGCACTAGTGTACTACCCGATGGACTAGCTGAAACATTAATGCCCCCGATCATCACACTATCATCTATTGTGGTTAGACTAACTGTTACGTCTGTATCATTAACATTGCTACTTGCAATTGTGTCAGCTCCATTAACTATTGAAAAACTAGTAATTTTTATAGCATCAGTTGTTCCACCCGGGTTTCCCCCCGAACTTCCACCCGTATTTCCACCGGTAGATGGTGTTCCGGGAGGTGCACTAGGAGTGTTCGTCGTATCCTTACCATTAACCTGCCCACCGCCGCTAACCACTGTCCCTGTTGAACCGGAGTTTAAGTTGCCAATGCTCGAACCCTTTGGAATAGTAATCTCAGTTTTGACTTCAGTTTTCATAGATTCAACAACGGTTTTTTCTGCTAAGGCCAGTTTCCCTTGGGATTGTACTTCTACCGCTTTAAAGCTTCCTTCTAAAGTAACCTTTTGTTCTGTGGTTTCTGTGTTAACAACAACCGATGGAACAACCGCATCTTTTGCAGCCTTTAAGGTAACCTGACTCTCTACTACTACAGGCTCAGTGAAAGTTCCTCTTAGCTCAACAACAGGATCTTGTCCCGGGGTACTTGTTATCGTTACTACCCCCATCTTAGCGCCATTAGCATCAAGGATGGCGAAGCTGCGAACCACTGTATCCCCAATGTTTGTAGTTCCTGAGGCCTCAACACGCACATCACTGTCGCTGTCAACGGTAAGAACTCCGGCGGTAGTATTCTTGATATGAATACTGTCTGACGCTCCGGAAAGGACAACAATGTTGGCAGCAGTTACGCCGTCAATCGTTGCGGTTCCTTTATCACCCGGATCCACGAAGACTGTTCCTTTGACGGTGAGGTTCTTGAGGGTAATATTATCTC
Source organism: Desulfosporosinus sp. HMP52 (assembly GCF_000765145.1). GTDB lineage: Bacteria > Bacillota > Desulfitobacteriia > Desulfitobacteriales > Desulfitobacteriaceae > Desulfosporosinus. Next base: position 52,874 of record NZ_JMGA01000012.1, on the reverse strand, counting down.
CCTTCACATAAACGCTGTAATTGGCCTTGGCATTTTGTAAAGTGATGTTATCTCCTATGAGTCTAACGTTATCCGTTAATTCTACAGGTGCAGCAGCATCTTTTGAACCGACGGCTTCTTTATCCGTAGAGTATGAAACAGCGGAAGTCAGAGCATTCATTCCTGTAGTAGGTACTACAGCCTCTCCCCCTACAGCCACCATATCATCTGTGGACAAGTTCAACTTCACAAATTCCTTAGTAGCATTGTCAGGTTGCTGATTAACCAGGACAACCGGGGATCCCGTTGATGCAGCCAGGGGCACAACGGCTAAGGCATCCACTAAGGTTTCCCCATTAGCCACATAAACCTTGTTGTTTTTGTAGGACTTGGTAAAGCCTTTGAGGATTTGTACATTGGTATCATACTTGGAAATACCGGAATATCGCTTTACGTTACCTTTCAATTGCCCTTTGACTGTGTCTGACACTACAGCGGTTCCGCCCACTACATAGGATTCCTTAACATTAAGGCTGTCCAGATAGGTTTTAACCGAGGCGGGAAGCTGGCCCTGGGTGGTGGTCAAAATTGGCATTTCCTGAGCGGCAGCAATAGGGGCAACGGATAAGGCATCCGCCGGAGTTAGCCAACCGGCAGCAACTACAACCTTCGAGACGTTGACTCCTTGTTTAGCCATTTCCTTAGCTATGTTCACTGAGGTTTCATATTGATCATACCCACCGAGCTGAACCGGGGTGATGCCCAGGGCACTGATTTCATTAAGTACGGATTGTTTGATCACCGCTGTACCGCTGGTGATATAGACCTTTTTAGGTTTCAAACGGAGTAACTCAGCCTTTGCTGAAGGATTTAAAGTTTGTCCGTTGTCTGTCAACAAGATGGGCGCCTTCAATTTAGCTGCCAAAGGCCCTGCAGCAAGAGCATCAACCAAGGAATAGCTCATCCCGGCTGAGAGAACGACACTATCACTGGTTCCTGTCCATCCCTTCTGGGCCATCAAGGCGGCGGTTGCATATTGGTCATACCCGCCTATTCTAGTCATAGCACTGGGCATTGCAGCATTTGCAATAGCAGGTGCTATGGTTGCGGACAAAGCAACAGCCACTGCCATGCAGCTATTTAGCACTTTTTGTTTGGTTTTTCTCATTAAAAATTTACCTCCTCTTATTCTTCTAACACTTTTACGACGACGATATATGGGTGGTGCGGAACCGTTCATATATAATGATAATCAACCAATTAAGGTAAAATGTCCCTCACCTGTAAAAAGTTATCCCATTTACTTCGCTATTTCCATGGATAATCCTGCAAGGAATATCTAGATATTTCTATATTTTTGTCTTTTATCTAATATTTTTGTTAAAACAAAAAAAGAAAGAACAATTTTACGTAATCGTTCTTTCCCCGTTGTTACTATTAAATTTACAAATTGGATTATTGTCTAGCTCATATTGATCAGAAAGACTATTCCGGTAATAATCCCCGCTAGTGCTACAGCCATAAGTATGATATACAAATTTTGCTTCTTGCGACTAAGCTTATGCCAAGGTAAGCCCATCTGCTGACTGCCTCCTTCTGTAAAACGACTCACAAAGATACCTTATTACAGAATACGACAATAATCAAGATAAAATTTGGTAAATTTTAAATAAATATTGCTATAACTCTCCTCGCACTCTACCGCTCCCATCACAGTTGGGGCATGGGGAAGTATAACGTACTACCAAAGTCTGTCCAACTTTTTTACGCGTCATTTCCACCAGCCCAAGTTGAGTCAGCCCTAAAACCTGAGATTTTGTTTTATCCCGAGCACAAGCAGTTTCCAGAGCCTCAATCACCCGTTTCTGAGCCTCTTCTGTGGTCATATCGATAAAGTCGATAATAATAATCCCACCTAAATTCCTTAGCCTCAGCTGACGGGCAATTTCCCAAGCAGCCTCCAGGTTCGTATGAACCACGGTTTCTTCTAAGGATCGCTGACCTACATATTTTCCCGTGTTGACATCAATGACAATCAAGGCCTCTGTCTGCTGAATAACCAGATACCCTCCACTCTTCAGCCAAACCTTAGACCGCAGAGCTTTGCGAATCTCGTCATCCACACCATAGTTAGCAAAGAGGTCTTTTCCCGGAACCACAAAAACCTGCTTAGCAGCGGGATGCTCAATCTCACCTAAAGCTTTGCGCAAAATTTGCCCCACTTCATCCTGATCAACAGTGATTTTCTCAACATCCTGATCAATCCAGTCCCGGATCAGACGAGAAATCAGGTCAACATCTTTGTGCACCAGCCCCGGCACTGAAACATGGGGGATCTTTGGCAATAAAGCTTGCCAATAAGCAACCAGTTGAGTAATGTCCTCCTCAATCTCGTCACCATCGATCCCTTCCGCCAAAGTCCGGACAATCACCCCCATACCAACCGGCTTGGCCGCCGCAGCCAAGTCTTTTAAGCGAGTACGTTCATTATTATCCGAGATCTTCCGAGACACCCCAATATAACTGACCTGAGGCAATAGCACCACATATCTCCCCGGCAAGGAGATGTTAACACTAATCCTGGCACCTTTAGTCCCCACCGGTTCCTTGGTAACCTGGACTAACAGCTCCTGGCGAGGTTTAAGAACATTCTCAATCCGCTCCTGAATAATCGGTGCCTTTTCCTCCTCATCAAAGCGAGGAGGTATAGCATCTCCCACATACAGAAAAGCATTCTTATCTAAGCCAATATCCACAAAAGCGGCCTGCATACCGGGGAGAACATTCTCAACTCTCCCCCGATAAATATTCCCGACCATGTGGGTCGAACCGCCCTCATCCTCAAACACTTCCATCAAGTCACCCTGCTCAAAGACGGCAGCTCTAATCTTTTGCAATTGATTTGAGCCGGATCCGGCACTTTGGCTCTGAAGAACGATTTCCTTCCGGCGGGGCTCCGCAGCTCGGTTTTTCATTATGTTAACACCTCCTCGTTGAACTTGCATTACAACGCTCACCTCATGACGTCGTGGGCCAAACTAGGGCTCAAGGGGTTTATGGAAGAGGCGGGGCGAAACACATGTGTTTCGGCCAAAGCGGCGTCCTTGCCGCATGGCCGGCAGTGTACGTCCTGTACACTGCCCCGCTTATGCAAGCACCCCTTTCGCCAAGTTTGGCTAGCCACTCCGTCAAAGAGGATCGCTTTTGTAAAGCTGCGTTCTAGGCCGGGTCACGAATTATGTATTCCTTATAAGTACCCTCTTACGCCGCTTTATCCTGCGGCACCGATTCAGATGGTGCCATGCACGAAGCATGTCCCACTAAGCGGCCCGAGACCGTATCCTACTCCCATCCGGTCTCCTAGCCAGCGGCGCAACTCCCTTTCGGAGCCCTGCCCGCACACTACCCAAGAGACCTCAGAGGGAGGGTCACGAACACCGACGAGAGGCCTATGCGAGAGTCGTAGCCAAACTTGGCTTTAAATCCGCTTTCATAAAGCAGGGCGGGAAACAGGTCACCTCCCGCCGTCCTTGGCTCCGGTGACACTTGGCCATCCATGGCCGGCGGACGTTTCCCGCCGGCCATGCGGCAGGGACGCCGCTTTGGCCGGGAACCCTGCCCGCATGCATCAGGATTTAAAGCCCTAGTTTGGCACGACGAACGCATGGCCGAACAAGGTGTCGCGACACTCCCTCCCAGAAGCCAGGGCCTTCAAAGCCTACTAAGCCATCTCGATCGGCGAGCTCTTCCCGCCCTCGTAGCTCACATGCACCCCTGTCCGGATAACCTGCAGCTCATCCAACTCAATGGGCAGATTCTCAAGTTCCCTCAGACTGGCCAGCACTTCCTCCGGCCGCACACTTCCCGAGTTCCCCATCTCGACTTCCAGATCAAAGAGAACCTCATCCCCTTGAATCTTTCCTTCCAAATGTTTAACCCAAGGACGAATATCCTTATCCGTCGGCCCTTTTTTCGAGTACCGAGAATAAGTCACATGCTCCCGTCCCAGCCAAGCACCCACCGCTTCCTGCAAGCGTTCCTCTTGAATAGGCAACGCCATAGGAACTCGTATGCGATAACTGGCAGCATTCAGCACAGCCATTAAGGACTTAGCTCCCGGGTCCATGGCCCGCCCTTGGAGGAGTCGTATACCGGGAGGTAATTGCTCCTGAACCCGAGCTAACACTTCCCCTAAATCCATGTCTTGGCGAAGCTCTACATCCACATACTCCCGCTCCCCTTCAGTCCCTACCGCTAAGGCAAAACCAAAGGAGATCTTGGGACGAGGATTAAAACCTTCGGAATAACTCATATGGATTCCAGATCGTCGGATGGCCCGCTCAAAGACTCTTGTCAAATCTAAGTGGGCAATATATCTGGCATCCTCAATTTTCGTATAGGCGATTCTTAGCCGCATGGCGCTCACCCTTTCAACTCAATCTGAACTCCTCTGCTCGGACAAACTCCGCATCCCGTACAATCATTATGCCGGCAATCAATGGTCTTAGCTTCTTGGAGTGCCCGGTGGTGTTCTTCAATTAAAAACTGTTTTGATACGCCGCTCCCTATATGCTCCCAGGGTAAGACGTCATCATAATCTATCGCTCGATTGGCGTAAAAATGGGGGTCAATTCCTAACTCTTTAAAGCCCTCCATCCAGACGTCCTCTTTAAATTGGTCAGACCAACCATCGAATCGACAGCCATGTTTCACCGCCCATTCCAGGAGTTGGGCTAACTTGCGGTCTCCTTTGGCAAAGACAGCTTCCAGATAACTGGTGCTCATATCGTGATAGTTATATTTCAAGCGTCGATCTCTCAGCTTTTCTCTCAGGTATCTCTGCTTTAGTTCTACAGAAGAACCTGCTTCCTGGGGTTCCCACTGAAAAGGAGTATGACTCTTGGGAACAAAGACGCTGGTGGAGATCGTCACTGTGATATTTCTTCGCCCCAGCTTGGTTCCCAGATTGGCGACTTTTTTGGCCAGATCCACAATTCCATCGATGTCTTCCTGAGTTTCTGTCGGCAATCCCACCATAAAGTAGAGCTTAATCGTCGACCAGCCTTTTTTAAAGGCGGCTTCTGCTGCTTCCAAGAGGTTTTGCTCCTCGACGCCTTTATTGATGACATCCCGCAAGCGTTGTGAACCTGCTTCCGGAGCAAAGGTCATCCCAGATTTCCGGGCTTTCTGGACAGTTTCAGCCAGATCTACATCAAAGGAATCAACTCTGAGTGAAGGGAGAGACACCCCTACACCCTCTTCTCCGTGTTTTTCTAAAATGCCGTGAATGACAGGCTGAATACAGGAGTAATCCCCGGTGGAAAGTGAGGTGAGAGCGATCTGATCGTAGCCGGTGGCCCGAACTAACTCCTCAGTCTGCCTGAGCAGAGTCTCTGGTGAACGTTCCCGCACAGGTCTATAGATCATACCTGCTTGGCAGAACCGGCAGCCTCTGGAGCAGCCCCGCATAACCTCCAGCATCATTCGGTCGTGAACAATTTCCAGATAGGGGACCACTGGATTGGTCGGATAATAAGCCTGATCTAAATCCGGTACAATGGCCTTTTCCACAAGTGCCGGGAATCCTTCTTCGGCCTCGATCTTTTCAATGCGACCATCTTCTTTATAGGTTATATGGTAAAATTCCGGAACATAGACCCCTTGGACTTGAGCAACTTTCTTTAAAAACTCTTTGCGGGAAACGGGGTTTTTCTTCTGCTCACCCACTAAGCGCAGAACTTCAGGCAGTTGTTCTTCACTTTCTCCAATCAAAAAGAAGTCAATGAATCCGACGAGGGGTTCAGGATTATAGGCGCAGGGGCCTCCGGCAATGACCCAAGGATCTTCCGGTCCCCGATCCTCTATTCTCATGGGGATTCCTGCCAGATCCAGCATATTAAGAATGTTAGTGAAGCTCATTTCGTACTGGAGGGTGAATCCTACCACATCAAACTCTTTGACAGGCTTAAAGGATTCCAAGGCATAAAGAGGAATTTCTCTGTCTCTCAGTTCCTTCTCCATATCCACCCAAGGGGTAAAAACTCTTTCGCACAGAAACTCCGGGAAGGAATTAACCAGATGGTAGAGGATTCTGGTTCCCAAATGGGACATACCCACCTCATAAACATCCGGAAAGGCAAAAACCATCTGAACATCAGTCTTCGACCAATCTTTTTTCATGACATTCCATTCTGATCCGATATATCGGCTAGGCTTTAATACTTTAGGTAAAAAGCGTTCGACCTGCCGGCGTATATCCGCCGCAGTATTATTACTCATGGTGTCAGTGAGGCCTCCTTGTAGTATATTGTGAACTTAAATTATATCATATATAACCGTAATTCCCTAAAAATCCAAGGTATTAAGGAATCGATGTGGATCAATTAGTTTTTTAAATTCCATGCTCTTGGCCGATCACAACTACTAGTTGATATTAGAAGGCTTTTACTATGCTATCTAATTTTACTTGATAAACTCCCTAATATTGTATATACCTTGTATATACCGTCAAGAGAAAGAGGGTGGAACTATGAAGGCCCGAAAATTGGGAAACAGCATCGGTATACGGATTCCGGCTTCAATGGCTAATTCAATAGAAATTAGCGATGGGACTCCAAATGATGTGGAACTTGATGGAGAAAAGATCATAGTCACCCCAAAAAAATACGATTTAAAAGAGTTACTCGCCCAAATTCCTGATGATGAATATGAGCCGGAAGAAATTGATTGGGGTGAGCCGGTGAGAGGAGAAAAATGGTGAATCAATACGCGCCGGAACGTGGTGATGAAGTATAAACTGGAAGCAATCATAAAGTAAGTTGTAAGTAAAGCCCCTAATATTCTAACGCTAATTGATGAAGTTCAAACAACTCGGGAACAATGTCTAATAAAAGGCCCCACGTTCTTTGTTAGAAAGTGGGGGCAGAGTTGGTGACAAATCAAAAGCACACCACTACTTTAAGTTTAATTCCAGTCGATGTCCGAATGATTAATAGTTGATTGTTTTTTTCAAAGCTTCCCTACCGGATAATGTATACCTTCTCGCAGCATCCCTTCGACAATATCTGTTTCCGTAAGAATTTTCTCCACTCCCGCCTTTTCGTTGCTAAGGTTGACCATGGCATAACGATCAGGGGTAAATTCTTCGACGATTCTCACCAAGGGTGTATCCCTCTGCACTGTAAGCCAGTGACTGCGCATTAGGCCCCTTTTCAATAATTCCTCTTTCTTGCGAGTTAATTGTCTGAGAAAGGTAATATGAGCTGAGGAGATTTCCTTACTCCCGGCAAACCAAAAGAAGCCTCCCAATATTAGGAGAGAAAGGGGCCCCTCTGAAAATTTCCCCTGAACCCCTAACACAATTCCATAGAGTGCAAAAGAAACCCCTAACCATCTGCCCGCCTCGGCCAAAAACTTTGTGGTACGTACGTACCCGAAGCTTTCCACGAATAGTGCCCTAATCACCCGTCCCCCATCTAAAGGCAATACAGGAATTAAGTTAAATGCTGCCAGCCAGAGATTATAACGGATAAACTCTTCGGAGAGCTCCCCCCACCATAGCCCGTTCCAGCGTAAGGCCTGAGCCCCAAAGAGGAGAACCAGGTTGAAAGCCGGACCGGCCAGAGCCATCAGACTTTCTTCCACCTTCCGCCCTTCAAACAGTCCATCACAATAAGCGGCTCCTCCAAAGGGAAATAACTCAAGCCCTTCAACTTTAAAGCCATAGGCCTTAGCAACCAAGAGATGAGCCAATTCATGCCCTACGACCAGGGCAAAGATGAGAAGAGCCTGGGCTAATAAACCCAGGACTCCATATAGCACTAATACTACCAAAAATGTGGGGTGGATTCGGACGCTCACTCCGGATATCTTAAATAGCTGCATTTATTGGCTCTCCCCCTTCGAACTTACAGATTCTGCAAAGCCTGACCTGAGTCCCCCAAATTCTGTTTACACCCCCAGCTGAAGGAGCACTTTCTGCTAAGCGGATGCGTCAGTGAAGCCGCGTTTAGACGAGTGCCGACGGTTCGCGTCCCCGTAGCGCGCCGCATGTTCACATGCGACGGAACACGATGTTCCTAGTGCCGCATGCGCCAAGGATGGCATAGCATGCGGCCAGAAGTACCCGGAGGTTCGGACGCGCTCGCGAACTGTCCAACGAGCTAGCGGCGGAACTCGCAGACGCGTGCAACGAAGACACTGTCTTCGCACGGGTTTAACACAGCTAAAAATGTGCTCCGCTACTAATTCTTTGCCTCAGGTGGTATCAGGTAAGGGATCGGATTAAGGGGTTGATTATTCTTCCGCAATTCAAAGTGAAGCCAGGGCTTCTTAAGTGGTGCAGAAAGTCCTACAGCTCCTACCACCTGACCCTTCTCCAGGCGCTGGCCTTTTTGAACCTGGATTTCGCCCAGATTGCCGAGAACTGTCGTCCATCCGTCGCCAAAATCGATTTTAACCAATTTGCCTAACTGGGGATCTTCCCCCACTATGGTAACAACCCCGGCGGCAGGAGTAACTACCGGAATTCCTAAGGCACTTCCCACATCCAGACCTTGGTGGACTGATCCGTCACTGGCCTTATCTCCAAAACCGGCCATGACCGGGCCGGAAATAGGCGGCAAGAACTTTCCTTTCATCTTCAGATCGACAGCAACGCTTTCACCAGAAACCCCTCCCAGAGATAAGGCTTCCTTTGCCATATTATTAAGTGCTGTGTAATAATTGCCTGAATCCATACCCCCCCGATAAATGGAATGGACTATTCGGGAGACTTGATCTGAACTGTTAGCGCTGAAGAAAACCATCAAGAACAGCAGGGCGGATAAAAGAGTTCGCTTCTGGGTGCTATTCCAATGGTTAAAGAAGTTACCCAAGCCTTTCTTTCCATTACTGCGATGCCGAGTATATTGATTATTACGCGGAATGGATTTGCCTCTTCCCTGCTCTTTACCGACTTCTTGAATTGCCCGTTCCCATTCCCAATCATCCCAACGTTCAAAAGGATTCATCCGTCAACCCCCTTATCGATATTCGATATTCGTGGTACGTGGTTCGAACTGTGGATTTGTTTCTTCAATCAAAGAAATATAATTTTATATGAGTTATCCTTATCCTCGAGATATCATAGCTGGGTTTGACCCCAGCATCGACCTTTTAAATACTGAGCGAACTATGTTCGCTTCAAGTTTTCGAACTACGAACTACGAATATCGAACCACGATTACAGCTCGTACATCCTTTATTAATCTATGAAACAGGCAAAAAAAATAGAACCGCTTAGCAGTTCTATTCTATGATGGGTTTATTAATGTAATGCCAGTACACGAGTAAGGAAGCCCTCTCGCTAAAACATTAGCCTGCGGTGCCTTAAATTAACACTTAGTAACAGACCAATGGCCGCCATATTCGACCACATAGCACTTCCTCCGGCGCTGATTAGGGGTAGAGGGATTCCTGTGACCGGCATAATTCCGGAAGTCATCCCCACATTGACCAAGATATGAAAGGTGAACATGGAGACGATTCCTGTTGAAATCAGCATTCCATACATATCCCTGGCCCTTAAGGCTATATAAACACCGCGCAAAAGGAAGATGAGAAAGAGGAACAGTAAGGTGATGGTTCCGATGAAACCAAACTCTTCTCCTACTACGGAAAAAACAAAGTCTGTGTGGTGCTCAGGCAAAAAATTCAACTGTCCTTGAGTACCTGCCCGATAGCCTTTTCCCCATAAGCCCCCTGATCCTATGGCCCAAAGGGATTGCAGAATATGCCATCCATCCCCTGTCTGATCAGCTGCCGGATCCATGAAGATAATCAGACGATTCAGCTGGTAATCCTGCAGGGGCAGGGGCATTCCCTGGGCCCATTGGAGCCATCCGGGTAAGTCTTGGGAAAAGTGAAGCCAAAGGGCTATCCCTACTATGACCGCCCCGCCAAGTAATAATCCTCCAAATTTATAAGGGTTAGCCCCTGCCACGAACATCATGCCAATAAAGATTGCCACAAACACTAGGGTTGTCCCTAAATCCGGCTGTTTAAAGATCAAAAGCATAGGCACCAGAATAAACAAGAAAGGCATAATAAAGTCCTTGACATCATTCAGTCTTCCTTTGCGTTTGACAAGAAAGTCTGCGAGAGTAAGGATCATAAAGATTTTGGCAAACTCCGAGGGTTGAATTCCGATGGAGGGGGTGAAATAAATCCAGCGGGTAGCACCTTTAGCTGTATCTCCAAAAAAGATGACCGCTAAAAGCAGCAGTAAATTAAAGCCATAAATCCACCAACGAAAATGCTGCCATTTGGTATAGTCAATTACTGCGAGAACCACTGCTATCACGATACCTGTCAATATCCAGACGGCTTGGGTTTCCACATAGTGAAAAGGATTGGATTTCATGACATTAATTGAAGCCGTACTCAAAATAATGAGACTAGCTGCTAATAGTAAAAAGGTAAAAAGCAAGAATAACAAGTCTAGATTTCTTAACGAACGTCTATCCACGTAATAAATCCCCTTAGGCAGGTTATTTTTCGACACAATTGCTTTAATCATTATATCACACTATTTTGGGGGTCCCAAAGCCTTTTCGCCGGCGGTGATGAGATTAGGTAAATTAATCATGTGACGATGAGGCAGACAAAAGATACCCCCGCTTTTTTCAAAGTGAGGGTATCTTTTGGTATCCGATTTAACTATTTAGTTCTTGACCCTTAGCAGAATAATCTCGCTTCATTTTTACGACAGGAATGTTAGCAACTAAAGCTACTTCACGATCGTCTTGACAGAGATTAAATTCCAGGGCAGCTTCGTCAATCTCCATGTAGTTAGAGATCACTTTAACAAGATCTTCTCTTAATTTGTTGAGCATGGCAGGCGAAATGCTGGCGCGGTCGTGCACTAAGACAAGCCGTAGTCGTTCTTTTGCCACCGACTTGCTCGAGGCACTTTCCCTGCCTAGCATCCGGCTGATAAATTCTAACAAGGACAATTCCTCCTCTCAGTACAGAACGGTCAACTTAAGCCAATAAGTTTCTTTAATCTATCCATGAGTCCTTTAGGTACTTCGAGGTTCATCAGAGGAACCTCTTCCCCTTGGATTCTCTTTGTAATCCGTCGGTAAGCTTCTCCTGCTTGAGAGCCCAGATCCATGACTGCGGGTTCACCACGGTTCGTGGAAACTACGATGCTCTCATCTTCAGGAACCACCCCGATAAGCTCGATAGCTAGAATATCTAAAATATCTGAAATATCCATCATGTCACCGCGTTTCACCATAGCCGGGCGAAGACGGTTAATGATTAATTTTGGATTTCTTAGTTCCGACGCTTCCAGTAAGCCAATAATCCGGTCCGCGTCCCGGACTGCACTGACTTCAGGTGTGCAAACGACAACTGCTCGGTCTGCGCCGGCTATGGCGTTACGGAATCCTTGCTCGATTCCTGCGGGACAATCTATAATTGCATAATCAAATTCTGCTTTAAGCTCCTGGCAGAGGGTTCTCATTTGCTCAGGATTGACGGCTGTTTTGTCTTTTGTTTGGGCAGCCGGCAGCAAAAAGAGATTTGTAAAACGCTTATCTTTGATAAGTGCTTGTTTCAAACGGCAATTTCCACTTGTCACATCCACCAGATCGTAAACAATTCTATTCTCTAAGCCCAGCACCACATCAAGGTTACGCAAACCTATATCTGTATCAACAAGAACGACTTTATGGCCATTATTCGCTAAACCGGTGCCAATATTAGCCGATGTTGTCGTCTTGCCTACGCCCCCTTTTCCAGAAGTTACTACGATTACCTCACCCATAGTTAGACCTGCCTTTCACTATAGACTTATTCTTTTATTAACGGGCCTTGCTGCGCCAACCACTCAGTCCGGCTGCTTCTACCACTAATTGGTCATCCTTGATCTTGGCAATCTCCGGCCCTCGGATTTCTGTTCCATCATCCGGAGCTCTGGTGACCAAATCCGCGATTCGCAATTGAGTAGGGGCCAGATGATAGGCGCTTACCGTGGCCTCTCGATTTCCTGTCGCTCCGGCATGAGCAACTCCTTTAAGAGAGCCCAGAACGACAATATTACCAGTCGCAATTATTTCCGCTCCTGGGTTAACATCACCCATCACTACAACATGCCCCTCATACTGCACACTCTTTCCCGAGCGCATTGAGCGTTCTACAAAGAGACAATGTCCTTCAACCATTCCTTCTTCCAGACGTGCCTCTCGTTCCGCAGATACCGAGGGCCTAGGCTTAGGGAGGTAGACTTCATCCTCGGTCAGCCAGCCTGCAAGTTCTAACCCAGATTGCTTCAAAGCGGCGGCTAAACCAGCGATTTCCTCCTCTGAGAACTCTCTTTTCCCGGCGTAACATCGGAGGGTTGCACCTTGGAGGAATTGATCTGAGTTCTTCATAAGACTACTAAGTTCTTCGATCAGCAATTCAAAGTCCGCAGCCGGATCCAGGTACAAGACCAAGCCGTCGCGGGTTCCTTTAAGTGCCACATGATCTGTCCGTGTCAACGTGCACAATCCTCCATTGCTTGTCATAATTAATTGCTCTCTTTAAATTCTACAAGCCTGTCCAATTTCCCTTTATCGAAAAGAAAAAAACGAGGATAAATTTCCTCGTTTTTCAGCCTCCATTCGTGCTCTTCCAACCAAAATACTTCATAAAAGCCGCCTTGGCGACCAAACCTGCAGTTTCTCCTCCATGTCCTCCAAATTCAACCACTCCGGCAAAGGCGACCTGGGGATGGTCATAGGGAGCAAAGGCCACAAAGACCCCGTTGTAGATTTCACCTGATATTGTATTTTTGGATCCGATCTGAGCGGTTCCTGTTTTTGCGCCCCCAGTGTATTCCGGCACATCTGCAAAAAGCCAGTTAGCCGTTCCTTCTCCTTGGGTTACTTCACGCATTCCCAGCTTGACCTGCTCTAAAACTTCTGGAGATACGGAGACATTATTAATAACTTTTGGTTCAAACTGTTTAACAGTCTCACCAGTGAGGGGATCCAAGAGTTTCTCAACCACAAAGGGCTGGTAATGTTTACCTCCATTGACCATAGTAGCCATATAATTAGCCAACTGCAAAGGAGTATAGGCACTATATCCCTGCCCGATGGAGTTGTTGTAACTGTCATAGGGCCGCCAATCGACAGATTCGGCAGTTCTTAGTTTGTATAACTCATTAACCTCATGGATTTTAGCGTCTTTTTCTTTCTGAATTTGCTTACGGGTTGTCTCGTCAACAGCCTGCTCCAGTCGGGGAGCATACTCACTGTCAATTTTAGCCAGGGATTCATCCCGAGATTTAGCCGCATTCTCATGAATATTTGTAAAATAGCTTTTCTTCCATTCCGCTGAAGGGGAAATTCCTTTGGCTTCTCCCGGCAAATCAATGCCGCTTTCGATACCTAAGCCAAATTCCCGAGCGATTCGACCGATAGTTTCCGGGTTTTCGTCAAAAACCCGTCGACCCATGATTTCAAAATAAATATTTGAGGATTTAGCCAAGGCACGGTACAAGTTCACCTGACCAAAGTAATTCCCGCCCCATTCGGCGATCCCTTGTTGTTGAGCACCCAAACCCCCTAAGGAGGAAAGTTTATCATCAATACGTTCATTCGGGGTGGTTAGGTTCATCTGCAAAGCAGCCATGGCTGTTACCATTTTAAAAGTAGATCCCGGCGGATATAAACCCGTCAAAGCCCGATTTAGTGAAGCTGCCTGAGAAGCATGTTTGGGGTCTTGGGGCCAATATTTTTCCGCTGTCTCTTCAGAGATTAAGCCAATCAATTCATTAGGGTTCATTCCCGGACGAGAAGTCATGGCTAAGATCTTGCCGGTGTTGACATCCATGACAACTGCTGCCCCGGCATGAGCGGCGGGATTTTCTTTTTGAATATTACTGATGACTTGATCTAAGGTATCATCAACAGTCTTTTGCAAATCAGCGTCGATGGTCAGTTGCACAGTTTTTCCGGCTTCGGCTGGATGGAGTATCTGTTTAGAAACAGGGCGAGCATTGTTATCAACTTCTACCTGTTGTATCCCTTCCTTGCCCCGCAGCCAAAAATCATAGGACTTTTCTACCCCCATCTTGCCAACCATATCTCCTTGGGCATATACAAATCCTGCAGCTTGGGCATCGGAGTTTTTATTAAATTGGGTTATTTCCGGATCGGAGATTTCTCGGACATAGCCTAAGAGCTGGCCTAGTAAGGTAGCTTTCGGGTAATCCCGAACAGGAATGGCATCCACGCTTACGCCTGGAAGTTCCTCCTGGTGTTCCGCGATGACGGCTTGAAGTTCGGGAGCCACCTCATCAAGGATGATAACCGGGCGATAACGTTCCCATTGGTGATTCTGAATATTAGCCAGAATATCTTCAGTGATGGACTCGACGCTTTGATTGGCATTGGGCCAATAGGGTTTAATATACTCTGCCAATTTTCTGACCACATCGATCCAATTACTGCTCTTAGCTTGTTGTAAATCCATCCAATCCAAGTGAAGAACGAACTGGGGAACACTGGTTACCAGAAGGGTTCCGTTTCTATCCACAATATCTCCCCGGGTAGGAGGGACCTTAACCAGCTTCATAACATTGCCTTTGGCCATAGCTGTATAATAGGAACCTTGGGCAATTTGCAGCCGCCAGAGGTTAATGCCGAGAATTAAGAAAACAAGAATAACCACTGCGCCTAGACTCCAGAGACGATACATGTAGGGTTTGCGTTCTTTGTCATCCATTCGTTTGGTCTCCTTTCTCGATTTCGGGAGAAGGTTGGGGGGAGTTTTCTGGGGTCCTTATCTGGGGAGGGGTCGCGTCACACTTGCTCTGCCATGCGGTCGTCGTGCCAAACTAGGGCTTTAATCCGTTATGCAAGCAGGCAGGGTTCCCGGCCAAAGCGGCGTCCTTGCCGCATGGCCGGCGGGAAACGTCCGCCGGCCATGACGATAAGCGATCGAGCTTATCGCCACACTGCAACTCAATAAGCATACTCCTGCAGTGTGGATTGGCCAAGTGTCACCGGAGCCCGAAGACACTGTCTTCGCACGAATTATCTTTCTTGCAGGACGGCGGGAGGTGACCTGTTTCCCGCCCCGCTTGATGCAAGCGGATTAAAGCCGAGTTTGGCTACGACTCCCGCATAGGCGTCACGTCGTGTGATCGCGACCCTCTCTGGGGTTTGGGGGACGAAGAGGAACGTAGGGACGGGGATATCAAAGCACTTCCTTAACGGAAGATGCAGAAAGCCCGGAGGTTTTGCTTTTTAGCCTTAGCGACAAGGGAATAGCACGATAGTGTCCAGTGACGGTAGTGTCCAGTGGACACTATCGCCGAAGGCGCATACTCCATAGAGTACTCACCGCCTGAGGATGAGTATCGCCGAAGCCGCGATCCCCAAAAGATACATACCGGCGTAGGAGTGTGCGACTGGGCTAAAAAACTGACGCCTAACGTTCGTATCTCGGGCGATACCTCAGCCAGCCCCGTACAAAGGATTGATGAATCCAAGGGTAAGTTAAGGGGACTAAGAGGGCGTTATATAAGGAGACTCCTATGACCAGGCGGCCCAGGTCCGCCAGAGACCAATGGAGTCCGGCACCTAAGCTTAAAAAGGCCACTAAGAGTTGCCCCACTGCGGTGACGATAAACACCATAAAGGTGGTCAAAGGAAAGTTTTCTCTATACCAACGTTCGGCCAGCCAATAGCTTAAAAAGGCGACCACTGTGAGGGTCAGAGTATACATTCCGATGTAACGGCCTAAATATAGGTCTTCTAACAAGCCCGCAGCCACACCCCAGATTAAACCTGAGCGAAGTCTATGATGCATGGCTATATAGATGGTTAAAAGCATGAGTAAATCCGGCTTAATCCCTGACCAAGACCAAAAGTGAAAGAGTGTGCCCGGTAGAATCAGGCTTAATAAGAACATTACCGCGATCAAAATATAACGCACTATTATTCACCAACCATTTTTACGATATAAACCTCTTCAAGAGAGTCAAAATTGACCAGTGGTTGAATATAGGCTGTCTTCAATAAGCCTGAAGGATCTAATTGGATTTCCTTAACCTGCCCCACGGGAACGTCTTTAGGGTAAACCCCTCCCAGCCCGGATGTTAGTACTAAGTCTCCAATGTTAACACTATCATCTCTGCGGAAAAGCATTTGCAGATTGCCTTCCGAAGTCAGGCGAGAGCCTCGTGTATAGTTCCCTTGTACGATTCCAAAGGTACCGGTACCGGTGCTGCCTCCTACCTTGGCGCTGACTTGCCCTTCCCCGTCGAGGATCAATAAGACTTCCGAGGTGGTTGGGGTAACGGACACGATCTTCCCCACAATCCCCAGATCCCCAATAACCGGGCAATTAATGGCCACCCCATCTTGAGTGCCACGATTTAAGGTTAAAGTACGATACCAAGTTGTCGGATTACGGTTAATAACACTGGCTCCGACCTTTTCAAATTTATCCAGGGTCGGACTGCGAAATTGACCTTGGTCCAGCTCGTTATAACGCATTCCGGCCAAGATTTCTGTTTTCAGCTTAAGGTTATCTCCGGTCAACTGGTCAACTTTCTTAAGGAGTTCCTCATTTTCTTTGGCCACTTCCTCAAAGTCCCAGATTGCCCTGGTATTATCTCTTATTGCATTCCCTATTTGAAGAATAGGGTATTCTAAGGGACTTAACACCCGCTGCATAATTCCCCCAACAGGATTAGGGAAGTTGCTCCCCAGCCCTGTAAAGCGAATCGCTATTAATACCCCCAACAAGAGAAAGAAAACGAGAACCGCAATTCCCGTTACATTTACTCTTTTCCTCACCATAATTCCTCCCCGCTCTTTTTAGCTCTTTTGCGAGGCGGCGATTCTACGAAGGATTTCTGCATGTTCTAAGACATTACCTGTGCCAATAGCGACACAGGACAAAGGATCCTCCGCTATGTGGACAGCAATACCCGTTTCTTCTGAGATTAGTCGATCGAGATTACGTAATAATGACCCACCGCCTGCCATCATTATGCCCCGATCCATTATGTCGGATGATAATTCTGGTGGAGTCTTTTCTAAACAGGATTTTACTGCATCTACGATTGCCATGACAGGCTCCTGCAGAGCTTCCTGGATTTCTTCCGAGGTTACTTCAATGGTTTTCGGAAGTCCTGTCAGCAAATCCCGTCCCCGGACAGTGTACATTCCTTTTTCCGCTTTATATGCATAACCGATTTCAAATTTAAGGGTCTCAGCAGTCCGATAACCCACCATTAAATTATAGCGTCGTTTTATGTGGGCAATGATGGCATCATCCATCTCATCCCCCGCTACGCGAATTGAACGACTGGTTACAATTCCCCCTAAGGAAATTACGGCAACTTCTGTTGTCCCCCCGCCAATATCCACAATCATATTTCCTGTGGGTTCACTGACCGGGAGTCCTGCGCCAATCGCCGCTGCCATAGGCTCTTCTAAGATAATGGGATCTTTGGCACCCGCAGCCATAGCCGCTTCTTTGACAGCCCGTTCTTCCACGGGAGTAACTCCCGAGGGTACGCAGATAACCACCCGGGGGCGAATAAAGGGATGCTCCGTCCCTAAAGCTCTGCTGATAAAATACTTGAGCATTTTCTGAGTTACGTTAAAATCCGAGATAACTCCATCTTTTAAGGGGCGAATTGCCACGATGTTGCTGGGTGTCCGGCCAATCATTTCCTTCGCACTGTCTCCCACCGCCATGGGGGTCTTCGTGGTTATGTCCATAGCCACTACTGAGGGTTCCCGTACGACAATCCCTCTTCCCTTGGCATGAACCACTGTATTCGCGGTTCCTAAATCTATACCTAAATCCTTGCTAAAAAAATTAAACATGGTGTTATCTCCCTCCAAATTTGTGGTTCGATATTTGTTACGCGTGGTTAGTAAATCGTTGTTCGTAGTTTGCAGATTGTATTGAACAAAGGCCGCAATAACTTTTAGCTAAGTAGCAAAGTAACTAAGCCAACAGGTTTCAATTCATTTTTCAATTCGCAGAATGAGATTCAGCGATCCTACCGCGAAGATCAGCGAACCACGAGCCACACTATAGTATTCCACGTTCTTTTAAGCTAATATAGCGATTATCCCCTATAATCACGTGATCTAACACTTCAATTCCAAGTATCTTTCCCCCATCTGCCAAGCGTCGGGTTACTTCAATATCTTCTTGACTAGGGGTCGGATCTCCACTGGGATGATTGTGCAATAAAATAATGGCGTTAGAGTTGCGCCGTATTGCCTCTTTGAAACATTCCCTCGGATGCACCAGGGATGAATTAAGCGATCCTATTGAAACCGGGCTGATCCCCAACACATGATTTTTGGTTGAGAGGGATACTACCCGAAAATGTTCACGATCAAGGTACCTCATTTCTTCCATAACAATATGAGCGACATCTTGAGGAGAGTTGACCACCGGTCTGGACAGTGGATCCACTGAAACAGAACGACGCCCTAATTCCAGGGCCGCCTTTACTTCTGCGGATTTCGCCCGTCCTAAGCCATGAATTTGAGCTAACTCATGAACCGTGAGTTTTCGCAAACCCGAAAGTCCACCAACACTGGCCAAGATTCGTTCTGCTAAGGTTAAAACATTTTCACCCTTAACACCTGTCCGTAAGAGAATAGCCAGAACTTCATGATTTGATAAGGCCTCAGGCCCTAACTGACAAAGTCGTTCACGGGGTAAAAGCTCCACCGGTAAGTCCTTCAAACGCCGATAATCCATCATCCACCTCGCGTGAGGTGATGTTTGTCTGCTCAATCCCCCACGTCTTAAGTTGTTCCGAGAGATATTCCATGGGTAAGCCAATGACGTTTGTCAGGGAACCTTCTATGGAAGTTACAAACTTCCCGGCTTCTCCCTGAATTCCATAAGAGCCTGCCTTGTCCATCGGTTCTCCACCGGCTATGTATGCTTTTATTTCATCCACACCAAGCGGGCGAAAATTTACGACAGTTTCAATCACATCAGAAACAAGTTTTCCGGCTCCGGAGATTAAGGCTACGCCGGTTAGAACAGCATGAGTACGACCACTCAATCTTAAGAGCATTTCCTCTGCTTCCAGGGAAGAGCCGGGTTTACCTAAAATACAGGAATCGAGAACTACCATTGTATCTGCGCCCAGTATCACATCCTGCTTGTCCCCTCCAAGCTCCAGCCAATTGGTTAAACCCGCTTTAGCCTTGCGTTCAGCTAGGAGCTTAGCCCCTATAAACGGAGAAATCCCCTCTTCCAGATCTTCTGAGACAGAAGCCTGAACCGTTTCAAAAACGTATCCTCCCTGGCGAAGCAATAAAGATCTTCGTGGAGATGAAGAAGCAAGTACGAGCATGCATGTTACACCTTCCTTGATAGGATATACCCTCCCATAGCCCCTAAGAGTGTTGCAATGGTAATACTTATGCGACAGCCAAAGGAAAGCGAGAGAAAAAAGAAATCTACGTAGGTGTGTGAAGGTATGTCAATGACAGCAGGCCGTAAAAACGGAGCAAAAAGCCCGTATTTATCCAGGCCAAACCCAACCAAAGTTCCCAGGGCCGCCCCAATCATGATCAGCAAAAGGGCTCTACCAGTCCCTGAGGAATTTCGTCCAACTGCCATTATTTTCTTCCCCCTCCGTTACGTAGCAAGTCTGCATAATTAATCTAGTTTATCTTCTCATAGCCTCATATAAGTGTAGCATCTTAACAAGTACTAAGCAAGTTCGACACGGTTCTTCATTTGGTTTTAGTTTCGTAATTTGGCGGTTGCTTCTGAGGCAAAGGAGGGCGGTTCTTTTAAGTCAGGGAAACGGTTCTTGGGGCTGGATTTCGGGCTTTCGTGAAAGTAAGGAGCCAATTGCCCGTTCACACTCCTTGCGTTTCCTCGCTCTTTGGATGCTGAAGGAATTGCGCCAACTTCTGGGCAGCGCAAGATGTGAACCCGGGCTCAATTAGCCCTTCAGCATCGCCATTCGCTTTACCGCAAACTTCACTAAAGTGTTCTCTTGGCAATTGGCTCCTTAATTTCTGGTCTGTGGGGGCTGAGGATGGACATTAGGGCGTGGCGGAGTAGGTCAGGGGGGCATTTACTGGGGCGGTTAGTTTTAAGCCAAGGAAGGGCGGTTCTTCTCAGCCAGAGAGGGGTTCTTGGGGCTTGATTATGGGGTATTTGTTTCATTTTTGTCCCTAATTTCAAAAATCTTTGCGAATCCCCATTTATACGGATGATATATGATATAAGAAAGGGCTAAGCCTAACATGCTGTACCTTGATCTTATCGAAAGATCCGTGAAAAAATAAAAATACAGGCCCTCCAAATATATGGTAGCTGATGTAACTAACTTAGCAATCAATTTGGCCTTAAGATAAGATGGCTTACTATTAATGCTATAGGAAAATGAAAACCTTGGTATTAGTTTTTGAACTACTGCAGCTAATAAAAAGATAGTCGCTATCATAAATATAGTTTTTATAGTATTCAAATTGTCAAACCTAATACTTTCCTCTAAATACATTATATCCCACCTCTTCCGACCTATCTTATCATCAATAAACAATTATTAAAACAACGACTAAGAAGAGGAATATGCAATTATAGACCTTTTCGATCCCTTTCGCGTGTCTTAATTTGAAGTTGTTTAAGACAGTGGATGATTCTTTCGTTGATATTTAGGGGTTAGTGAAAGCAAGGAGAGTGAAACATGGTATTACCCAAAATATCAAAAACCCTTATTTTTATTATAATAGGTATCTTCTTAAGTATTAGTTTTTTCTTCTTAGGAACCCCTTGGGGATATCTAGAATATAAAATCAAATTCCAAGAGTACCTGAAGGATAAGTATAAGAAAGAGTTTGCTATTCAGAAGATATCTTATACTTTTATACATGGAGGACTTTATGATGCAGAGTCTAATGACATAAATAAACCCGACATAAGTTTTTATGTCGGGCAAAATTACAGAACGAAAGATATTGAAGATGCTCGGGATCTCCTCTGCTAATGTCGAAGTCACTGATGAAAATGCATTGAACGAAATTGAAAAGGCATATTGCTTATTAAAGAGCCTTAAAGATCAAAAGGTAGCACTTAGTAATTTTAGTGTGCATTATAAAAATAAGACTATGACTCTAAACTCTCAGGACATAGATTCAATCCATGAGGTTAATAATCTAAAAAATCATTTGGTTGATTATAGATAAGTTACGTAAGTTACATAAGTTTCAAAATCCTTGGCATCAATAGTTGGCGGATGACGGAACAGGATATGACTAGTTCATGGGGCGCACGACGAGCGCAGAGCCGAGTCAGTGTACCTGACGCACCCCCACCGTTTCCCCGAAGGGGGAACGAACGATTCACTCTTACCTCAAAAGCATTCTCAATCCAGAAGAAGACGCGACCCAAATCCCCGACCAGAGTCCGCGATCCCCAACCCCCGTATCACCCAAGCTTCAGAGGGTCGCGATCACACGCAACGACGCCTTTGCGCGAGTCGTAGCCAAACTCGGCTTTAATCCGCTTTCATCAAGCAGGGCGGGAAACAGGACGTTCCCGCCGGCCATGCGGCACTCCCCCCGTTTCCCCAAAGGGGAAACGTACGATTCACCCTTACCACAAACGCACTCTAAAGCCAGGAAGGCCGCGACCCAAATCCCCGACCAAAGTCCGCGATCCCAAATCCCCGTCTCCCCCCAGGCTTCAGAGGGTCGCGATCACACGCAGCGACGCCTTTGCGCGAGTCGTAGCCAAACTCGGCTTTAATCCGCTTTCATCAAGCAGGGCGGGAAACAGGACGTTTCCCGCCGGCCATGCGACAGGGACGTCGCTTTGGCCGGGGACCCTGCTCTCATCCATAACGGATTAAAGCCCTAGTTTGGCACGACGACCGCATGGCAGAGCAAGTGTGACGCGACCCCTCCCCTTTACTTCAACAACTCCACCCCGGCAATTCCCGGCCTGGTCATCTCATAGGGGTTTAAGATCAGATCAAGTTCCTCTTTCGTCAAAATACCTTTTTCCAGAACAAGCTCTGCAACCGGCCGTCCGTAAAGAATGGCTTCTTTGGCGATGGTCGAAGCAACTTCATAGCCGACATGAGGATTAATTGCCGTCACTAAGCCCACACTGTTTTCCACCATCACTCGGCAGCGTTCTTCATTGGCTGTAATTCCTGAGATGCAGCGATCACGGAAGACCCTGATCACATTACGCAGAATGTCTAAGGATTGGAGGAGATTGAAGACGACGACAGGTTCCATAACATTAAGTTCAAGTTGCCCGGCACCACAGGCCAAGCCGATGGTGAAGTCATTCCCTTGAACCTGAAAGGCGACTTGATTAACTACTTCAGCAATTACCGGGTTAACCTTCCCCGGCATGATGGATGAGCCAGGCTGCATGGGCGGAAGATTTAGCTCATTAAACCCGGTTCGAGGGCCGGAGGCCATGAGGCGCAGGTCATTGGCAATTTTAGAAAGGTTGACAGCCAAAGTCCTTAGAGAACCTGAAACTTCCATGAATGCATCAGTATTTTGAGTAGCATCCACCAGATCTTCGGCAAGCCGCAAAGGTAAACCCGTCCATTCTTGCATCAGTTCTGTCACCTTTTCAATATATCGAAGATCCGCATTTAAGCCGGTGCCAACAGCAGTGGCTCCCATGTTTATAACTTCCAAAGATTTAATGGCAGCTTTAATTCGCTCAAGGTCTCTGCCCAACATATGAGAATACGCCCCAAACTCTTGGCCTAAACGAATAGGAACTGCATCTTGGAGATGGGTTCTTCCCATCTTAATGACGCCATCAAATTCTTGAGCCTTATCTTCAAACGTCTGACGCAATTCGTCCAAGACAGTAAGCAGATCATGAGCTACATTCAAACAAGCGATGCGGATTGTGGTGGGAAAAACATCATTCGTACTTTGGGCCATATTCGCATGAGTGTTAGGGTGGACTCTAAAATACTCACCCTTTTGACCGCCAATAATTTCAATAGCGCGATTCGCAATGACTTCATTAGCATTCATATTAAAAGACGTACCCGCTCCCCCCTGAATCACATCTACCACAAACTGATCTTGTAGCCTGCCCCCCACCAATTCCTTGGATGCTGCGATTATAGCATTGCCAATTGTAGGATTTAAAGCACCAATATGCATATTTGCTTCCGCCGCCGCACCTTTAACCATACCGATAGCCCGAATTAATTCTCGATGAGGGTGATACCCGGTAATAGGAAAGTTCTCCTTAGCTCGGAGTGTTTGAATACCATAATACACGTCATCCGGGACATCATGAACTCCAATCAAATCCTTTTCTTGCCGCATATCTCATATCTCCTATCTCATTCACATGAATAGCGCCAACCTACAATAGGTCCCATCACCATTTTACTCGCTTTTACTGTGAAATTCACTAAAGTATTCACTAATTAATACCCCTAAGCTCTGGTCTGTGGGGGCAATGTTAGTCTGAATGTCTGGCTTGCATACTCAGCACAGTTTCCCCAAAGAGAGAATGAATGATTCATTCTTTGGTCCCAAATCACAGCTGTCGCAATCACACCCAGCAACGCCTTGACGCAAGTCTTAGCTATCCCGCCACAGGTACAAAAAAGAGGCAGCAACTAGTGCTACCCCCTAAATCTTATTAACCACAACTTTTTCATCAGTTTTTATAGTCTTTTGAGACGATTCTTTTGGAGCGAATATCAATGTTATCAGCATGCCTGCTATTATCATAATACTACCCGACAGCTCTTTGATTCCCATAGGATCATGTAACAATAAATAGCCAAATATCCCTGCAAAGGCCGGCTCTATAATCAAAATTAGAGATGCGCTTGTGGCATTTATCTTGCTCTGAGCCCAATTTTGTACAACCGTATTGATGGCTGTTCCAAAAAGAATAGCAAATAGAAGTAATAGAATAAGATTAGCATCAAATACTTCCAGCGAAATAGTCGGCTCCAGTATTAAGGAAAAAATAAGCGATAAAACTGCAGTAACTCCAATCTGTATAACCGTTAATACAACAGGATCGTGGTCTCTAGCAAAACGACTTATTAAGATGATACTAAAAGAGAAGGATACCGTACTTAAAAATATCATTGCATCGCCGAACCCAATGCCAAAGCTACCATTTAAACTTAATATTCCAAGCCCTATTGTCGCTATCATAACCCCAAATAGTTCATTAACACGAGGCATAGATCTTTTTATAATACACTCAATAAGTGGCACTAGAACAACAAAAAGACCTGTAAGAAATCCTGCCTTAGAAGCTGTTGTGTAATTTAACCCAACCGTTTGTAAAATGTAACCTATACCAAGTGCTACCCCTATCATTAATCCGGCTTTTAAAGTAGGCTTATCCAGTTTTTTGAAACGATCATGATAAACAAGACCCAGAAGAATTGTTGCACCGATAAATCTAATACTGCAATAGTATAGCGGAGTAGTAATGCCTAAAATTAGCTTTCCTGATACAAAGTTAGCACCCCATAAAATCGTAACTAATATCATTGCGATTTCAGCTTTTCTATTTATCTCTGTCACCCCCCGTTTTAAGTATGAGCTCTTTCTTATCTAACTTTAGTAGTATAGAGAACCATTTGCCTTCTGTACAGTGTTTTCGGATTATACCGGGTATAGGTAAAAATGAAGCCAGTATTTGCTAATCCGGTAATAACCATGTCGCCTCCACCGTTTCCCCAAAGGGGAACGAACGATTCACTCTTACCTCAAAAGCATTCTTAAACCAGAAAGAGACCGCGACCCAAATCCCCGACCTAAGTCCGAGATCCAAATCCCCGTCTCCCCCTAGGCTTCAGAGGGTCGCGATCACACGCAGCGACGCCTTTGCGCGAGTCGTAGCCAAACTCGGCTTTAATCCGCTTTCATCAAGCAGGGCGGGAAACAGAGCCTTTCCCGCCGGCCATGCCGCACTCTCCCCGTTTCCCCAAAGGGGAAACGTACGATTCACTCTTACCTCAAACGCATTCTCAAACAAAAAAAGACCGCGACCCAAATCCCCGACCTAAGTCCGCGATCTAAATCCCCGTCTCCCCCTAGGCTTCAGAGGGTCGCGATCACACGCAGCGACGCCTTTGCGCGAGTCGTAGCCAAACTCGGCTTTAATCCGCTTTCATCAAGCAGGGCGGGAAACAGGACGTTTCCCGTCGGCCATGCGGCACCCATGCTACACTCCCCCCGTTTACCCAAAGGGGAAACGTACGATTCACTCTTACCTCAAACGCATTCTCAAGCAAAAAAGACCGCGACCCAAATCCCCGACCTAAGTCCGCGATCCAAATCCCCGTCTCCCCCCCAAGCTTCAGAGGGTCGCGATCACACGCAGCGACGCCTTTGCGCGAGTCGTAGCCAAACTCGGCTTTAATCCGCTTTCATCAAGCAGGGCGGGAAACAGGACGTTTCCCGCCGGCCATGCGGCACGGACGCCGCTTTGGCCGGGAACCCTGCTCTCATCCATAACGGATTAAAGCCCTAGTTTGGCACGACGAGCGCATGGCCGAGTCAGTGTGACGCGTCCCTCCCCTTCCATATCGTCCAATTTATCGCATCCAACAAGGCCTGAGCACTGGCCCTCAAAATATTCTTAGACACCCCTATGGTTCCCCAAACATCATTCCCCAAACGAGTATCAATAATAACCCGCACAATGGCCTCTGTTCCATGGGCTCCGTCTAATACTCTTACCTTATAGTTAACAAGTTCGCTTTCCTCCAATACCGGGAAAAACTTGGCTAAAGCTTGACGTAATGCTGTATCCAGAGCATTTACCGGACCGTTGCCTTCTGAAGCGATTTGCACCGTTTCCTCTCCGACTTTAACTTTGACCACGGCGACAGAATCCAGTTCTCCTCGCAAGGGGTCACTCCAGACATGGTAATCCAATACCTCAAACATTGGAGTTGTCAGTTTTCCCAAGCTACGCAGAAGGAGTAAATCCAGGCTGCCTTCCGCAGCTTCAAACTGAAATCCGCTGTGCTCCAATTCTTTGATTTCATTCATGGCAATCTCAACCCGAGGATCATCTTTGCGCATGTCAGGCTCGAACCGGCATAACCGTTCCAGGATATTAGCTTTCCCTGCTTGGTCTGAAATTAATATACGACGTTCATTGCCGACATCAGCGGGATCCATGTGTTCAAAGGTGCGCTGGTTTTTAAGAATTGCATCCACATGCATTCCGGCTTTATGAGCAAAGGCACTTCTTCCCACAAAGGGTTGCTTTTCATCAAAAGGTGCGTTGGTTAATTCTGCAACATAGCGTGAAAAGGGGGTGATCTTTAGGAGCGCGGAATCTGATACCACATTATATTTTCCTGTGAGCTGGAGCAAGGGAATTAATGTACTTAAATTGGCATTCCCGCAGCGCTCTCCAAATCCATTCCAGGTTCCCTGAATTTGGGTGACTCCGGATTCCACCGCAATCAGGGAGTTGGCAACAGCAAGGCCCCGATCATTATGGACATGAATCCCCAACTCCTGAGGGGAAAGTTCCTGCTTGACTGCTCTTACCCCCGCCGCAATTTCTTCCGGAAGGCTGCCTCCATTGGTGTCACATAAAACAATAGTCTTGGCCCCGCCTTCCAGGGCAGCAGCAATACACTTCAAAGCATACTCAGGGTTTTCCTTAAACCCATCAAAAAAGTGTTCCGCGTCAAAGAAGACTTCTCTTCCTTGTTGCAGTAAAAAGGAAACTGACTCGCGAATGATGCGAAGGTTCTCTTCCAGGGTTGTCCTCAAGACATCTCGCACATGCAAATCCCAGGATTTGCCGAAGATTGCGATAGTTTTAGCTCCCGAGGCCAGCAATTTCAGCAAAATATCGCTCTTATCCGGGGGCTCCGAAACCTTACATGTACTACCAAAGGCTACGATATTGACCAGCGGGGATTGGAGCTTGGTGCACTGTTGAAAAAATTCTTCATCCCGAGGGTTTGCCCCGGGCCAACCGGCTTCCACATATAAATTCCCCATATCCTCAATTCGATTCACATAACTCAGCTTATCTTGAGTCGAGAAATGGATACCTTCCCCCTGGGCCCCATCTCTCAAAGTTGTATCATAAATAGTGATTTTTTTCTTTCCTTGGTCTTGATTCATTGTTCTCCTCCTCGTTTAAATAACTTGGTAGAAAATAATACTCAAAAGCCCCATAACGAGTTCCTAAGAACTTGCCACGGGGCTTTTTTCCCACACGGTGTAGCTGGTGCTTTTCCAACCTGTATCGCTCGGTCCAGTCCCCTGCGGCGGAACCCTAGATACACTTCTTATTGTGCTATTATACGACAGATGTACATTGATATACAACAGTATCTCGAATTAATAACACCTTTGCCCGCAAACATTGAAGGTTAGTACTTCAAGGTTTACCGCTAAGTCCACATTACGCAGCTCAATCTCCGGAGGAACATTCAAGACAATAGGAGCAAAGTTCAGAATGGCTGATACTCCGGATTTAATTAATTTATCCACGGTTTCCTGCGCAACTGATGCAGGCACGGCAACAATTCCAATCTGAGTATTATTTTGTTTTACAACTGTTTCTAATTGTTCAATAGGAAGTACTTCTACGCCTTCGATTTTGGTTCCAATTTTTTTAGGATCTGCGTCGAAAATACTTGTGATGACAAAGCCACGATCTCTAAACCCTTTATATGTACTCAACGCCAAGCCTAAGTTTCCAACCCCTACTAAGGTTACGCTCCATTCGACACCTAATCCAAGAATTCTCATAATATGTTGGCGAAGATCTTTGACATTATAACCAACGCCTCTGGTACCAAACTCACCAAAGTAGGCTAAGTCTTTCCGTACTTGAGCAGGACTAACGCCGACTCCATCAGCAATTTCCCCTGAGGAAGTGGTTATAATTCCTTTGCGATCGACATCCGTGAGGTGACGTGAGTAAACAGAAAGTCGAATAATTGTTGCTTCTGGAATTTTTAGCGTTTTCAATAATTTCCCCCATTTCTTTGCTGGATTTTGCCTTAAGGTATGTTAATTATAGCACTATCCAAAAAAAACGCAATTTTAATCTTAGGTCTTTTCTCCCATAAAGTTAAATAAATGGATGACTATACTCCTATTATTTACCAGAAAACTTATAAATAACCCTCTGAGACTCAAAAAATAAGGATATACCAAGAGCTTTTTGCTCTTCAGGGGTATTTTTGGCACGTAATTGGCCATAAAGCTGGTGAAGACGATCAAGATCTGGCAATGGGTGTTCCCCGGCTTGAGCTGCCCAGAGCTGTTCTTCCTTTGCTAACACCTCTTGATCGAACCCGGTTTCTAAAATAGTATTGACATTCCTTAAGAGTTCTGCAGTCAGCTGTCCCCCGGTTCCGGCCACCCGAAAGGATCGTTCGGGGAGAGAGATTGGTTTAGGAATCGACGAAAAACCTTTTTCTTCCAAAGCTTGCCTTAACCCCTTTAGCTCATCAGCCGTACGTCCCAAACCGATAGCAACCATCCAGGGATTAGCACTTATGACTTCTGCTTTAAAACCCATGACGATAAGCTGATCTCTGAGGAGTTGAGCATTGTGTTCGTTTTGAAACAGCCCTAACTGACAGGTCCAAAATCCCACTTTAGGCAGAACCAAAACAGTGTCCGGGTTGTTTTTATCTAAAGACTGGGCTTGTCTCTGGACAGTAGCTTCATGATTGGATTGACTCAGAAGTTCCAAATAGATCTTTCCAATTCCCCAGGTTAATAAGGCTAAAGCCATAATGCCTAAAATCAAGACTACAAGTACTTTAAATTGATCGATAATTTTCATTTTCCATTCCCCCTCCGTGCTGCCTAGGACAACTTCTCTACCGGAAGATATGTTGCAGCAGGTGGAAATAGACCTTAGAATGGCATAGAAAAGATCTCGGCACTAAGGCTAAGATCTTTTTTAACAATCGATTATAAGTATCTGAGAATAATTGAATAACCATAATAAGAGCTTCGAAAATACTAGAGGAGTTTAGAAAGTATGGTGTAAAGAAGTGCTGCCAGGAGTGATGTGGTCGGAATAGTTACCAGCCAAGCCACAAGCATTTGTTGGGCTACGCCCCAGCGTACGGCTGAAACTCGCTTGGCACTTCCAACTCCCATGATTGATCCCGAAACCACATGAGTAGTGGAGACCGGAAGATGCAGACCCGGGAAAGCCGTTGCTGTCCAGATAACAAGCGAAGAAGTCAAATCCGCTGCAAACCCATTAATAGGTTCCAGCTTAAATATTTTTCCTCCCATGGTCCGGATGATTTTCCATCCACCGGCAGCAGTTCCGGCGGCCATTGCAAAAGCACAAGCAAATTTTACCCACAGGGGAGGAGCCAAGACTTCTTGGGATTGCAGTCCTGCCGCAATAAGAGCCATGGTGATAATCCCCATGGATTTCTGAGCATCATTGGAACCATGGTTAAAGGCTAACAATCCTGCAGAAACAATCTGCATCTTTTTAAAGCCGTGATTTAACTTCGATGGTGAGAAATTACCAAAAATATAGGCGAGTATTTTCATGATAATAAAGCCGAGTCCCATTCCAATGATCGGAGAACAAATTAAGGCAGCTAGTATCTTGCCGATACCGTGCCACTGCAAAACACTAAACCCAACTTTAGCTACAGCAGCACCTGCCATACCACCAATCAGGGCATGAGATGAGCTGCTGGGAATTCCGAAATACCAAGTAAGCAGATTCCAGGCAATTGCACTAAGCAAAGCAGCAATCACAACTTCTTGAGTCACAAACTTGGGAGACACAATGTCCTTAGCAATAGTCTGGGCAACTCCCGTACTATAGAGAGCTCCGATAAGATTAAGAATTGCGGCCAGCATTACAGCCCGTTTTGGAGACAATGCTCTGGTTGAAACACTGGTGGCAATGGCATTGGCAGTATCATGAAAACCATTAATGTAGTCAAAGGCTAAGGCTAGGAACACTACGATAACTAACATAACCCCAAGACTAGTCATATTTCAAGACCACACTTTTGAGAAGATCCGCAATGGATTCGCAGTGATCCAGAGTCGCTTCAATATGTTCCAGGATTTCTTTCCATTTAATAATCTCAATGGGGTCTTTTTCATACTCGAATAATCTAGCTACCTCTTCACGATAAAGCTTGTCCCCGGCACTTTCCAAGTGATAAATTTCTTCAGCTGCAGCTAGGATATTGGACTTTTTGGAATGTAAATTGCCTAAATAGGAAAAGGCTTGTTGAATCTGTTCTGCAGCCAGCTCAACTAAGTGAACAAGTTCTTGAGCCCCCAGTGACGGCTTACCTGTGCGATAAAGGAGCATGCGTTCTACGGTACCTTCAGCAAAATCCACAATATCATCTAGGACTTGGGCCAGTTCATAGATGTCTTCACGATCTAAGGGTGTGATAAATGTACAGTTGAGACGCTCTAAAATTTGGGTTGTAACGTTGTCTGCTTCGTTTTCAAAGCGATGCATTTGAGCAGCATCTTCTGAAGAAACACACTCTTGCTGCATAATCCCATAAAGTCTCTTAAGAGATTTAGTAATGATTTCTGTACTTTGGGAAAAGAGTTCAAAGAACTTATCTTCTTTTGGTGACAACTTAAACATAATTAACCCCCAGCATAAGAATAGTCAAAACACAGGAAACCTAAGCAACCTCAAAGTTCGAATCCATTACTGTTCAACCTAACCAGTGCTTGTCTGCATACAGTATTCATATCCCACGGAGTATTATATCAAATAAAAAAATATTTGTGTTAAGTTTATGTTAAATTTTTAACATTGTTTTAATAATTGTATTAATTTACCTCAATAAACAAGAAAATCCACCCTGGGTATAAGGCCATTAAAATAGCAACAATAATTACTTCTGATGAGTCATTTCCTAAATCTGTTTTAAATCATCAATTAATGCTTGGCGGGCATCAGCCAACATGTAAATCGAACCGGTTACACAAAGCATATCCTTTTCTTCCAGACGCCCCAAGGCAAAAACCACTGCTTCTTTAGGGTCTTCAATGCAGGTCACCGGTCTGCCGAATTGTTCCGCTAAACTCCCTAAGGCCTTCCAGTCTCCTGCCCGAGGAGAGTTAGGCCGGGTGACAATAATTTCATCCGCCATAGGAACCAGCATTTTAACAACCTTTTCCCGCTCCTTGTCCGCCAGCATCCCCAAACAAAGAACAAGACGGTTGCGGGCATAAATGGGGAGGGCCTGGGCTAAGGCTTGAGCACCATCCACATTATGGGCTCCATCCAGGAGGACTTTAGGATTTAAGGACAAGAGCTCTAAGCGCCCGATCCATTCCACTTCACGTAAACCGGCATAAACCGCTTCCCTGGGAATGCTTACCAAGTATTCGCTCTGCAATACTTCACAGACTGTCACAGCTGTCGCTGCATTACGGAGTTGATGGGAGCCCATGAGCCTTAAGCGTAACTTGGAATAAATAGAATGTAAGCCAATGAGGTCGAATTCCTGCTCTAACTCACCGCTCCATTTGCTTTCCCAGCGAACATCTTCCCCTACTACCCAGATAGGCACCCCCATGGCCTTGGCTTGATCCCGTAAAACTTGAAGCACATCCGGGTCTGCAGAGGCTGTAACCACTACCGAGTTAGGCTTGATAATCCCAGCTTTGACTTTGGCAATTGCTACCACATCCGACCCTAAATAATCCATATGATCCATGCCTACATTGGTAATAACGGAGACCAGAGGGGTAACCACATTGGTAGAATCGATTGCCCCTCCCAAGCCCACTTCTATCATGGCATAGTCTACATTTTTCTCAGCGAAATAGAGCAGGGCTAAAGCTGTACTCACTTCAAATTCTGTGGGGTGCTCAAAGCCTTCGGCAACCATGTCTTCTAAATGGGGACGCACACGACTGATCATCTGAATGACATCTTCTTTGGAAATCATCAGGCCGTTAATTACCATACGCTCCCGATAATCATGCATATGGGGGGAAGTAAAAACTCCAACTTTATACCCTGCTTCCCGCAAAATCCGGGCAATCATTACGGTGGTCGAACCTTTGCCGTTAGTACCGCCTATATGGACTACCCGCAAAGTGCTTTCCGGATTTCCGATTCGTCTCAGCAGTTCTTGGATTCTTCCCAGCCCAAAATTAATACCGAAGGTCGTTAGGTTAGCCAGATACTGTAAGTTCTCTTGATATTCCCGGTCAAGATTGTATTCAGACATTAGCAGCGCTCCCCTCCAAATAGTGACGATTAAACCATGATGGTTTATCCCTTCAGGGTTACCTTCCATTCTTTAAGCGAATGCTGTACAGCGAGCCTTCAGGTACGAAGGCCTCTGGCAAGGACAGTGAAGGGCAATGATCTCCGATCCGAAAGCGGAGTGCCGGACTCTGCCTCACCTATAATTCCGTTGACCTAACCTAACTTAAACAAAGGCGTTGTCTTTAGCCTTGCTTTAATTCTTTGATTCGTTCTTCTAAGGTAACTTTACGAACTAAAAGAGCTTCCAGACGCTCACGTTCTTTAGCAACTACCGGGGCAGGGGCTTTATTAGTGAATCCCGGGTTATTGAGTTTGGTTTCTAAGACCTGCTGTTCCTGTATGGCCAGGGAAATTTCCTTTTCTAAGCGGGCAATTTCTTTCCCTAAATCCATCATCCCTTTTAGAGGGAGATAGATTTCCACTCCACCCAAAACAGCGCTGGCGGATTGTGAGGGCTTCTCCGGCAGAGATTCAAACAGCTCAACACTGGCTCCTCCGGCTAATTTCAAAATGTCTGCCTTGCCATTTTCCAGTACGGCCCGCTGGTTCTTGTCTGCAGCCAGCATGATAATCTCAACCTTCTGCCCGGGGGCTACTTTCATTTCTGCTCGAATGTTGCGAATGGCTTTAATCGCTTCCATGAGCAGGGTCATGTTCCCTTCGGCTACGGTATCTTGATAGGCGGGAATTTCCGGCCAAGGCTGAGTCATGATACTTTTTCCTGCCACGGGGAAGTTCTGCCAAATTTCTTCCGTTAAAAATGGCATGAAGGGATGCAAGAGGCGTAGAGTTCCTTCGAGAACCTCCAGCAATACGGATTGAGCAGTGTGCCGGGCCAAGACGTCTTCTTTATTATAGAGCCGGGGTTTGGTGAGCTCGATATACCAATCGCAGAATTCATTCCAGATGAATTCATAGAGCAATCGTCCTGCTTCACCCAGGTCAAAGTTTTCCAGGGCTTTGGTGACGTTCTCTACAGTGGAGGCATAACGGGTCAAAATCCAACGGTCAGCTAAAGCCAGCTCGCCTCGGGGCCCCTCTTGATAGTCTTCTAGGTTTAAGAGCACATAGCGTGAGGCATTCCAAATTTTATTAGAGAAGTTTCTGGTGGCTTCCAGCCGTTCAGGATGAAAACGCAGGTCATTCCCCGGTGTGTTCCCGGTGATTAGCATAAAGCGCAGAGTATCTGCTCCATACTGTTCGATAACCTCAATGGGATCTACGCCATTGCCTAAGGATTTACTCATCTTACGTCCCTGAGCATCCAAAACCAGTCCATGAATCATGACTTTAGGGAATGGTACTTCCTTCATGAATTCCATAGCCATAAAGATCATCCGGGCCACCCAAAAGAAGATGATATCTCGTCCCGTAACCAGCACGGAGGTAGGATAGAATTTCTCCAGCTCCGGTGTTTTTTCCGGCCAACCCAAAGTGGAGAAAGGCCAAAGCCCGGAGGAAAACCAGGTATCTAAAACGTCGGGATCTTGTCTTAGATTCTCAGATCCACAGGTCGGACAACCGGAGGGATCCTCTTTCGCACAGATCTCCGCTCCACACTTTTCGCAATACCAAACCGGAATCCGGTGTCCCCACCATAACTGCCGAGAAATACACCAATCCCGGATGTTCTCCATCCAGCCCAGATAAATTTTATCAAAGCGCTCGGGTACAAATTCTAAGCGGCCGTCCCTAACAACCTCAATTGCCGGTTTAGCCAAAGGCTCCATTTTAACAAACCATTGTTTACTGACCAGAGGTTCGATGATCGTAGTACAGCGATAGCACTCTCCTACGGCATGGGCATGGGGATCGATCTTAACCAAAACCCCAGAATCCTTGAGGTCGGCGACCACCGCTTTACGGGCTTCAAAACGATCCATCCCTTGATACTTGCCGGCAAATTCGTTCATCTTAGCATCTTTATCCATGACAATTATCTGAGGCAGATTATGGCGAAGTCCCATTTCAAAGTCATTGGGATCATGGGCAGGGGTAATTTTCACCGCCCCGGTTCCGAACTCCTGATCCACATAGTCGTCGGCGATAATCGGGATCTCCCGATCCATAAGAGGTAAGATCAAAGTCTTGCCGATTAAATGCCGATACCGCTCATCCTCGGGATGCACTGCCACAGCTGTATCCCCTAGCATAGTCTCCGGCCGAGTGGTGGCCACCACCAGGGCCTCATCACTATCTTTTACCGGGTAGCGTAAATGATACAAATTCCCATCTCGATCGTTATGTTCAACTTCAATATCCGAAATCGTCGTATGACATTTTGGACACCAATTAACAATGTAATTCCCTCTATAAATCAGGCCCTTGCTATAGAGATCCACAAAAGCTTCTCGAACCGCCTTTGAGCACCCTTCATCCATGGTGAACCGCTCACGTTCCCAGTCACAAGAAGATCCTAATCTCCGGAGCTGCTGGGTTATCCGCCCCCCATACTGGGCCTTCCAATCCCAAACCCGCTCTAAGAACTTCTCTCGTCCCAACTCATGCCGGCTTGTTCCTTCCTTCGCTAACTGCCCCTCAACCTTGGCCTGAGTCGCAATTCCGGCATGATCCGTTCCCGGAACCCAAAGAGTATTAAACCCCTGCATCCGCTTAAAACGAGTCAAAATATCCTGAATCGTACTATCCATGGCATGCCCCAAATGCAGGGCCCCGGTAACATTCGGAGGAGGCATCACAATACTAAACATGGGCTTCTCCATGTTCACCTCTTCATGAAAAAAGCCATTCTCCTCCCAATACTGATACCATTTACTTTCAACCGAGCTGGAATCATAAGCCGTAGCCATTTCTACCTTAGCAGCTTTATTATTCTCATCCATATATACACGAACTCCTTTCGTTCTTATATCAATTTTCTGGTTTGCACTGTTATGTAAGCTTTTCCTTACTTTCAGTCTCTACTATAGTCTAACCTAGGATAATGTTGAACAACCGTGAAAAGGAACTCAAGCTAAGCTTAAGTCCTCATCCTGATTGAGGATAACATCATACATGCAAAACCCGCAGAAAACTTCTTACATGCGCCTTTGCGTCAAAGACGCAAACAGCCCCCCGACAACTACGTCTCCCGTCCCCCGTCGACCCCTAAGCCTAGAGGAAGTTTCTTAGCTTAGGGAACACTTTAGTGGAATCGCGTCAATGAGCGCAGGCGATAAGGCGTGAAGAAACGCAACTTGCCCCACTTCAAATACTATCCTAACTAAACTAAACCTGCAAAAAACTCTTTCATGCGCCTTTGCGTCAAAGACGCAAACAGCCCCCACGACAACAACGTCTCCCATCCCCCGTCGACCCCTAAGCCTAGAGGAAGTTTCTTAGCTTAGGGAGCACTTTAGTGGAATCGCGTCAATGAGCGCAGGCGATAAGGCGTGAAGAAACGCAACGGTTCACATGCAGAAAGCCCAGAGGTTTTGCGTTTTAGCCTTAGCGACAAGGGAATAGCTATGAATCACGTAAGTCTCAGTGACGATAGTGTCCGGTGGACACTATCGCCGAAGGCGCATGCTCCATAGAGTACTCACCGCCTGAGGATGACTTACGCCGGAGGCGCAGCACCATTGACGAATACTTTCGCGCCGAAGGATGTCGCGACCACGATAGTGTCCGGTGGACACTATCGCCGGAGGCGCGTACCAAAAACGAACACTCATCGCCGTAGGATGCTAACAAACTTTCCTCCACCAAAAAAAGCCCTTCCCCCATCAAAGGACGAAAAGCTTCCGTGGTACCACCTTTATTCTGAGAATAAATCTCAGCTCTTGGCATCGCTAACGGGTTTTTCCGTCAGAAAGTACTTTATTCCCCTCTGCCCCTCCTGTGCGACCTTAGTGTATTCCCGAAAAGACCTTCCAGCTCCGGTCTTTCTCTCTGTACGGCAATTGTCACTATTCCTCACATTCTCTGGGTTTATCTTCATATTTACTATTAATCTATTATACTCAGCATCATAAATATTGTCAAAATCAGTCCCTATTTTCTAATCTTCCCAAGAATACGCCAGTTTAACACCGGTTACCTTGGCGGTCCATTCATCTAAAGCAACGAGATCATTAGGACCAAGCTCAGACAAAGAGGTCTTCCCCAGAGCTCGTACTCCCTCTTCCATTTCCAGGGTCATTGATTTCAGGACATTAGCCACACTTTTGCTGGCCAAAGGGATATCTAAACGTTGCTTATAGGGAGAATCGTACCAAATTAACTGAGTTAACGGTTCCCAGGGAAGAACTTTTTGAATTTGGTTGTGAACTAATCCAAAAAGCGGGACAGTTCCTAAATAGATTGCGTCCGCTCCTAAGGCAATGGCTTTCAGGCATTCCCCGGGAGTTGCGTATCCACCCGAAACCACTAAGCTTACGTCCTTGCGGGCTCCTTGTTCTCGCAAAAAGCGTTCTGCCCGAACTAAAGCCAGCAGACTTGGAATTCCTAAATCATCACAAATCATGGGAGACCCTCCCGAGGCTCCCCCTTGGGAACCGTCAAGGACAATCACATCAAAATCTGCTTCCAAACATACCGCCAAATCCCGCTCCAAGGCCCCGGTAGCCATAATCTTAATGGCAATAGGTTTTCCCGCTGCTTCTTTACGCAAATCCCCAACATACTTCGACCAGTCCCAGGGGGTTGAGATCCCGGGAATAACGGCAGAAGTAATCACTGATTCTACCGGGGATATACCCATTAATTTTTGAGCTTTTCCTTTCACAGCACTGGGTTCTTTAGCATAATAGCCCATCCTAGCCCCCTGTCCCATCTGAACTTCCAACATATCTGCAGCGGAAATTGCCTGGGGGTTGCGCCCCCAGGTACTGCGGCTTATTTGCCAAATGAATTTTCCCGCTTCGTCACGTTCCTCCTGTAAAAAAGGGCCTTCACCGGAATTTGCAGCGGTACCCACTTGCTTGGCAGCCCTGGCTAAGGCAAGTTTAGCTTGTTCACTAAGACCTAAACCAAAGCTCATCCCAGAGATCATCAGTGGTATTTCAATCTGCAAAGGCTTCTCAGCTTTAGCTCCCAAGGTTACCTTCATGTCCACGGGAATCGTTCCCTCTTTTGGCAGGCGCGCCATCTGAGCGGCGACAAACATTAGGGTATCGTAATGAGGTAACGGTTTTGGCGATCCCAGGGGCCTTTGAATAATCTTGCCTTCTTCGGCTCGCAAACTGATTTCCAAGATGTTTTGAACTGTTGTACGTCGAACAGCACTCCAGAGTTCCATTAGATTCTCCGGATATTTGTCTCTTAGCAGCCTTTCTAAGGTCAAGCCAAAAAATCGTTGCACAATCGTTCTAAAGCAACGTTTTCCAACGAAATAAAAAAGGCCAAGAAATATCCCTAAAGCAATCAGAGTTCCTGTGACTGAAAGTACAACAATGAGCAGAGCGGTCTGTAACAACAAAGGTCAATCCTCCATTATTAAATCTCACAATCTAAACTTAGCTATAACAAGTTTAGTCTGTACGGGTCAGTTAATAATATTCCCGAAAGTGGGTCTGAGAATTGTAATGTTACCTCATTTTTCCCATTTATGGAATCTAGTTACCATTTGTAAGAAAAAGGATTTTCTCTTTTTTAGCGAATTATATCAAGTAATCATTTTTCAAAGGCTCTGGTAACCCAAGTAAGTCGAAATCAAAAACTTTTTGAAAAATTTGCTGCAAAAATATTTCTTTTAAAAATGAGGAGGAACAACATTTAATGAGAAAGACCAAAAAAGCCTTAGCAACTTTAGCCATCGCAGGTATGACCCTAAGCATGCTTCCCTTCAATGCACTTGCTTCCGGTATGCCCCAACGTTTAGCAGGAATAACCGCAGCAGATACAGCGGTTAAAATTGCTGAACAAACCGGCTGGACAGGCTCAGCTATTTTAGCCTCATCCGCCTCTTATGGGATGGTTGATGCGCTGACTTCTGGCCCTCTCGCCTCCTTCCTGGAAGCTCCGATTCTTCTCCAAGAAGCCGGATCTGAACTTAATGAAGCTACTAAAGCTGAACTGGAAAAACTTGAAGTTAAAACTGTCTATGTCACTAGCGGAACTGCAGTAATCAGTCAAGCTGTCTTAGATCAACTTGAGGAAATGGATATAACTGTTGTTCCCCTGGGTGGCAATGATCGCTTCGAAACTTCAGTTAATATTGCTAGTAAAATGGTTGAACTGGGAGCCTCGATCAATAAGGTTGCCGTTGCTTACGGCTGGTCGAATCAGGATGCCCTTTCTATCGCTTCCATCGCTGCGGCTCAAACTCAGCCAATTCTCTTAACGGAAGTTAATTCAATTCCTGAAAGCGTTGAAGATTTTCTCTCTGAAAATGAGAGCATTATTGCAACAGATGTTATTGGTGGAACTGCTGTAATCAGTGAAGATGTTAAAACTAAGCTGCCTGACGCCACCCGTCATTCCGGAGTCACTGCCTATGACACTAATGTGGAAGTGCTCAAAGCTTTTGACGATGTTTTGGAATATGATAAGGTTTTCTTAGCTAACGGTGAAACTGCCATTGATGCTTTAGCTGGCGCTCCCTTGGCTGCTCAATTTAAGGCCGGTATTGTTCTGACTGACGGGGATGCTAATGAAGGCACGGAATATATCATTGATAAAATGTCTGATGCCAGCATAGTAACTGCCCTAGGCGGTACTGCGGTTATTGCGGACAGTGTTCTGAGTGACATTGCTGATGCTCGTGAGGCAGCAGCGGCCAGAGCTGCAGTCATTAACAAAGTTGACAGCATTGTTCAAGACGCGGATGCTTCCGGCATAACTAAACAGGATTTAATTGATGCTGGTGTGATTGCCGCTGATGTTCTGGAAGATAATCTGGCAGATTATCAAGCTGCAATTTCAGCAGCAGCAGACTCAGCCCTTGACAGCACCGAAAAAATTCAAGAAATGGTTGCTGCCATCAACGCTGCTAAAGAGGCTGCAGAGGCTAAAGCCGCGGCCATCGCAAAAATTGAGGGTGTTGCCCAAGATGCATCCGCTGCCGCGATCAGCCTGCAAGACCTGATTGATGCCGGCGTCACCTCTGAAGATGCTATCGAAGATAACTTAGAGGCTTATCAGGCTGCTATCTCCGCAGCCGCAGACGCTGAGCTGGACAGCACTGAAAAAATTCAGCAAATGGTTACTACTGTGAATGCTGCTGAAGCCGCTAAGGTTGTAGCCGCAGCCATTTCCAAAATCGAAGATATTGAGCAAAATGAATCCGCTGCCGCGATCAGCCTGGAAGATCTGATTGCTGCCGGGGTCATCTCTGAGGATGTTATCGAAGCTAACTTAGAGGCTTATCAGACTGCTATCTCCGAAGCAGCAAACGCTGAGCTGGACAGCACTGAAAAAATTCAACTAATGGTTAGTACTGTGAATGCAGCTCAAGTCGTTGAAGAGACAGAAGAAGTAGTTCCAACTGAAACAGTAACCGAAACTGCTACCGAAACACAAGGATAATTTTATAAAAAGAAATCCAAAACTAGAAGGGGGTATCGCATACTACTTTTAAAGTAGCAGCGATACCCCCTTTGCCTTTTTACTCTTTATTGGTTCATCTTAAATACTTCTCCGGCACCTTCGCCTTTATGAAATAGAATCAACTTATAACTAATAACTACTGATTTGATCAAGATTTGGGCCTAACTCAATTACACGCCAACTGCGGGTTCTTTTGGATCCGCAGTTATTTTTTTAAAAATAAATGGAGGCCGATACTCTATGAACTCTGTTCGTTTTTCAACGGCCCCTTATATCTTTATCTTAGGCTTGCCCCCATTTTTTATGGAATACTATTTCAGACATTGCCTTACGAGGGCGAGGACGCCGTTCCTCGGCTGCATAGCCCAATGGAGTCATGGCTACAACCCGGACATCATCCGGGATACCCAAAGCTGCGCGAACTTTTTCTTCTGAAAAGAGTCCTTGCCAACAGGTTCCTAAACCTTGTTCCGTCGCCGCCAGAATCAGATGCTCCATGGCAAGTCCTGCATCAAGCATCATATTATCCTTGCCTTCCCAAACCTCTGATTCTTTAGGGACTGCACAAAGTACCACAATAAGCGGCGCCGACATTAAGGCTTTGCGTCCGGGATTACTTTCTCCCATACTTTCCGCCATGGCCTCCCGCCCTACTGCTTCATCGATTACGATAAAGCGCCAACACTGCATATTCTTCCAAGAGGGTGCAAGCCGGGCGCATTCCAGCACATATTCCAGTTTCTCCTTCTCAACAGGTTTCTCCAAATAAGTTCTTAGACTGCGACGGGTTTGAGCTAATTCCAAGAAATTCATTGTGTCGTCCTCCTCTTATTTTGATATACCTAACAAACTCAAGCCTATTTATTTACTTTTTCAGATTACCTAAGCCCAAATAAAAATCTAACTTTGTTGATATTCTCAGTCCATACATCAAAGTCCTTCTTTAATTATAATTTTCCAAAAACTTTATTTACTACTCAGATCCTTACTCCCACCAAGGCTTTCCTTTTTCTTCCCCTCTGTTCCGTACAACTACATCATTTGTCTCTGCCTTTGGCCCAGTGTTCTTTGTCCAATAATTAGTCCAATTATTATTCTTAGTCGTATTTGTATTTGAATTTGAAATTATATCTATAGATTCATTTATATTTCGGCTCTCACACTCTATAGCAGGTTCTCTATCCCAGGGCCACTCTACATCCGAATCAGAGGTTGTTCGGGGTGACTCCGGCAACTCGCCATCTGTACCTTCGAGCCATTTTGGCCCGGAAGTTTTAACCCTCGGAACATATTCCTCTTCTCTATCCCAGTTATTGTCGCTATCTCTATCATAGTTATTATCTCTATCGTAGCTATTATCCCTATCGTAGCTATTATCTCTATCGTAACTATACCTATTGTAGTTATTCCTACCATAATTATTATCTCCTGCATCTTTGCCATACCCACCATATGATAGAGCGTAACCCGGGTCCTCTCTCCGCTCATTCCATACACTGGCAGCCTTTCCCCTATTCCCCGCTCCAAAAGCTCCTGCCACTAGACCAATCAAAGTTCCTTCGGCTAAAACCTGAATAAAACCCATGACTCTAATTGGCAAAAACAAGGCTAAAAGGAGGGTTCCTACTGCCACATAGCCTGCTCCGGTCACTCCCCCCAAGAACCATAGTTTACTTTCTTTTGCCGTACGATAACCACCTATTAGGCAACTCGCCAGGAGCCCAATATCTATGAGTTGGGAAATACTTAATCCTTGTAGACCCATGGAACTCCAGGCTATGCCTGCAAAAAGAGTCAAAACCGTTATAAGCAAGGCTGTTGTAATTCCTCTTAAGACATATGAACCCACTTTTAATCCCCCTTTTTGGTTTTGAT
Source organism: Desulfosporosinus sp. HMP52 (assembly GCF_000765145.1). Taxonomy (GTDB): domain Bacteria; phylum Bacillota; class Desulfitobacteriia; order Desulfitobacteriales; family Desulfitobacteriaceae; genus Desulfosporosinus. The sequence goes on along the minus strand of NZ_JMGA01000012.1, from coordinate 11,234 downwards.
GCTGATTTAGTCAGTGTTTTAAATCTCCTCTACATAAATACGTTCGTCTTGTCCAATACATTCCGGAATTCAGCCAATATTACCCATTATCATGTTTCTTACCCCCCGAATATATTGTGCTAATGAATCACATAAGGGAGGAATCCTCAATGGATTATGCACGATATATCGTTAATGCCGGGGACACCATCTACAAGATTGCTAAATCCTATAATGTGGAAATGTCAGAAATCATTCAGCTTAACCATTTGAAGCATCCCGATCGAATCTATGCCGGTCAAGTTCTCCTGCTGCCCTTCCCCGAAAGCTCTGAACCACCCTCTAGGCCTGAACCGGTACAAATTCCCGAACCTACTTTTACATACGCAATGTGGTTATATGAGGCCTATGCAGGAAAGGATTCAGAATTAACGGCCATTACTACCTACCTCTATCAAGCAGTACTTCTAGATCGACCGGAATTTGACGCCTTGCTGCGACCTATTGCCTATGACGAAATGCAGCACCTTGAGAAATTGGCCCTGGCCCTACGCCATCTGGGTGTCGATCCCAAGTATGGGGCCTTGAGTAATGGTCATTGGGTGGATTGGAGATCCCGTTTTGTTAATTACACCACGGATCTATGTCAACTCCTTGACTCTAACATTGAGGATGAAGCCAGAGACCATCGCGAATATCTGGAACTGGCGGCTAAAATTCCTATTCCGGAAATTCAATGCATTTTAACCGAAATGGCGGCTGACGAAGAACGCCACTACCATTTATTCTGTCAGGCTAAGCAACAATATTGCTCGGAATTCTGTCCACCACCGCCTCCCTGCTCTCCACCTCCTCTTTATACTCCAATTGAGGAATCGGAGCCCGAACCGGTAATTTGTTTACCGGGACCTCACGACGGAGGGAGAGGTTAGCAAATATTTCTTTTCAGTTGGAATTAGATCCGTTATACTATAAATATCGTAAACCAGTGCCACACCAAGCTTTCTGTTTTAATTTCTGGGTTAATCAGAAAAGGTCGTTGCGTATCTTACGCAACGACCTTTTTCATATCTATATTTATATATACCCACATCATAGGCTGGGCTGCAGCCAATTTTTTAATATTTTTGTACTAATTACCAAGTTCTTTTTCGAATTTAGAAAGGAAGTAATCAATTTGCTTAATAAAAGTTATTGGGCAGATCTATCTCTGCTCTTAGTTACTTTCGTTTGGGGATCAACCTTTGTCATTGTTAAATGGGCCATTGTAGATCTCCCGCCTTTTCCTTTTCTGGCGGTTCGCTTTGCCATCGCCTTTGTGAGTTTATTACCATTCCTCTGGTTCCAGAAAAAACATCTGAACTGGGATACTTTACTCAGAGGGGCAGCAATCGGGACCTTCCTTTTCTCGGGCTATGCTTGGCAAACCGTGGGATTGCAATATACGACCTCATCAAACGCGGGTTTTATTACCGGCCTCTCTGTCGTATTTGTTCCGACTTTAGTAGCTATTACCACCCGGAAGCTACCCAGTCGCAGTCTCGTACTTGGGGTTCTCTTCGCTTTAATCGGCCTGGCTCTGCTTTCCCTAAGTAGTAGTTTTCAACTCAACAATGGAGATCTGATGATTCTGGTTTGTGCTATTAGCTTCGCTTTACATATTTACTTTGTTGGGCGTTATGCTCCTTCAACTAATGCTACAGTATTAGCTAGTATCCAGATCCTTACGGTAAGTGTCTTAAGCGGTATTTCCTCTTTTATTTTTCCCCAACCATCCATTAACTTTAGTTCAACGGCTTGGATAGGCTTGTTGGTAACTGCTATCCCTGCCACTTCGATTGCCTTTTTTGTGCAATCAAAAATGCAGCAATTTACCAGTTCTACTCATACAGCCCTTATTTTTTCCATGGAACCTGTCTTTGCCGCAATCTCAGCCTATTTTCTGGCCGGCGAGTTTTTAACACCCAGAGGATTTCTTGGCGCAGGCTTGGTCTTAGCAGGTATGCTGGTGGTGGAGTTTAGTGGATCGAAAAACGAACAACTGTCCAAATAAAAGTTAAGTAAAAGGCCCCGCCTATCAAGAGAGTAGTAGGAAGAATCTCTCCTCTGCGCCGCAGAGATATAAAGGGAATTACGGCTGCACCTAAGGCCAGCAGGGCACTCCACAAGGCTAAAGGATCCAGCTTCCAGGGTGTTAAGGCAATTCCGATTGCCGGAATCACGGAGCTTTGAAAGACCATTGCTCCGGTCAAATTCCCCATGGCCAGAGTATCCTTTCCTTTACGAACCCAAAGCACACTATTGAACTTCTCCGGCAGCTCCGTGGCAATAGGCGTGATAATTAAAGAAAGCACAAATACCGGAACCCCAATTGCCACCGCAATCGGTTGTACAGCATTAACAAAACGATCCGCTCCAAAAACTATGGCTACTAAAGCCAGGGTGATTTGTACCAAAATCATGCCTGTTGAGGGAAAATTAGAGTTCCTCTCCATATAAAGGGGCGCTAATTCCTCATGCTGGCAATCATCCTTGCAATCCCGGATTGTTTGGTATACATAAACACCATAAGCTGCAACCAAGCAAACTGCCGTAGCATTTTTAAGGTTTTGGGTGGGTAAAAAGGACGCTACAATGGCCAGAAAATAGACAATCAGAAAAAACTGCAGATCATGATTGACAACTTTGGGATCCAAGCGCAAAGGCAGGTTCCGACGGCGAAACACCAGGGCGGAAACACCGGTAATGAAGAAAGCTACCGTCGCCAGCATAAAGGGGGCACCCAGAATAGCTCCTATGCCAATTTCTGCTCCTTCGGGACCTACACCTCCTAAAATAGCCATAATGGGCACCATGGTTTCAGGTAAGGCAGTTCCGACAGCTGCAAAGATACTTCCCACGGCACCTGCTCCCAGCCTTAGTCTTTTTCCCAGCCACTCTATCCCATTAGTAAAGGCTTCTGCTCCAATCAAGATGATTCCCAGACTTATTATCAACATCCCTATATCTCTCAACCATTACCCTCCCTTCTTCTTACTAAAAACTCCTGAGGGTCTTCCAATAATCAGCTTTTTGCAATTCTCGCTCTATAACTATACGAGGGCGAGAATTCTTTTATGATAAAACGAGCTCAATCTTTAAGGTTGAGGCTGTTTTGTAAATGGTTTACTTTAGAGGTATAATGACTGGCAGTGAGTTCAAATTCTTGACTCTACAGGAGGGATAAGTTTGAATACTCGGTGGAAGGGCCTATTAGAAGTCGTTGAGGTTTTGGCGGTTGCTCTTATTCTATCCTTGGTGATCAGAACGTTTATTTTAGATAATAGGATTGTGCCTTCAGGCTCCATGCTACCAACTATTCAACTCCAGGATCGATTGCTTGTCGATAAACTTGTCTTTAAATTTAGTACGATAGAGCGTAAGGACATAGTAGTGTTTCATCCTACTCCCAGTTCCGGCGAAAAAGATGATCTTGTCAAAAGGGTTATTGGATTGCCCGGTGAGAAAATCGAAATAAAAAATGGGCAAGTTCTCGTCAATGAGACAGCCCTTGAGGAGAATTACCTTCTGGATAAGCCTGATTACCAATACGGGCCGGTTACTGTTCCAGCCGACTCTTATTTTGTTCTCGGGGATAATCGGCCCGCCAGCAATGATGGCCACAGGTGGGGATTTTTGCCTAAGGAAAACATAACGGGGAAGGTTTGGGTTCGGTATTGGCCGCTTAGTAGCTTTGGGAAGTTAGATAGGTAAAAAAGGGCCGATGATGGAGTTTAAGCAAAAACTAAGAGGGTGTTGCTGGCTACTTTGCAGTAGCTTTGCAACACCCTCTTGGTTTATAGGGCACTCGGGTCGCTGGGGTCACTGACTATACTTCTTAAATAAGCTAATCTATTAAAAACAACTAGAAAACCGCATTTTGCGGTTTTTTCTAGTTGATCGAGTTTGCGATCTTGAGGATTTCCGTTTCATTTATTTTACCCGTTATTTGTAGCAAAAGACCCCTTGTTTGCCAGTTTAAAGTACTTATACTATTTTTACTTAAATATAAGATAGCAGGGCTACCGTTAACGGTTAGATCCTTTACAACAGTATCATCTGTGTCATATACAGAACCACGCGAAGTTCCGCTTGCACAATTCTGCTGGCTAAAAACGATTACTATATCGTTATAACTATATTCAATAGTAACCTCATTAACATCTGTTCCCAGAGAAGTAAGTACAACCCGGCTAGTTTTAGCTTCAGGAGGGAGATAGCTAGGAATAGCTAACTTAAATGGAACCTCAGCTTGGGCTTGATTTAGAGAAACTTCTTTTTCAATATTTGAACCTAAATTCTGTATCTTTGGTATTTCTGGATCTTTGCTCTGTTTGTAAGTTTCAGTTTGGTTTTTCGTTGTTTTTCCAACGATATAGGCAAAAAACTCACCAATCTTCCCCCCTAAAGCATTTGCGTTATGTGGGTATAGGAAGTTTATTGAACCGATTGAAATGAGGATTGTTGCGGCTACAACAATTCTTTTTCTCTTTGAGAAAGGTTTTTCTGTTGTTGGGATACTTTCCGTTTCTAATATTTGTTGCTTTATCTTCTTCCACTGATCATCTATATTTGGAACCTCAATAGCGGCATCTAACTCTTTGGATACATGACTTTTTATTATTCGCTCAAGTTCTTTTTCTGATAAGGCCATTGAAGCTCCACCTCCTTATTCTGATTTATTTCTTGATTTATTAGTTTTCTAAATGCTTCCTTTGCCCTATGTAATCTTACTTTGGTATTTGATAGGTTAATGCCTAATAAGTCGGATATTTGTTGCAAGGTTAGGTCTGCATAATACTTTAGGACTAAGATCTCATTATCTTTATGCTGTAATCTATCTAAGGCATTGCTAATATCCTGTTTGAGATTAATATTATCTTCTTCACTATATGAAATTGACTCTATATGAAAATCTGTAATTGAAGTAATTTTTTTATTGTTTTTATTCTTTAACATTTTTTTTGCTTCATTTAGTGCAATAGAAGTAACCCATGAATCAAATTTATCTTTAGAGTTTAATTGATTTAATTTTTTATAAGCTATTACGAACGCCTGTTGAACCGCATCTTCGGTTATATATTTATCTTTAGTGTAGAAATATATGGTTTTGAACACTCTCTCATAATTTTGCTTTACAAGAATTTCAAAGACATCTAAGCCAATTTTAGAAAACGACAACTTATCTCCCCCTTACAAGGGTAATTCAAGGGAAAACAAATATAATCCTTTCAAAATAAAAAAAAAATTACAAATCATGTAACCTTTTACCATGTATAAAGTCTCTATAAAGTGTAGGAACAAATTTTATTAAGGAGGGTTGAGTAATATATATCTTAAAACCATCGAATAATCAATACCAAACATGGTACTCTGATAGCGCACATAATTACTTTTAAAGAATATACGTACTTTGATACTTATACAAATCAATGGCAATTTAGGCAAATTAATACACTAGGGATTCATTAGAATTGAACAAGTAGTATAATAAAAAAGAAGCGTTTTCCTATAAGATCGTTTCTTTTTATTTGTTTGGAAAATATCTTTTAATAAAGGAGGCATTCTAATGAAGAAACTTAAAATCATAGAACGGCTTTCTTTTTACATAATTATAGCATCAATATGGGTTAAACCCCAATTAGATGCTTATTGTTCGGCTAATGGCGAATCGTTCACTAATTATTGGATCAATGTAGCTAACTTTACAATGATTGCTGGATCAATTATTCTTATTGTTTGCTTACTTTATGAAATAATTAATAAAAAACATGATTAGATTGTTTTTTTGGCGTAATGGCCATAGGCTCAAGCAAAAACACTTTACCCAAGCATTTGATAAGGAAGAACCGTCCCCCTGTCTACAAAAGGGTCGTCGCGTAACTCCTAAAATAGTTACACGACGACCCTTCTGCTTGCAAGGAACTATAGTAATTTGATTAAGAAATCACTCTGATCAGGCCTTCTCCGTCCCCTCCAGATCTAAGCCGAGGATCTCCTCAATAGCCTCATTTAATTCCTTTTTCCCAACCCCTGTTTGTGCGGAAAAGGGTAGAATCAGGGAAACATCCGGAATCTCCAAAGCATTGGCAATAACCTTCAAATGCTTCGGCAACTGCCCCCTTGAGATTTTATCCACTTTAGTTGCCACAACCATTGTGGGAACCTCCATTGTACGCAGCCACTGCTGCATTTCAACATCCTCGACACTGGGGGCGTGTCGGATGTCGACAATTTGAATGACTGCCCGCAAGGGCTCCCGCTTTTTGAGGTAATTCTCCATCATTGGGCCCCATTGAGCATTTACCGTCTTGGCCACCTTGGCATAGCCATAGCCCGGCAAATCAACTAAAAACCAGGCATCGTTGACCCGATAAAAATTCAAGGTTTGGGTTTTTCCCGGGGTATTTCCAGTTCGAGCCAGATTGCGCCGGCCCAAAAAACTGTTGATCAAAGATGACTTGCCAACATTTGACCGTCCCGCCATGGCTATCTCCGGCAATCCATCCACTGGATATTGCTCATATTTTACAGCAGAAGCTACATACTCTGCTTTTTTAACGACGATCAAGGTATCCTCTTCCTTTCGGGATATATGTATTAATGTGGTTGGGCTATAAGGAGCGCGGAGGTTCTCCTCTCACGCTCCTTGGCAACAAGGTAAAGCATCCAATTTATCAATTCCGAGAATCCCACTTTTTTAAATGGACTTTCCTTATTTCTTAAAATGCCTGCTGGGCCTTTTTAACAGGTAGTTGGTCGTTCTTCTCGGATTGGTTGGGTGTCCGGTATTCCGCTTTGGCCGTATGAATGTACCGGGACATTTTCCTGGACTTTATCAGAATGGGCTAGGGGTAAAAGCGCCAGTTTCAGGACTTCCTCGATTCTGCTTACGAAGTGAAACTCAAGGATTTTTCGCACGTTTTCTGGAATTTCTTCAAGGTCTTTACGATTTTCCTCGGGAAGAACAACGACTTTAATACCCGCTCGATGGGCTGCTAAAACTTTTTCCTTGACACCACCGATTGGCAGGACGTTGCCCCGCAAGGTAATCTCACCTGTCATGGCCAGATCATGACGTACATAGCGTTTAGCGATTGCGGAAGCCATTGCTGTGGCCATGGTAATTCCGGCTGAAGGACCGTCTTTAGGTGTGGCACCTTCCGGAACGTGGATGTGCAGATCTGTTCTATCATAAAAGTCTTCTTCAATTCCCAGCTGAGTAGCATAGGTACGGACGAAGGTCCAAGCAGCTTGAGCCGATTCCTTCATCACATCCCCTAATTGTCCGGTAATGGTTAACCTGCCCTTTCCAGGTAGTGGTGTCACTTCTACGGTTAACACTACGCCACCTACCTCTGTGAAGGCCAGGCCGGTTACGGCACCGATTTCCGGAGATTTTCCCGCTACTTGGAAATGATAACGGGGTGCACCCAGGGTGGATTCTAAATCTTCAACCGTCAAAGTATGGGGTTCCCATTCCTTCTTCACCCAGCGAACAGCTATCTTCCGACAAAGGTTTGCTACCTGTCGCTCGAGACCCCGCACTCCGGATTCTCTGGTATACCCTTGAAGTAGTTTGAGTAGGACATCATCTTCCAAGGTAAATACATCTTTGCTAAGTCCATGAGCTTCCAGTTGTTTAGGCACTAAATATCGACTGGCAATATTTAGTTTCTCATCTTCTGTATACCCGCTGATGTTGATTATTTCCATTCTGTCCAGGAGTGGACGAGGAATGGTATGCAGAGTATTAGCTGTTAAAACAAACAGGGTTTGGGATAAGTCAAAGGGTACTTCAAGATAGTGATCCGTAAAGGTACTGTTTTGTTCCGGATCTAGGACTTCTAAGAGGGCTGAAGCCGGGTCACCACGAAAATCCGAGGACATTTTGTCAATCTCATCAAGCAGAAAAACAGGGTTTCGTGTTCCCGCAGTGCGTACTCCTTGAATAATTCGTCCCGGCAAAGCCCCGATATAAGTACGACGATGCCCACGAATCTCAGCTTCATCACGCAATCCACCTAGGGACATACGCACAAACTTGCGATTCAGGGATCTGGAAATTGATTTGGCCAAGGAGGTTTTCCCTACCCCGGGAGGTCCGACCAAGCAAAGAATGGGGCTTTTCATTTTTGGAGTTAATTTGCGGATAGCCAAAAACTCCAGAATTCTTTCTTTTACTTTTTCCAGACCAAAATGGTCTTGATTTAAAATCTCTTCAGAACGATTTAAATCTATTTTATCCCTAGAGGATTTTGTCCAAGGGAGAACTAAAAGCCAATCCAGGTAGGTACGTACAACAGTACCCTCTGCTGACGATGGAGGCATCTTTTCCAGTCGCTCAATTTCTTTAAGAGCTTTTTCTTCGACTTCTTTAGGGCACTTAGCTTTGGCGATCTTTTCCCGGTATTCGTCTGCCTCGGCCTGACGTTCATCCTTATCCCCAAGTTCTTTTTGGATGGCTTTTATTTGTTCTCTCAGATAGTATTCTTTCTGGGCCTTATCCATTTGCTTGCGCACTCTTTGCCCAATACGTCGTTCCAATTCTAGAAGCTCAATCTCCCGCATGATGAGTTCCGTTAGGCGCTCTAAGCGAAGTTCTACAGACATAGCTTCCAAGATGGTTTGTTTATCCGGAACTTTTAAATTCAGGTGAGAAGCCACAATATCTGCTAAACGCCCCGGTTCTTCAACTGCTAGTACTGTCCCTATGGTTTCTAAAGGAACCCGTTTCCCTAGTTTGGCATATTCCTCAAATTGATGAGTCATTCCTCGAACTAAGGTTTCTAATTCCGGAGTCATGGATCTTTTTGCTTCGGCTAACTCCTCAACACTAACTCTGAAATACTCTTCCTCTTCGAGGTATTCAATAATTCGGCCCCGCGAAATCCCTTCAACAAGAACCCGCATGGTGCCTCCCGGAAGTTTTAAAAGTTGCTTAATTTCGGCTATTGTCCCCATCTCATACAGATCATCGGGATTTGGGGAATCAATCTCGGTCTCTTTCTGGGACGTCAAGAGTATTATGCGATCATCAAGCATGGCTTTTTCAATTGCCGCCATAGACCGCTCCCTGCCTACGTCCAGATGAATAACCATATACGGGAAAACAAGAATCCCACGCAACGGGAGTAATGGTAATTCACGTTCATTTGTCAACGAATATCCCCCCATTTTTGAAAAAATCTTGTGAAAAAAAGACACACTACAGCTAGTGTGCCAAACTTATCTTGAACTATTCTAACATGTTTTCCCCTGTTCAGGCAAATTAGCAACAATATTTGTTACTGCTTTGTTGACCGAGGCAAAATCTAAACGGCTTAAAACCTCTTCTATGGGAGGCCGTGTCTCGACTTTCTCCAACTTGATTTCCGGGATGAAGGCACGTTCAAAAACTTCAGATAGCTCTTCAACGGCAATTATTTCTATCTCATCTTTTAGCTCCGAAAAGCGCTCTTGCCAATTTTCTTTAGGTATTAAAACTTTTTTACACCCTGCCTGCTTCGCCGCTTCAATCTTGGCGGTGACTCCACCAATTGGGTTAACTCGTCCGCGAATTGAAAGTTCCCCTGTCATGGCCAGATAATTGTCAACCTTTTGCTGACGTATCGCGGAAACAATGGCAGTTGCGATAGCAATCCCTGCCGAAGGACCATCTACCGGGCCGCCGCCGGGAAAGTTAACATGGATATCGAAGTCTTTTGGCTCTAAGGCCATTTGCCTTCTCAAGACTGTCAAGACATTCTCTACAGAACTTCTAGCCATGCTCTTGCGCCGAATTTTCTTGCCTGAGTCTCCTTGTTCTTCTTCCTCAACGATCCCCGTGACCAACAGTGCTCCCTTACCCGGATTGACAGGAAGGGCGGTAACTTCTAACTCCAGGAGTCTGCCCATATTAGGGCCATACACTGCCAGGCCATTTACCAAGCCAATACTGGGCTCCTTGGGCACCTTCTTATCCGGGCGGGGTGTATACTGCCCGGTTTCCACAACCCACTCTACAGTTTTCACGTTGATCTCAGGAAGGCCCTCAGTCAAAGCTACGCCCGCGGCGAGTTGAACCATATTGACGGTTTCCCGACCGTTGCTGGCAAATTGTTTAACCACATTAACAGCTTCCGGAGTGATGGGAATTTCCATCTTTGCTGCAGCAACCCGAGCAATTTCGGCAATTTCATCAGGCAGTAAGCCTCGAAAGTAGACCTCCATACACCTGGAGCGGATGGCCGGTGGAATTTGTTCCGGACTGCGAGTCGTTGCTCCCACAAGTCTAAAGTCGGCGGGCAAGCCGTTCTGAAATATATCGTGGATGTGTTGAGGAATATTAGAATCTTCAGTGCTATAGTAGGCACTTTCTAGAGTTACTTTCCGATCTTCCAAGACTTTTAAGAGCTTATTAATTTGAATTGGATGGAGCTCGCCAATTTCATCAATAAATAAAATTCCCCCATGTGCTTTAGTGACTGCCCCCTGCTTGGGCTGAGGAATTCCGGCCATGCCCATTGCCCCGGCCCCTTGATAGATAGGATCATGGACTGAGCCTATTAGAGGATCTGCAATTCCCCTTTCATCAAAACGAGCTGTGGCACCATCGATTTCCGTAAAATGAGCGTTGGCCTTAAATGGAGATAGAGGATTGATTTTAGCCTCTTCCAAGATCAAGCGAGCAGCGGCAGTTTTCCCAACTCCCGGCGCTCCATATATCAATACATGCTGTGGATTTGGACCGCATAGTGCAGCCCGCAGGGCTTTGATTCCCTCTTTTTGGCCTATAATTTCTTCAAAGTGTACCGGTCGTGTTTTTTCTGACAAAGGAGTGGTTAAGGCGATTTTACGCATCGTTTGAAGTTTTTCCAGCTCTTTTCGTGATTCTCGCTCTACGGAGACTTTATTTCCTTGCTGAGACTTGAGCATTCCCCAAAAATAGAGCCCAATCACAACCGCGAATACTAACTGTACTACCATAACTATTCCGCTGAGTCCATTCATGTACAAATTTCCCTCCTAGCAATCTCTCTTTTTAGTATTGCCACAAAATAGGGAAAAAACCCTATGAATGGATTTTTGCTTAAAATAGGGTCGTTGGGGTCAGGCGGCTTCGTCCACATCCGCAAACTCAGCATTCCGAGTCTCGCCTACTCGCTTGGGCGGGAGCTCCGCCAAACCTCCGGGTAATACCTGATGTGAACCTGTGGCTCGCTTCCCGCCCAAGC
>NZ_JMGA01000078.1 GCF_000765145.1 Desulfosporosinus sp. HMP52 | reverse complement strand
GATTGACTCATGATTTATTTTCGAAACTCTTGCGAGTCTCTCTCATTGGCTGTCCTTGTTGTTTAGTTTTCAAAGACCATGGTTTTTGTTGTGACCCGTTTGGGCCGGAACAACATCTTAGCATTTATAACTTGCGTTGTCAACACTAATTTGTTTGGATACAATTTGCAATAAAACCAATTAATAATATCCTCGTTGCGGCACTCAGTTATAATACCACCTACAGTATTTGCTGTCAACAATTATTTCTATGTTTTTTCCTTTTACCGCATTTGCTGTATTATCTTCGGTAGTATTATTCTACGATACACCTGAAATAATACTATTCATCATCATCTTTTGCTGTTCGTCTGAATGTACAGTAAATATGTTTTTAGACTTCATAAAATATGTTTTTAGACTTCATAATTTTTCTCCCCAGTTTGCTAAAAGTTGCAGTTTATTTTACACTTAACTTACTTCAACTCTTAGAACATTTTTAATAACACTAGTCTCATTTAACCATTAAAGAATTAAGAAAGGGAGTTTTACTATGCCTAGTGATATAGACCAGGTATTGAGCCAGAAAACATGGGCAGTAGTCGGAGTATCTAATAACACTTCCAAATATGGTTATAAGGTCTTTAATCAGTTAAAGAAAGCAGGTTATTCAGTCTTTGCAATTAATCCAGGGCTTGCCTCTATCGACGGAGATTCCTGTTATCCTTCTTTAGCTGCTTTACCTAAGAAACCTGATGCCGTTAGTATAGTTGTTCCTCCTAAAATTACTGAACAGATTATTAGTGAATGTGCCTCCCTTGGTATCTCCAATGTTTGGATGCAGCCTGGAAGTGAGAGTAAGCGAGCGATTCAAGATGGAGAAAAACAGGGGATTACAGTAATTCATAGTCACTGCGTCTTAATCCATACACGAAAATAAAAAATCATTTTAGGGGTATTCAGTGAGCTCTAGTGGCAACTTATGGACTTGAAGTCAATGCTATAACTTACCATGAGTATATACTCATGGCTATAATAACAAAAACCGCACCATCAGGTGCGGTTAAATTCATATGGAGCGGGTGATGAGAATCGAACTCACGTAGCTAGCTTGGAAGGCTAGTGCTCTACCATTGAGCTACACCCGCAGGTGTGGTAGCAGGGGGGGGATTTGAACCCTCGAATGAGCGGGTATGAACCACTTGCCTTAGACCACTTGGCTACCCTGCCATGGCTCCCCGAGTAGGACTCGAACCTACAACCTACCGGTTAACAGCCGGTTGCTCCACCATTGAGCTATCGAGGAATATATTTTTGGCGGAGAAGGAGGGATTTGAACCCTCGCGGCAGTTACCCACCCTAACGGTTTAGCAAACCGTCCTCTTCAGCCACTTGAGTACTTCTCCAAAAATATTTATTTTTGGTGCGGAAGACGGGACTTGAACCCGTACGGAGTTACCCACACGCCCCTCAAACGTGCGCGTCTGCCAATTACGCCACTCCCGCATCGGCTGGAGCCATTGACCGGGATTGAACCGGTGACCTTATCCTTACCAAGGATACGCTCTACCAACTGAGCTACAACGGCATGTTTTTTAAATGTGGTGCGCTCGGAGAGATTCGAACTCCCGGCCTTCTGATTCGTAGTCAGACGCTCTATCCAGCTGGGCTACGAGCGCATTTTGGAGCGGGTGACGAGATTCGGACTCGCGACTTTCACCTTGGCAAGGTGACACTCTACCACTGAGTTACACCCGCGAATTATTGGTGGGCCATCCGCGACTCGAACGCGGGACACCCTGATTAAAAGTCAGGTGCTCTAGCCGACTGAGCTAATGGCCCATAAATATGGCTGGGGTGGGAGGATTCGAACCTACGAATGCCAGAGTCAAAGTCTGGTGCCTTACCGCTTGGCGACACCCCAATCATCTATATTAAGTCTAAGCGCTTGCTTAGAGCTTAACAACTTGGTTGCGGGGGCCGGATTTGAACCGACGACCTTCGGGTTATGAGCCCGACGAGCTACCGCTGCTCCACCCCGCGACGTTATTTAGTTTTTAATATGGTGGGCAGGGATGGATTCGAACCATCGTACCTCGCGGAACAGATTTACAGTCTGTCGCCTTTAACCACTCGGCCACCTACCCACATTATATTATGGCGACCCCGATCGGACTTGAACCGACGATCTCCTGCGTGACAGGCAGGCATGTTGACCACTACACCACGGGGCCATTTTGGTGGGCGATGACGGGCTCGAACCGCCGACATCCTGCTTGTAAGGCAGGCGCTCTACCAACTGAGCTAATCACCCATATTCCATTTGGTGACCCGTACGGGATTCGAACCCGTGTAACCGCCGTGAAAGGGCGGTGTCTTAGACCGCTTGACCAACGGGCCACTGTTTTTAAGAACTTTTTTAGTATAGCTGAAGGTTACATAAATGTCAACAGTTTAAAACAAGTTTTTTTAAAAAAATAATCGCCCTGAGAATCGAATATTTTAGAGTATCTCTTTGTTGGAATTCACGGCATCCAACTAATAAGAACCGCTGTGATCTCAGTAAATGTTTAGGGGCAATGATTTAGACATCATTACCCCTTTTAAAAGTCGAGAGTTGGATACTAATAACTGCTATTAAAATCTACATACATCAATCTTAATCGGTAAATACTTATACAGTAAAGATTATTTTAGTATTTAGAGTGGATTCCGTAGAGTCCTATTCATATTTTTTATTAAGATACTTTTTACGTAAATAGCTTGAATAACATACTGCTAGCGGGTTGTGACCTAAGATACGATCTTTAACAGCATAGGTGGTCACTGGTGCTTTAGAATATTTGTTGAATAGCATATCATGACCAACACATAGGCCCAATGAGATGTTTAGTTCGGTTTCATCGTGTTCAAGGACTTTAGCTTGAAGGATAGGATCACAAATAATCTCAACTTTATCCTCATTTACTTTTGGGATCTCATAGTCTTCCTTTTTAAGCCCGCCTATTTTGCAACAGGCAGAGTACACCTCAAAATGCTGAGATAAGATCTTTTCTAAAACTGCAGCTTCTTCAGTCAAGCCTATGCAGAAAGCCATTCCTAGTTTTTTGTAACCCATGTTTTTCGCGAACATAATTAACTCATCCAGACGGCTAAGATTGTTACCATGAACCGCTTGGAAGCAACCACTTAAGCGATGAAAGGGTTTGTTTTCTTCTTCATGACATTCATCAAGTGAATACTTCCCACCTGTACAATCAAAGCCTTCCTTATCACACATGTTTTTAGTCTTCATTTTACAGGATGCACATTTCATTCAAGAGCCCCCCTATTTGCATTGCCTTAATATAAGTGATTGATTTAGATATTAAGTCCTACTAGCGGTAATACATACTTAAGTCCAATATAGAACAACACGACTGCCAGGAACATTTTCATGTATCGAGCATTAATATACTTCGACACTCGAGCTGCTACGACAGTACCAATAGCAACACCAACTAATTCAAAAGCGAGAAACTGAAGATCTAAAGAGCTACCCATCGAAAGATAGTTTAAAATACTTGTAGAAGATGATACCAATATTGAAAGAACCGATGTTCCGGCTACAATATACATTGGGAATCCCATTACGCTAGTCATAAAAGGAACGAGTAAGAATCCGCCGCCTACCCCCAAGGATGCTGAGATAACTGCTACAACAAGCCCGGTGAAGAAGACCATAATAGTATTGTACTTGAATTCCTGGCCGGCAAAGGTAAAGGTATTTTGAAGGCCAATTTTTTGGAAATTTACGCCAATCTCTTTGATTTCATTCATTTTTCCAGCTGCCTTAAGTTCCTTAACTTTTGCTGCAAATAGTTTATTGGCAGCTGTTACCTGTTTTTGACCATTAATAAATTTAGCTGTGCACTCATAAGCAATACGTAGAGAAATCCCTAAGGTTACCATGCCAAAATAAGGTTGGAAAGTCTTCATTTCCTTTAGTAAGGAGGACGAAAGTGTCGAACCAATTAACGCACCAACAATTCCACCTAAACCCAGAACAACAGCAGTAGGTACAACAATTCTCTTCTCTCGAAGATATAGAGGTGTCCCAACAATAGGGCTCACAAGGGTTAATATCTGGTTCATCGGTTTAACCATATTGGCATTTTTAATTCCAAAAATGCTCATATGGCCTACCCCCGCTAAGATTCCACCTGCTGCGCCTACGGATGTAAAGACATAGCCAACAAAGATACCCCAGAGGATCAAGCTTATAGGGTTAGCGTCTATTCCAGCTAATGCGAAATGCATATCATTTTCCTCCAATTTTCAATTAAATTTTAGTTGCTTGAGATGTCCTAAAAGTAATTAATCCAGATTTATATAGCTTAGATTTAATTGGTTTAACAAGCCATCTCCCTAAGTGAAATAAAAAATACGTAACTAGATATGCTCCAAATATGCTAATTTGCCAATCAACAATCGGAATCGTAATGTTTGGCCATTTGAGGCTAATTATCCAAATTATAAGAACGTGAGGAGCTATTTTATAAATTGAATCCACTACTACAGCTGTCAGATAATCAAAAAAAACTTCTTTCATTTCCGTCTGAAGAGATTTATAGGCCAAGGCATCCCCAATTTGAACCGCCACTTCCGATAGTTCATCTAATTCCTGATACCGTTCTTTAAAGTGCTGGACCTTTTTAGTATGAGGATCTTTAAGATATTGTATTAGTTTAGAGCCCTCCTTCATAGCTAAAACTCCTCTCTTGCAAAGACTTTCACTTACTAAAGCAGCCCTACCTAGCTCCAAGTTTCCTCCTCCCATTTACTTATTTTTACTATGTACTTAATTTACCAAACTCCGAACAATATTAATGTCGACATGGTGACGGTATTTTTGTCTATCTAACGACCGTATTTATGTCAACGCCATTACATTTTTTATGTCTGATAACAGACATAAAAGTTTTCATGTAATATCACCGACGAATTTCCAAACATTTTTGATTAACGACTGCTAAGGAACTTCCAGAAGTCAGACTTAATTACTCTCAAAAATCTAAGGGAGGCTGGCGTTATCTGCCAGCCTCCCTTAGACGATCCATTTGCTCAGCTTATCTTGATCGAGTATATACACTTCCTTATCTTCGATAGCAATACTATTTTCTTGTCTAAATATATTAAGCAAGGAGGTGACTGTTTGTCTGGACGTTCCTATCATGCAGGCAATCTCCTCGTGAGTTAATCGAAAGCCTATTTTTGTACCAGTTTCAGTTTCAACTCCTGCTCGTTCAGACATTTTTAGAAGAAGCATAGCTAGTCTGCCAGGTACCTGAAAGCAGACCATTTCCTGAATAATCGCTTCTGCTTCTCTCATTCTAACGCCCAGTGTAGTAGCAACTTTTATCGCTATAGAAGGATGGTTGACGAGCAATTCCTCAAAACGTGCTTTCCGTACAACTACCAGAGTAGCATCGTTGATAGCACCCGCAAAACAAGTTCGTTCCCCATGATATAAGGTTTCAGCCAGTCCCATAAGTTGCCCTGAGGTTCTCATGCTTCCAACTGTTACCCTTCGACCATCTGGAGTGATTCGATATATTTTCACAAAACCTTCTTCAATTAAGTATATTCGATCAGCCGTATCCCCTTCAGAGAAAATTATTTGCCCTTTAGGATAATGAACTACTGTCCCATATTCTCTGATAAGATCCTTCTCATGATCATCCAAGGCTAATGCTTCATGATTTATGCTTTCCATTCTATCTCCTATACCTCCACATATTACTATATTGTATCATAATTTTACAAAATATCACCTAAAATTAGCACAACTTTTTATGCACCCACAGATGATCTGTAATAATAAAGGAGTGTTACATCTCGGTTCAAATATCTAACTACTTATCCTAAGGATTCAGCAATACATATGTGTTAAATGTTGATATATAATTCCCCTGCTCAAGGGCATTTGATTCAAGTGCGCGCATTATGGAATTTAGGTTAATGGCATTCATCCGTTCCACATGGAATTATTATATTCCATATAAGGAAAATAAGTCTATAATAAGAATTTTGTGATTTATCAAATAATTAAAAATTAAAATGGAACATTATTATTCCGTATAAATTTGGAAGTTTATACCCTTGTGTTGACCCAATAAGCAAATACAATAAAAGGCTCGCTCATAGCTGCTTAATACATTATGGCATAAGTATTGCATTAATCAAAGATATGAAAATAGCAAACGAGAAGATATCAATTTAAAAGGTAAGATTCTAGCCGTTTGCTTTTCTAAATATAATTGAGGGAGTGATTGTTAACGTGAGTAGTTTTAATAGCGGAGTCCTTTTTAATGGAATTGACTTGGGGTTTATCAGCAGCATGGTTAACAGAGTTAAGGACGATCCCGAAAAAGCCAAAAGGACTATAAAAGCTAACACTGTTTGGCTAGGTGGTACTAGATCAGAATCAACAATTCGTGATTTCAAGTATATTGCTGATGAACCCTGGGGTAATGTTCAAGGAGGAGCCCAACCGGGAGAGTTAGTACTAGCTGCTCTAGGAGCTTGCTTAGTTGTGGGCTACTCTTTCGATGGCGCCCTACACGGTATTGAACTCAAAAAGATTGAGATTCAGGTTGAAGGAGATAGTAATGGCATTGCATTTATGCAAATTCCAACGGACATCTTACCTAATTTGACAACAGCACGAATTAAGGTTTACCTTGAAAGTGATGCTAGTCCGGATATATTAGAAGAGATGCATAAACGTGTAATATCGATATCTCCTGTATCTTCAACCTTATCTAATATTGCAAAACTGGAGTTTGACCTTACCACCGGATCCGGAGTCTGATTCAAGGACAAATATTATTTACCCTATTATAATTTATAGGAACAGAGTCTCCTTTTACCTTGGCATCATGCCTCCATATACAGAATAAGTCACACTGAGTTCAGTGGGACTTTCTGTCCTCATAGATAGCCTCAATTTACAGAATATTCTGCATATACTTATATCCTTCTGGCTCTAATTAAATAGTAATGAGGGGATGTCTTATGAAAAGAGAACAGGCCAGCGACTGGTCAATAGAATTTGAGAATGCGATAGCGACATCAGGATTAGCGGACGACATCCGTCGCTGTATATCTTGCGGGAAATGTACGGGGGTATGTCCTGTCGCCGCTATTAGCCCATCCTACAATCCTAGACAGATTATTAGAGAAGTTCTCCTTGGTAATTATGAAAGGATCGTTCAAAGCGAAGAAATTTGGCGTTGCTTCTGGTGTGCCAACTGCGCTGCAACATGCCCTAGTGAAATTAAATATCCGCTCTTAATGCTTTATATCCGTTATTTCTCTATGTCACACGGAGCTGGTAAGAAACATGTGGATCCATTTATCCGTTTTGTCACAAAGGCTCGACAAGAAGCGGTAACATTTCAGCCAGGGAAACCAGCAAGATTGGATGAAATCAGGGAATTGAGAAGCAGTCTTGGCTTAGCACCGCTTCGGATTGTATCCGATAAAGGTATAAAAGAATATCAAAAGTTGTTTGAAATTACTGGTACTGACGAGTGGCTAAAGAATTATCAAGAAACTCCCGAAGTTCCTATCGATTTAAGTTATTTAGAGGGGAAAATATTAGTTCCGGATGATTCAAACAGTGGTTCAGAAAGGGAGGTTTGAAATGGAAGAATATCAGAAGTTATCCCTTATTGATCCACAAAGAGTAGCTAATCTACCTACGCCCGATAAACTATTCCTTTTTCTTAGTTGCACGGGAAGTATCGAATACCCCGGTACCGAAAGAGCCGTAAGGATCGTTGGTGAAAAACTAGGGATAGAATTTATTGAGTCAGTTGACCAAACCTGCTGCACGGGTTACATGTTAACGTGTAATGCCGTAAACCCTCAGCTCGCTTTAGCTTCAACCTCACGAAACCTTAGTATTCCTCAGGAAATGGGCCTTGATGTAGGGGTCTTTTGTAATGGATGCTATGGCTACTTGAGGGAATTAGCTCATTTGTTACATTCTAATCCAGCTTTCAAAGAGGTAGGAGATAAGGCCAATCAAGCTTTAGGGCGGGAAAAGTTTCATGGCCATACTAAGATATATCATGTCCAGGAACTTTGGTTTCGTCAACTGGAAAAACTAACCAGTTTAGTCAAACGACCATTAACCGGTTTGAAAATTGCTGCCCACTATGGTTGTCACTATTTGGCAAATAAGGATGTGGCTATCGATGATGCTCAATACCCTACATTTCATGAAGAAATATATAAGGCCCTTGGTGCAACACCAGTAGTTTATAAAGAGCGAAGAGCCTGCTGTGGCTATTCTGTAGGTAGAGGATTCACTCACCGTGAAGAGACCGTATTGCCTCATATCACTAATAAGATGCTTAGTGCTGCTACAGCGGGAGTTCAATTAATGACTACAACCTGCCCGGGTTGTAATACTGCTCTTGATCGTGAACAGAAGACCATAACTGCAAGGGGTAACGCCGTGAGTATTCCCGTTATAGATTTATCTCAGCTTATTGCTTTCGCATTGGGTGCGCCGGTTGAGCAGTTAGGTTTTAAGGCCAATACCACTCCCGTTTTGCCAGTTCTGGAACGCTTTATCAAGTGAATGTGAGATATTTAAACTTCTCTTAAATTTCAAGGTGAAAGGAGCATGAAAATGCTTAATGAGGGTGTGCTGGTTATCGGCGGCGGAGTTGCTGGTATGCAGGCTGCTATTGACATAGCAGCTTCCGGAAGGGAAGTTGTCTTGGTTGATAAGGAGAGGAGTCTTGGAGGTCATGTGAAAGAATATGGCTCTTTGTTTCCTGAGCTCACGGAAGGAACATTAGTCGTTAAACAAAAAGCCCAGATTATTAAAGATAATCCCAAGATTTCTGTTATGTTAGGTTCTGAGGTTGACAGACTTACTTACGCAGATAGTAATATCAAAGCGAATTTTGTAAGCAATGGAACCATAAACGATCAGATATTCAGCGCCGTTGTAATTGCTACCGGCTTTGATAACTTTGAGGGTAAAAAATATGGCGAATATGGGTATGATCGTTATCCCGGAGTTATAACAGGTATAGATTTTGAACATCAGGAAGAGGCAATTTTAAAGAAGCCTATTAAGACTGCCGTGTTTATAAAATGTGTAGGTTCCCGTGACAGAAGTAAAGGAATGCCCTATTGTTCAAAAATATGTTGTATGTACACCGCCAAACAAGCTGCAGAACTAAAGAAAGCTCAGCCTAATGCCCAAGTATATGTTTTCTATATGGACATACGCTCTAACTTTAAAAACGGCGAAGAATTCGTACGCAGTGCCATGGAAAATCAACATATAAAGTATATCCGCGGGAGGGTTGGAAAGGTAATCCCTACTAATGGTAGATTATTGATCCGAGCAGAGGATACATTAATGGGAGTTCCTTTAGAATTAGAAGCTGATCTGGTAGTACTTGCAACGGCAATGGTTCCAAGGGAAAGTACTAAGTCGCTGGCTACTCAACTGGGAATCAAACTTGATAGTAATGGCTTTATATCACCCATCCCAATGACGGAAAGTGAAAATCCAATGATTCTAACAAAAGGTGTATTCTATGCCGGGGCCTGTGGCTTTCCTTGTGATGTGAAAGATGCCATAAATCAAGGCAGCGCAGCCGCAGCCGGAGTATTAGGTTATCTGCAATTCAATCGGAGAGCCGCGAACTAATGTTGGATTATTGGGAAGGGAGGGTCTCCGATGACTATGGTAATAACAGGTAATTCCAAGTTGCAATCCGAAGTAGAGGATCTCTGTGATGTCAACATAGATGCCTGTATACAGTGCGGCACTTGTACCGGAGGATGCAGTGGAATTGAGCTTATGGAGTATGGTCCACGCCAAATCATTCAATTAATTAAACTTAATCAACGAAAAATTCTTTTAGAGAGCCGAGCGATTTGGATGTGCGTATCTTGCCATATATGTGAGGATCGTTGTCCAGCCAAAATAAAAATTACTAGTCTAATGGACACATTAAGAGAAATGGCATGTAAAGATTCCAAAACAAAATCAAATGCCCAGATACAATTCCACAAATTATATATTAAACAAGTCAAGTCCTTTGGGAGATCCCATGAATCAATGTTGACAGTAGCCTTGAGCATGAAAGGTACCCCATTGCCGCCATTAAGACTTATGAAGGATCTCATAACTCGAATGAGAGTAGATATTAAACCTCCACATAGACCGGATAAATCCTATCGTCTTGCAATTAAAAGGTTAGAGAAAGGAGGGAGCATAGGCCATGGCAACTAAAACCGTCTCTTATTTTCCTGGCTGCTCACTTCATGGGTTGGCGAAACCTTTTGATACCTCCACCCGACTTGTATGTGGCAAAATCGGAATAAATTTGCAAGAGCCCAACGATTGGAATTGTTGTGGGGCAACGTCAGCCCACAGCATAGATCACTCTTTAAATTTAACTTTAGGCGCAAGGAACTTGTATCTCGTTGAGAAGAGCGGGTCTAACACTGTTACCGCTCCTTGTGCTGCTTGTTTCAGCAATTTAAAGCGATCTAGTATTGAACTTCAAGATCCTAAGAAACGCCAATTAGCAAGTCAGTTAGTTGGAGAAAACTTAAAAGAAGTTGAAAAGGTTAGTGTCATCCATCTGCTAGAATTGTTATCTGATCACTCAATTTCCAAGAGTATTAAACAAAATATGAAGTACCGCTTTACAGATTTAAAGATTGTTTGTTATTACGGATGTTTAACAGTAAGACCCAATGAAGAGTCCGATCCCGAAGCTGACAGCTCTGAAAATCCTCAAAGCATGGATAAACTTCTGGGAGCCCTGGGTGCGGACGTTAGAGATTGGTCTCATAAGAGCGAATGTTGCGGTGGAAGCCATTCTCTCTGCGGTCCAGACCTAGCCAACATAAGGACAGATGAAGTCCTCCGTCAAGCCATTGCCTCAGGAGCAGATGTCATTGCGGTTGCCTGTCCATTATGTCATTCTAATCTGGAATTCAGACTCCACGCACTACAAGCGAAGGGCAAACAGATTCCCGTAGTATTCTTCACACAACTATTAGGATTAGCCTTAGGGTACACAGTAAAAGAAGTGGGCTTAAATAAAATGTTGGTAAATTCCTTTCCCTGGCGTGAGAAGTTAACATTAGCATAATCATTAAGATTCCTCAAAACCCCCGCTCATTAGCAACTAATGCTAGTGAGGGGGGGTTCTATTGTACTCAATTTGGAGTTAAACAGAAATTGATTTCGAAGGGAATTAAGGCTGGTTTTCACTACATGCTCCTAAAATACCGCTATAACGTCTCTAATTATTAGGATTATTAATACAACACAGGAGACAACTAACAGCAACTCAGGGCCATGGTGATCAAGAAAAAAATCCGAAACCTTTACTCTTAAGCTCATTAAGATCCCCTCCCTTCTTCAAGGTTCTCCTCTAAATGCAGAAAACTCCAGCTGCTAGGGTTAGCTTCACGACTCCTACCTCCTTGTTACATTGGGAAACCTTATTGGTATACTCTATTCTAAGGAACCAGCCAGTTAGAGCGGGAAGTGTTGTTTGACAGGTATAACACGGTTGTTGATTCTTTATCAGCCCCTTCTAAATGTGCCTTTATACCCCTTGAAAGCAAATTTTTGATGCGTAATCCTGCTTCGCGAATCAGGAATTCACGTTCACCGAAAATTCGGGCCTCAACTGGGCAAACTGATACACACGCTGGTTCTTTATTAATTTCTAAAAGGTGACTGCAAAATGAACATTTTCCTACTTTCCCGTTGGTCATAATCTTCATTCCACTATATGGGCAGGCGTCTACACAGACCTGACAGCCGATGCACCTTTCAATATCGTGGATAACTAACCCATCATTACCACGCTGAATAGCACCCATTGGACAAACTGCCAAGCAAATAGGGTCTGCGCAATGTCGGCAGGACTGAGGATTATAGTATTTTATCAAATGATCTGTTAACAACTCCCTCCCTCTTACCCTTATCCATGAACTACTATGCAAACAGTTTTCCTGCATACAGGCAACGCTACAGCTCTTACAGGCAATGCAGCGCGATACGTCCACTAACATGGCAAACTGACTCATTGTCCCGCCCTCCCTTCGGCACTAGCAGAACACATAATGTTTTTATTAGCAAAATTCCCTCCTACAGGATCGACGGCTACAGGAAACAGGGAATTCACCGGTGTCTGCCTATAAGGGGAATGCAACCCGAAATATGGTTGGGTAGTGAAGTAACCCCTTGGCACACTAAAGGTAATTCTTGCGGGTAAAACAAGGGAACCCGTCACAGTCTCCAACCTGACTGGATCTCCGTCCGTTAATCCTAACTCTGATGCTGTCTGAGGATGCATCTCAACGTACGGTTGTTTTTCCATTTCCTGAGCCCAATTGCTGTATTGGCATATTGTATGGTAGTGGCTGGCTACCTTATTGGTACTTAAGAGGTAGGGATACTTCTCTGGGCTGACACCCTGGTTTCCAGGGGAATCAAAAACATTTATATACTCTATGGCAATATTATTTTTTCTGGCCAATTCAACCCTTCCCGAGGGCGTTGGGAATAAACTGCTTTCATATAAACGTTCGGCTTCCTGTCCGTTTGCCGGACACGGAAAATGAACTCCACCCGGCGTTTTCCGGAGACGTTCTACTGTAATCCCCTCAATGCTCTTATTATGAGTTCTCTCCAACTCCCAGGCTTTTTGAGGTGAGTTCGGAAAATAGGAAGTCTCTAAACCCATGTACTTCGCCAATTGGCGAAATAAATCTCCACCCGATCTGGACTCAGCATAAGTCGCGGCTGCCTGATCCTTCCATTGTAATACCCTGTGAACACTTGCCTGTACGCCTGCCTCCTCCAACCAGTGAGTTGCAGGGAGAACAATATCGGCTAGCATTGCCGAATCGTCCAGAAACAAGGTATGGCTGACCACAAAATCCAAACCTTGAATAGCCTGGGTCATCCGTCGACTGTCAGGCCAATTGACACAGGGATTTCCCGCAATAAAAACCATCTTAATTTCACCCTCTTCCATAGCTTGGTAGAGGGCAGTTGCGGATCTCTTGCGATCTGGTTTTATAACATCCTTTTTGGGAATAAGGTCTCTGGCATTGCCATAATTGTTTATATGAGAAATAATTCCCGCTCCTGGTTTACCGATATTACCCAGTATGGCCATTAGATCCTCAAATGCTCTGATTGAGGCACCTGCGTTATTAACACAGACGATACCTCTGCCCTCAAAAAGCATACCTGGTTTACGCACAGCTAAATCTTCGGCCAATTCTTCGATAACGTTTCTAGGGACACCAGTTATGTCCGCTGCCTGCTTCAAGGTAAATGCTTCTACAGCCTCTGCCAATTGTTCAAATCCGTTGGTATATTCAGAAACAAAGGCTTGATCATAAAGATTATTATTGATAATAATCTTCAGTAAAGCCATTCCCAATACCGTGTCGGTGCCCGGTCTTATCTGGATAAAACGATCTGCCATCTGTGCAGTCTCAGTAAAACGGGTATCAATAACTACTACCTTCGTTCCTTGTTGCTTGGCTTCTGAAATCCAGTGAAACTGACCAGCTTTCGTTTGGGCACAATTATTGCCCACAATCAACATGATTTTGGATTTTATCACATCCGAAAGAGGCGAGGATGCAGACCCATTACCAAATATGTCTTTGCGTACTTTTAATTCTGACTCCATACAGATCGGCCCTGTTCCATAATTAGCCATACCCGTTAACTTTGAGAAGATGCTATGAGCTAATTTACTGTATGAGCCACCGATTTTGGAGGTAATTCCCACAATAGATCCAGTGCCATTTTCTTGTGAATAATGGTTATATCTCTGGGCGATAAGCTTTAAGGCCTCCTCCCAAGTAATTCTCTCAAACTTACCGTTGATTCTTCTCAGGGGATGCCCTACTCGGTATGGCCCGTACAATGTCTGGACAATTTCCATCGGCTTGGCACAAATTTTTCCCTTATTATAGGGATTATCCCGATCACCAAAAACTGCCTGTACTTTCCCCTCATGGTCTAAACTTACTTTAAGCCCACAGCCGCCGTTACAAAGACAGCAAATCGAAGTCCTTAGGTCGTCATCCCGTTCCAGCGGCTTAGAAATTATGCCTAATGAACGTGGTCTAATATAGAGGCCCATTTTATTCCCTCCCTTCTCCTGTCGGAAAGTAGCCATGATATTTTACCGGGCTTGTTAATAAATAGTTAAGATAGTTAATGTCAACCTTTGCTTTCTTTCTAATTAAACTACTTAAAATACCTGCACCTTCGATATTTCCAACCATAATCATTCCTATTAAACGACCGTCTTTTATGACGAACTTGCGATAAAAACTTTTCTTGGGTTCTACTGCCTTCAATACTAGCCCTTCCCCTGGAGGCAGATTCATGATTCCCGCCGAAATAAGTCCCACTCCACAAATCACAGCCGAATTCAAAGCAAGTGAACCTCGATAACGCCGCTTTAAACCTGCCATATTACAGCCGGCAATAATTCCTTGTTCTGTTGCAGTAGGCCATAAAGCACTTACGCTTTTTTCACCAGTTAAGAAATCATCTGCCTCAGCAACATCACCTGCTGCATAGATATCCTTTACATAGGTTTCCATTTCATCATCTACAACAATACCTTTATTGACGAATACCCCACTACCCTCGACCAACTGAACATTAGGACGTACACCAATTGCCTTGAGAACCATTTGGCAGGAAATATGTTCACCCGTATTAAGAACTACACCACTGACTGACATTCGCCCATTGGAATTCTTTTCGCCTAGGATTCTCTCCGCTTTAGTGTTCAGCAGTATCCGATAACCGTCTTTTTCTAATAATTTAATAAGAACTTCCGAAGATTCGGGATCAGTTGAGTAACGCATAAGGTAAGGCGCAGATCCCACAACAGTGACCTTAATTCCTAGTTCATGTAGTCCATGTGCTCCTTTAAGCCCTACGAGTCCTGCACCCATGACTACTGCAGTTTTTACCTTTGGCGCAAATTCAGCTATTGCTTTGGCATCTGCAGAGGTACGCAGCTGAAATACACCTTCCATATCACTACCCTCAAGCGGTGGACTAAAAGGAGAAGCTCCTGTTGCAATCAGCAGCTTATCATAGTTGACCTTTTCTCCATTGTCTAACCATACGCATCTAGAATCTGGATCCACCCGCTCAACGTTTCCCCCTATAAAGTCAATGCCTGTTTGAGTATAAAAATCCTTATTTCGAATATACATGCCTTCTTCCGAAATTTCTTTCCCTATAAAATATGAAGTTAAACACCGAGAGTAAGGCAAACAATCTTCTTTAGAAATCATTGTGATTTTTCCGATGGAATCTAAACCCCGGATTGTTTCTGCCGCGAAAATCCCCGCAGCGCTATTACCAATGATGAGATATCGCAAGCCCATCACCCCAACCTTCGTTTTCATAATCTTCCGGAGTACAATAGCATAGGGCCCTTCGAGTACAAGCTATAACGCAAGGGGGAATCTTTTCATCCTCACATAAGTCACATTTGCTGACCTTTTTAGCATCCTCAAGCATTACGACTGCTCCAAATGGACAAACCATGATACACATTCCACAGCCCACACATTGCTCTAGATTGTGAACAACTTCACCTGTTTCGGAATAATGCATTGCTCCTGTCATACAAGCTCCGACACACATCGCCTCAATACAGTGTTGACATATTGAAGCCCAGTATTTGTTATCGAACTTCTCAAAATTAATCCTCGCTTTAGGAGTTGGTTGTTCCAACTTTGCCATAAATAGACTTTTGGTGAAGGATTTCTTTTCTATACAAGCAACTTCACAAGCTTGGCATCCATCACAATGGTTAGCTCGATAGTAAATTTTTTGCATTTATATCACCCTTCCCGAATCTAACCAATAGTTTGCGGTTAATCCTCATTTTCACTAAAAAACATTGCCTTTGTAAACTCTTCCGTGAAATCCCCTCGATCTGAAAGCTCAATATATTTAATAAGTTTGACGACGGAGTTTGCAATTTCTTCAGTATCCACGCTCAATAAACTAATTTTTGCTCCAACATGTGCAGAATTCCCTGCGTATTCAACTTTACTCAAATTTATTCCCGAGGGGATTAGACCCACTGCCTGGGCATTCTCTTTGTTTAGCACATTTCCGAAGGAACCTGCTAAATTAAACTGTTCAATGTCTTCCAAATTAATGGCCATTTCCTTGCTCATAATTCGAATTCCAGCCAGTATGGCCCCTTTTGCTAACTGGACTTGACGAATGTCTCTTTGAGTGAGACTTACCTTCTGAGATTCACTATTTTTGACGATGACAAATTCGTCACCATCATCGTTTTCATACAAACTTTCTGCTAATGTTTCTCCAACAATCGGGATTGCCTCATCACGGGTTAAAAGCCGCCCACTAAAATCAATAACTCCAATCTTTAGTAATACGGCAATTACATCTACCAGACCTGAACCACATAAGCCCAATGCCGGAACCTGACCGATAACATTATAGTGTAATTGTCCTTCTTCCAGCCAAACCCGATCTATTGCACCTGTTTCAGCTCGCATTCCGAAGCATATGTTGGCTCCTTCAAAAGCTGGCCCGGCAGCGGCTGAGCAGGCATATATTAAGCCATGGGCTGCCAAAACAATTTCCGCATTAGTTCCAACATCAATTAAAAGGCATGGAGCGTCCTGCTTGTAGGCATCCGTGGCCAATATCCCTGCCACAATATCGGCTCCAACATACCCTGCCACATTAGGTAAAAAGCTCACTTTACCTCGGTCATTAATTTTGATACCTAAATCTCTGGAATCAAAACTAAGCCCTGCATAGAGAGTTCCGACAAAGGGTGGTGTGGCAATATAATTAGCAGGAAGGCCAAGAAACAGGTGCTGCATGGTTGTATTTCCAACGACACTTAATAAGTAAATATCCGACCTGCTTATCCCGGCTTGCCAAATTACTTCTTCAATTAAGTCATTTACTTGATCGATAATTAAGCTTTGTAATAGCCCCAAATTATTGTCCCTTCTGGAAAAATCAATCCTAGAAAGAACATCGGCTCCGTAAGTTCGCTGTGGATTGAACGCTGAGGCGGCAGCAATTTCTTCTCCATTAATCAGATCATGCAAACTACAAATTACCGTTGTTGTCCCGATGTCTATAGCACATCCATAACCTACTGTTGTTGTGTCTCCCGCCTCGACTTCAATCACTTTCCCTTTGTAAGTTACGACAGTAATTTCAAAGTTGTTTTTCCTCATTAATTCAGGCAGGTTTCTTAATAAGGGCAAGTCTAGCTCTTTTTGAAGATCAGGATCTGGCAGCAGACCTTCAACACGATCCCAATCAGCCCTTTGATCCGACAGGGTTGGTGGGGGAACTTTAAGGCAGTACTTAATGATTGCAGGTAGAATATTTATAGCAGATTTAGGCCGTGACAATAAATCTTTGATAAGCTTTCCTGTAGCTTGGCAAGGTGCTTCTATAACCATGTCTTGGTTAATTACCGTTTGACAGGCCAATCTCCACCCCTGATCCAACTTGGTATTATTGATTTTTTCCTTTTCGACGCTTGTCGGTACGCCCGAATAATCCTGGCACAGAATTAGACATTTACCGCATGTTCCACGCCGTCCGCAAGGGGTAGGCTCTATACTGACCCGCGCTAAATCCGCTGCTTCAACCACACTGGTTCCTGCTGTGACAAAAACTTCTACATTTTGGGGTAGAAATTTAATTTTTAAATTTGGCATTCTATTACCTCCAATGGGTTAACCTAGGTTTCGCAGGTGAACATGTTCCTTTAAGCGAGATAGAGTCTAGATCTCCTTGTTGGTCAAGGAGATCTAGCTGCTTTTAAAGTTTGACCTCCCATAATTGTTCCCTTTAGTATGTGCGTCCCCCCAGCAAGCAAGATTCTATCAAGAACTAGGCTTGTGGTTCAGAGTACTGTCGGTATTCTGCCAAGTAGTTTAAAGACCACTCATCCCGTCCCAAGAGAAGATCAGAGGTTTTTACGGTGCGCCGCATCCCCTCAGCCGTTGGATCCATAATTATGCAGGTCAAACCCACCTTTAAGGCCATAGCAATCATAGTTCTAGTAATACTATTTCGATCTGGCAAACCAAAGGAAACATTACTAATCCCTAAAATTATATTTGAACCTAATTCCTCTACAATCCTTTCAATGGTTTTCAGGGTAATAGCGGCTGCATTGTGGTCTGAACTTACTGTCATAGTCAAGCAATCAATAATGATATTAGACCGTTCAACACCTAGCTTTTCAGCACGTTCAACAATTTTCATTGCAATGGCCAGTCTTTTTTCAGGATCATTGGGAATACCAGTGTCATCCATGAGTAGTCCAACAACTGCTGCACCATATTCCTTAATCACAGGGAGAACACTCACAAGAGATTTTTCTTCACCCGTTACTGAATTAACTAAGGCCTTTCCTTCATATACCTTTAACGCTGCTGCTAAAGCAACTGGATTTGCCGAGTCTATACATAGAGGTACATCAACAGTTTCAGACACTATTTTGACGACCTCAGGTAACATTGAAATTTCATCAACGCCTGCGACTCCAACATTTACGTCTAACATATCCGCACCCTGTTCAACCTGAGTTATTGCCTCTCGTCTTACATACTCAAAGTCTTTCGCCAAAAGTGCTTGACCAAATTTCTTCTTCCCTGTGGGATTAATTCGTTCACCAATGATAACTGCAGGCAAATCTCTACCGATGGTGACTATTGAGTTCTTGCTGCGAACCTCGGTATGAAACATTCGTTTTCCTCCTTTAAGCTACCCCAATTAATTTCTTCGCAGCATCAACTGCTGCCGTGGCATCTTTACCAAACCCATCTCCACCAATTTGTATTACCCACTCTTCAGTTACTGGTGCTCCACCAATCATAATCTTAACCTGGTCTCGAAGACCTGCATCGACAATTGCTTTAATGGTCTCCTCTACATTGGGCAAAGTTGAAGTTATCAAACTGGAGATAGCAATAATTTCTGGTTTGTATTCTTTGATTGCCTCAATGAACTTTTCCGGGTCAATATTGACGCCTAAGTTGATAACTTCAAATCCTGCACCTTCAAGCATCATTGCTACCAAATTTTTGCCAATATCATGAAGGTCATCCTTAACAGTTCCTAGTACAACCTTACCTAAGGAAACGGCTTTTGCGGCAGCCAGAATCGGTTTTAGAATATCCAGCCCTGCATGAGTACATTTAGCTGCGATTAATACTTCCGGTACGTAAATCTTATTTAACTTGAATTTCTCTCCAATAACAGCCATCCCAGCAATTAGACCCTCACTTAAAATTAACTGTGGCTCGATTCCTTCGTCTAGAGCTTGTTGGCAAAACTCTTTTGTTTTTGCAGGCTTGTACGTAATAATTGAATTTT
The DNA here is from genome assembly GCF_000765145.1 of Desulfosporosinus sp. HMP52. GTDB lineage: Bacteria > Bacillota > Desulfitobacteriia > Desulfitobacteriales > Desulfitobacteriaceae > Desulfosporosinus. The sequence continues at coordinate 4,388 of NZ_JMGA01000078.1, read as the reverse complement.
TAATCTCATCTAATACCGGCATCTTGCTTCCCCCATTCAAATTATTTTCCCTCAGCAATCTTTGCTGCGCTGTAGTTTTTTGCGGTATTTAACATGGTTCGTACATTTTCATCCGGCGTTCCATAATCAAGCCCTACCGCATCAATAGAGAGCAATTCGTAAGGAGCCCCTGTGTCAACAAGACGTTTGACATCTTGTTCAATTTCTTCAGCCGTACACTGGAGCATACGGACAGGACAAATCCTGGCATTCATAAAGACAGTAGGCATCAGTTCTCTCACTCGACGTAGGTCAGTCAAAGGCCCTACTTCAATAAACTGCATATTTTTGATTTTACTGTACCCCTCTACCACATTATCAACTGAGCCGCAATGATGAATACCAAAAGGTTGTAACGCATTGGCTAGCTTCATTTCATATGGTAAAATGAATTCTTCATAGGATTCATTCGAGATCTGGGCTGTGGTACAGTTTGGAGTAATGTACATTTCTGGTGGAGCCATGGGAGTAACCGATGACGCTAATGTACCTGTACGACTTCTCACATAATTGGCTAGCGGAATAATAGTTTCCAAGCAAACATTCATCACCTTGTGTACCAATTCTGGATTCACGTAGAAATCTGTATAAAGGTCATCTCCTCGAAGCTTTAGTGCCAAGTTCTGAATACCGCAAGTATTAATGTTTCCGGTAACCTTTCCGTATTTCTCTTCTAAATAGTCCATTTGTCTGATAATCTCAGTCATGGGGTGGGTGTTCAACACGTCTGGCACGACCAAGGCATTGATTTGTTCTTCAGACATGTTGGCAGGAATAGACCAAGGCAAAGCATCATCAAAAAATTTTGTTTCTACTCCAAATAGTTCTGGTACCAAGGCCATACCGTAATCAACAAATGGATTTGGCTGGGGATCAGGGTTACCTAGCCCGAGATCACCAAAGCGCTCATGTAACAATCTCATTTGTTTCATCTGAGTTTCAACTCTATAATCCGGGTCGTAGTAATACTTTCTACCATAAGCAATTCCATAATTTTTGAACCACCAGTTGGGATAAAAACCGACATTAGCACGAATATGCTGGATTTCATTGGTCATGTTTAGTAAGCTCCCTTCTCTTAACAAAATTTCTTGAATTTAGTCAATTAGTTTTGATCAATTTTTACTTTAATAGTTGCAATACCCATGCCAAATACCTCAATCATCTGACAATGCTTACTTTTCTGAATATTATAAATATAAATAAAGGATGATTGGAATACAAAAGTTCCAATCATCCTTTATTTATATTAAATGAGTATAGAGATTGACCAAGACACTCCTTTTCTTTGAGTGGAACACCCCAGTTCCAAACGGAACTTCGCAGTGCCATTATCTAGAGCAAATCATATTGTTTGGCTTTTCGCAACACGGTAGTATGAGTAATTCCTAAACGTTGGGCGGTCTTTCTACTGCTCTTTTCTGTCCCCAGGGCTTTTCTCAATAGCTCTTTTTCCATCAACTGAACACCTTCATCTAATGATACAATTCCTCGAATGGTTACTTCAACGTCAGCCTTGCCATTTTCCCCAATATTTAAATTCTCCGGTAAGTGGTTAATATCTATTGTATCACCTTGACTAAGAATGACAGCTCTTTCTATGACATTTTCCAACTCACGAATATTTCCTGGCCAATGATAGCTCTCAAATATCTTATACACTTGTTGGGTTATTTTTTTTTGCTTACTATATTTAGTACAATATTTCTTTAAAAAATGTTCGCTTAAAGGCAAAATGTCTTCTTTACGATCCCTTAAGGGAGGAATTTCAATCTGTACTACATTTAAACGATAAAACAGATCTTCTCGAAAGGTCTTCTTCTTTACCATATCTTTTAGATTTCGATTAGTAGCAGCAATAATTCGCACATCAATATTTATAGGTTTTATTCCTCCGATCCGATAAATGACCCGTTCTTGAATAACTCTTAGCAGTTTAACTTGCAAGTTCAAGGGGAGCTCACCTATCTCATCTAAGAAAACATTACCTCCATTTGCTGCTTCCATTAAGCCTATTTTTCCTTCCTTATTAGCTCCGGTAAATGCACCTTTTTCATAACCAAAGAGCTCGGACTCCATTAGGTTTTCCGGTATTGACCCACAGTTAATTGTAATAAATGGTCCATTCTCTTTTCGACTTAGCTTGTGAATTCGCTTAGCGGCTACCTCCTTACCTACTCCAGATTCGCCTGTAATTAATACTGTGGAATCAACTTGTGATACTCGTAGCATTAGTTCCAAAATTGGCTCCATAGTAAAACTTTTAGTTATCAAGTCCTCTTTTAATAATTTCCCTCTTAACTCAAGTAACTCGACAGAATAACGTAACTTTTCCTCCTTGGCTTTTTCTACTTGGAATTTAAGTCGCTGTAATTCCGTCATATCCCTCATATTAAATATAACCTGTATTACCTCGCCATTAAGAGAAAATCGGGGGTTACCCGTAATCATGATCTCCTGACCGTCGAGTTTCGTGTAACCCTTTGTAAGGGATCTCTTTTGTTCAACAATATTAATAGACATGTCTTCCAAGCAGACTGCAATTTCCGATTTAATATCACTTAGGATACAATTATGACTGTAATCGGAAAGATTAAAATGTTGTAATGCGCTCTTATTCGCTCTTAGTACTACTCTCTTAGTATTGACAACGAGCATACCGTCATAGGAACACTCAATGATATTATCCAACTCTACTTTTAATTCCCTGACTCTTGATAATTCTAATACCAAGCTTTCCATTTCCGATAAATCTTGCAAAACAACAACTGCACCTGTTATGTTCCCATTGACATAGATAGGCGTCGAGTTCCCAATTACTCTTTTATTATTAACTTCAAGCCTTAAGCCAAATCGGGCATTACCGTCATCTATAACTTCCTTCCATATCCATTGAGGCAGGACTCCTGCATAGCGTTGGTCGGTTGCCTCTTTACTGCTAATCCCTAAAAGAATTTCCGCGCCTTTATTAAAAAGGTATATAGAACCTGTTTTGTCGAAAGCTATAATTGCATGACTAACTGACTGCAAAACAACTTTAAGTTCATTTCTAGTTTCTTCCCATGCTAAATTCACCTTTTTAATTAGCTCTACCCTGGAAAGAATACCAGTTAGCTTTTTGTTTTGATTCAAGACAAGCATTCGCTCCATGTCTTGAGGGCAAGTGTTTGCTAAGTTTTCAAAATCAGCATTCTCAGATACTACAGCCGGGGGATCATCCATAAATTGATCAATTTTTGCTGTTGGAGATGAACCAGACAAAAAACTCTCTAATACCTTAGAAATCGTAATAATGCCAACTATATCATCGTTTATCCCCACGACGGGAGCACAATTAACATCGTGTTCTAAATAAATTTTACTTGCATCAGCAAGACTTTGATTATATCGAACTGTATAAGGGTTACAAATCATTACGTTTTTTACTTTCATTGTAATTCCTCCTCTCACATTACTTTTACCCGATACCACCCCCAATCTATATCAAACTACTTCTTTGAATATTCTGATTTATTTAATTAATTATCCTAATCTTACCAGTTGGGCTTCAGGTGGTCAATGCTTTCTTTTTATTGCTGCTATAACGTAATAAAAGCTGTCTCTAATGAGATAGCTTTACGTCAAACTTCTACTCTGGATGAAAAATCTAGCAATATTGACGCCACACTGCGTCCCGAAACGAATTCTCCTGCAGTGTGGATCGTGGAACCCCTCGACCCCAAACTCTTAAATATACACGAAAAGACCATCTCATGTAGAGATGGTCTTCGCTTGTTACCTGGCAATAACCTACTTTCCCAGGGGCTATGCCCCAAGTATCATCGGCCCTGGAACGAAAAGCGAACGAGCTTTTCGCCACACTGAGACTCATAACGCATACTCCTGCAGTGTGGATTCTTAACTTCCGTGTTCGTAGCAGCATTATGGAACACAGAAAAACTACCTCGTAAGAGATAGTTTTTCGCTTGTTTACCTGGCAATAACCTACTTTCCCAGGGGCTATGCCCCAAGTATCATCGGCCCTGGAACGAAAAGCGGACGAGCTTTTCGCCACACTGAGACTCATAACGCATACTCCTGCAGTGTGGATTCTTAACTTCCGTGTTCCTAGCAGCATTATGGAACATAGAAAGAACTACCTCGCTAGAGATAGTTCTTTCGCTTGTTACCTGGCAATAACCTACTTTCCCAGGGGCTATGCCCCAAGTATCATCGGCCCTGGAGGTCTTAACTTCCGTGTTCGGAATCTGTCTCATATAGACATCTGACGCTGCCGACGAAGGCACAGACGAAGATATGGATGAAAGACGAAACGATCGACAAGAACTCATAAAATCAAAAAAATACTA
>NZ_JMGA01000077.1 GCF_000765145.1 Desulfosporosinus sp. HMP52 | reverse complement strand
GCCCATAGCCCTATTTTGACGAAAGCTCTATCCAACGAGCGATTCAAACAAATCGGATATCTTAGTTTCAGTGAATGTTATTCTGCGAAATAGCGTGTAAACTTTGGAAGCGCCGTATACCGAACGGTACGTACGGTGCTGTGGGAGGTCGGCTGATCAATTAATGATCAGCCTCCTACCCGATTACGTGCGCCACGCATGGTGATTAACTTGACGGTGAAAGTCCGTTATGGGGGTATGTAGCGACCAACCATTAGCTTAAGGCAAGGGTGTCCACCGCGAGGGGAATCCAGAGGAAGCCGGCGGCAAAGTTCCGACCCGAGGAACACGAACAGTATCAGGCGCTTTATGTGGGGTGAGACTGCGTAACAAGTTAAAGCCCAAAAGCTACACGGACACGATAGCGTAAATGCTGCGGGTACATGGAATGAAAGTGAATCGTCTTACCGTGGGAGGCCTCACGGACGGGTGGAAACAGAGTAAGAAACCCGGTTGAAACAAGATTTATCGTGAGGAGTCAGCAGAGGCCATAGTACATCGGTGTTCTAGACATCGATGGAAGGGCTGAACCAAAGGAGGTGTGGGTCAATGAAAGTTACTGAAAGTGGCAATTCAAAACACAGACAACTTCGAATAGAAGACTATCTGCAAAGGGTATCTGCGGAACAGAAAGAGTATGCAGAAGTGTGCGCGTCACCCAAGATGACTGAAACCGACAACGCCAACACAAATGAGCAGACGGAAGTTTTGCTAGAGCAAATCCTTAGCACGGAGAATCTTAACCAAGCCTTCAGGCAGGTTAAAAGAAACAAAGGCGCAGGTGGAATTGATGGCATGCAGGTAGATGAACTTCTACCCTTCTTGAAAGAACACAAGGATGAACTCCTGCAATCCCTTCGGGACGGTAAATACCGTCCAAAACCCGTACGGCGGGTAGAGATACCTAAAGAGAACGGAAAAACTAGAAAACTAGGAATACCAACCGTCGTGGACAGGTTAATCCAACAAGCGATAGCTCAAGTTCTAAGTCCCATCTTTGAGGAACAGTTCTCGGACAATAGTTTTGGATTCCGACCGAACCGCAGTGCACACGGCGCGCTACGAAGATGCCAAACCTATATCACAGTAGGTTATAAATATGTAGTTGATATGGATTTGGAGAAGTATTTTGATACGGTAAACCAAAGCAAGCTGATTCAGATTTTGTCGGAGACGATAAAAGATGGCCGGGTCATATCACTGATTCACAAATTCCTGAAAGCAGGAGTTATGATCAACGGGATGTTTGAAGAAAGTCCAGAGGGCGTACCGCAGGGAGGCCCTTTGAGTCCATTACTTGGCAACATAATGCTTAACGAGTGCGACCACGAGTTGGCAAAACGAAGACACCACTTTGTACGTTATGCAGATGATATGATGATTTTCTGCAAAAGTAAGAAGGCGGCAAAACGAACGCTTGCTCACATTCTCCCCTATATCGAAAGAAAATTATTTCTGAAGGTAAATAGGGAGAAAACGCAGGTCGCTCATGTAAACTATGTCAAGTTTTTGGGATACAGCTTCTACATCTACAGGGGAGAAGGGCGTCTAAGAATCCACCATAAAAGCATCCAGAAACTTAAGGATAAAATCCGTGAAGTTACTGGGCGTAGCAATGGGATGGGAATCGAAGAGCGCAGAACTAAGCTCAACCAAGTGGTACGAGGCTGGACAAATTACTTCAGACAGGCGGATGCCAAGAAAATACTCATTAGTTTGGATGAATGGATGAGAAGTCGCATACGAATGGTAACTTGGAAGAGATGGAAGAAAATCCGAACACGGTTTGAAAGCCTAAAGAAAGCAGGTATTAGCAAGGAACAAGCATGGATGTGGGCAAACACAAGAAAAGGCTATTGGCGTGTAGCCCATAGCCCTATTTTGACGAAAGCTCTATCCAACGAGCGATTCAAACAAATCGGATATCTTAGTTTCAGTGAATGTTATTCTGCGAAATAGCGTGTAAACTTTGGAAGCGCCGTATACCGAACGGTACGTACGGTGCTGTGGGAGGTCGGCTGATCAATTAATGATCAGCCTCCTACCCGATTACGTGCGCCACGCATGGTGATTAACTTGACGGTGAAAGTCCGTTATGGGGGTATGTAGCGACCAACCATTAGCTTAAG
>NZ_JMGA01000076.1 GCF_000765145.1 Desulfosporosinus sp. HMP52 | reverse complement strand
CATTTCGATTTGCAATTAAGGTAAATCTAAGAGGTGTTGTATGAGTAAAAATTTGAAGTTGAAAGCTTCGAGAGCAGCCAAAGACATGTCACAAAAAGATTTAGCCGCTGCAACTGGAGTAACTCGACAGACTATTAATGCCATAGAAAAAGGGGACTACAATCCATCGATAAAGTTATGTATTGCTATTTGTAGGGTTTTGGAAAAAACTCTCGATCAATTATTTTGGGAGGAAGATGAAAATGCATAAAAGTGAATTGGATGAAATGCAATTACAAAAGCGAAATATTATAGGAAATCAAGCTTACATGATTCTTTTTTACCTTCTCTTGCTAGACATAGGTCTCTATGGGTTTGGGTTTCGTTGGTTAAATTATCCTATGAATGTTGTAGTAATTATGAATGCGTGTATGGCCTATTATTTGATACGGATAATATGGAATAAGTCATACGTAGGACCTAAAGTTGAGGCTAAGAGTCTTGGGCGTAAAATTGGCATAGTTATAGGTTTAGCAGGATTAGTGGCAGGCATTACAAGTGTTTTTTTAATAAATGGATCAGTACTAACACTTTCAACAGAGGATAATAGCGCAATGATTCTTTTCATAGTTTCAATGATATTGCTTATAGTGTTAGCAGTTGTGAGCCTAATTTCTAAGTGGCAGGCTAGAAGCAATGAATGATAAATGGATAGAAATTGAACTTATCTAATCGATATGTATGGAAATAATATTTGCCTGTAATAATAAGGTTAACCTGTTTTTGATTGGAGGTGCCTTAAATGGGTGACAAAAGTCCCAAGAACAAAGAGAAAATGAAGAAGAAGGCTGAGAAGAAAGTTATAGCTCCAATATCCTAGTTCTAAACTTAAAAATCTAAAATCTAAAATGTAATTTGTTGCTTATGACTTCGGGGTATTCCGGGGTCTTTTCTTTGGAAACAAGAAAATGATAGTTGTGCTGACATGTATTTTAGATTGATTAAATAACTTATTGTAAACCTGTAATGTATAGAATTATTTGATATACTTATGTAACTTGGAATAAGTTGGTAGGACCTACGATTGCTGAGGAGGTTTTATAGTTTGAATGAAGGTTTATTCGGAACATCAATTACAGATATAATAAAGAAGAGGATTTCTGTTCGAACATACATAGACCGACCATTGACACCTGAGTTAAAGGAAAAAATCCAAAAAAATTTTCCAGTGTCGACAGGTCCCTTTGGAGGGCATTTGCGATTTGATTTTCTTGAAAGTAATATGTTTAAGGAATCAAACGTAAAGCTTGGGACTTATGGTGTGATACAAGGTGTTTCAACCTATCTCGTTGCCGTGATAGAGAAAGGCTCCAGAGATTTAGAGGATTTTGGATATTTATTAGAGAAAGTGATTTTATTTGCTACGTCTTTGGGACTGGGAACTTGTTGGCTTGGTGGTACTTTTAAAAAAAGTGAATTTAATAAAGCAATTAAGCAAAAGGACCAAGAGATATTACCATGCATTACACCAATTGGTTATCCGAATAGTAAAAAAAGTTTGATTGATTCTGCTATGAGATTTGCTGCTGGGTCAAAAAACAGAAAAGAATGGGATCAGCTCTTTTTTACTGAAAATTTCGATCAACGACTCTCTAAAGCAGAGGCTGGAAAATACTTAATTCCTTTGGAAATGGTTCGGTTAGCTCCTTCAGCATCTAACAAGCAACCATGGCGAATTATAAAGCAAAATAATAAGAACCATTTTTTTCTTCAGCATACTAAAGGTTACTCCAAATTTATGGCTTACGATTTGCAAAGAGTCGATATGGGAATTGCCATGTGTCATTTTGAACTTACTGCTCAAGAACAAGGTATTAAGGGAAAATGGGAAATTAGCGATCCGGGGAGTATTAGTAAACCCCTCGACACTGACTATGTGGTAAGTTGGGTTGAAGAGGTATAGATTATATTTATAGTATCAAGGAGGAGTAGGGTTAATTGAATACAGGGTCACTGCTTGCGATCTACATGCCGCTGTTTATTTTATTGTATGTTATTTTACCTCAGCAACGTGCAGTTCAAAAAGCTGTATTATTAAAAATTAGAAAGAGGAAAGGTGTTGTTAGGATGACCAACGAACTTATTATGAAATATATCGGTAAGAAGTGTCTAATATCCACTGGAACCTTTGGTACTAATGTCAAGGGGATTATAATGGCTGCCAACGAAAATTGGCTTGAAGTAGAGACAAAAAAGGGTAACGAACTAATCAATGCTGAGTTTATTCAAAGTATAAAAATAGTTTAATCAGCAAATGCTAGATATGCCGTACTAAATACCCCTAGGGTAAGATTAATTTTGTACATTGACAACCTAAGTTGAAGATGCTAATATGTGCATCCGGCCAAAAAACAGGCCGAAACAACAAGTTGAAAATTAGTTATTGACAACGAGAGTTGGAAATGCTAAGATACAACTCCGGCCAAAACAGCCGAAGAGAATCACAGAAACCAAAGGTACAAAGAGTTAACACTCAGTGCTAGTCGGTTAAAAAAAGTGTTGACAACGCAAGTATAAAATGCTAAGATATGACTCTGGCCCAAACGGGTCAAAACAAAAATTTTGATCTTTGGTCACCTCCCGCCATCCTGCAAGAATGGTAATACGTGCGAAGACAGTGTCTTCGGGCTCCGGTGACACTCAGACCATCCATGGTCTTTGAAAACTAAACAACAAGGACAGCCAATGAGAGAAACTCGCAAGAGTTTCAAAATAAATCATGAGTCAATCATCTTCTTCTAATGAGAAGTTTGAAATAACTTTTTTTGGAGAGTTTGATCCTGGCTCAGGACGAACGCTGGCGGCG
>NZ_JMGA01000011.1 GCF_000765145.1 Desulfosporosinus sp. HMP52 | reverse complement strand
GGCCCAAGCAGAAAAAGCTCAAGCCATTGAGGAGAAAGAAAGCCTTAAAAAGGAACTGGACGGCAAAGACAAGGAAATTGCCCGCTTAAGCAACCAGACCCAAGATCTGGAGAAACAGGTGGATGACTTTAAACTAAAGTATCAAAAGGAGCTTGATAAAGTCGCTGAAAAGCAGTCGGAACTGAAGGAAGTTACAGAAGCGGCTCCCTCAGCCGAGAAAATCAGTGAGCTGGAAGAACAGCTCAAAACGGCACAAGCCAAAAACTCCAGCATACCCTACGACGCCCAATTTTCCATTCACCGCGAAAACATCCGCAAGACCTTTGAAGAGCTGCTGAGAAGTCTTACCGCCTTAGCCAAAATGAACCCGGAACAAAAAGAAACAAACCGGGCAGCTGCCCAGGAAATGCTGCAAAACATGGCTAATATGCTAAAAGAATGGCCTCCCGCTATCAAGACAAATTTACGGATTAATAATTAAGATCTTGCAATGTTCATGGTAAGACCTTCACCGTCTTCTTCAGCACAAACGGGGAACTTGTCGTTTCGCGCAGGTTCCTGGACCCGACGCGGAACGACAAAAAGTGAATGCCCGTAAGGATGTTCCGCCGAGTATCTACATAGTCTGAAAAATCAGTTTAGCAAATACATTATACATCTCAAATATTTCCTTGACAAGTTTAGTTATCATGTATTCAAATATCGTTTTTTTGTATATAATAGGGTAAAGGGTGGTGTATATGGATCAAAAAAATATTGGCGTGAACCTCCGCCGAATTCGTGAAGCCAAAGGTTTAAGTCAAGCACAAGTTGCCGATTCTGCCGGAATTTCTAGAGTTGCCTATCGGAATATAGAAAATGGCATCTCAACCCCAAAAGTATCGACCTTACAAAATATTGCTTCTGGCGTTGGAGTAAAACTCCAAGATTTGTTCGTCCCGATTCGAACCTTAAATAAGGTGCGATTTCGAGCGTTGAAGAGAATGAATAGTCGGGACAATATATTGAACGAAGTAGCACAATGGCTTGACGATTATAATTATCTGGAAAGTTTATTAAATGATCGTGAAGATTATCTATTTCATGAGCTAGCCAACAAACTATCTTTAATGCATGACAGAACTAATAGAGCTAAATACGCAGCTGAGCAGGCCAGAGAATTATTTGGACTCAAAGTGAAAGAACCTATCCGCGATATCGCCGGTTTACTTGATTCAAGTGGGATAAAAGTATACCCTCTAAGTCTTGCATCCGATGGCTTCTTTGGTTTATCCGTTTCAGAAGAAGATGGGGGACCTGCTATTATCGTTAACGTTTGGGAACGGATTTCTGTTGAGCGATGGATTTTCAGTGCTGCCCACGAGCTTGGCCATTTACTTTTGCATTTTGACGCTTATGATGTAGGATTAAGCGCTGAAGAACCTGATCAAGAAACAGAGGCTAATGTTTTTGCGTCCCATTTCTTAATGCCCGATGCTGCTTTTGAATCAGAATGGGCTGACGCTTATGGCTTGCCTTTTATTAATCGTGTTCTCAAAGTAAAGCGAATATTTCAGGTTAGTTACAAAACAGTCCTGTACCGCCTTTCTGAAAGTTCAGGAAAATCTATCTGGGGGAAATTCCAACATGCCTATAAATTAAAGACTGGCAAAACCCTAAGTATAACTGAGGAACCTGAGGCCTTGTCACCCGACAAATTCCAACAAACTCCAGAAGTATTACGTTCCCTTGAACCAGACTCCCTATCATCGTCTCACTTTGTAGAAGATCGTTTATCCAGATTGGTCCGCAAAGCTATTGAAAGGGATGAAATTACCATGAGCCGTGGAGCTGAGATCCTCAGACTTGATCTTGAAGCCATGCGAGAAATAGTTTCTTCGTGGGTATAATGAATGGCAATTACAAAGAGTCAATTTTTAATATTAGATGCTAATATTCTTATTGATTTCTTAAAATGTGACCGAACGATTATTAAATTGATTTCTACTAACGTTGGTCAAGTATATTTAGCAACACCCGTTTTAGATGAAATCAGTGAAATTAACGATATTGATTGCGCTGAACTAGGGATTATACTTGTTGAACCTGAACTAGACCAAGTTATGACGGCGGCAGAGAAAAAAGATCATTATCATTTCAAGACAACTTATGTTTAATTCTCGCCAAAAGTTTTGGTTGGACTTGTGTGACAAATGACAAACCATTAAGGCAAATGTGTGAATCTGAAGGCGTAAGGCTAATTTGGGGGATCGAACTAATTTGTATGTTAGTGGAATCTGGCCGACTCCCTGCCACACATGCTAGAGAGATCATACTAGATATTAATAAGATTAATCCGAAATACATCACAGTCAGCATTGTTGAAAAGGCCTTATTGAGGCTGGGATTGGGTTAATATTAACTAATCCTACGTTTCATAATGTGCTTTAAAGGTTAAGAGCCATGGACGCATCCTGACTTTAGGAGTTTCTTAACAAAATAGAGGAATTTGAACCCTGAGAATCGCTTAATATAGCGGATTTCAGGGTATTTTTACCCTTAAAATTCTCGTCCAGTTCAGAGAAGATACTCGCATACCGGGAACAACTAAAAAGAAAACTCATGTCGTAAAGACCATAGGCAACTATGACCGAATGCTTGCTGAGGATCCTGATACCATCGCCAAGCTCAAAGTTGAGGCTGCTGAACTTACCAAGGCAAAAAAGGAATCTCAGGCACCCATATCCCTCAACCTAACCGTCTCGGACATATCTTCACCCAATGACGTTGTACCCTCCTTCAGATTTGGACATGCACTTATCAAGCAGCTCTGGAGCGTTTTGGGACTGGATAAATTTTTTATTGAGAGTTGTGGAAAGCGCAATGCTTCAGCCGTCTCACAAGCTCTGTTCTATCTTGTAGCCCATCGTTGTGCAGAACCTTCTAGCATCCATGCAAGCGCTTCCGAACAGACATCCTATGCAGGAATAAACCCATTGGGTATCGACGTACTCTACGATGTACTGGATGTTCTTTCAAATCAAAAAGATGTGGTAATACGGCACTTGGCAGATTTCTTCGAGAAGAAAACTAACCGCAAAGGCCCTGAAGCCTACTACGACGTCACTACATATGCCTTTGAGAGCACACGCTGGGGTGAACTGAGAATGTTCGGCTTCTCGAAGGATCATAAGAACAACGAAGTTCAGGTAGTTATGGGCTTGCTTCTGGACAACAACGGCATCCCCATAACCTACGAGTTGTTTCCTGGCAACACAATGGATCAGAGTACGCTGACACAGTCCGTTGAAAACCTCAAGAACCTGTACCGATTGGATAAAATAACTGTGGTTGCCGACAGAGGTCTCAACAGTGGGAGTAATCTTGAATACCTCTGCAAAGGCGGACACGATTTTGTGATCAGTTATACCCTGAAGCGATCCCCCGACGCTTTCAAGGAGCTCGTGTGGAAAGGAGAAGGGTGGCAGGAAGCGATTGATTCCGACGGCAAACTAACGTTCCGCTCCAAGGTTGTAGAGCAGTCACTGGAGGTCAAGGTGCCCATCGTACAAGATGAGATCCCCACTGAAAAGAAACGGGGAAGGCCAAAGAAGTATAACCACGAAACCATTCCAGTCAAGATACACCTAACATGGTCAGCCAAGCGTGCTGAAAAAGACCGTTCCGACAGAGAACGTATGCTTGAGAGGCTTAGGAAGCGCCTTGACAAGCCATATCAGCTCAAGGCTGCCATAAAAAGAGGCTGCAACCAGTTCCTCCAGATGGAAATCGACACCGAAGACTGGAAGCTAGATGAGGCGAAGATCGCAGAGGCCGCACGTTATGACGGTTATTATGCGGTCATTACTAACAATTTGGACTTAAGCACTGAACAAGTTTCTAGGATATACGGCGGACTATGGAAGATCGAAGAGAGTTTTCGGATACTGAAGACTGATCTTAGAGCGCGTCCTGTCTTTGTGTGGAATGATGAACACATAAAAGGTCATTTTGCTATGTGCTTCATTTCATTGTGTATGCTGCGCTATGCACAATACCTGCTTGAAGAGGTTGGCGGAAAGAGTATCTCTGCCGCTCAGATCATGCAGGCCATTCAGGATCCACTAGTCCTAGTTCAGGGAGACTATCCCAACAATGTAGTCACACCGACGCGGATATCCCAAGTATATTTAGATTTGGCAACGATCCTCAAGCTTCCTCAACTGAAGACACACATGACACTAACTAAGTTTCGTTCATGCACAAAATTAGACTTAACAAAAAGCCTAATATAATAGGACATTTTTAAAATAGCCGAATCGCTTGTGCTCCAAGCGATTCGGCTATTTTTTACCCCTCTAACTTCTAAAGTCAGGAATAAGATTAATCCCAAATACATCACAGTCAGCATTGTTGAAAAGACCTTATTGAGGCTGGGATTGGGTTAATATTAACTAATCCTACGTTTCATAATGTGCTTTAAAGGTTAAGAGCCATGGACGCATTTGTCCATGGCTTTTGATATTCACTTAATCATAACTCTAAATTTAATAATTAGAGACGTGTCCAATTCCACTTGGTCGCATTTTATCTTGCTTTTTCCAGACACTTCTTAAATACTGCCACTATCTGCTTCCGTTGCGGTGAAGTGACGTTTTTCATTAGGTTTGGTGAAACAATATTGGCTAATTCGCTAGCCTCTTTAATAATGTAATCCGTGCATTGCTCAATTGATGAGTCATCCTGCGTTATTCCAGAAACTACAGCCTCTATATCAACAATCTTTTTTGCTTCGTTCTGCTTAAACGTATTATGGATGATAGTTTTGTGAATTGCACGCTTGACGGCTATTTCCGGCAGCCTACTAAATTCAGGAACCTTCGTTAAATATTCAATCGCCTCTACATGATATCCAAAGATATTCGATCTATTCCGTTTGAGCTCATCGACTATCTGATAAAAAGTTCTACCGGGAACACGGGTTTGCATTCTATCTAAAGCTAAAAGTGCCTCGTGGCCAAGCTTTAAGGACTTAATAACATCCTTATACTCCTGGGGTATATCACGAATCTTTTCATATTTACGAACAACTGCAGGGGCAATGCCAGTTTTCTCGCTAATCCTGTTGATATCCCACTGAAGACCTAACAACCAATGGACGTAACGGATCCGTTCTGGAATCCGCAATTTTTGCTTATTGTAGTCCCGACGTAACCGCTTTGCGACGCGGTAAGCAGTATCCGATACTGGTTCGATAGTACATTGGACACTTTCCCATCCGAGGTGAACCAGGCTCATATACCTCTTATAGCCGTCTACAAGAATATAGTGATCGTTGATTGGACCCTCGACGATTAATGGATTGTCCAATTTGTTCTTTCTGATATCTGTCGTTAATCGCGTATCCTCTTCACATCTAAATAAGGGGTCCAGAAATATTTGGGACAATCTAATCCTATCAACAAGCCCGGGCATAGGAACACACCCCCAATCCTCCTAAGGAAAGGTTATGTGAGAAATAAATTGTCCTATTCTCTATTGGTTATTCTGCTATTATAACCATGATAAAACGTAAACCTGGCAGTATTTCTATTTGCTCTTTTCTAAGCAAGCCTGAATATAAAATTTCATACTATTCCATGTTGATAATAATATTTGTTCGTCCACCGGATTGGGATAGTGTATATAAAGATTAAGAATTTGAATTATATCTGTACTATTTAAATAGGTCTTAATCGATTCTTTAAGCTTTGGAATGTCTTTGCCTGTCTTAGAAATAAACAGAAAATTGTTGTTTAAGTATTTCATGTTACCAACTAGATCATTTTCGTTGTATAGTCTGCCCACGCTAGAAGCACAACGCTCATATACTAATCGTGTGCTTATTTCCAACAATGTTCTATATAATAGAGCACAAGAATAAGGATGCTTATATACAGAAAAATTGGACAAGTCATAAATCAAACTTGTTATTTTTGATTCATAATCTGAGTTTCCATTTATTTCGAAACTTTCTGCTTCATCAACAGTAAAACTTAAGAATTCTTTCCTTGTCTGTTTTGACTTATACTTAGCAGGAGGCATATATTTCTCTTCATCAGATTCATCTTTGTCTTTGGTATTGTTATCTGAATCTGTACCGTCTCCGTTTTTTGTGTCATCATTATCATCTGAATCATCTGTATTGTCTTCGTTAGGTTTATCAACTTTATCATCGTGGTCGTCACCGGAACCGTGGCTTTGATGTGCACCTGATTGATCATTATTATCTGTAGAAGGCATTACTAAATTTTTATATTCTTTAATTAAATCGATAAGTCCGGGGATTCGCTCATCTTTTATTATTAATTCCTTTTGATCAACCATACGATAGATTTCTGTACTTATAATTTTACTCAATTCACTGTCTTTGCAATTTTTCTTTTCTTTACGTAGTAAAAAAGCTTCACCTACGAGCATTAGAATCTCATTATATTTTTTCAACTTGTTCTTTTCACATGAATATCTTTGGGTTATTTCATCAAAATGAAGATTTAAGCCTATGTCAGAATCATTCCCAACTAATATATCCATGAATCTGTCCACCATAGGTAGGTAATCTATTTTTTCAATTTCAATATTGTTATACCGAGATTCCAAAACACGAAAAACATCCATGAAAAACTGATATTTTCTAATCGATTTCTTGATGGTGCCTATAGTATCACTCGTAAATTCTTGAACTCTGCTAACATCACCATATGTCTGGAACAAATTCATATAATAATTATTCTTTTCCAGTGCTGACCATCTCTTTACACCAGTAATATGTCGATCGCTTAGATACGCTTGTACCGATTCTCTGTTTGGATAGACAATTACAAGGATTTTTCCGATGTTTTCTTTAGTTTCGTCCTTTATAAAAGGAAAGTTCGATTTATAATCATCCGGAATTAACATACGGTCTAACAGCAACTTACATGCACATGTACGCCTGTTACCCTCTAGAACAACATACCCATCATATCTTTTATAGCAGGTGATAAGTTCAGAACCATGTAATTCTTGAACACTATTTATTCTATTCGCAAGCTTAATAATATCAGCATATTGCAATAGGTGGCTAATAATTGCATCCTGACTAATCTTCGTAGTACTGTCCTGCACCAAAACGCTGGATGCAAATCTTGGGTTTTCATCATCTAATATTAAGTCAGAAAGATTTACTTCCTTGTACTCATAATTTCGTGCCATTTTTGCATTCCCCCGTTTTGATCATTACTTTTACCGATAGTACTTTAATATTTCAATCTATATTTTACAATTTCTTTGACAAACGAAATATTACTAATTGTCAGCATCTTTGATTGCCTTAATCGCCTCTTCTGCGTCATTACGGCTAATGGTATAGTACTCGAGAACGCGAAGGAAGAGCCGAAAAAATGTTCCACCAACTATCGGTCACTCCTTCTCCCTTCATAGTAAAATCTGAGATAATCATTACGCATATTATAGAAGCTTTTCGTACTTATCCTCATCACATCCGAAGGCTTTTTCAAAAAAAGATTTACCCCTTCCTATCTTGCCCTTCGTTGAATTAAGAATAGCTTGGATTGAGCGTATAAACTTCCTGTTCCAATATTTTCCGATAAATGTCCTGTTCCTAAAATATTTTGGGTCTTGGATTGGGTGGTATTTCATAGGGAACTACTCGGCGAAACTTGTTGTTTCGCGGAGGATCATGGAACCTACGCGGAACGACAATAAGTGACTGCCCGTAAGCATGTTCCGCCGAGTAGTAATCAGTGCAAAATAAGGGTAAAAAAGCAATCCTCATTCCATATATCTTGAATATCAATCTCTCTTTATCCGGTAATACTCCAATACTTCACGCACAAACTTATCCCGACAATGTTCAATATCCTCGTATGCAAATCGGTTGCTCGCGATTATATCTTTTGCAACTTGCAATTGTTTCTCGTCGAGAGCGTTAAATTTATCCCACCATTCGTTCACAAGATTACTTTCATCATCATAATGACTTTGGTATCTATCCGCAAGTCGAGTCCGAAGTTCTTCATCGTACTTTCGGCGGTAAATAATAAACGCTTCCGGCATCCAAAGAATTTTATTATATTCATCAATATCTTTTCCAAACGCTTCCTCAAAAAATGCCTTGCCGCGTCCAATTTTACCTTTTGTAGCATTAAGTACAGCTTGTATTGCACGAATAAACTTACGATTCCAGTTTTTTCCAACATAATCACGATTGCGGTAATAATTTGGGTCATCAATCGGATGATACTTCATTGGAAATGAGTAAATTGTGACGCCAAGTTCTTCGCAAAGATCTATGTTAATCCTCATTCGATAGTATAGTTCTTCCGGCTTGTCTTGATAGTTATAAAGTAGATAGTTTGAAAGGTCGGTAATACCGTGTTTAGCTGCTGATTTTATCGCCTTTATATAAACCTTATTCATAGAATAATGGTCAAATGCGATACGAAGCGGGCGAATATTGATTTCTGATAGTTTTGCCATTTTTGCGTCAGTGACCAATCTTGCGTCGACACCCTGGTTAAAATCAATATAGCGTGCGCGTTTCATGTTTCTAAAAGCTTTATCATATAGTGGGCGAACTATGTCGTCAAAAGCAAGGATATTGTCTTTTGTTGCCACTTCGGCGTACAGTAAATTTAGCTTTTCCCGTTTGCGATAGAAGTCACCAGCGTCTTCTTCGCTCATTTTTTTTGAAAGACGGTCATAGATTCCAATCATCTTTTTTCTATACGCTCTAATATTATAATTAGCTTTCAGATTATCTATGGCGAGGCTATACTCACTTGGGGGCATATACGTTGCATCTTTCGCAAATCCACATTCTTTTATTTCATCAATAATTCCATCAAAAAATTTTGATGCAAAAACGTTATTGTCCATTAAAAGCAGGTCTTTTTGTGCACCGAAGCGTTCTTCTGTCTCCTTGATTTGTTGTTTTAGAGCTATATAATCCCTGTAATCTGGTTCAAGTCTTGGCACAGCACAAAATTCACACTTATTTACACAGCCCCTCGTCATGTAACCAAAGTACGCATTATTTGCAGGATACTTATAGTCTATCTCATCAAGGATAGAGTAATCTAACGGCAATTCATCTATGATATCTTTATTGTCGTTATCTAAAATTCCGGGTGCGTTTAACAACCCTTTATGAGGGTCAATTCCAGTTTCTTTTATAATTTCATCTGGCAAAATGGTTGACGAAATACCTCCCACGAGCATTCTACCGTCGTGCTTGCAAAAATTCTTTGCAAAGTTAATTGTGTCAACCGTTTTACTCCAGTAAAAAGTAAACAGCGTAGTAATGCCTACTATATCAAATTTTGGAAAGTCCTCAGCCTTGTACCGAAGGCGATATACTTTAATTTTTCTCTCCAACTCGCTATTCCGAAAGTCGGGGATAGCATCTAATGGAGCATATTTTCCCGTCTTAATGTGTTCAATCAATTTAGGAAAGTGTTTGCCAAGAGAAGTATCTCCAACTTCATCAAAAAACTCCTCACAAAGGAGCCTCGCAGCAAACTCTTTAAGATTTCCCTTAAAAAATCGCACATCATCTTCAAGGCGACGATAGTATGTGGCTAATTTCATTAACCCCATAGGTGGATATTTGTTTTTATAATCTGGCTCAATGAGCAACACTCTTCGATTCATTTTGCAGTTCGCCCTCGATCTTTTGAATTATAGTTTCAGCTATCTCTTTGTTAGTAGATTTAACAATAATGCCAAATATTTTTGATATAAGTTTACGTTCTTTCTTACTGTAATTTGATAGCTTATCCGTTCTCCACGGAATCTTCGTGTCCTTTGTAGTATCTGGTTCGGGTGGTTTTACATTTATTATTATATGTGGTTTTTGAGTACGCTCCGTTTCGATACGTTCGATTAACCTTCCCATGACGTTATTATCTTTTTCATCAGCCTTTTGCTTTTTCTTTTCTATTTCTTTCTTTGCTTCTTCGGCTTTGGATTTTGCTTTCTTTATTTCATCGAGTTCTGCTTCTCTGTGTGCGGTATCTACGAACACGCCATTCGCTTCTTTTACTATAAACTCCGCTTCTTTTCTCACAAAGATATCTATCTTATCAAACGCACTATTTATGGCAGAACCGCCATAATATATACTTTTGAGTTCATCGTTAAAATAGAGTTTAAGTTCTCGTTCAAATCGATTACGTGTTTCATTTTCATTAAAGTAATCTCTCTGTGAGTTCGGTATCAGGTCTTTCGCCACAGCAAAAACTTCGCCAATAAAATAATGATGCCCCCGGTCTTCTTTAAATAGTTTTTGCAGTGCGTCGTCGTCACCTATCTGAATATTCTCTTTACGCAAGCGAAGACCTCGCATTTGGCAATCCTTATTAATAGCCGCCTTAAAACGCGATACCCCCCACCAAATCCATGTGAGAAGGTTACCATCTAAATCTCTGATATCTTTAAATTCAATGGAAAAAATCTCATCATCGCCTTTAGCGTGAGTTTTAAAGTTCGTCTTATACTTCTTGACCACTGCTTCACCATTCAGCTTGATATCATATTCATCAATATTATACCTTATTTCTTCAGCATGTTTATGAATCTCTTTTCGGAATATAAAAGTGTTAATATACGGAACAGGAGCCACAAAAGACAGATATTCCTTTATTTGTGCAAAATCAAGCAAGTCAGTATTTGCATCGTTAATACCAACAAGTTCAACCTTAAACCAATGATCATTGGGATTCGACTTATCTTCAGTCGTAAATTCGTTTATAGAATGAAGAACATCACTTGCAGTATGTTTTTCACCCTTGCCATTTGCAACAATCAATTCACGCATTTTTTGAGCATTGCAGCGCATAGTGGAGATAATAGTTTCGCCTTTTGCAGTCGATGTAAAAACCAATTCTCTACAGTAAGCAAGCCCGCATAGCCTACCAATACCACGAAAACCTTTATCTTCACCTATTTTCTTATCAGAATCGGCAATGTTACCTAAAGTTTTCTGAAAATCAGAGGCCGGAATTCCAGTTGCATTATCTTCGATAGTGATTATACGCCTATCGGGATCAAGCCAGATATGAATTCGTCCTTCACTTCGAAGCAAGAGTCCGTCCCGTTCTGCCTTGTCAATTTGATCACATGCATTCTGTATGTACTCGCGATAGATGACTCTTGAATCTTGATACATTCCTGTCGTAAGATTCTCTAATATATTTGCACCGAAAACATATTGGTACATTAATTCACTCCTCTCAATTTAATTGTTTGTTAATCCTTGAATTGCTTATAAATCGGTTTTGGAAATTTGATTTTCAGCAAGGAGCGGAAAATTGGATTTTGAATTAGATAATCACCCTGTTCTAATCTGGTCAACATGTTTTTATATGTACTCGGTAAACTCCCGTAATCCTTGGTGGCAGTTTCAATAGAGTTTGTTCGACCATATGCGTGAGTAGAACAATTGCCGGTGACTCGCTGATGTATATTAGAACGGAACTGTTCTGCACCAAAAAGCACAACGCCTAGCGAGCGACCACGTTCGGTGACATCCAGAATTTCCCTCAAAATTGGTGATGTCTTTGGAGTCTCTTTCGAGGCGTATTTATTGAGTTCGTCAATGAATACAATGATTCTCGATGGTGGATTAACGCCATCCTCGCCGTCATATTCACCCAATTTCAAATTGTAAATTGTACGCACCGCGTCTCCAAATACAAATGCTTGTTTGTCCTCAGGAAGTTTAGCAACATCAATAACACAAACCTCGTTTTTACTTATGTGTTTTAAAGCGTCCGCTAAACGGCATTCATGCTTGCTTTGATCTGGACGATTCGCGAACATATCATCATTTTTAGTTGCTTTGTTGATAATACGTTTAAACTTTCTCCAACTAAGCACAGATATTTCATTAGAAACCCTTTGCTGACCCTTTGTTGAAGGTTGCGACCTTTGCGAAAGCTCATTCACCTTATCTCTGAAGTCTTGCCATGTTACAACGCGCCCACCACCAAAATCAGGGTCCAAATCATCAATAATTTTACTGATTATCGACTCCATTGTTTGTTGTGGGTCATCAACATCTGCAAACAACATTTCAAGGCTTTCCTTATCATCTTCATATGAATATTTGAATTTTTTAAGTTGTTGATATTCCATATATGCCTTTACATCATCTGCGCCAAGATAGGTGCTTCTTTTTGCTGATGTATTGCTTGAAAACGGAATATAGTATTTGACGTTCTTGAACGGCTCCGTCGAAAGTTTAAGGGTTTCATAGTCAGCAAAAACTCTTTCTTTTTCGCCTGGCTTGTCGGCAATAAAGTCATTGGGTCTATCAATTGCCATAAGATCTTTGCCTTTGACATTAAAAATAACAAAAGCAACACTATCATAGGTATTGGTATCCATATCGGTATCGGCTTTTATGTAATGGTCCTGAATAGCTTTCATCAGAAACATAGCGTATGACGTCTTAGATGCAAGTCCTGAAATACCTGAGATATTTAGATGTGCGCCCTCGGGACCCAGTATAAATTTCGAATTGAGATTCACAGGCAAGGTAATCTCGTCAGTGGTTCCCTCATACATTTTCAGGGAACCGCAAACAAGAGGGTTCTGAACTTTGTCAAGCCCCAATGCCATAGTTATTTCTTCAGCTGTAGCCAGATATACTCGAGCGTTATTATGAACAGGCGTATAAAGATTTTTATCGTTAAATGATATAGCTGCTTCAGCATAATTCATCCCTACGCGCAAAGTTGGCTCTTCTACATTAACATCTCCGAAGTCGCTGGAGATGAAATTAGTTAAAAAGCTCTGGGCGTCGGTTATATGAGAGATATTTTCAATCACACCAAACGAAAACGAGTTGTCAATATGTTTAACTTTAACTATATCGAACGCATGAAGCTTCAAATCTGAGTTTGTCCAGAAGTTGAACTTATCCATTGTGGTCGGTGTTTTTTCGGTGGCAAGTACACGTCCGATCAGTTTATTTTTACTATCCATTAATTTTAATCCTCCTTAAAATAGATGCAGAAAACTTTCTGTACTAAGGTATTTTGACTTGACAAAAGACTCAGTGAGATATACAGGATAGATGTGATTCGCCCAACGCAAATCTGAACCATAGCAAACAGGATTTCGTTCGTTTATCATGTACGCACTAAGCACATCTACAAGGTCACTATCTATGCCATTGTCTACATCTTCTTGTGTCACGAGAATTTTCTCGACTTTCAATATTCCATCAAAAGGAGTTCGAGTCCGTTTCTTATCCCTAAGTCGAATGTACCACACCGCAAACTGGATATCATCACCTAAAAAATCGCTAACAAAACAGGCTACAGGCGTGCGGTGATAAAGTGGTAAGTCAGCAATAAATCCAGGGTTTGGTTTCCCATTAATATCTAAACATATTTCTGGGTTGAAATTCTTTGAGGCCCCTAATACCCAACTGTAATTATTTTTGAACATCTGATATTTCCTTTTATCAGCCTTGTCCTCTTTGGTTGGCCTATATTCAAGCGAGCCATCTTTAACCAAATAGTTATCTTGGTTCAACTTTCCCTCACGAACAAGCTCCGCGACCAGTTCTTTTTCACGTTCTATCATCCGGTCTTGGATACACGCAGTTCCCCTATCTTCAAACTTCTTGTCTGTATTCTTTGCTGTTTTATATGGCAATATCGTAGAAAACTCTATACCAACCCGTCTTAACTCTGCACATTCATTTAGCTTTTTGGCTGTTGCATTAAAGAAACCCGGTATTCCGTCAGCGTCAGCAATATCTGGCAATGACAGTACTATCTCTCGTTTGAACTTCTCTGGAATGACTACCTTATTAACTCTACGACAACAGCCCACTCCAATTTGTCCAGCGATTACTGGATAAATTACACTTCTGCCATTAGACACTTTATAGGCAATGTCATCAACTTTAAACACCCTACGAGAACCATCAAGAAAATAAGTAAGCAACTGCTCATTCCTTGTCGCAAGTTTTTTTCTTAAATCTTCAAGAGAAACATATTTGCGGTGAGGAGTAGTCTCAGCGGTCTTTTTCCATATGATTGAATCATCTCCATATTCTATGAATGGGCGTTCAGCGTGATCAAGTCCGTATTTGTGAGCCTTGTAGCTTTTGCCTCCGGTTTCCTTCGCCAAGACAGTCATTATTTTATCCGCCATATGTTTTCCTCCTATGATGACATAATTATCATTTTTTTACGAATAGGTGTCGAGTGAAAACTTACATTTTTAAACGGTAACCAATACTAAACAATTTGTCAATTGTATTAATTTTAGACAAAATATATATTACCACAGTCCTTCGACATAAATCTAAATTATACATTCAACTTGTGTAAAATGCCTCCTTTATTATAGTCTATACGTCGAGTAATGGTAAATAGAAAAGCACCTGCCTTCATTGAGCAGATGCCCTTTAATATGAGGAGAATATTCCATTTACTTATTCATCCCAACCTCAACCGTTACCTGTTTTCCTTTTCCCCTACCGTATATTGCAGTACACAGATATCCACGTGCACCGTCCGCGGAAACGTATTCTTCAGTTGAGTTCCTATTTAACAAACTTACTTCAGCCGAAATCCCCAGCAGATCCAAGTCTGAACAAATGCCCATAGTCCCTTTTAAGATATTGACGATTCCTTCTTAATTCCTTAGCGACAGCTTCTCCACCGCGTTCAACTTATCCCGCTCGGACGGCCGAGTGTATAATCTTGTTGTATTCAAACTCTAGTGCCCCAAGATTCCGCGGCCATCTCCAACCCTTCACCAGTTTTTAAGAGATTTTGAGCGAACGTATGCCTAAGGGCATGGGGATGTAGTTCGGGCAGTTTCGCTAGTTAAGCGTACTGACCGATAACCTGCCTAATTCCACTAGCTGTTAAACGACCTGTTCACTTCTCCCGCTGACTTAAAAACAACGGTCCTTTTGGTCCACTGTTTATGTTGTCTCTCAGGACTTACCGTGTGTCACTATTAAGGGGGACAGTACGGAATTTACCCCCGTACCTTTAGACTGCCGGAGCGCTCCCCAATAATGAGATAGTCAATATCCAAAGCGGCCACTTCGCTAATACGAAGGCCAGTGTTTAGCATGAACGTAATCAGAGCAATATCCCGAGGTATGCTTTCGCGTTCCACAGCTCGAGTAAGTGATCGTTGGTCCAACCGCTCCAGCTCTTGAGGTGCAGAACGTACCTCTTCCACATACGATCGAATTGGATATTCTTACATAGAGACCTGTCTCCGCCTGATCCCAAAGTTCTTCAAAGGTGCCTTTAGCCTGAGTTATCAATTCCTTGGTATGAGCCAAAAACAAGGTCCTTTTCCCCAGACGTTTGGCGTCACTGACTGCAGTCACAGTTTTTCCGGTGCCCGTAGCATGATAAAGCAGAGCGATACTCTCCCCTTGCTCGCGCATGGTCTCTAGGCTGTCCAAAGCAGCTTGCTGATGCTCACGAAGTTCAATCACCTTGCCCTTTTGTTTAGGCAGATAATCCTCCAGCATTCTAAAGGCAGGTATTTCTCCCACAAATATCCGCAGTTCGTCCTTGACCTTTTCAGGTTGGTGCTTCAATTGATTGTATACCCAGCGGTAAATCTTCCAGTTATGATAGATCAGGCTGTTTTGCTTGGTAAGGTCATCATAATATTTATTAGAAGAAACCTTATTGGGGTTATGATAAGTTTCACCATCAATCTCAATGGCAATTTTTAAGTCTTCACTTTCCAGGGCAAAATCTATGGAGCGTCTATTGCCATAAATATCGGTGACCGGATACTGAAGAAAGAGATACTCCGCTTGATCCGGACCAAAGGTATCACAAAACAGCTCGACAAAGAGGTCTTCAGCGACACTGCCCAAACTGCCCTTCTGCTTGATCTTTTCTGTCAATTCCCTTCAACCCCTCAACTATCGCTTACTTCTTTAAGCAGGAGCTTATTCCGGAAAGCGCCTCTCTCCTCAACCTTTTGCTTTCTGATATCCTCGAATTCCTGCCGAGAGACCCCTTTATAATCCAAGATGGCGTAGACTACTTCAACTAAATCCGCCAGTTCTTCAACCTTCTGGCTGTCAAGATACTCCTGAAGCTCTTCCCCTAACTTGGCGTTTAATAAGTCCAGGTACTCTGGGCCTGAAACCTTTTCAATAATGGCTTTCTTACCGCTGTCTTCGATGATCTGGGGTATCTTATCGCGAATCAGTTTATTGTAGACTTTTATCTTCTCTGATTTGCCGTCACGGACTTCATTCTCGTCAATAATTGGAATTGTAATAAACCCATCCTGATCATCACCGAAAACCTTCCCTTTATGATTGGCCAGCCAATAAGCGGCGTAAGCGCATATAGAAAACTTGGCTGGCACCAAGCCGCAGGCGCGGTGGCAGCCTTAGTTGCACTTATGCTTAGAAAGTATATAACGCAAGTTTATACTTTCTGACAGTATAAAAAAGCATCCAGCTTGTCCTCAAGGTTCTTAAACCCCTTCTTAGACATAGCTTGAATGCTCAATGAATGATTGAAGAAATCTTCTATATTATGGACGGGGGGATTGAAATCACTTAACCTTTTTAACAGGTTAACCATACTGCCCATCTCCGTTTTAGTTGTTTCAAATTTGATTTTATGTTTGATTTTATATTTAACAGGAAAAGCATCGGGAAAAAGGCCTAAGGTTATTCCCGTGGGAAAAGTTTCGATAATCACGTGCTTTTTATTGGTTAGGTCACCTGTGAGGGCAAAAGCCGGCATCCGCTTTCGAATGGCTTTGACGACCTCTTCTCCTCTGACTACTCCGTAGTGGTTGAGCATAAAGCTTTTACTACAGGTGAAAACGGACAGATTTTTACCATGTATTTTCTCTCTCATAATAGCTCCGTCACAGTATCTGGCACCTGTTTCGTTATTCACGATTAAAGGAGCATCAATCCCTACGATGGCTCCTTCTTGAGCATGCTCTGCAACGATGTCCGCAATCATTTCATCACTGAAAACCTGGGACTCACAATAGACGATTTCTCCATTGTCAGCGATCACACAAATTCCCGATTCATTGGCATAGGTCCATGCTAAGTCAATTCCGATATAACGCATTTATTTAACCCCCAAAGTCTTTGGCTTTAGTCAATTTTCAAGCGAACAGTCTTTTGGACATCATTTGACGTATATTTTCTTTTTCGCCGAACTTCCTGCTTTTCCTTCCACCAATCACCAAATATTTTAAAAACTATGCTAAGGAGCGCCAGTCAGTCTTAAATCTGATTGGCGCCCTTCAGAACTTTTGGCATCTATATTCACCTAACTTTCCAAACTAAAATAAAGCAAAGGGACTCGAACCCTCGTAGTTTGAGTCTTTTTGCTTCTATCATTTTTATGCTATATTAAGAATTGGCTATTTGTATAACCAATTCTTAATTGTTAAAGAAATGAATCGACACCTGCTCACAGCACCATCTCTAAAAATAGCGGTATTAAAAAGGTTAACAATATGTAAAGCATTCCTGCCATTGCTACAAACAAAACTAACGGTATTTTTCTGCCTGCAAAACTATTAGTTAATGCCCCTTTCTTTGGACATACAACAATGCATTTTTGGCAGTTAAAACATTCAGCCGATATTACCTTCTTCATTTTATGCACCTCTAGATTTGAGGGACATTTCTTTGTACATAACGTACAATTGATGCACTTATCTTCGCATCGGACGATACCACTGGGGCTAAACCGACCTGCAACTCCGGCGATAGCACCCTGTATGCAGATATATTTGCAGAAGAAATAATCAATAAAAAATGAGCCAATAATTGTTACAAACATCAACATAATACTTATCCAGGCTAATCCAGGCAATATTATGCTATATTGCTCAAACACATCGTCAACACTGACTTGTAGCAGAAACTTGCCGCTTGCAATGGATAATGCTACAAAACCTGTAAGTATGATGTATTTCACTGCTCTAAGATATTTATCGAGTGTTGCAGGAACTTTGACCCTTTTTTTTAAAATCTTGAATCCTATATATCCAACAATTCTTTGCAGCGCCCCCACCATGCACAAAAAACCACAAAAGCTTCTTTTGAAGATAATGGCAAACAAAATAAATATTATTAGAGCTGCCATAATGCTAAGTTGAACTGCATTTTCGAAAATCGCCTCAATAAGGGAGCTAAAAACAACCGAGAACATTATTAGAAAAAAAGGAATGGTCGTTTTTGCTAATTTCTTAGTATTAATATTCATTACATGACCTCCGTATAATTGGTTTGGTTTACATACCGATTTCAGTATAGTTGTTGCAAATTAATGTTACATAAAAAAAAGATTAGAATATCAAAAGAGTTTTTTAATCTTTTATTAATCTTTCTCCAACGATCACACTGTCCGGCAAGAAGGAAGTCGTAAACCTGCAGATAGGAGAAAACGAAAGCGGCAAATACTGGCTTGGAATTCTGAACGATCTGAAGAACCGGGGAGTTAAGGATATCATGCTGATCTGTGCAGACGGGCTTACAGGGATAAAAGAAACTATTTCGGCGGCTTTTCCTAATACGGAATACCAGCGCTGCATTGTACATCAGGTAAGGAATACGCTCAGATATGTCTCATCAGATCATTAGAAAATAAGCATGGCCCAGAAACGACAACATTGTCATTCTAGGCCATGCTTTACTTCTCCCCATCCCCGGCATATGGAACAATACTCTTCTTAACATTCCGGACTCCGCCCAGGGGGTTTGTGACATCCCCCTCATAACGGGGAATAATATGAATATGCGCGTGAAAAACGCTCTGCCCGGCAGCTGCTCCTACATTAACCCCCACATTGTAAGCGATGGGATGGAAGCGGCTGTCTAACAAATCTTTTACTTCCTGAACTAATCTCCAGGTGCCCAGAACTTCTTCTTCGGTTAGGTCAAAGAAGCTTACTACATGCCTCTTGGGAATAATCAGAACATGTCCTTCATTGACCGGGAAAAAAAGGCCAGGGCCAGATCGTTCTGGACAAGGATAGCTATCTCTGGGAGATTACAAAAAATACATTCATTTACTTTGCTTCCCCTTCTTTCCTAACAATGTGATCTTCTCTCTTTCAGGCCTTTTATATGTGAGCCGGTTGCATAGTTTACAATCTATGGATATAATATTTAATAAGGACTGACGTGTTGGAAGCACGCCAGCCCGGCAGATTGTCTAACCGAAGGGTTAGCCGGAACTACGAGTTACTAAGAAATAACCGCAATCCTTGGACGGGGGCGGTTATTTCTTCTTCAAGATCATAACAATGAGTGTAGCAAATGCAATCATGAGATACATAGCCTCAACCATTGAGATCATCTTACCACCCCCCTTCTAAAGGGTGTGGCTAACCGTCCCTCGACAACCTGTTGCAAATATTATAGCATAGTCTTCCAACAAAAGGATGGAAACTCTCGACGATTCCACTGGGTTAGGGCCCCCTCATGGATGGGGTTCTCCTTATCTGAGTGTATAGATTAATCCCCAGAAATGACCGAACAATAAACCTCACCGATAGCACTGACAAAACAGTAATGTTATGAAAACCCTCGCCTGAAAAGCGAGGGTTGTTTGATTTTAATTGGTACCAAGCACCCCTTTAGCCCCACCACGACACTTGCAAGGGTTTTCTGTCCACTAATCGTTGATAAGTATACTTTGGAAAACCTACTAACAATCCACCGGTGACTACCATGTTTTCCGGCAGGTTTAAGATACTCAGCAAGGGCTGATAATTGGCAGCGGCGCACCCTTCAAAGAATCCCGCCCAACATGTTCCCAATTCAATAGCCGGGGCGTAGAGCTCAGCGTAGGCCAGGGAAAAATGGGTATTATCCCGTCCACGGGGGTGAAAGTCCTTTGCAGTCATAGCCACAATCAGACATGGAGCGTTTCGTAATATCACATCTTGACCGGTTTGGCGATAAGTTTCCACCACTCTGCTATAATACTGTGCCCATGCAGAACCCTTTTTTAATTGTTCTTCCATCCAATCAACTGTAGCAGCCGTTATTTTGCCAAGTATTTCAGCGTTATAAATGACGAGATAAGCAACCCCCTGAGTGTTGCCTCCGCTTGGGGCCAAACGCGCCATATCGAGGAGCTGCACTATTTTTTCCCGGGGTACGGGATTTTCTTTGTAGCGGCGAATAGACCGTCGGGAGCGGAGAAAGCGGGCTGCAGTGTCAGCGTCAAGGACAGGTACATTTTCAAGGGGCAACTGTTTGACCAGCGGTGCCTTCAGGTTATCTATTGCCGCCACAGGACACACAGCTACGCAGTGTCCACAGGCAATACAATTCCTTTCTGTGGCCTGGGGCATTTGGTTTTCGATCATGATACTTCCAGTGGGACAGATTTCCGCACAGATTCCACAGCGGATACATTTTTCCTGGCTAACTTGAATCAGATCCATACTCATACATTCATCACTCCTACTTCTCTCTTTTCCGGACTTATGCAAATTCTTCATATGCTTACCGATATATTGATGTGGAAGCTCTTGTCTCCCTTTCATCCTGAGTAATTTGGTGAGTCCCCCTGTTGTTAAATCTCAGTGGATGCCAGCTTGATTCCCATTTCCAACGCTCTTTGGCAGTCAAGGGGAAATTGTTCAACTTTCTGTTTTGCTTTAGCCTCTTCAGAGAACATCGATGATTCATAGTTTTCATAATCAGAAAATTGATAAGTATCATAGCTGTATAGAGTTGTAAGAGGATTTCCAATGGTTTTGGCAATCATCATTTCATGTAAATTTAAACTTTGTTTAAGCCCAAATTGCTCGATTTGTTTTTCTGATGCGTTCATAGTATAGATAAACCCGGCTGGGATTTTCCTGGGATACACTGTTGGTATTTCCGGATTATAGATGCTATGAGAAAACAAGAATCGCTCTAAAAGTGCCCTCATACTGGCTGTAATGCTCATATAGTAAATCGGTGAACCAAAAATAATCCCATCAACTGTTTCTAATTTTTTCAGTATCTCTGCTAAATCATCTTTCATGGCACATTTTCCATGCTGCCCGTCTTTTCGTTTACACGCAAAGCAGCTGATGCACCCTTTGAAATTCAAATCATTGAGATGAATCAATTCAGTTTCAGCTCCTTGGGAAGCAGCCCCTTCAAGAGCTTTGTTCAGCAAGGTTGCTGTATTCCAGGTTTTTCGCGGACTGCCGTTAAGAGCAATAATCTTACTATAGTTCTCTCCTTCAATGATTTTGAATTTTTAAATACTGCTTAACTTTTAAAATCACATTTTGTACAGCTATTTTCGTTACCTTAATTCATGCTATAATTATAATACTTGGTCAAAACTATACAAGTACGCAAATTATTTTGACTAAGTATATTATTTTTTACTAAGTATATTTTATTTACTAAAGGGGTTCGATAGATGGGAAATAACCGAAGTGATAAGCCGTTAACTACCCCTGTTCAATATTTGTTGCAAGTACTCGGCAGCAAATGGAAATTGCCCATACTATGTACCTTAAGCAAAAAAGACGTCCTGCGTTTTAATGAGTTAAAACGAGAATTAGCCGGAATTACAAATATGTCCCTAAGTAACTGCCTGCAGGAATTAGAGCATTACAAAATAATCAAGCGCGTTCAATACCTGGAAATGCCGCCTAGGGTGGAATATTCCTTAACGGACAACGGCAAAAGTTTGCTTCCTATCTTAAAGAATCTTGATGAGTGGGTAAACAAGCAGCTGGAAATTAATTGCGAAATGGCACAGGAAACCGAACCGGGGGACTCTTAAGCATTTAGAAGCCTGCATAACGAGAAGCTATTCAGGTCATGTACCCGGACAGTTTAAAGCCCTTTGCGACAGACTGGTGGGGCAGGTCATGAAATTTGACTTTACAGAGGGTAAAGCCAATATCACCAGTGCCCTTACCAATCAGGTAAAAATTTAGTTTCCTAAGCAGCCGCAGGATGAGTGAAATTCTATAAGATGCCGACGCTTTGAAATCGTCGACATCTTTTTTCTTTGGAGGAACTAAAATTTACGAGTTTTACGCAATGGACGACCGTAAGCATGTTCCGCCGACTACTCTTGATAGATTAAACAATAAAAGGGTACCCTATAGGTACCCTAAAAGTCCAAAAATCAATCTTTACTAAGCGATTCCAGTAACTTCTGAAGATAGTCGATTTGTTCTGGTGAAAGCTTTTTCGCAGTACCCAGTAATCGTTGGATTTCCGGTCCTAAGACCTGTTCTTCTTCAGTGAAGAATTCCGCAAGACTAATGCTGAGAGCAGCGCATATGCTTTCGAGGGAACCAAGAGAGGGTTTAGAATCGTTGGCTTCAATTTTATAAATTGTAGTCGGATCCAGTCCAACTTTCTTCGCTAAAGCATTGGCTGAAATTCCAACTGTATTACGAAAGAACTTTATTCGCTGTCCGTAATTCATTTCATCACATCCTGAATATAATTCATGTTCAATTATATCTGAATCGCGCAAATGTAAATATCATGAGTTTAATTCATCTTTTTCTATTGACAACTAGAATATAATTCTATATTCTTTTAACTAGTAGTATTATTGAAAAATACTAATAAACAGAAATATAAAGATATGAACGACACTAAAAATGACTCAAAACAACTTGCTGACTTAGTTGATATCGATGAAGCATGATAAATATAATCTAAAATGGTCTTTCTACAGGCTCAATTCAAACGTTAACTAACTCGCTGCAGCTCTCGGTGTTAGTATTGCCGAACTGATCGGAGAACAATACCCTGAAAAGCCGGAGGAAAACGATGTCTAGACAAGACCTCAGTGATTTTGAGATTGGCTATGAATATGTCCGAAAGCGCTATTCGTTTTTAGCCGAACATAGCTCCCAAGATTTATGGAAACTGGGAGTCGCATATATGCAGGCAAGGGGGGCTAACTCAGAGCTTTCCCGAGGTATGGGCTTCTATTTCCTGGAGTTAGGTATTAAAATCCGTCTTGTTGAGATTACATCAGATCATTAGAAATAAGCATGCCCCAGAAACGACAACGTTGTCATTCCGGACATGCTTTGCTTCGTGGATATTTAGAATCTATGATATACCTTTAAAGTAATTAGTCATTGGTACGCCTTTGTCTCATCGCCGATCCGGGCAGTTCTCAACTAACATCACTATACACGCAAGATAGTTTCTAACCTTTTATTGATTAATTGCATATCAAAGTTTCTATACCATTGGCTCTGAGCCCACTTCTGCATCGTTTTATAGTCAGCATGGTCCGGATCTGCCATGATTTTTAAAAATTCCAAGTATCCGGGAATGCCCCCCACATCTTCCGGTGGTGCATTACCTTCCCCCATTAAGCAAACCGGATAGGTTTTATTATATTCAGTATTTGTCCCTCGAATGGTAATTTCGTGCTCCCAGTTGTCGCCGTAATCATAGCAATACATTATTTTATAAGGCTGCCGGGCATATTGAGAGAAGTTAACCTCTGAATCTAATCGCATGGGGCAGTCCGGCCTTGGTTCAAAAACTTCTTCAAATTCACTAATCACCTTTAAAACGCACTTACTTGCCTCATCAAAAATATTAAAATCATACAAATGATAACTTTTCCAACCAAATACAGCTTGTAATATGATATGAAGCTGTTTGAACGTAATATCTACAGGAGTAATAACTCGTCTCCAGGCTGTGTGGCGATCTAAATTCAGCTTGACCATTATATCGACTGCCTCACACTTAACGATTTCTTCCCCGGCAAAACGCTTGAAATCTCTGTATAAAAGGGCGTGTGGGAATGTATAATCAGATTCCTGGGGGATTTTCATGAGGTCATCATTCATCCTTTGGGCAACATTAGTCTGATAAAGTTCCTTTGTTTCTAAGCGATCATCAAATATGTTTACCCGTTCACAGGCTTTATTGAGGCGAGCGACATATTTAGCACCTCTTGTCTTTGAAAATACAAACTCTCCAGCTGCTTTCAAATATCTTTCGATGATTTCGCTCTTTATTTTCTCGTCTCGCAAACAATTTCTAATTCCTTGGACAAGTAACTCATTGATGTGTTTGAAATCCTTGGCTTTCAAACCATGCAGAACAAATCCATAGCGATTGCTGTCATTGACTGCGACAAGTGTCTTTCTGCGCTTCACCGTGATTAAATGCACGCTCCAACAAAATAAATCGTTTTCTTCAGTTCCTTTTCCGGGCACTATTCCCATTTCGTCATATAGTTTTTTTGTACAGCATATTTGCATTTTTTTCCTCCTAAGTCCAAGAACTTAATCCTATATCTAATTAAGACGAGATTCTAAGCCTTTTTAGATGTTCGCTTCGCTACGCTGCACGGGTTATATCCTCCTGCGTACAATTTACCAAGCCTCATTCCCACAAGAGCCGCGAGCTCTTTTATTGTGGTCACTCCCCTGGCAGATAAGGCTGATAATAGGACATTGCCACAGGCAATGGCATCTTCTAAGGCGTTATGATGGGCAAAATCATGGTTTAGAAATCTGCAAACCGTATCAAGTTTATAGTTATCTAAGCCACTCCACGTCTTAAGTGCCGTTTTATAGGTACATAAATAGTCTATTTCAGGATATGGGATTTCATATAAGTCCAAAACATGACGCAACACCGACATATCAAAGGAAGCGTTGTGCGCAATAACATAAGCATTATCAAATAGAGGGCTAATCTGCCCATAAATGAAATCGAATTCCGGAGCATCTTTTACATCTTGCGCTTTAATTCCATGGATTGAGACATTCAAAGGGTCAAAGTAACTATACCGGGGATGTGGTTTTATCAGCCAATAGTTAGTATCGACAATCTGTCCTTCTTCTAGAACTGCAATTCCAACCGAGCAGGCGCTGCCAATAAATCCGTTCGCAGTTTCAAAATCTATACACACGGCTCTCATTGAACGTTCCTCCCATTTCTCTGCATTCTTTGAGCAAGCCAATCAGAAAATTGTCTTTTGCACAGTTTCTAGCACTCTTTACTCATACATTATTTCTGCTTTTTTCCGCTAAACCCTGCTGCAGTTATTGCTATTCTTACAAAATGTTAATTAAAGACTTAAAGAGAACCTAAGAAAAGCAGGCAAACAAAAGGACTGACGTGTTGCAAGCACGCCAGCCCAGCAGATTGAACCATTCCTCTGTGCCCAATAACCATTATCAAATTTTGAAACGACCAACGACAAGCTTAAGATCACTCGAAAGATCATTCAATGCACTCATATTCGCACTTACCTCTTGGAAAGAAGCTGTCTGTTCTTGTACCGCAGCCGCAACGTTTTGTGTGTTGCTGGAGTTATTCGTCACAACTTCGGAAATCTTACTTGCCGAACTTGCAATTGTTCCGAATTGTTTTTTGACTGACAAATTAATGGACTCAATTTCTTTGGCATCTATATAAGTAGTTTCAGCTTTGTTAACTATTTCACTTAATTTACTCATCACAACATCCATGCTTTGAGACTGACTTTCAATACTCTCAGCCATTTGTGCCATGTTATCTCTTACCATGACTGTTTGACCGGTGATATTGGTTATAATTTCGGATATTTGTACTGTAGCTTGACTTGTACCCTCTGCTAGTTTTCTTATTTCTCCTGCAACTACCGCGAATCCTCTTCCGGACTCACCCGCACGAGCCGCCTCTATTGCGGCATTTAACGCCAGTAAATTAGTTTGACTAGATATGTTATTGATTATCTCCAAAATACCTTTAATATCATTGGAATAGCCTTCAAGCCTTTTTACTGATGTATTTGCATCTGCTAAGCTCGAAACAACTTTCGTTAAGTCTCTTGATTGAAGCTCCAGAAGTTGATTTCCTTCTCCCGCAGAAGCTTTAGAACTTGCCGAACCCTGAAGCAGCTTCTCAGCCTTATAAAGCACCTTTCCCACATCATCATTCATCTGTTCCACCAAAGCATTGAGACTGCCTATCATTTCAGTTTGCTCTACGCTGCCGTTAGAAACTTCCATTACGGCATTGGCAATCATTTCTGTGGACTTTGACAGTTCATAGCTAGTTCCGGAAATACCCTGCATCGAGTTACTAAGCACATCGGAGGACTTTGATATCTTAATGACTATCTCCCTAATGCTAGCTAAGAAGTTGTTGAAATGCAGGATCAATTCACCAAGTTCATCCTGTCTTACAATTTTGATCATCGTCGTTAAATCACCGTTTCCAGAAGAAATACCTTTCATTTCCATGGATAGACGTTCAATCGGACGTATTACTTGTGCCCTAACCATAATCACACCAAATATTCCGAAGAAAACCGTGATTAAGAGCATAATATTGCTAATAACTTTTGCATTGGTTACTTTACTCTGGGATAGGGTCGAATATGCACCAACAAGTTGGTCAACTTCAGCTACAAAGCTATCCACTGAATCCTCAATACTACTTAGTCCTTGTTTACTTCCATCCCTGGCTATCACTTCATAGGCAGTTTTGTATTGATTACTCCATTTGCCTTCAATGGCTTGCAATTTTTCCAGCATTTCTGGCTGTTCTAGTTTCTTTAGTCCAAGAGATTCATCCCCATTGATCAATGACTTAATCAAGTTATCAAAGAACGCAACCCTTTCCAGTAACTCTTTACTCTTTGTTTGTTGATCAACTCCACCAATAATAATTCGTTCTGAAAGGAATGCCATTCTGTAGCTGTTTGCTCTCAATTTTCCGGCGCTGTTTACAAAGACAGCATCACTGTCTAATGATTTGTAGGTGATTAAATTCAATCCAACGGTTGCAATTGATAGAAAAACCATAATAGAAAACACTAATAACAGTTTAGTCTTGAGTTTCAATTTTATCATCCCTTCACATCATCCTGCATTATCATCCATTGTTTTTACGGCTAATGTAAAGCCTCCAAACGACTCATAGTTAATCGAAGGAAAAAGCGCCACTATGTACTACCTTTGAGCAACCTTAACCACAATTGGGTCCAGATTCAACGGTATCTACTACTTTATCAGCAAGCTAAAACTTGATGTTATTGTAATCCAACTATCCTCATTTCTTGTTTTCCTTCCTATATATATTATTTCTCTGGTGATAAGTTAAGTTTAGATCAAAATTAAAAGATGTATCGTGATAGTTGTGATATTTTTACTGTGAAAAAAGTCACACTCATCTAACAACTCATGGATAAAATCGGATGAAGCATATTTTAATAGAATGATCTTAATCTTAATACTCCCAGATTGGTCTGGGATTTTACATTTTACATCGGTGATCTTAGCAAAGCAAAGTACTCCGGGCCCAGTCAAATAGCTCGGAGTACTTTGCTTTGCTCTCCAATATTCATTTGCACAAAAACTTTTCCGTTTAGACTATCCGCAATCCCGATTCCGATATAACAGTTGCTTCTATGTCCTGACGCATAGAGGGCTTGCCCTCCGGACTAAGGTGATCCAAAACATTCAGCCAATACGATGAAACTGAGTATAAATATCCTATAGTTTCGCTCCACTACACTCTTATTTCACTTTAAAGGTTATTATGGTTGATTTAGTATTATCTGTTATTGCGGTTTCTTCGTAAATGTATGGCTGAATTAGTGCTGTTACTTTTACGCTATACGAATGACCTGAAATCAGTATAGACCCTTCTATTTTAACACTGTCTTCAGAAGTCTCTTCATAGAATATTGGGTTATTGTCCGTTGAGTCTGCCACTTCGATCTTGTATCTGACTATTGGTAGGTTTCTATTATCGACCCAGCCGGTCTTCACCCATTTTAAGATCACGTCCGCTTTCGGAAGTTCAGAAGCGTTTTGGGGAGATGTTACAACGGGTGGAGTCAAGGTATGAATTGTAACAGATCTCCCGTATAATACCTGTTCCATATTACTTGAACTAAGCTGTTTATAATTTGGATCACTTCTGTTTGTACCACTTGTAGCATAAAGTGAAATTCCATATTTGTGACCTTCAGTAAGAAGATTCGCAGGGATGGTATAACTATTTACATTGCCTACATAAGCCGAAAAGATACTCTTCATTTCCACATTGGACATATCTCGGATATATAAGAAAAAGTTAGGTGAGCTTCCATTCCACTTGATTATAAGATTTTTCTTGGGATGAACACTATAAGTTGATGGGGCTTCAATGTTGAACCAATCAGGTACTTCTGAAACATTTGGATCAGTTGCTCCTAACACCTGGTCTCCACTTTTTTGTGGTTTTTTTGTGGGCTGTGCTACTGGAGCTTTAGTCTGGTTTGGTTCTGAATTTACACTTGACTGCTTATCAGTACTTTTAACAGTCAAGTTATTCGTTGTGGGCTCACTTGGTATACTTGATTCTGGTTTTGGCTCTTCCTGAATTTCTTCTGAGATGGGTATAACAACGGCTTTATCCTTAGAAATTGATTGTGTGCTGCAACCCATTAATAGAACCGAAAGAGTAGATATTATTACAACTATTTTTTTCAAACTCATCCTCCTTACGCTCCTTTAAGGAATAATTCGCTTAGGACTAGGAATTTACTCTATTCATTGTTTGGTAAATAGATCCAAATATGGGCTCAGATAGCAAGGAGACATGACCCTATCCCCTGTTGTCTCTCGAGGTTTAATTCAGTATAAAAAAAACTGACATTGTCAGTTTTCCGAATTCCTTAAAATTAAGGCAGCACTTCCGTACTTATTTAATACTATGGGATAGGCATACTTTTCAATTACAATATCTATGCGCTTATTTGTAAGTTTTTGGAGCTCATCTCTAAAGACTGACAGTGATCGGTAATCAACATTGTCCTCAATGAGGATGTCTATGTCATTAGACATTTCTCCTCTTGCCGTAGAACCGAATACTCCCAATTTGCTCGATTTGAATTTCTTAAATAAATTATTTCGAAGCATAATACTTTCTAATTCAGATATCTGATGATTTTGCCCAGGCATTCAGATCACATCCTCTTGTCATTATCTAAGACTTTTTGTTTAACTGTTCAGCCAATGCCCATAATACTTAGCCTGGAAGTTTAAAACGAATCGGTGATCTTCTGCAAGGCAAAGTACTCCGTCAAATAGCTCGGAGTACTTTGCTTTGCTCTTATCTACTTCTCCCCATCCCCAGCATATGGAACGATACTCTTCTTAACATTCCGCACTCCGCCCAGGGGATTTGAGACATCCCCCTCATAACGGGGAATAACATGAATATGCGCGTGAAAAACGCTCTGTCCTGCAGCTGCTCCCACGTTAACCCCCACATTGTAGGCGACGGGATGGAAGCGGCTATCTAACAAATCTTTTACTTCCTGAACTAATCTCCAGGTGCCCAGAACTTCTTCTTCCGTTAGGTCAAAGAAGCTTACGACATGCCTCTTGGGAATAATCAGAACATGCCCTTCATTAACTGGGAACTTATCAAAAAAGGCCAGGGCTAGATCGTTCTGGACAAGGATAGCTATCTCTGGGAGCTTGCAAAAAATACATTCACCTATTTTCCTCCCCTTCTTTCCTAAAGGTGTGATTTTCTCTCTTGCGGGTTTTTTTCCGAAGTCCCTTTTCTTGTCGTTTTTCATACATTTCCCGGATCCAGACACTTACAGGAGCCTTCCACTGTTCACTTTTAGTAGGTATGTTTTTTATTAAACTTCTGGGATTTAAACCCATCTCTTTAGCCATTTTCAAGGTTTCTTCGTTAAGCCTGCATTTCTTTTTTGCTTCGGCCCATTCTGCATCCTTCTTAATAGTAGCCAATGACTTAATATCGCATCCATTTCCACATCTCGGCTACACTGGCTGTTTTTCCATACATTAGCATCCCTACTCGAAATAATTTTGCGGCAGCTTTAATCACCAATAATGTCGTAAATAATAAGATTATTGCCGCAACAACAAGTTCCCAGGTAGGAACCTCCGCTAAACCAAGTCGCAGTATAGTAATGGTCGGACTGGTTAAAGGGAAGAATGTACCTATTTGAGCCGCTAGACCATTAGGGTTCGAAATCACCGGACCAACAAATATAAATCCTAGCATGGGTAACATAAAGACCATGCCTTGGGTATTGCTGGCACTTTGCATATCCGTCATAGTTGAACCAATCCCCACAAAAAGCGCAGCAAATAGCAGATAACCCGTTAAGGCAAAGAATATCAAGATTGGTAATTGACCCAGAGAAATCATAGCCCAGACGGGTATATCCATAAAATACCAAGCTGCCGGCAATCCAATAGAAAGCCAAAGCACCAGTTGGGAAATTCCCAAGAGAAAGTGACCGATAATCTTACCTTGCATTAAGTTATCCGAGCTTACCGAGGAAAGGATGATCTCTGCCATTCGATCTTGTTTTTCTTGTAAGGCACTTTGCAAAAGCATGGCACCTGAGGTGAAAATCAAAAACAGGACGATTCCTGCTAGGGCTATTGATACACCAATGCGGTTGGATTGATCTCCGTTGCTCTCACCACCAATATGCACTGATGACAGAAGGGCCGGTGAGGTTAAGTAGGCGACCTGCTCTTGTTTTATTCCTATTTCTTGAACCCTTAGTCCTTGTAATAAATTACTTAATAAACCTTGTAATTCCTTAAACATGACTTTTTTTTCAGCAGTGTGAACTTGAACTTGGCCTGTTTTTAGAAAGGCTTGGTTCAAGATAAAATATCCCGTGGCTTCTTCTTCCAAGACTAATTCATCTAATTCTGCTAGTTCCCCCTGATACTGCACAAACTTAAGATTTGTATCCGTTGCAGCTTCCACTAATTGCCCGAACTCAGAGATTTCATCAATGACATAAAAGACTTCCTGTTGAGGTTTATCTAACTTAGAGATCAATTGGGGCACGCCGGCAAAGAGAAGCATAATGATAGGGGTCAGTAATAGGCCAATCAAGAATTGCTTGTTCGTAAAATTTCTCGTAAATTCCCATTTAGCGATTTTCCAAGTTAATTTCATCCGAGGACCCTCCTTTGGCAATTCTTACGAAGATATCATGTAAGGAGATCCTAGCCACAGAGAGTTCATCGATGGGTGATTCCGGTGGTATAGTGGCCAAAAATTGGGCCGGTGCAGTATTATCCTTTAATACTAAGGACCATTTCTTTCCCAGCCTCTGAAAACTCTGAACCAAGGGGGATCGGGTTAATTCGGGAATCTCCTGTTCGGCAATTATGTTTACCTGATAACTGCCATACTGGGCCTTGATATCTTGAAGAGGGCCATATAATACCTTTTCCCCTTTGTTGATGATAAATATTCGATTACAGATTTCTTCGACTAAATTCATTTGATGACTGGATATCAAGATGGCCATGCCCTGATCCGCCAACTGACGAATTTCCTGTTTGAAAACATCCTGACTTACGGGATCTAAGCCAGAAAAGGGCTCATCTAAGACAACCAGAGCAGGTTGGTGCAGTACGGAGGCGATAAACTGGACCTTTTGAGCCATGCCCTTGGAAAGCTGTTGAACTTTAGAGTTCGCTTTGTCGGCCAATTGAAATTTTTCTAACCATTCCATGATTCTCTTTCTTGCTATGACTTTATCTAAACCTTTTAGGCCAGATAAAAACAGTAAAATCTCCATTACCTTGGCTTCTTTATAAAGACCCCTTTCCTCAGGTAGATATCCAACACTGGCTTGAGGAATTCGGTTTCTGCTCTCTCCATTTAAGAAGAAATGTAGTTCGCCTTGATCGGGAGCAGTAATTCCCATGATCATTCTAATCGTAGTCGTCTTGCCGGCCCCATTAGGACCCATAATACCCATGATTTCCCCCGCTTTAACTGCAAAGGAAATATCGTTGATCACTTTTACCCCATCATAGGTTTTGTTGATGTTTTTGACGTCTAAAGTGTTGTTCATTTATGCACTCCTAGCTTAGTAAAGTTCTTGGGCACCTACGCGACTTACAAAGCGCTTAATCCTTTCCACTCCTAAGGCAAATTCCATGAGGGCATGACGTTGTTTGCGTTTAACATTAAGAACTGGTTTAGTTATACCCTATGAGTCATCATTCCATGACTTATCAGGGCTTGTCTAACTCCTAATTAGATATGAATTCATCCCTCAGGCGATTCTGGCCTCAGAGACAACATTTGTCATATATTTTCGTTTTCGCCGAACTTCACGCATTTCCTTCCATCAATCACCAAATATTTCAAAAGCTAGCAAAGGGCACCAATCAGATTAAAAACTCTGATTGGTGCCCTTTCAAGCTTCATTTGATGGTACTGGGAGTCGTTTCCGTTTCATATGGCCAGCTATTGATACCGCCTAAATCATAGACATTGGTATAATTCATATTGGCGAGTGCCTGAGCGGCAATAGCGCTTCGATTTCCGCTTCGACAATAAACGAATATGGCTGCATCCTTGTCTTTAAGCTTTTCCGTTGCCTGTGTCTCGATAGTCTCAACGGGGATTAACAAACTTCCGGGGATATGCTTCTCTGCGTATTCGGCTTCAGACCTTACATCCAGCAGAATGATACCATTTTCATTGTCTAAACGTTTCTTGGCAGTTTCACTGGTAATAGTTTGATAGGCAGGATTCTTGTCAGATTCAGATTGTACTGGTGAACACCCTGCCAAGCTTAGGAAACTTACAAAAACTAAAACGGTGAATATCTGGATGATTTTTTTCAAGTTAGTTTTCTCCTCAATCTTTATAGTTGCCTTTTTCACTATTAGTTTAACTCACTTCGTTTAGTAAAGAAAATCATCCTGCTATCCAATTGTTGGAATACTTAAGGATATATCTCGCAATGCTGTCCTTCAGCAGGTAAACTAAATCCCCATTCGTCCCACCGCCAGACATCTATCTCGATACTTCCCTTCTTCGACGACCATCACATTCAAACTGTCATCATCCCAATCCCGGATCGCTAAAGATATTATTGGCCGATCTAATGCCGAGCTTTCCCGAGGCATGGGCTTCTATTTCCTAGAGTCAGGCATTAAAATCCGCCTGGCTGAGATTATCTCTGACAATTAGAAAAGTTGGCTGCCTCTACGAAAGAGGATGAATCGAAAGGGATAGACATATAACAAAGCAAAGTTTTGAAAGTGGCTTAGAAGGGGTGATTTTACCCCTTCTATTTGTTTATAATGGTTATGGGTGATTTTGATGAAATCTATTTTTAGGACGATGGCTTTAGGAGCTATATTCATCTATTTGTATGTTTTTCTTGCTCAATACTTTACTTTACTAATGAAAAAATATAATCCATTCATAGAAATTATCTTTTTTATAGTTACGTTTGGAATAGCACTAAAAATCGTTATTTTAATTATTAGGACTTTGCAGAAGGGCGACTCAAAATAAGAATGGATATTTAAAGGAGACATTCATTTTTGTTCTTTTGCTGAATACTGTTCTATCGCTTCTTCAACATACTGATTCAATGATTTGCCCTCTATCTAGGCCCTTTGTGCTGCTTGTTTATGAAGCTCAGGGGTTATTCTTACATTAAAGCTACCTTTATACATCTTTTCAGGTTCTTTACCGTTCAAATTGCACAGTTCAAGATAATCCTCAACCGCTCCTTCAAATGCTGACTTTAGTTCACTGACACTACTGCCTTCATAACTGATTGAATCATTTATGCCTTCAATCTGGTAGCACAAGGCACAAGGGGACGGTTCTTCTGTGTCAATGTCTAAGCCTTTCGAAGCAGCATGTCAATCGCTGAAATTAACATGCCGTTTATTTTATTCCAATTTCCAGAGTCATGGTGCCACACTATCCAATACTCGTAGTCGGAAAATACTTCACGCCAAACCAAAACGATTATCTAAGATTTAATACTTCTATGATATATTGTCCAGGGTCATTTTTACTCAAAGCAATTAGCGAATTGTTTTGGAAGAAGAGGTTTTGGACATAACCATTGGTAGAAATCGAACCTATCTGTTTAAATACTCTATTAAGGTCAGTACCATAATCAAAAACCATGATCCCCTTCCCAGCTTTATTCCCCAGGTAGAACTTATTGTTTGCCAAATCAAACGTTACGTCTGTGAACTTAGTATTCAGGGATGTAACATGTCCTAGATTAGCATCAAATATTTCGCCTGAACCGTTAAATACATAGTTTCCATCCGGAGACAATCTAAAGTTTGTTGCCATATTATAATCCCCGTGATAGGGAGAATCTTTCTGCGATTGTACTAATCCATTTAAAACATCAAAATACTCCATATCTCTCGGCGAAGAATCTGTATCCACCGAGTAAATTCTATTTATCAGAGGGTGCATTTCAGACGGACTCCAGAACCTTGTATTACCGGAACTTGCGACTTTTTGGCCATCTTCCGTAAAACTATCGATCGGTTCCCATTGATTTGAACCCGGCATTGTATAGATATACCCGTCGTGATCCACTACAATATCGTAAGGGTCAGTGTTTATGGCAAATTGTGTGATTAATGTAAACGTCTTAGTATCAACTATGGCGATTCCGCCTTCTAATGGGGATGTTGTATAATACTGATGTCCAGACTTAAGCAAGGCTATATAAAGTTTTTCTTTAGCATAGGTTAGTCGTTCTGGAGCAAGATCAAACTGCATAAAGGAAATTGTTTTCGTTTGATAATTTACTGCATAAAGTCTACGATTAGCATTATCTGTCATATAGAGAATTGGCTTAACTAAATCAAGCACTGAATCTGCAGGGATAAATCCTAAAGTGGCTATCGTGATAGGGATCGGGACAGCTTCAACGGTGGATTTAGGAAGCTTGATTGTTTGACCCACCATCAAACGATTCGGATCAATTCCTGGATTCACTGCAAGGAGCTCCGAAAGAGGAACTTTTTTAGCCAGCGCTATCTTGTAGAACGTATCCCCCGTCTGTATGGTATAAATCTCCAAGGTATTAAGTTGCCGTTGTATAGCACTCCAGGTTAATGGACCAACAATGCCATCAGGCACTAGGCCGTTATTTTGCTGAAATTGGATTACAGCCGCTGTTGTTTTTGATCCAAAAATTCCGTCATTTGGTCCCGGGTTATACCCTAGGCTTATTAAACTGGTCTGCAGTAATCTTACATCGTCTCCCCATGTCCCCCGCCTTAATGTCCGCAACTTTGTCACCCGCCCCACTCTTTCATTAATTCCTAATAGTATATGGATTTAATACCTAAGTGTTAGTGTTAGTGTGGTGAGCACAAGGCGAGCACAAGGGGACGGTTCTTCTGTGTCAATGTCTAAGCCTTTCGGACAATGTGAAATGGAAAGCCAGTGATCCTGCATATTTGCCTTAGACTTAATCCATCATTTCTTAAACAACTAAATATATTGTTTCGTGCATCCTGGTCCATCTTCTGTAAAGCCGTTACTGGTTTACCTTTCATTATTCTCTTGGTGATTTCATATGCTTCTCTTTCGCTGATTCGTTTTGTCTTATCGCAATCGAGGCAGTGGTCTTCGTTACCCTCTTCTGTGAGTTTTTTAAGTCCTTCAATTGCTTTTTTCTTTTCGCTATGTACAATGCTTAAGATTAGACTGGTATCAGGAAATGTGGCAGTATTTCGATCCGCTTTGTAATAAGCAGAACAACTGCTCCATTCATATT
This sequence comes from Desulfosporosinus sp. HMP52, assembly GCF_000765145.1. Lineage (GTDB taxonomy): Bacteria > Bacillota > Desulfitobacteriia > Desulfitobacteriales > Desulfitobacteriaceae > Desulfosporosinus. The sequence goes on along the minus strand of NZ_JMGA01000011.1, from coordinate 55,556 downwards.
CCTCTGGTTTGCTGATAACGAATGCTTTAACCGGATTCTCGTGGATGTAGCGAATGACTGTTAGTAGGTATACGTCGTCCTCCACGCATTCACTCTTAAACCGATCTTGAAACACGTGTCCAATTCTTTCGTATTTCCAGTTGTACCAGTAAGCGTAACTTATACCCAAGCGTTTCATAAACACTGATATATCGCCATAGCCTTCTCTTAGCAATAAATGAACATGATTGGTCATCAAGCAATACCCTAGCACGCTTACCCCGCTGTCTAGCGATAACTTTTTTGTGGTATCCAGGTATCTCAGAAAATCATCTTCTTCGTGAAAAATATCCTGCTGGCCGACTCCCCGTACTATAACATGGTAGATTCCTGTTTCACTCTTCTTTCTTGGCTTCCTTGGCATTCCTTCACGCCCTTCTCTCCTTTTCTCAAATTCTACCATGCATTCAAATTTGACTCAAGAGAACCGTCCCCCTGTGCCCCATTCACTGCGATGTGTATAGTATAACACCCTTGAAAAGGAGCGTCATTTTATCAGTCTGGAGAGTTCCTTGAACAGAGGTGTACCCGATTGCTTTATCAAATCAAAAAAGACTGTTTCTGTGTTGGTAACTACTGCTCCCATAGAGGACATCAGGGATAATCCATTTAGATAATTCCCCTTAGTTCTTGAACACACCGCATCACCCACTACGAAAACCTGGTAGCCATTGGCCAGTAAATCCCTGACCGTTTGAAAAACACAAACATGGGTTTCCGTTCCTGTGATCAGGATTTTCTTTCGTCCCAGTCCCTTCAGTGCCGAAGTTACCTCACTTGTCCAACCTGAAAAGGTCATCTTTTCGTAGGTCAACGATCCCTCGAGTTGGCTACTTAGCTCTGAAACAGTCTTCCCCAGGCCTTTAGGATATTGCTCTGTGGCAAGGATAGGAATACCTAATTTCTTGGCAACGGAAATTAATGTGTTGGTGTTTTGAATAACCTTTTCTCCGTATTTCATCACAGGAACTAATTTTTCTTGGATATCGATGACCAATAGGACAACTTCAGCCTCATTTAGAACATATTTGTTCAAGGTTAACACTCCTCTCCAATATTATTCGGACATGATTCCTAAAGCATCCTCGTTGCTAAGCACTTGTGCCAGTAACGTCAACACATCCAAACCATTCCTTTGTTTTCACTCGTAATCCGGGTATGCTCACTATATTCAACAAACCGGCGATTTCTCCTTCAAGCCCTTGTTACTCCTTGCCCTATGGTCTTCCACTGTCTTCCGGAGGTCCGCCTTCTTCTGCAGGTCCTTGGCCATTGTCCCTTATTTAGATACAAAGGGATTGCCCTCTACCCAAAAACGCCATGGATAGTGTACGGCTTCTCTGCTGTTATTAATACCTATTCTTGGACCTACGGCAATGGACCCTACTTCTTTCCCTTCCGCTATAAAAAGTGGATACTCAAACATCCCTCTCCCGTAATCTTCCTTAACTATACCTAGAGATTTAGTTAACTTTCCCGGTCCATTTGTTAACTCCGGTTCTTTTTTTACTTTTCCCCGGCGTTGATACATCAGATCAAATCCGGAACAGGGCTCCAGGGCTCTGATTAACACCGCCTCTGGGTACCCGATTTCTCCACTAACTACATTCATAAGACAATGGGTATGCATAACATAAGTGTAGGCATACCCAGGTGGTCCAAACATTACTTCAGTTCTTTTAGTCCTTCGGTTGCCATAACTATGGGCCGCCCGGTCTTCCGGTCCAATGTAGGCTTCAGTTTCTACAATCCATCCCGACGCTGTGCCAAACTCTGTTTCCTTCACTAGCAATTTCCCCAATAAAGCAGAAGCTAAGCTAAGGGTAGGTTGTTGAAAAAAAGCATAGTCTATCGGTTGAAATGTCATATTCGTTACCTCGTAATCTTTTTTCCACTTTATCCTTCTTTTTGGCATTTTACAATGATAAAACTCACAGGAGGTTTATTTTCCTATTCTTAGTTGACTCATAGGGGAATTACTCTTTTTCTGATATTACTCTAGCGTCATTGTACACTCATATTAGCTTAGTTATTCTTTAATTGTTTTTATGCTGAGACATTTTAAAGACCGCCGAATTCCTTATGTTACAAAGGTATCGGCGGCCTTTTTCCTTTTATCTTCTATAAGTCAGGAAATGAGGACTTTAATTATAAAACAAAAGAGTTAACTTACGAATGCACCTAGGATTAGAACAACCCTGTAATTGTTCCGTCAGCATTAATATCCATTCTCGTGGCTGCCGGTCGTTTTGGTAATCCCGGCATGGTCATAATCGTACCTGTAACTGCAACCAGGAACCCGGCACCGGCGGAAAGACGCAATTCCCGAACAGTGATGGTAAAACCTGTCGGTCTGCCTAAGCGAGTGGGATCGTCAGTGAAAGAATACTGAGTCTTGGCCATGCAAATCGGCAAATTACCATAACCCATTTCCACATATTTCTTCATAGAAGCTTGAGCAGCTTTATCGAAGATAACTCCATCTGCCCCATAAATATCTTTGGCTATTTTCTGGATTTTCTCTTCAATGGACAAATCTAATTCATAGAGCACCTTAAATTTAGCTTCTTCCCGTTGGAGCACGGAAAGGACTGTTTCAGCAAGCTCAACGCCTCCTTCTCCACCGCGCATAAACACTTCGGAAAGGGCAACTTCTGCCCCTAACTCCTGGCATCTCTCGCGAACTAGGTTTAGTTCAGCTTCCGAATCTGTTGGGAATCTATTGATAGCCACAACCGCTGGCACACCGAATTTCGCCATGTTTTCAATGTGTTTTTCGAGATTGACTACCCCTCGTGCCAAGGCTCCCAAGTCTTCTGTACCTAATTGATCTTTAGCCAGGCCGCCGTTCATCTTTAAGGCCCGAACAGTTGCCACAATGACAACAGCCTCAGGTTTCAAGCCACCATAACGGCATTTTAGATCAAAAAACTTTTCTGCCCCCAGGTCTGCTCCAAAACCGGCTTCTGTGACCAGATAATCTGCCAGTTTTAGACCAAGTTTTGTGGCCATGATGCTATTACACCCGTGGGCAATATTGGCAAACGGTCCGCCATGAATAAAGACTGGGGTATTTTCTAAAGTTTGGACAAGATTTGGTTTAATTGCATCTTTCATGAGAAGCGCCATGGCTCCTTCCGCTTCTAAATCATGAGCGGTTACAGGTTCTCCTTCATAGGTATAAGCTACGACAATCTTGCCAAATCGTTCTTTGAGATCCATAAGGTCCTTTGCCAAGCAGAGAATGGCCATGACCTCCGAGGCTACTGTAATGTCATACCCGCTTTCACGGGGTACTCCTTCCATCTTGCCCCCTAAGCCCATGACAATTTTACGTAAGGCGCGGTCATTCATATCCACAACACGACGGAAAACCACTTGCCGCGGATCAATATTTAAAGGATTTCCTTGTTGAATACTGTTGTCCAGCATCGCTGCTAAGAGACTATGGGCTGAAGTAATGGCATGAAAATCTCCCGTGAAATGGAGATTAATATCTTCCATAGGCACAACTTGAGCATATCCGCCTCCAGCCGCTCCGCCTTTAACTCCGAAACACGGCCCTAGAGATGGTTCCCGTACCGCAATCATTGCCTTCTTGCCCATTTTCGAGAGTGCTTGCCCTAATCCTACTGTAGTTGTCGTTTTACCTTCTCCGGCGGGGGTAGGATTAATTGCGGTAACTAAGATGAGCTTGCCATTGGGCTTATCTTTTAAGCGGTTCCAAACACTTAAATTGATTTTGGCTTTATACTTGCCATATAACTCTACCTCATCGTCTTTTAAGTCAAGGTTTTTGGCGATCTCCAGGATTGGTTTCATTACTGCTGCTTGGGCGATTTCGATGTCACTTTTCATGTTGCATTCTCCTATTCTTGCTTAATTATTTTTATTCAGATACCAACACACCGAGATACACCTTATTTACTCCTTATTACTCGCGAGTTTTGTACTTACTCCCATAATCATGATGCAGCTGATTCCCATTAAAACGCCGTCCAAAATTAAGGGGGTTCCCCAACTTCCTGTACTATCTCGAATTGCTCCCGAAATCACTGGAGATAATACGGCTCCTATTTCCGATACAAGATTCAGCATTCCAAAAGCAGCTCCCCGCAAATGAACGGGAGCAATTTCTGAAGTAAGAGCGTGAGCAACTGCTTGTAAAGCAAAAAAGATTAAACCTGAAACAAAGAGAATAATCGATTGGACAACCATATCATTTCTTCCGGACATGACATAGGCAGCAAAAACAAAGATAAACACCGTCAATAGAGCTTCCATACCGATTAAGACATTGCGGCGACCATTGGGTTTATGGGCTACCATATCAGAAATCTTTCCCCCTAAAGGAAAACCGATTACTCCAGCAATAGCGTTAAAGGAGATAACCAAGAGGGCAGATGCCAGAGTACCGCCACCAAAATCCTTGATTACAGCTCCTCCCCAAAAACCATAAAACCAGAGATGCCATAACACCGCAATATAGGAGACATAGATAAGCACAAGGTTTTTGTCCTTTAAAATCGGGTTGACTTCATTGCCTTTCCTGATAAAGATAAAAGCAATTAAGACAAAGGCTAAACAGGTTAGGATAACTGCAATCATCACATCATTTAAATGCATAGCATCTGTGATAAAATAAACAGCCATAATCGCTACCAAGAAGACAAGGGCATATTTTAGCAAGTTGAATAAGGCCTTGCCAAAATTCTCTGACCCTAAATTTCCTTGAGGCTTTAGAGCCTGACGGATAAAGACTGCTGCAATAATTGTAACTGTTCCCAAGATAAGAAAAGGGGCTTTCCAAGCGTTGACACCCATCACCGGTTGAGCTAACTCAATTAAGTATACTGTCCCTACCAAGGCTCCCGACAAGCCCACAGTAAGTCCGCCCATTACTACTCCCATACCCAAGCCCAGCTTATTGGGCGGAGTCACCTCGGCAACCAGGGAGCGGTCATTTGAGTAGAGAACTCCTTCGCCAAGTCCAGTGAAAACCCTCAAGGCAATAAATGCCACCAAGCCACCGGTTAAGCCCGTCAATAGGGTGGTGATACCAGCCCAAAAGATACTGATAACGACGATTGTCCTATAACCATATTTATCCCCAAAGTACCCTCCTGGAAATTGGGTCAGCATATATCCGGCGAAAAATAAGCTTCCCAACAGTCCACCCAGGGCATGAGGGTTACTGGCAGCTTCTAAAAAACCAACGTTATTGGCAATCATCCAAGTAACCACCGGGCCAGTCAATGTTCGGTCAGCATAGGATACTACCCAACCAATAAAGAGCATGATCCAAATCGTGTGATACTTTTGCCAGCCCTTCTCTTTAAGCACCGCCATTTTAACCATCTCCTCCTATAATCCATTCTTAATAGGTAAGAAGTAGTTATATCTTCTTCTGAGTGATTAGTTCCTCAACTGTTTGAACCTCAGCAAAATCTTACAAATGCTTAGAAACTGAGAAAATTTCATCAGTTGTAACAGCCATTTCCTTTAGTCTCTACTGTCCAAGCTTTAAGAGGAAAGAGAGATGAAGCATGTCATCTCTCTTAATTTTTGAGACTCATTAGACCTAACTTAGGAGTCAGTCTATGCCTTTCTAGCCGCGATCTCATTTTGCATTTCAGCAAGGCTTTTAGGAGTAATTCTGAAAAGAAGAGTGATGAGGATTAATGCTACTAACATGATGACTGCAGGGATTAGGGTTAATCCATTCTTTATAGATTCTACCAGTAAAGGTGTTGCCTCCATATTGGCAACATATCCTGCTCCGGCAAGTACACCCGTGATTATGACGCTTCTGACAAGAATTGCTACTTTGATCGGGAAATTGATTAAGGACATGATGAATCCTCTGGCATTCTTACCTGTTTTCCATTCACCGTAGTCAACGGTAGATGAATACATAACTACACCTAAGGCATCAGGCATGCCGTATCCCAAATAGGCAATGAACATAATGACCATGAAGGAGATATAATTCATAGGTAAAGCCCAGACAGCCAACAGCCCCACTATAAAGATTGAGAGGGATAAAATGTAGGTATTTCTCTCGCCGAATTTTTTGGCAAGTGGGTTAGCAATCAAGGCCCCGACGAAAGTTACTACGTTTAGCCCAGTCATGAAAACAGCAATAACGGCCAGATTATTAACTACGTATTTAAAGTAATAGAACGCTAAGCCAAAGATAACAAACCTGCCTAAATATCTTCCAATTTCACCTAACATCAAGCCAATAAGCGGCGGATTGACGATGATCTGTTTCAACATTTCGCCAATGGACATTTTCTTTTCAATTTGACCTGTTTGAACAGAAGTTCCATGAAAAGCATAGTCTTTGGTCATAAAGAACAAGGTATAATAACAAGCAATCATGACAGCACCTGTAATTACTACGGTAAGGGTATATCCCATGGCAGGATTGCCTTTACCAAGTGACAGGATCATCTTCATACCAATTAAAGAAAATGCAATAGCACCTAGAGAATTAAACATCCCTCTATTCGTTGACATGGCGATTCTTTCTTCTCGGACTGTTGTCATTGACGAGTTTAAGGCCACATGCCCGGCGTAGAAAATATTCCAAATTAAGTGACTGACTGCGAATCCGATGGTAATGATAATAGCATTGATTGTTGGGGAGCCGATTTTAGAAAACTGTAAAATGAAGAACAAAGCCGCAAAGGGTGGACCCACAAGCAACCAGGAACGATATTTACCCCATCTCATATTGCTCTTTTCCAAAAGGACTCCGGCTGTAGGAACCCACAGAATATCACAGATACTGGTAATCAATAAGACAGTGCCGACCAGGGCCATAGGGAGCTTAGCAAAATCAGTTAGAAACGCCGCAAAATAGAACACTTCCATATTGACGAATAACTGAAATCCGAAAGATGGTAATCCGTAAAGATTGATAACGGACTTCTTTAATCCCTTTTCCATAGTAAAATCTCCTCTCAAATCATTTCTTTTTACTATCTCTTATCTTCCGTAAACCTTACTCCCTTCTGTTTAAAACTCAGATTTGTTTCCCAACTGGGAATATTCAGAAATATACGGGGTTAAATGGAGGGCAACCTCCGTCCTCGATTTAGTATTTCTTTGCAGCTTAGTGCAATGATTTTACGAGGTACAGTGTTGCCCTATAACACTTCATTAAAGACCTACAATAACAAATCCATAATAAAAGTAAACATTGCGTCTTCATATTTCACAATTTTTGGCGCGATCGCTTGTTCAGGTTTTCCCTCTAATTCCGGATGTTCTGCCAAATATTCTTCCCAGGTTGTGTAGTATTTGGTATCCATTTCATCCTCTCCTTTCAAGGTTAGTAGGTTCCGTTTTCATGCACATAGTCCAAGACAGCTCTGAGATTTTCTACTACCGGACCATTGATATCCAAATGGATAATGCTCTTATCCGCCTGCCACCAATATCTTCCGCCAGGAGCGAGTATATCCAATAATTCCTTGGCTTTATCTACACACTGTTGCTTTGTCCCGGTTTGCAGCAATGTCACAGGATAGAGTCCCGAAATAATGTGCTTTTTACCGAGCTTTTCTTTAATAAGTTTCGGATCTCCGTATTCAAACCTCATGATGGTATTTTCCGGCAATTCATATAGGTAGTCGATGTATCTCATCCAATCTTGTTCCACAAATAATTGGACACTTTGTCCCATCCCAGCCAAGGTTTCCACCATCTTTTTAAAGGTTGGCCAGTATAAGGCAGCAAAGTCCTTTTCCCGCAAATAGGGAGCCATGTGAAGGGGAACAAAGGTGTAGCCTAACATAGAAGGGTTCGGCAGCGTACCTTTTTTAATCATTAGGGGCAGTACTGCTTCACAAGCAGCCGCAACTTTATCCGGATACCGGCGAACATCCCCTGAAATCCCTTTAAAGCTTCTAAGAAAATCAGACATAAAGTCAAAGGGAGCTTCTGTCAAAGCACCAACCATAGTAGCAAAACCATATTTTGCGTTCATTTTTGCTCTTATTGCTCCTAATGAAGCTAGATCGTCGGCTTGAGCCTTCATTGCTTTGGCTAAGGCCATTGCCACTTTTCCGGGAGGCCCGTTAAACTCCGTGTACAATCTGGGCAAAATGGTTTCGACTATACAGTCGTAAGGGGAGGCAATAAACTCGTCGTATTCCTCAGCCAACATGCCAACCACATCCGGATGCTGCATGAATCCGCTGGAACTCATGACAATAGGAGTAGAGCCTAAAATTTGATAATGGGAGGGAATTCTGATCGAACCGCCAGGATAGGTGTCAGTATAGAAATCTTGACAAAACTTATCGTAGACTGGCTCTAACTTTGTTAAATCCCATTGACATTCAGCTAAGTCCAACCCCGCATACTGAATTGCAAAGTCCTGAGTTGCAGGATTACTAATCGGTACTCTTTTGGGAGTGTTTCCACTGAACAGATCTTTAAATAATTGGTTTCGTTCATTTGTCCTTGCTATGGCATCAGTCATCTTAACTCACCCACCCTTGACAAGTTTTCAGCCCTTCTGCGGCGTTTGTAGTAAAAGCATCTGCGCCGATTTGTTTACAGGCATCTTCATTGACAGGATTTCCACCAATAATGATCTTTACACTATCCCTTAAACCTGCTTCCGTGATGGCCTTGACTGTTTCTTTCATAGAATCAATCGCCAGGGTCAAAACCCCGCTCATCCCGACAATTTGTGGCTTAACTTCTTTTACTTTCTCAACAAATGCACTTGGAGATACGTCAACCCCTAATTCGTATACGTCAAAACCAGCAGCCTCGGCCATACTGCCAAAAATATTTTTTCCAATGTCGTGTAAATCTCCTTGAACGGTACCAATGACAATAGATCCTACTTTTTCCGTGGCTACATCGTTTAGGACAGGTTTTAACAGATCAATAGTCTTGGATAGCAATTCTCCGGCAAAAATCAAGTCGCCCACATAGTACTCATTTTTTTCGAACAACTCTCCGACGATCCCCATGCCTTGCTGGCAGGCAAAAACAATCTTTTGTGCCTCTTCACCGCTGGGGTTTGTCGCTACAAAGTCCTCAATCATGGTTATGATAGTTTTTTCGTCAAGGTCTCCTACTGCTTGAGTTAGTGCCTGTAAATCGATCATGATGAAACCTCCTCTAATTAGTTAAATCGTCTCTTTAAAATGTTGTATAGTATGGTGTTGTTCCATCGGGAGAAAAAGTACTCTTAGATACACCATTATTTATCTGTATATACAAGTTGGTTGCAAAAAAATTCTTCCGCCCAGTCTTATTCTTGTACTTTTACAGGACCAATCTTGTTTTTACGGTAAGCATTCAAGTAATTTCTGCAAAAGCGGTCCTTTCCCATTAAAGCATCTGTTACATACAAAGTCGTCACTATATCTCGGTTACAGGGATCTAGGATGGCTGAATCCATTCCTGCATACATTGCCAAGGTTAAGAAGTGTTGATTAATGACTTTTCTTAAAGGTGCTCCAAAGGATATATTACTCAAACCTGAAGTTACTTTAATTGTAGGAAATAAGGATTTTACTTCCTTTAAGGTCTCCACAAAGTTTACTAGAGACTGATTATCTGCGGATAGGGCCATCACAAGGGGATCAATATGGATTCGGTCAGGAGTTATATCATATTTAAGGGCTTTTTCAACCATGACCTCAGTAATTACCACCCTTGTTCGAGTGTCTTTAGGGATACCCCTATTATCACAAGTTAAGGCAATAACTTCCCATTTTGTGCCTTTAATGATGGGGTAAATTATTTCACATTTCCCCCCTTCCTCAGATACCGAGTTTATTAATCCTGGTCGCTTAGCATAGGGAAAAACTTTCTCAATAATCAGTGGATTAGGGCTATCAATACAAAGGGGCGTATCCACAGCATTCTGCACAATGTGCATAAGCCATATTAAAGTTTCTTCTTCTATTTCCGGTGAAGTGCTGGCACAGATATCAAGATAATCTGCACCTGCTTCCGTCTGCCGTAGGGCCAGGTCACGAATAAACTCTTCATCCTTTTGCTCTATGGCTTTCTTAACACTCGGGATTGTTCCATTAATTTTTTCTCCGATAATAATCATAAAAGACATCCCTCCCCGAAGCATATCTATTCCTGTATATACATGTATCTTGTTCATATATTAGCAATATTCAATATTTTTGTCAAATTATCTTTTTCACAAAAGCCAATATTGTAAATTTTTAAAATATTAAATTCCTGAGCTAGTCTTTTATGCTTTGATTGTTGTGTTTTTGGGCAAATAAAGCAAGGACGAAGCGCCTACCTAGATAGTGCTTCGTCCTTGCTTTATTTTGCCCTTAGGTTATGGAACTTTAAAATAAGTGCATTCTCCAAAAATACTATTAAATCTTGGGTAACTGCCTAATTCCACAAACTTTACATCTTCAGCAATATCCCTTGCCCTTCCATATTCATTGGCCGAAAGCAATGCTAACTTTGCACCGGTACCTGCTGCATTGCCGATCATCTTAATCTTACTTTCCAGCTCAGGAGGAATTAATCCTATGACACAAGCACTATGTGGGTTTAAGTAGTTTCCAAAGGCCCCAGCCAAAAGTACTTCTTGAATATCTTGAACCACAATCCCATAGGCATCCAGTAAAACTCTAACCCCGGCAGCCATAGCCCCCTTGGCCATCTGAAGTTCTCGGATATCACTCTGGGTAATCATAATGGGTCTGCCATGCCCTGTTTCATTCTCCTTAGCCAGCAGAAAGGCCACTTGTCCCTCATACTCAATAAGGTTTTCCTTAAATCTTTGAGCCACAGGATTTGTTAATTGGTCGGGCGCTAAGATTTTACCTCTCTTATTTAGGATACCAAGTTCTACTAATCCGGCAACGGTATCCAGTAAAGCGGAGCCGCACACTCCCAAAGGTTTGCCGCCTCCTATGACAGAATACTCAAGCCTGTCTCGATAATAAACATGATCCATCGCCCCTACAGCGCCCCTCATCCCACTACTAATCTGGGCACCCTCAAAGGCAGGGCCAGCTGCAGCTGAACAGGCAACTATCTTTTCTCTTGAGCCAAGGGCAATTTCGCCATTAGTCCCGATATCAATAACAAGCTTAATATCTTTACTCTGATCCAACTCAGTGCTCAATAACACAGCTACCGTGTCAGCCCCCACAAAACCAGCAATATTCGGCAGCACAAAAACCTTTCCTGCCTGATTAATGTCAATTTTAAGGTCTGAAGCATCTAAGACCAAAGGCTCACTGAGTGCAGGAACATAGGGAGATACTGCAATGCTCTGAGGATTTATGCCTAAAAAGATATGATGCATACAAGTATTTGCTGCTATAGAGATTCCATAGATTTGCTCTCTTGCTATAGAGGTCTTCTGGATTGCCTCGGCAATAAGTTTATTAATAGCTTCAATCACCGCGTTGTGCAGTTTGTTTAAGCCACTTTCTTCATGGCTTGCAAAGGTAAGGCGGGAAATAACATCGGCCCCAAAAGCCGTCTGTGGATTAAGGGCCGAAACTACATTCAACTCTTCCCCAGAAGACAGATCGAGGAGATAGCCCACAATAGTAGTGGTTCCGATATCAAAGGCCATACCCAGCAATGTATTCCTGGAATCCAGCGGTTCGATCCCAACTACTTCACTTCCATACATAACCGCAGTGACACAGTTATCCGCCTCTCTAAGCACATCTGGCATCTTCCTGAAAATTGAAACCTCCGACTCCAATTCTCGCTCCTTGTAGCCCTGTTTTATTAAACTATCCTTTATGCGATGCCAATCAGAACTGTGAGCCTCACGGGAGGGTTTTTCAATTTCAAGATACAGTTTTTGCAGGTGGGGAGCAATTTGGAAAGACCTTGCCTCAGATGTTATTAGGATATTGTGTTTAAGTTGATTTTTGTTTGGAAGTTCAACTAGCAAATCATTGACTACAGTGGTTAAACAGGCTAAGCGAATACCTTCATCTAATTCTTGAGCTTGAATTATCTCTTGTTCTCTAGGAATCGGTGCGGCCAATCCCTTAGAAATTCTGACACGGCATTTCCCGCATGTTCCTCTGCCGCCGCAGGGAAAATCGAACTCCAAACCTGCATCATTCATGGCCTCTTTTAGCGTTTTGCCTTCCGGCACTTCCAGCAGCACATCACCTGGTTGAAAAACAACTGTGTGATAGTTCACGATGTTCCGCCCCCTATATCTTCAACATCTGACCAAGAGACTTAAATTAATCACTGCTACCCTGTAATTTTATATAATCTCCCCTGTAACTAGTAAAGCCTATCCCAATAGGTTTATTCTCATTGTTGTAAAGTTTCAGTTTAACTACCAATAAAGCCAGATCATCATAGATATTGAGAAATCTTTTAATATCTTCATTAGGTATCTCTGCACTAATACTTATCTTCTTCTTTATTGCGAAAATAGGCAAAGAATTTGCCACCATTTCCTGGAATGTAGCCTGCTCAATCTCTTTTTCAACAATAGGCATCCCTTTGTTATACAGCAGATATTTAACATCGTATGCTACTGGGCTTCCATCAGTATAGAACAACCTGCGAATCATAATAACATGCTTATTTCTTGTAATCTGCAACTCATCTGCTAATTTTTCATCGGGCATGATAATCGTTACTTCCAACAATTTTGCCTTATCTACACTATTAATTGGGTTATTCATCTCATCATAATATAACGTATATTTGTTAACTTCTGGTTTTTGGACATAACTTCCTTTACCCGGAACAGAATAAATATATCCCTCACTCGATAAAATAGCTAACCCTTTTCTGACCGTCATTCTGCTAACACCATATTCTTTACAAAGCGCGGCTTCAGGAGGAACGGTGTCACCGGGCTTCAATTCTGCACTGTTAACTTTCTTTTTAATATCTTCGACAATTTTTATATAAACTGGATCACCCATTACCTTCTACTCCTTGCCCGTGGCCAAGATTCATCCATTCCCTACACAATTTGGCGCCTACTGAAGCATCTGTAGCAAATCCATCAGCACCTATGAACCTGAAAGAATTTTCCGTAAGATGATTAGCACCAATAATGATCTTAACTTTATCTCTAAGCTGTACTTCCGTCAAAGCCTTTACGACTTCTCGCATTTCATCTACGGTACTCGTTAAAACACCACTAAGGGCCAAGATATCCGGACTATGCTTTTGGACATTTTTAATAAAGACTTCTCTCGCTACATCTACCCCCAGATCAATTACATCAAAGCCATTGGCCTCTAACATATACCTGAAAATATCTTTTCCAATATCGTGGATATCTCCTTTGACAGTTCCAATAACTACTTTTCCAATTTTTTTATGATTAGTTCTATGGAAATAATCTGTTATTTCCTTTAGCCCTAGTACTTGTCTAAAAATCATCCCTGCCATGATTAGATCGGCAATAAAATAGTCCTTAGAGTCGTAAAGTATCCCTACCCTCTTCATTCCTTCATTCATTACATCAATGAGGCTTAGAGGATCAATCCCTGCATTTAAGGCTTCTCTAGCCAATTCCAGGGACTTTTCTTCGTCTAATTGTTCCACATAGTTGACTAGTGATTCCTTTATCTCTGTAAAGTCATTCATCTTTTTCCTCCCCAAACCATTTTAGGGTTTTGCAAGAATTATTCTTATATATACAGGTATAAACAAAAGGAATATTTTAAATTTATATTATAATCAAAAATTTATTTTGTCAAACGTTCTATTCTTATTTTAGTTATAACTGTCCAATACTAAAGTTCTCTTTTAACGCTATTGCCGCTTAACCCCATTCTGTCTAATTAGCAGAAGAAACAGTAAATCCTCCAGAAACTCGATTCTGGAGGATTTTGAATTTTTGTTCATACTGACATACCCCCGGACTACCCTTTTTACCAGTGCCTTGACAATCTCAACCTTATAGCCTAATTAGAGATTCACCTCATAAAATAAGACTCATCAATGCTTCCGTAGGCAGGAATGTTAATAAACTCCCGGTCAGGCCAAGGCCCATTGACTAGCCTTTTAATATATGTCAAATCCCCTTGGATGATTTGATGATCCAATTTTAGTAATTCTCCGATCCCTTTGGAGATCTTCAGATAGTTTTCTTCATTTGCAAGTCCTGTCCGAATAAATAATACCCGCTTATAACCATTATACATCATGTCATAAATTCGAGCGGCCTTTTGGGCCCCATACTTTTGAACAGTACGTTTATACTCTCCTAAAACAGAGCCTTCGCTGTTTGTCCAACCGCAGGACATATACAAGGTTCCTACCTCTTCTCGGTGATGTTTATCAAAGCTTTCCTGTGAGCCAAGCAGCAGGGGAATGCAGTCGTGAACCCTGGGGATGGTCAGCTTAAAATCACCCGCCCGTAAATTCTTTGTTGCATTGCCGCACAGACCAAAGGCCAGGATAACATGAGAATAACCCCTTAACCCATCCAAAATGCCCTGCAATTCCTGACCTAATTTATCCGGATAATTATGCTTTCCTTGGGGAAGAAACTCAAAATCAATATCCCGACCTGAGGCAATTTCAAGTAGTTCTTCTTTTATAACCTCACAGGCTATTATTTTTAGACTCATAACACTATCTCCTTCTGACTCGTACTTCTGCTAGGCAATTGAATGACACGTAAGATGACTCCTAATATGTTCCGCCGAGTAATATTTTAACTGCTTCGTAGAACAACCATAGCATCTGCAGCCTTAGCCCCCATTTGAGCAGGATATACTATTAAGGGATTAATATCCAACTCTTCAACTTGATCCTTCAGTTCCGTTACCATGGCAGATACCTTCATAATTACATCCACAAGCGCATCTAAATCGGCGGGCGGCTTTCCTCTTACTCCCTTGAGCAGCCCGAAACCCTTTATTTCCTCTATCATATCCCGGGCATCTCCTGGACTGAGTGGTGCTACACGGAAGGAAACGTCCTTTAACACTTCTACATAAATTCCGCCCAAGCCAAACATAATTGTTGGGCCAAATACTTTGTCCCTGGTAACCCCAATTATTACTTCTATACCCTCCGACAACATTTCCTGTACTAACACCCCGTTAATCCTGGCATCCGGCTTATGTTTTTTTGCATTTTGCAGTACAAGCTTGTACGCCCTTCTTACTTCTTCTTCCGAGGACAGATTAAGCATTAAAGCATTGGCTTCGGTTTTGTGAGGAATATCCGGTGAATCCACCTTGAGAACTACAGGATATCCTATCTGCCCAGCCATGAAAGCAGCTTCATCCTCATTTTGGGCCAAGCTTTCCTTGGTAACCGGAATGCCGAAACTGGCTAGGAGGTTCTTAGATATCCCTTCGCTTAAAACACCTGCTAAGCCATTTAACTCAACTTTGCTTCTTTCCCCTTGATTTATAACAGGTATTTGATATTCTCTATTTTTCCGTTTACGCAGAAACTCGGCATAATCTGCCATCTGAGCGAGTGCACGAACTGTCAAGGTTGGATTAAAGAACACAGGCAACCCGGCCCTACGCAGTTCTCTGACCCCTTCGCCTTCGTCAGTACCGGGGTAAACCCAGGGATTAAGGACTATGGTCTTACTGGTAGAGTTATAAATATCAATAATTCCTCGGGCAATTTCAACTCCGTATGGTTCATATAATTCAAAGTTTGCAAAAATAATATCTATGTTATCATCCTCAAGTAAAGCATTTAAGCAGGTCAATAGTATATGGGGATGAGTCATGAACTTGCCTGTCATATCGATGGGGTTCTGGGCAGATGCGAAGAAAGGAAGAACCTCTTTCATCTTTGCCATAGTGCTTTCTTTAAGCATGGGAAGAGTTAAACCCAGCCCCTCGCACGCATCGGCTAGAGTAATTCCGATACCACCGGAAATGCTCACTATGGCAACGTTTTTTCCCTGAGGTAATCGGCCTGCTGAAGTAAATGGGGCAAAAGCAATCATCTCTTCGTACCCATCAATTCTGATGATCCCTGTTTGTTTAAAAAAACCGTCATAGATCTGGTCGACCCCTGCCAGAGACCCGGTATGTGAGGAGGCAGCCTTTGCTCCAACCTTACTTCGCCCCACTTTCATAATCATTATGGGTTTTTCAAGTTTCGCTGCTTCCTCAGCCACTCTGCGTAATTTCGCCCCATCTCTCGCACCCTCAAGATATCCTCCTACCAGCTTGGTGGCGCTATCATGAATCATATATCCTAAAAAATCAGCAAATTCCGTGTCCGCTTCATTGCCCACACTAACGAAATAATTAAATCCAATACCGTTGGCAAGTGCCTGAGCATAGATCAAAACACCATAAGCGCCGCTTTGGGTAACAAAACCTACAGATTTCGAAGCTACGTCTGGAATATCTACAATATGAGCAAAAGAAGCCATAACTCCGTTAATGGTATTAATCAACCCGACGCTATTAGGTCCGCATAGTCGAATACCGGACTCCTTAGCCAACGCTGTGATTTTGTCCTGAAGTATACGCCCCTCTAAACCGGTTTCTGCAAATCCCGAACTGAAAATGACTGCTGTGCAAATACCTTTGGCAATGCACTGTTCCAAAGCGGTATAGACTCCTTGAGCAGGTATTGAGATTATTACCAAATCCACTTTACCAGGTATATCTGCCAAAGAAGGGTAACATTTGTGGCCAAATATTTCTTTGTATTTTGGGTTAACAGGATAAATCTTACCTTTATATCCTCTGTTTATCAGCGAAACATGGGGTTTTGAGCTAGGTTTAGTTGTATCACTTGAAGCTCCGAGAATAGCTATTGATTCAGGTTCAAAAAATTGTTTTAAAGAATTGAAAGCGTTAAACATGGGTCTCACCTCATTCATACTTAATCAATTTCTTTTATTAATAACTCCATGGAAGTCCCCAGCTTCTATGGAAATTATATGAAACTCTAGCTAATTAGATTGTTCTTCAAAGACAAGATAATCAAAACAAGTTTTCTTAATGATTTGTTCCACATTTTTGCTTGTATTCCTTCAACTTTAGCTGAATATTCTAAAATAAAAGAAAAAGGCCGGATCGTTTGCCTAGGTTATTCGAGAAATCGGGATCTATGAGCGAGTATAAAATACTAAAATATACCAATAATAGAGATATGCTTATACTATAATTTTAAGGGGGAAACTTTAATGAATTGGTTGTCAAAAACTGCTTTAATACTTGTGATTATCGGAGCTATAAACTGGTTGTTAGTCGGCGTCTTTCAATGGGACCTTGTCACTACTCTTTTTGGCGGAGATACACTAAGGTCCTCATCTGGATTAAGTAGAATTATTTATACACTAGTAGGTATAGCAGGGGTTTACTCTATCTCTTTCCTTTTTGAAAATAATAAAGTTAGGTGAGATCGTAATCTTGATCATTTTCACAACTTAATTTTCATTAATTAATAAACGAGGGGCCGATGCTCTACGAACTCTGTTCGTAGAGCATCAGCCCCTTTGTTATTGAATTAACAATTCCCAATTAAGGCATAGACTTAACAGCCAAAACGTGGATTCTTTCCTTTTGTCCCAAGGACTTTAAGATTCCGGATATTTTGGCTAGGGTCTTGCCAAGTATTTTCTCAGATATGCGATAGATATAATCTTTCGAAAATCAAATCCTTTCCATTTTGTCTCAAAATATAACCAAAATTCCCTAAATACTTCCACACAATCCTACAATAAATTTGTTTTATTGTTCATTCCTTTCCAATACCACTTGTCTCTATTATTGTACAAAATAAATATCGACATAAAGAACTCTATAGCTTATGATGTCTTTAAAGTAATTCTAAAGAAAGGCTTGGTAATATGGGACACAACATCCTCATTGTCGACGACAATATTTATTTTTCACGTTTACTAGCAAGTCAGCTTACCCGCCTAGGCTATGTCGTTCGAGTCATGGCCAATCATGAAGAATTACTAAATTTACTGAGCTCTGACCACTATGATTTACTTATCATGGAACTTCTGTTAAACGGACAAGATGGCCTCAGCCTCTTACGGTCAATTCGTTGTTCACCTTACTCCTACTTGCCAATATTAGTCGTATCTCACCGATCTGGTTATGTTGATCAGCTTCGTGTAGCAGAATTTGATGCCCATTTTCTTAGTAAACCTGTTGATTTAACCCAGCTTTTTAAAACTGTTCTCATAATGCTCAAAAAGGAATCCCCTGTAGGTATTAGCTTATGATAATTCCCATACTTACCCTTATTGTATTGTGCGTTTTTGTCTTAACTGGCTTGATCTTTCTATCTATACTTAGGCTGCGATTCAAGTTCAAAAAGGATAACTATCATCGCAAGCAAGCATTTGCCAAAATGGAAACCTTCCTCTTATCACTTTTTGCCGAGGAGATCCTTCCCTACCAATGGGCAGTGCGCATTCCTGCTCATGAACTCGGTTATCTGCAGGAGTTTTTACTTCCCTATCTAGAATCCTTAAAGGGTGAATCATTTGAGAAACTTGTGGCAGTTGCTCACTACTCTGGCCTAGTAAAGCGGCTTTTACAAGAGGCAAATTCCGCAAAGGATTGGGAACAAGCCCAAGCTATCTACTTTCTAGGGTTGATTCGTGAACCACAAGTTCTTCCTCTGCTCCAGACTGGGCTCGATTCAGATAATATGTTTTGGTTTTATCCCTCAGTTATTGCTTTAGCGCGTAATGATCTACAGAATTTACCTAGAGTTTTAGAGGCTTTAAGAAACCGCTCAGACTGGACTGAACACTTGGGTGTTAGCATTTTTGCAGAAATGGGAGAAGAAGTCTGCCCAGCACTTCTAACAGCATTATCCAAAGGAGAGACCTCACCGAAAATTGAACGTTTGGCCTTAGCTGTGCTGGCACATTTTGGCTACCAAGGGGCAGAAGCCATTTTAAAAGAGTATATTCTTTATTCCAAGGACCATGAACTTCAGATTCGAGCACTAAGGGCTTGGAATCAATTGAAGCTAACTTTTTTTGAAGGAATTGCTTCTGCTATGAAGAACCCAGACTGGGAAATTAGGGCAGCTGCCGTCACAGCTTTGAGCTCAAGCGGGGCAGTTGACCAAGCACTTCTTGCACGACCCTTACTTAGGGACAGTAATTGGTGGGTACGCTTACGTGCCGCCCAAACCATGCTTAACCTTTCTCCACGTGAAGAACTGCATATTATGCTAGACAATCCACTAGAGGACAGATACGCCAAAGATATGTTGCGCTACATTCTCACAAGAGAGGGAGGGGCAACTTGTGTTATTCCAACTATTCACGTTCTATAATTGGACAGTACTAATTTATTTCTTTGTTTTGAATGGCATTTATTTGTTCTTAACTATAAGAGCTTTCCTGGAAATTCAGAGATATGTCCATCACCTTCGCAGTGTTAATCTTAAGAGAATCTTCGAATTAGGCTTTTATAAGCCCCTAACAGTAATTGCTCCTGCCTATAACGAATCTGCCACGATTGTCTCTAGTGTTCATTCGTTACTAAATTTACAGTATCCGGAGTTTGAAATTCTTGTAATCAATGATGGATCAACCGATCAAACATTGGAAGTCCTTAAACAAGAGTTTCGACTAGTGCCTTCTAATCGGGTTTATCAAGTAAAACTTAAAACTCAACCAGTCCATGCCGTTTACGGATCACTGTTATTTCCTCAGCTCCATGTTGTCGATAAACAAAACGGCGGAAAGGCCGATGCCCTAAACGCTGGGGTAAACTTTTCCCAATACCCTTTGCTTTGCTCTATCGATGCTGACTCAGTGATTGAAACTGATGGTCTTTTAAGGGCGACACGCCCCTTCTTGGAAGATAAATTAGTCATTGCTACAGGTGGAACCGTCCGCATAGCCAATGGTTGCAAAGTGACAAATGGCCGTGTCACAGAGGTCGCTTTATCCAAAAACCCTTGGGTTCGCTTTCAGGTGGTCGAATATCTGCGTGCTTTCTTGTTTGGGCGGATGGGCTGGAACAACTTAAACGCAATTATGGTAATTAGTGGAGCGTTTGGTATTTTCCTCAAATCGGCAGTTTTGACTGTCGGAGGGTATCGCAAGGATTGCATCGGTGAAGACATGGAATTAGTGGTTCGCATGCATCGCCATTATCGTTTAAACAAGATTCCTTATCGAGTAGTCTTCGTCCCCGATCCGGTTTGCTGGACCGAGGCTCCCGAAGAACATCAAGTGTTATGCAAACAACGTAAACGGTGGCAAAAGGGGCTTTATGACAGTCTTAAAGCCAACAAACCCTTGTTTTTTAACCCCCGCGCCGGAGTGGTGGGACTGCTTGCTTATCCATTCTTTTTCTTCTTCGAATTATTAGGCCCCGTCGTTGAGATATTGGGTTATGGTGTTTTTGTCTTTAGTTTATTTATGGGTTGGGTTAACTGGCCTTTTGCGCTATTATTTTTAAGCATGGCCATACTCCTTGGTGTATTACTATCTGCTTCATCCCTGTTACTTGAAGAGTTATCATTCCGACGTTACCCAAAGACAGGTGATATATTAATACTATTTCTTTATGGAATACTTGAGAATTTTGGCTACCGTCAATTACTAGCATGGTGGCGCTTAATTGCCCTGTTGGAATACGTTATTGGAAAAAGATCCTGGGGAGAAATGAACAGAAAGGGTTTTTCCACCAGCGGTTAACTTAAGAAGTGGCTGTTTGAAATAAGGAGAGTGAAGCGTGAAAAAAACTATTGGAATACTATCTATTTTTTTCTTAATGTCCACATTACTTATTGGCTGTACCCCAAAGTCTAAAGACACTACTACTAGTCAGAATTCGACTCAAACTACGACTTCTTATACTGAAAATGGTCTTTCTTATTCGGCCAAGGTAGATTCAAAGTCATTCTTTCTGTACAAAGATGAACAATGGCAAAAGGAGTTTATCAAAGGAGTAAACATGGGTGCCAGCGTTCCTGGCAAATTCCCCGGTGAAATGGCGATAACTAAGGAAGAATATTTGCGATGGTTTAATTATATCGGAGAAATGAATTCTAACACCATCCGTGTCTATACCATTCTAAGCCCCGAATTTTATGAGGCCTTTTACAAATACAATCAAACTGCTACAAATAAGCTTTACTTAATTCAAGGTTTATGGATGAATGAAGAGGACGTACAAACCTATCAAGACGCCTATGCTCCTCAAATACTCGATACATTTAAAGATGACATTGAGAAAATTATCGGAGTACTTCATGGAGACCAAACGATAGCCCCACAACCTGGACACGCCAGTGGAACCTATACCAAAGATGTTTCTTCGTATGTTCTCGGCTTTATTCTGGGGATAGAGATCGATGCTAATTTTATTAACCAAACAAATGCGAAAAACCCCACAAAGACTACCTTTAAGGGACAATATCTTTACACCCAAGCAGGTGCCTCTCCCTTTGAAGCTTTCCAAGCGGAAGTTGGGGATTATGCAATTAGTTATGAAACATCGACTTTCAAAATGCAACGACCATTATCCTTTGCTAATTGGGTAACCACAGATATGTTAGTTCATACAAACGAACCTCTCATGGAAGAAGATTCAGCAACTGTTAATCCCAGTCATATCAAAGCAACCCAAGATTTTAAACCCGGATTGTTCGCGTCATACCACATTTATCCCTATTATCCTGACTTTATGAACTATCAAGAAGACTATATTAACTACAAAAGCAAAGATGGTAAAGTAAATACCTATAATGCCTATCTGGCAGATTTAATTAAAGAACATGATATGCCGGTACTCGTCGCGGAGTTTGGAGTACCTGCTTCCCGTGGAATGGCCCATCTCAGCAAAATGGGGTTTAACCAGGGAATGCTTAGTGAGCAGGATCAAGGCACCATGAATGCCCAGATGCTCCAAGATATTTATGAAGAAGGTTATGCAGGTGCGCTTATCTTCTCCTGGCAAGATGAGTGGTTCAAACGCTGCTGGAACACTATGGATTTCGATCTTCCCGATCGACGGCCCTTTTGGTCTAATCCGCAAACCAGCGAACAAGAATTTGGGTTAATGGCCTTTGACCCGGGAAATAAGACCTCTGTCTCCTATGTTGACGGGGTTGTCTCAGAATGGGAAAATACAGAACCCCTTGTCAGTGACCCTAACTTTTCTATCTATGTGAAATCTGACGAAAAATACCTGTATTTGAGAATTGCAGCTCAAACCTATGATTTTGAAAAGGATACAATCTTAATCCCAATAGATTCTATTTCTAATCAGGGAAACAGTACCTATCCTAAGTACAACGTAACGTTTGAGAGGCCCTCCGAGTTTGTCATTATTCTCAACGGGAAGGAAAATTCAAGAGTTTTGGTCGACAGTTACTACGATTCGTTTTACTATTTATACGCTAAACGTGTCAAGCTAATTGAGGCCAACCCTGCGTATGAAGCAAGAAATTCCGGGATTTTCAATCCTGAATATCTAACTTTAAACAAAGAACTATATTTACCCGTAGATAAACAAAAACTCCCCTTCAGTAAATATGAAACTGGAAAATTGCTGTATGGTAACGGAAATCCTCTAAGCAAATACTACAACTCTTTGGCCGATTTCTTCGTCCAAGATAATAATTTAGAAATCCGAATCCCTTGGGCGCTGTTAAACGTAACCGACCCTTCTACCGCAATGGTGATGGACGATTTATATAAAGCGGGAATTCAATCAATTAAGACAAACGGGTTTTACATCGGAGGAATCTTACTCAAGGATAATCACGTAGTAGAATCAACGACGATGAACTTATTTTCTTGGCAAGAATGGGATACTCCCACGTTTCACGAACGCTTAAAACCCTCGTATTTTATCATTCAAGATGCCTTTGCGAAAATTAAGTAGCCTAAACTATATAGGAAAGAGGACAAACAGGCGGCAATCAGCCTATAAATCTGATTGCCGCCTGTTGCGCTCATCAACTCAATCATCTCAGAATCTGTTCTGCACAAAGCAATCCGTCCACTGCAGCTGATATGATCCCTCCAGCGTATCCTGCTCCTTCCCCACAGGGATAGAGGCCTTTGATACCAATCGCCTCTAGGCTGTCCCCTCTGGTAATACGCACCGGGGAAGAACTGCGGGTCTCGGCTCCCGTCAGCAGTGCATCCGGATAGGCAAAGCCGGGCATCCAAAGATCCATCTCTAAGATTGCTTGCCGCAGCGAATCAGTGATAAAGTCCGGTAAAAAGGAATCCAGCTCCGCAAACTCCGTTCCGGGCAAATAGGTAGGCAGGACATCCCCAAAAGCTGTTGTTTTACGCTTTTGCAGAAAATCTTCCAACCTTTGGACTGGTGCTTTATATCCTCCGCCACCCGCTTCAAAGGCCGCTGTCTCTATTCTGCGCTGAAAAGCGCAACCGGCAAGCGGATCATCGTTGTCTAAGTCATTCTTCCCGATAGTCACCAAGAGCGCTGTATTGGCATTTCTACCGTCTCGCGCGAATACGCTCATTCCGTTCGTAGTCAGTCGGTTTTCCTCTGACGTTGCCGCAACAACTGTTCCTCCCGGGCACATGCAGAAAGTATAAACCCCTCTTCCGTTTGGCAGATGCACGACCATTTTGTAATCAGCTGCGCCCAGTTGAGGGTGCCCGGCGAAGCCGCCGTACTGAATCTTGTCGATCATCGCTTGGGGGTGCTCAATACGCACTCCCAGCGCAAAAGGCTTTTGTTCCATATAGACGCCGCTATCCAGCAAACTCTTAAATGTATCCCGGGCGCTATGTCCAATGGCCAGCACAACATTATCTGTAGAAACTTCGGATTTCTGACCCTTTTCGTCAAAGCGTACCCCCGTCACCTGTCCGTCTTGGATCAATACCTCTGTTACAGTTGCATTAAAGCGAACCTCGCCCCCAAGACTTATCACATGCTCTCTAAGGCGCTTAACTGTTTCATTCAATCGGTCGGTGCCGATATGCGGCTTACTTAAATACACAATTTCCGGGGGGGCACCGGCCTGCACAAACTCATTGAGCACTTTCATCTTACGAGAATTCTTCTGCCCGATTTTCAGCTTGCCGTCCGAAAAGGCACCTGCGCCTCCCTCACCAAACTGTACATTTGTTTGAGTATCAAGAATTCCTGTCCGCCAAAAGTTTGACACTTTTCTCTTGCGGCTATCGACATCGAGTCCCCGCTCCAGTAGAATCGGTCGAGCCCCTGCTTGGGCCAGAATCAAGGCTGCAAACATCCCTGCAGGGCCACAGCCGATAACCACAGGCCGCTCTTTCAGTTTTTTGTTCTTTGGTAATGTATAAATCTGCTCTATTTCTTTAGAGATATCTTTGTGCTTGTTTCTTGAAATGACTTCATTTTCGTCTCCAGAAACGCGTACAACCACCGTCATATTAAAATGGATATCCTGTTTGTTACCTGCATTTACCGTGCGCTTTAGAATACTGAGGTGCTCTATTCGACTATCCTCTATATGTAGCCTTTTGGCCACAATGGCCTTCAGCATTTTTAAATTATAGGTAAGCGCTACTATTAAGTCAGTAATTTTGATCATTGTTTTCTCCAATAAATGAATTTGTTAGAACAGCCTATTATAAAAGAAAAGAAACGCAAGAGCAATATTCATCTTTAGATACCCTTACAGACACATCTTCTATAAAGCGAAATTGGGCTCGGAAGAGGATTCCCGTGCTCTAATATCCGGCAGAGTAGCAGCAAGCACTATTCCCAGGATTGGAAGCAAACTGATATTCAACTAACAACAGCCGAACATGTTCAAAAATAGTTCGGAATAGAATCAATTGAACAATTTAGAAGTTCATTCCAGTTGACATCGTTGCAATATACCATGCAAACACTTTTTTCATATCTTTGAAATTTTGATGGCAATATCTTAAAATTGAATTTTATATAGAATTCAGGATTTATATCTGAGAATAAGAAAAAGAAGCAGTCTTCTTTTTCTTTTTGTATGCAGTTTTTTAACAATTTGGTTGCATAGCCTTTGCCGGCGTGAATTTTTGGTGTCAATACAGACCCAATACCAAATGCTTTTCTTCCAGCAATATCCTTAAGTTTTAATAGTATCAGTGAGCTGACAATTTCGTTATCGACGTCTAGGACATATCTTGTGCCATACACATCTTCCTTGGCATTATCGCAACAATATTGTTCAAACGTCCTGTTTTTGCTCCACTCTTTGAAACCTTCACTGAAGATATAATTTATCTCTTGGGGCAGCGCCTGTCTAAAAATCATCTTAACAGTCTCCTTTTTGTGTCATTTAAATACTTTTAGTCACATATGTTCGGAATTTCTGTAAATATCAAATGTTGTTTGGTTAATATCCGTCAAGGTAATTCCGATTCAAAGATTACTTTATCAGAAGCATCATACCCTATAAGTTTTTCGAAATAATTATTACCATTCTTTTCAGTCCAAAGAATTAAAAACATCCTGTCGTAAAACTTTGTTTGGGTCAGAACCTGACCATTGCTTAGCGTAAGTTCTATCCTTTTAACTCGATCATCATTGATAATGCCGTAAGCAACGCAATGTTCATATGACGCCGACCAGGAAAAAGCAACAGCTTTAGTCTTATCGTTTTCTGTACCATTCGAACCGCCACCAGATCTCCAAAAGAAACCGAGGGTTCTTTCTACACTATTGCAAGAAAACCATTTGTCATATTTGGCAAGAATGTATTTCCCTTCGTCAAAATCTTCAACATGAACTACCTCTGATGGTCCATAATGTAAACTTCGTTCAGAATGCTCGTGAGCGGATAAAGGAGTCAAATAAAGCGCTGTTTGTGTTATAAATAACAAACATAATCCTAAAAAAATCACCAGGTTTCTAACAATTTTCTTGGATCTACTCATTCTTAATTCCTCCCTTTAACGGGATTTCGACTCTGTATTTTCGATTGTATTGGTCATAATCTATAATTAAAGTCTCCGCTTCATTGGAAAAATTCTCAACCGTTCTTCTACGAATTGGCCTTATTCCTTCGCCTCCTCCGCCCGATCCTGCAAAATACTTGTTTCCTAAGTTGTCGGAAATGATCCCGATACTTCCTAGACTCCACCGAGCCCCCCAGAACCGGGCCTCATAATAATCATAAATAATATTCAGATTCCCATTTCGTTCGTATATAACATTCCGAAAGTTGATAACTCTATCATCCAATTGAACCGTTTTATTCACCGCGATGTTATACACAATATTAGCTTTAGCAATATCCTTGAGGGGATTATTATCAAATAAGGACATGGCAATCGGTAATCCCACAAAGAAAAGATCGACTATGATCAATAGTACTACCGCTAATCGCGTGATCATCCAAAGCCAACCAACGAGGGGACTATGCTGCTTGTTAAGTTCAAGACCGATTTCCTTAGCATCTCCCATATCGGTGATAGCTAACTGTTCAGCGTCTTCTCCCTGACCCGCTTTAGTGTAATCCTCTATTTTGTCTAAGAGGTGGCTTTCTAGTTCAGTTTTTATAGCATATCTATCAAAGGAAAATTTAACATAGGATAAGATATCCTCAATATACTTCTCCCCCTTAGGCGAAAGCATGGGCGTCACCGCCTATTACTTTATTGACTGCCATCGAATAGATTTGCCATTGTTTCTTTTCCTCAACAAGCTGCTTTTTTCCTTGATTTGTAATTTGATAATATTTACGCTCTTTGCCTGCGTCCCCTTTGGCCATATATGATCTGACATAGCCGTTATTTTCAAGTTTATGTAAAACAGGGTAAAGTGTCCCTTCCTTAAATTGAAAGGTACTGTCAGAACGGTGTTCAAGCTCTTTGATTATCTCATACCCATACCTATCACTTTCTGCCAGTAACGACAATAATAACAAAAGCGTGCTTCCTCCGAGCAGACCTTTATCAATTTTCACATTAACCCTCCTTAATATTAATACCTTGATCTTCTAGGTATAATATACATAGATAATCAAGGTATTTCAAGACTTTATTTAGATAAGAAAAATTTAACCTGCAATTCCTAAATAACTCTGAAACTTAAGTTGATACATCCTTAAATTTAACCCTGAGTGAGATAAGGTAGGCCAGACAGTGAGACTAACTGCCGTTTATCCCTGAACCTCTTTGTACGTAGTTTAACAGCGAAGCACGGAATTCTTTATGAATGATGAATTGTATATTATAGACAAGAGTGAACAAGCTCAGCTTGTCGAACTGTTTAAGGGAGGGACACTATTCCCATAGCAGCTTTTAGATAGGCTTCCCTGACCCGGGCGTAATTCTTTGCTCTGACCGGCACTGTACCTAATGGATTATCCACAGGAATTCCCCCTCTCAAAATTTGACCACTACAGAGAACGTGTAGCGGGGACGGTCCTTTTAACACTATTTCTTGTGTTAAAAGGACCGTCCCCGCTACACGCGCCGCTACACGTTTTGTGATTCAGTTAACAGTTCAAAGGTGATTTATAGCACTAAAAAAAGGGCTGACTAGTCACAGCTTAATCCCTCTTCATAAAGTATCATAAATTCATAAGTCACATAACAAAAGGAGATTAAAACACAATGTCATTAAAAGATCTTTTCACATTTGGTGGTAAATCCCCAAACGTTACAGCCTCTGCAAAAGAAATCAATCAAATGTTTTGTTATCAATGTGAACAAACCCCTAGTGGCGGGTGCACTAAATTCGGAGTCTGCGGTAAGAACCCGGATATCGCCAGCCTGCAAGACACCATAATCTTTGGTTTAAAAGGGGTAGCGGCCTACGCCACACATGCACGGCAACTGGGTTATAGCGACCCGGAAGTCGAGAAAATAACTCATGAAGCGTTGTATTCAACCTTAACCAACTCAAATTTTAATCTTGCCGAAACAATTGGCATGGCCCTTAAAGTTGGAACGGCAACCGTCAAGATTATGGATGTCTTAGACCAAGCTCATACAGCTTTACTGGGAACACCAACACCAGTGACCGTTTCCGAAGACAAAATTGAGGGGCATTGTATTGTAGTCACCGGGCATAACCTGTTTGCCCTAGAACAGCTTCTAAAACAAAGCGAGGGCAAAGGCGTTAATATTTATACCCACTCTGAAATGTTGCCGGCACATGGTTATCCCCATCTTAAAAAATATGAGCATTTGAAGGGTAATATCGGTAAATCTTGGTTTGATCAGCGGCAGCTCTTTGAATCTTTTCCCGGAGCAATCCTTGGCACAACCAACTGCGTAATGCCGATTAAAGGAAGTTATAGCAATCGATTCTGGTCCTACGATGTGGCAGGTTTGGAGGGAGTCGAAAAAATCGCCAATGACGATTTTACTCCAATCATTGAAAAGGCTCTGTCTTTGCCTAAAGCAGATGTCAAATCAAATAAGACTTTGCTGACGGGATTTCACCATACCACAGTTTTAGGTATTGCCCCACAAATTATTGAAGCCGTAAAAGCTGGGAAAATCAAGCGCTTCTTTGTTATTGCCGGCTGTGATGCACCAGGAAAAGGTGGCGACTATTATCGTGAATTAGCTCTCTCCCTTCCTCAAGACTGTGTCATATTAACAACTTCCTGCGGTAAGTTCCGTTTTAATGACCATGATTTTGGTACGATTGATGGAATTCCCCGTTATATCGATTTAGGTCAATGCAATAATTCTGGTTCAGCCGTAAAAATTGCTTTAGCTTTAGCAGATGCCTTTGGCTGCGGTGTCAACGACCTTCCACTAACTATTGTTCTCTCCTGGTTTGAACAAAAAGCCGTGGCCATTCTATTGGGACTCTTTAGCTTAGGTGTAAAGAACATCTACGTTGGGCCAAAAGCTCCGGAATTCATTACTCCTGGTGTATTGAGTGTCCTCCAAGATAACTTCAATCTTCAATTGACCGGAAATGTGAAGACTGACCTTCCCAATATGTTAGCAGGTAAATAGGATAATCTATAAGTAATAAAGCGTGGTCAAGGGTGACAATCCTTGACCACGCTTTTTTTTAAGTCGTCAGACCTCGAGAAGTCCATAGAATACTTTTATATCTACCATGCCATTACTCTATGGACTTTTGTTCCCATAAATGTTAGGCTATACTTGTGAATATCTTTACAAGTAGTACATTTTTATTATCTCTCGCTACATTTGTAACCTTTGTAATATCAAAACGCAATTATGTAAATCCAACCTGATTGGAGGTTTTGAAATGAATATTGCATTTTTCCTTTTACCCAAAAAAGATGTTATTCACTTAAACATAAATTCAACCATGCGCCAGGCATTAGAGCGAATGAAATATCATCGGTATACCTCTGTACCTATCATCGACGATGATGGTAAATATGTGGGAGTTTTAACAGAAGGTGATCTCCTTTGGAAAATGAAAAATTCACCTGAGCTAACCTTTATGAATACCCAAAAGATTCCCCTCAAAGACATAGAACGGCATTCGTTTAACATTCCGGTTAACGTAGATGCCCAAATGGAAGATCTCTTCTCTTACGCCACGGAACAAAATTTTGTCTCTGTTGTCGACGATAACGGAATATTTATTGGTATTGTCCGTCGCAGCGAAATTATTAAGTATTGTTTAAACCTTCTAAATTCCTCCCACTACTTTCCCACCCCTAAAATGAAGGATCGTAATTCTGAACGGTCATTATCTCTTACTTAGTGGTACTCTTTTAACGAAAAAGCAAATACCAGGCTTCCTGAATTTCAGAAGGCCTGGTATTTGCTTTTTGGGATGACTATTCACACTATGCAAGATAGTTCTTTGATAAGGTTTGTGATATTTAGTGTATTTTTGGATCTAGGCCGGAATTTGGTTCGTAATAAAAGCTTTACTTAAATTTATTAATAGCCTGTTGCAATTCATAAGCTAAAGTAGAAAGACCTTGACTTGCATTGGCAATTTCGATCATTGATGCTGTTTGCTCTTCAGAAGCTGCCGATACTTGCTGTGTACTGGCGGCATTCTC
The DNA here is from genome assembly GCF_000765145.1 of Desulfosporosinus sp. HMP52. Lineage (GTDB taxonomy): Bacteria > Bacillota > Desulfitobacteriia > Desulfitobacteriales > Desulfitobacteriaceae > Desulfosporosinus. Next base: position 25,607 of record NZ_JMGA01000011.1, on the reverse strand, counting down.
TTCGGCAATTTGATCTAATTTCTTTACTATGTTAATAAGTTGATTCTCTTTCTTCTTCATACTTTGACCAGATACATTTAGGTTTCCAATAATTTCTTTGGTCTGTTCTACGGCTTGGGCTATTCCTTCAAAGCGCTCACTGGTAATCTTAACACTGCTTTCTTGCTTCTCAGCAATGACTGAACTTTTGCCAATGATTTCTACGGCACTTTGTGAATTCGACTGTAACTCATCGATTACGGAATTAATTTCGCTGGTCAAGTTGCTTGATTGTTCCGCCAGCTTTCGAATTTCTTCTGCCACAACGGAAAATCCTCTTCCGGCTTCACCAGCCCGGGCTGCTTCAATAGCCGCGTTTAGAGCTAACAAATTGGTTTGATCTGCAACATTTTGAATTTGTTTACTTGCAGAATAAATTTTCTCAGCGCTTACATTCGTTTTGATAATTCCTTCTTCTATCCGATCAGTATATTGTTCTCTTTCTCGTGTGCGCTCTATTAGTTCGGTTATAGCGATTATACCTTCGTTTTTCATTCTTTCAACTGTTTCAGCTGAATTATTTAGGTCATTCAAATATTGTTGATCCAGTTCAATAATCTTACCTAACTCCGTAATCTCATTGACGCCATTATCTGTCTCTAAGGCCTGGGTGGTTGCACTGGAGGCAATTTGTTCGATTGTCTTAGAAATCTCTTCAACAGCTTTGGCAGACTCTTGTGATATGACTGTTAGTCCTTTAGAAGTTTCCGTAACCTGGTTTGTTGTTTGCAACAACCGATTCAAGATCTGTTTTTGATTGACATTTGTCGCTTTGATTGCTTGTCCGAGAATACCAAACTCATCGTTTCTATTGATCAAACACGTGACGATTGTTTCGGTTAGTGTATTTTGGAACCTATTTTTATACAATACGACATCTGTTTGTATTTCTTCAATCTCATTCAAGACAATGTCTGTGGGAATAACCCCCAGGAACTTACCCTTAAAAATAATTGGCATAACAACACTGGCCATTAAAATCTTTTTACCTTTAATATTTTCCTCATAAGGCTCAGTTATTGTGATTTTGCGGGTTTTCTTTGGCCCTGTGTACCATGGCTGATTATAGATATCCCCAAGACTAATGACCTTAACGCCTTCATCCTCATCACGGTAAACATAGGCCGTAAAAGTACCTTTATCATAGTAATCGATATTTTGGAAACTGCTGTCTCTCTGGTCAAAAGCATTGGGTTCCCAAAAAGAACTTAAAGCCATGAATTCAGGATTTTCCCTTAGCAATTTCTTCTGAATATTGATAATCATTTCACGGTCTAAATTATTACTTTGCAGAATTGCTGTTATTTGGTCGTTTAACTGCTCAACCAGTTTTACGCCCTTTTCTAAAACCATATAATCCCCTAGAGATCCCCGTTTTAGATATTCGATAGAGTAATCTAATAGCTCGAAGGTTTTTCTGATATGTAATAGACAAATAGTCATGAAGCCGCCGATACTAACTAAAAGCAACGGAAAAATAAAATTGCTATTCCTAAACATGACCCCTAAGGAAAGCATAACCCCTGAAAATACGATAAGTACAAGATAACGTTTCAACCAATTACTCAAAAAACTCCCCCCTCTTAATCTTCCCTATATTAAAAAAGAGCTCTTCATTTAACCCTGGTAACCAGGGTTGAATGAAGAGCCCTATTGCTCACTATTCCTTTTTAGATTTAAAAAAATGAATATCTTCGTTACTATGTAAATTCTTTCGACATGTTTTACAAAATTCCTTCAAATGTTTAAAATAAGCTAGATTGAAACGAAAAGAGGCTTTAACTGGTCAAAAACGCAATAATATCGGAAGCCTACTTCCCGAAGAGCTTGAAATCCCTCCTCCATTGTATGCATACTTGTTGTATGATGAGAATCTGTCCCTAAGGTGATGATTTCTCCCCCTAACTCCTTGTAGAGGCGAAGGACTCGGAAATCCAAATCAATCAGGGGATTTCGCAGATTCAGTTCTATTCCCTTTCCTCCGGCGATTAAGTCCTGCAGTATAGCCTGTATTTCTTCGTCGTAATAACTCCAATCGATATCCGACGGATTAACCTTAAGCAGTAAGAAGAAACGTTTAATGAGCGTTATATGACCTAATACAGAAAAACCGAAGCTGGGAATGGACTCATGAATAACCTTGAAGTAGTCACTGAAGGCAACCTTTAGTTCTTTTCCTCTAAAAAAGTCTCCATTAAATAAATCTAAACCCTCCGCCCTGTGCAAGGACCCAATCACAAAATCGAAGTCCTTGTCTCCTAAGTACTCCTGAATCTGATGTTGAGAGTATTTATCAAAACCTACTTCTAAACCAACCTTTAGAGATAGTTGTTTTCCATAACGCTCCCTTGCTCTAAACACAGCTTGTCGGTATTTGGTATAGTCGATTCTTATGTCCTCAGCTATTTCAAAGTGATCTGTGAAACAAAGTTCCTCAAGACCTAAACTAATGGCTATCTCACAGGCTTGATCCATGGTAAGTGTAGAGTCCGGAGAGAAATCAGAATGTATATGATAATCTGCTTTTTTCACGGCATGTCCTCCATTATTATATTCCTGAACTAAGAATGATTAGTATTGACTTTACCCTTAACTGGAAGGTTTATACTTATACTGTCGACAAAAAAGGAGGAGGAAATGTGTACACAATCGGACAGTTTTCTAAAATTGGAAAGGTCTCAACCAAAACCCTTCGATATTATGATCAAATTGAACTATACAATCGAAGACCTGCCTCTGAAAAGGGTAAATTTTCAGAGGCAGGTCATTTTCTGCATACGAGACAGACTTCTGCTAGGCAGCGGGATTCGGCTCAACAACAGCTTCCCGTGCTCTAATATCCGGCAGAGTAACAGCCAGGATAATTCCTAGAATTGGCAGGAGACTGATTATGTTTATAGTTAAGGGCAGACCAAAGTGGTCAGCGATTCCTCCAAGTAAGGTAACCCCAATTGAACCCATACCGACTCCAAAACCAAGCAACATACCGGAAGCAAGTCCAATATTATTAGGCAGCAACCTTTGTCCGAACACCACAGTCGTGGAAAAAGTCGAAATCAGTGCTGCTCCGACAATAAAAGCCAGAACAGGAATCAATGTGCTGTTTAAATGCAAAAAGGGATAGATTGCAATTAGGCTAACAATCATAGAAACCAGCAGCCCGTTTTTTCCTCCAAAACGGTCAGCAAAAGGCCCGCCCAAAATCGTGCCTACTGCCCCTGCAATTAAAAATATACTGACTATATATTCGGGATCAGAAATTCCTCTAAAACTTGGAAAGTAAAATGGAATGAAATAAACCAGACCGGATTGTATCCATGATCTTATGGTTACATACAACAGCAATAAGATTAAGCTTCCGGTTCTAACCTTGCTTTTTACTGTTTGTTTTGTAGCCTTTTTCTGTTTGTGGCTTTTTTCTGCCAAGATGGCCTTATATTTAGGCAGTAAAAACACGAAGAGCAACGCGGCCAAAGCCCCGGGGATCATAACACCTTGAATCGACTTCAGTCCGGCAAAACTCAAGACAAACACGGCCAGCATAGGACCAAGACCAAAGCCGAGATTACCTCCCACAGAGAAAATTGCCATTGATGATCCCGCTTTGCTGTCCTCGCTGAGAAAATGGGCTAACTTCGATCCTTCCGGATGATAGCCCGCTACCCCAATACCGCTTAATAGCACCGCCAACAACAATAGTCCGTATGAATGAACCATACCTGTCATGGCCAAACCAAAACCTGAAAGGAAAAGACTCACAGGCATTAACCAGGGCATGCTGTATCGGTCGCTAAGTACTCCGAAAATCGGCTGGATAATAGCTGAACTAAAGGTAAACGCAAGGGCGATTATACCAACTTGAAAATAGCTGAGATCAAAACTTTTCGCTAACACAGGTGTTAAAATCGGCAGGATCCCCTGACCTAAATCCACAACGAGATGACCAATGCTCAAAAAAATCAAATACAAATTGCTCAAATTACTGCGCCTCTTTCTCAGATTGAAAAAACTATTCTATGGGATAATTTCGACCAATCTTAGAATACTCCTAATCAACCCCTTCGTCTAGATTAAAAGTCAAGCTTCTTCTCCACAAGAGTTGTGATTAATTCTCATATTATCTGTACTAAATTACTCCGTTACTTAGTCAAGGAACCTATGAATCTATAATTCAGAGAAGAGCTGAATAATTTACCAATATTGGCGTAAAGCTATAAATAATTCATGATCTATCTGCTTTATCCTTTAAAGTTTCGATGTATTCGCCCCCCCAAATTGCCAATTCAACCAATACTTTTTTAAACTTTATCCCGATATCACTTAAAGAGTATTCGACCTTTGGTGGGACTTGGGGATAAATCTTTCTTTCAATTAATCCGTTCTCCTCCAAAGCGCGTAACTGTTTAGTCAGCGTTGACTGGGTTAAATCAGGCAACTGCCGCTGCAATTCTCCAAAGCGCATGGTCTTTTTTCCGAGATGGTAGAGAATCATTATTGACCACTTACCAGATAGAACCTTCTGTGCTGTCATATAAGGGCATTTCCCAAATAAATCTTTCTCCGCTTCCATAGTCCCTCCTAATAGTATCTTTTTAGATACTATGTATGATAAATAATCGTACTTGTTATTTCAAGACTTTTATTATAAATTTGTTGTATAAACTTGAAAGGAGATTTCTTTAATGCAAGAAGTTTTTGATTTCTTAAAGAACTGCCAGACCTATTACTTAGCTACAGTTGATGGGGATCAACCACGAGTTCGTCCCTTCGGAACTGTCAATATTTTTGAGGGCAAGCTTTATATTCAAACTGGTAAGGTAAAGGACGTTTCCAAGCAAATGACTGCAAATCCCAAAATAGAAATCTGCGCTTTTAATGGGCAAGAGTGGATTCGTATCCAGGCCGTTGCTGTAGAGGATGACCGTATTGAAGCAAAGGAAAGTATGCTGGAAAGCTATCCTTCACTTCAGTCTCGGTATTCCGCAACAGATCCCAACACCCAGGTGTTGTATCTAAAGGATGCAGTAGCTACGATAGCTACCTTTGTCGGTGAACCAAAAATAATTAAGTTCTAAGTTGCCATTAAACGCCACTTAAACTTTACAAGCCACCGTTTACTGTGAACGGTGGCTTGTTGTTATTCCTCTTATGCTCTTAAGTAGACACTTTTACAAACCCAACTAAACTTCCAAGTACCACACACATCATCAAAATAGGCACTGCTGATTTAGGGTGGTTCTTCATTACTAAAACAACTATAGGAAGGATTCATTTCATTTCATTTATGAATACATTCATTTTTGATTGACAGTCTTAAGACTTATGAATATAATACAAATATGAACATATTCATATTTTGAGGAGGATACAATATGTCTGTTTCTGAAAAGGCTGTTATGATGATGAAAAATGGGTTTTTATGCAGTCAGTCTGTTTTTGCTGCACTAAGTGAAGAACTTGGCTTAGAACAAAAGTTAGCCTTAAAGATTTCAACGGGTCTAGGTGCAGGAATATCATGTCATGGTGATATTTGTGGGGCTGTTAGTGGCGGAATTTTAGCCATAGGATTAAAACACGGGAACCATGAGGGCCTCTCCGACCCAGACTCTCAAGGGAAAACTTTCTATCTTACCCAGGAGCTAATCGAGAAAATTAAAGCAAAGCATGGATGTTATACCTGCAAAGATCTTACGGGTTTAGATTTTACAAAGCCGGAAAATGTTAAACTTGCCCATGAGTCAGGGATATTTGACAAAATATGTAATAACGTAATTAGGGATTCCGTACAGTTTGTAGAAGAAATTTGGTAATAATACCTCAATGATAATTTGAAAATGCATACCTGACAAATTCTACTACATAGGTATGCATTTTTAATGCCTCCACAAGATTTTACTATCCATACTCAAAGGCTATAGAAGGGTTATGCTAACATTTGACGATGATTGAATAACTGTCTATAATTATCAATGAATAAATTCATTGTTGAATTAGCTTTATTGGAGATAAGCTTACGGAGGACTTAATGGATCGTAGACAAAGGAAAAAACTGCAGGTGCAGAAATCGATTGTTGATGTGGCAATTAAACTGTTCATAGAAAAAGGCGTTGAGGAAACAACTGTGGCTGAAATTATGGAAGGTGCTGACTTTGGTATAGGTACTTTTTATAACTATTTTCAATCTAAAGAAGACATTCTCAAATATGCCCTAGCTGAGAAAATCAGTGAGGTTAAAAGGTCGCTGGAAGAACTGAACCAATCATCGGCTAATCCCCCACAAAAAATCTCTCAGCTTTTATTGATTTTAGGTAAGATATTTGAAGAGAATCAACAATTATTTAAAGTATACCGTAACCAGTCACTATCACCAATACAACCGCCCCATGGTCCGGAGTTTAAAGATTTTTTAGTAAGTGTTATTCGGGAGGGGCAAGAAAAAGGAGAATTTAGAGTCACTATTCCAATTGAAATGGTAACAGAGATGTTCATGGGCCTGATCCAATCCGCTATAACCAGCCGTTCACAAATCCCTTTCCAGGAGAACCTTGAGTACAAGTTAGATTTATTTCTGGAGGGACTAACGGAGAAAAAATAGCACATCTACTAACTATATAAGCCACCGTTTTTGGTTAAACGGTGGCTTGTTCTTATTCTTATAAAATTTAGCACCAATGGCCTTTGCTCGAACGGTAGATCCTTTTATCCACTTATTTAAGTAAGTCTTCAAGATTTATACTAAATCCCTTCAAAACCTCGGAATGGGCTGTCCCTGTTTCCTTCAATACCTCTAATTGGTGATACTGCCCTTCCCCATTTAAAACATAGATTTGTACAGTATTCAAAAGAGGATTGACAATCCAATATTCTTTAACGCCATGTTGCATATATAAATTGAGTTTTTTAACGAGATCATGAGCTTGATTTGATGGAGATAATATTTCAATGATGAGTTCAGGTGAACCAACATACTTATTTTCGGCCAGTTTCGTTTTATCACAGATAACTGATAAATCCGGAATAACAACCTTGGTTTTTTCAGACTGATCCCCTTGGTCATCATCTGTCCTAAGTTCAATGTCAAAGGGTGCAGGAAACACTTCGCATTCTTTTCCTTCAAGGAAATTGAATAACTTTGCATGTAATCTACTGGAAATCCTTTGATGTTTCGTCGAAGGAGATGGAGTCATATACACAATCCCATCAATGTATTCCAATCTACTCTCGGAATTTTCTCTGAGTTTGTTATATTCGGCTATTGTAATGGCTTGAGGTTCAGTTAAGCTCAACATAAACACCCCTCATCTGCAAAGATTGATGGTATTACCATATTATAACACAAATTGACTTATAGATTCTATTGATATCCTCTTCAACTTCCTTTTGAATTAGTTAGATAAGATTTTCAATTTCAGTTCATCACACTTAATCTTTTAGCGTTAACATATTCAATAGCTTCCTTGCCAGTTATGTGCTCGACGTCAATTGCAACCATAGAGGATTGCGTACATCCGGATATTTCCTTATGCTTGGCTTCTTCAGGTTGATTTGCTGAATACTTTTCAACTAAAGCCTCAAAAGCTTCAATCCTTTCACCACCTTCTACAATTCTAGCTTTTCCAAAAGCGATAACGCTGCGAAAATAAGAAGTGAATTTTTCACTTACTATCGTATCTTCATCTATTACTGAAAAAGATACCTTTGGGTTCTTCGTCATACCATCTATTTTATGTCCGGCTTTGGCTGAATGAAAATAGATTTTGTCATTCAGATAGACATAGCTAAGTGGAACTGCGTAAGGATAATCGTCATCACCTAAACACGCCAGGACACCATTTGTGCATCTATCCATTACAGCTACGGTGTCTTCTGTTGATAATAATTGCTTACCTCTTCTCATTTCTCTAAACATTAATTTACCCTCACTTTCATTAACTTAAATTCCATCCAACTATGCTTTAGGTAAGCTGGATTGCTCTTTTGTTGTGTACGAATCGGGGATCAAAGCCATGTTTTAACCTTCATTACAAAAATAAAACCTGAAAGATACCATCTTGATATCTCCCAGGCTTTTGTCCTTCCGTGACACAGCTATAAAACTGTGAGTTCTCTCTTGGTCACAGACCAGTTGAAACTGCGGAACCCTAGAGAACTTTAATTATTAACTTTTTATAAGACAAAACTCTTTCAAACCTAACCATTAGTATATATTTATTTGATCCATAAGTCAACGTTGCACAGTAAAACAGTGGCTAGTTCGTTCTTTTTTCTTTTTTAATCACATCTTAAATCACATCAAAAAGACTCATCTGATCACTTTCCGGAATTCCCTTAAAGCAGCTGAATTTCCGCAGTGAATCTATAGTAGCATTCCCAATCTTCGCCCGTTTCTTCACATCCTCTATGGAGTTGAAGGGCTTTTCCTGGGCGGCATTATAGAGACCTTCCGCAGCCACAGTTCCCATGCCGGATATACTGTTGATAGGCGGTCTTATACCCTCTTCCTCCAGCAGAAATTTTGTGGCATGGGACTTGTACAAATCAATGGGCAGGAATTTAAAGCCCCTTTCATACATTTCTAAAACCAATTCCAAGTCATCGTACATATCCTTATCTTTAGGGGTGACAGTGTTACCCAGTTCCTCAATCTCTTTCATCTTAGCCTTAACCTTTTCTTTGCCGAAGATCATAAATTCAGCGTCAAAGGCCTTGGCTCGAATGGTGAAGTAGGCTGCGTAATAAGCTTGAGGTATGTGCACCTTAAACCAGGCAATGCGGAAGGCCATCATGACGTAGGCGGCAGCATGGGCTTTAGGGAACATGTATTTGATTTTTCGGCAGGAATCGATATACCATTCCGGCACCTTATGCTCCCTCATCAAGGCTTCATATTCAGCCCATTTTTCAGGGTTGGATAAAGCTTTCCCCTTACGCACCAGCTCCATGATCTTAAAGGCCGTATTGGGCGGCAGGCCCTTTTTAATCAAATAGGTCATGATTTCATCCCGGGTACAGACGGCTTCGCTTAAGGTCACGGTTCCCGCATCTATTAGATCCTTGGCATTTCCCAACCAGACATCTGTCCCGTGGGAAAGACCGGATATACAGATTAAATCTTCGAAGGCTTTGGGCCGGGTATCTAAAAGCATTCCTCGGACAAACTTCGTACCAAACTCCGGAATGCCGAAGGTCCCCACCTTGGAATTGATCTGCTCCGGGGATACCTTTAAGGCTTCCGTGGAGGAGAATATGGACATGGTCTCCGGGTCATCCATGGGTATCTTTTGCGGATCCACACCGGTGATATCCTGAAGCATTCGGATAACCGTCGGGTCGTCATGCCCTAGGATATCCAGTTTTAAGAGGTTAGAATCAATGGAGTGATAATCGAAATGGGTGGTTATGATATCCGAACTAGAGTCATCAGCAGGATGCTGGACGGGACAGAATTCAAAGATTTCCCGTCCCTTCGGCACGACGATGATTCCTCCCGGGTGCTGTCCTGAGGTTCTTTTGATCCCGGTGCAGCCCTTGGAGACTCTCAGAGTTTCTGCCTTGCTAACGGTACGGTTTTTTTCCTCATAATATTTTTTCACATAGCCAAAGGCTGTTTTTTCAGCGATGGTACCGATGGTTCCGGCCTTAAAGGTGGTCCCCTTGCCAAAAATAACCTCGGTATATTTATGGGCCTTGGCCTGATATTCTCCTGAGAAGTTTAAGTCAATATCCGGCTCTTTATCCCCATTGAAGCCTAAGAAGGTCTCGAAGGGGATATCGATGCCGTCCTTGGCCAGCTTTTCTCCGCAAACCGGACATTCCTTATCCGGTAGGTCAAAGCCGATTTTAACCCCATGATCAGAGAAGTCCGAATATCGGCAGCCGGGGCAGCGGTAATGGGCCTGCAAGGCATTTACTTCCGTAATCCCAGTCATATAGGCAACCACCGAGGAACCCACGGATCCTCGGGAGCCTACCAGATAGCCGTCCTCGTTGGATTTCCAGACCAGCTTTTGAGCGATGATATACATCACAGAAAAGCCATTTTTAATAATGGAATCCAGCTCTCTATCCAGCCTTTGCTGAACAATTTCCGGCAAGGGGTCTCCATAGAGGGCATAGGCCTTCTCAAAGGTAATGTCCTTAATAGTCTGTTCGCAGCCTTCAATATGAGGCGCGCACTTCTCCGCTGAAATAGGACTGATCTGCTGGCACATATCGGCTATCAGATTGGTGTTGGTTACCACCACTTCATAGGCTTTTGCTCCTCCTAGATAGGAAAACTCCTCCAGCATCTCTTCGGTAGTTTTCAAATATAAGGGTGCCTGATTATCCGCATCTTTAAAGCCTTGACCGGCTTCCAGGATTCGCCGATAGATCTCATCTTCCGGATCCAGGAAGTGAACATCCCCGGTGGCCACTACAGGCTTGTTTAATTTTTCACCAAGAGCTACAATTTTACGATTAATTTCCTTTAAATAGTCTTTGTCCGGTACCTGCTCGGTTCTGACTAGATACTCATTGTTGTCGAGAGGCTGGATTTCAAAATAATCATAAGCCTCGGCAATGGCTTCAATTTCCTCATTGGACTTTCCCAGTAAGATGGCCTGGTAAAGCTCCCCTTCACTGCAGGCACTGCCCAGGATTAAGCCTTCTGAGTATTTTTTAAACAGGCTCTTTAAGATCCGCGGTTTTTTATAAAAATAATCTAAGTGAGAATAGGAAACCAGCTTATATAAATTCTTTAAGCCCACATAGTCCTTGGCTAAGATGATGGCATGATAAGTTTTAAGCTTCTTATACTCAACGCTCTTGGCGTCTGCATCGGAGCCGTAGCGATCAATATCCTCAAGGGTTTCCGCTCCCCGTTGCTTAAGTTTTTCCATCATAACCTTAAAGACTTTCACCGTGGTATCCACGTCATCTAAGGCCCTGTGAGCTACCTCCACCTTGAAGCCTAGGTTCTTAGCGATTCTGCCTAATTTATAGGTTTTAAAATCAGGAAAGAGCTCCTTGGCCAAGGACAAGGTATCCAAATAGGTGTAATCAAAGCCGTAGCCTAAGACTCTAGCATTATGCTTTAAGAAGCCGATATCAAACTCAGCGTTATGAGCAACCAAAACGCTTCCTTCAATAAATTCCAGCAGTTTAGGAAAGACCTGGTCTATGGTCTCGGCATCTTTTACCATATCATCCGTGATGTTGGTAACCTCTACAACCCTTGCCGGAATCGGCTTTTCCGGATTAACAAAACAGCTGAACTCGTCGATGACCTTGCCATCTTGGAGTTTCATGATTCCTATTTCCGTGATTTTTTCCGTTACTGCTGAGAAACCGGTGGTTTCCAAGTCCAACACGCAATAGGTAGTATCAAGGCTCTGGCCTTTAGCGTTGGTGAGGGAGGACTTTTTATCCGGGGCCAAATAGGCTTCCACGCCATAGATAACCTTCATGTTCGGATTATCTCGACCTAAGAGCTTATGAGCCTCGGGAAATGACTGTACTACGCCATGATCCGTAATGGCAATAGATTTCATCCCCCAGCTCATAGCTCTTTTAATCAGATCGGTAGCACTGGTCATGGCATCCATCTGACTCATCTGGGTATGCATGTGCAGCTCGACCCGCTTCTCCTCTGCTTTATCCTGCCGCTGAGCCTTCTTCCTGCCTGCTGTTTCTACGATGGTATTGGCAATCAGCTCAATTTCCCCGGAAAACTGGCTAAAGCCGGCATTTCCGGCCAGCTTGACACCCTTAGCCTTTTTTAGCCGGGATACTATCTCCCCATCTTCACCGGGCTTAATGAAAGCCTTACAGGTCATGGAACTTGAGCCGTCATATAAATCAAAGGAAATTAAAGTTTTTCCGCTTCTTAATTCCTTGGCTTCGATATTAGATAGCTCACCCTGGATAGCTACCCTGCCTTCATCCGGTGTGATGTCCGTAATTTTAATGACCGTGTCCTTAATCGTCGAGTTTCTGCCTAAGATCAAGGAAGGATCACCTTTTTTTCCGTCGTCCCCTTTAGCTTCCGATTTTATTGGCGTAGATTCTATAGGGGATTCAGTGGCTGTTGTAGCAGCAACTTGCCTTTGAAGAAGCATAGTCTCGTTTGCTTCGGTAGCTTCTTGCAACCTTTTTAATTCTTCACTGCTTACATCATCGACAAAATTAATCTGATAGGCAGCCCCGTAGAGGTTTTTGATGGCCTCCTGAATTTTCTTGTCATAACCTCTGGCTTTTAATAGGTAGGAAACTGCCGTTTTAAATGTAAATTTGATCCCATGATTTTCGGCGATTTCGTAGTCACAACTTCTAAGCGCTCCGTTTAGGATGGGATGTTTATTCGCCAACACTGACAAAATATGTTTGAGTTCCTCTTCTAAGGGTTTTCTCTGGGTTCCCTCAGGGTAAACTACCGTGATGATCGAATCCTCTAAGGCTAATCGTTCTCTGATAAACCGATTGAGGGCTTCAATTTCTCTTGTTTCAATATATTTATCAGAGCTGATTTTCATCTCTAAGGTTTTCGTACTTTTAGTTAAGACCACTGCTTGTACAATAGCAGTATTAAGGTTACCCTCAGCTTCATAATCACTAAAAATTTCATTTATATGTTTCATGTACTTTGTCAGTCTCTCCTAAAATTTTTTGAAGGCTGCAGCCATGGAAGGCAAAAACCAGTATTAATTTCTGCCGTATCTAATCTTATCATTAATGACCTTCCTCTGAAAAGGTAAATTTGTCCGGGATATTTACCAAAGGAAATAAAACAAAGCCAAAGTATAATAGCCGAAGGAAATATGCACAATGGTTATGATAAGAAAACTCAGGAAAATTGAGGCTAAAATATGCAAAAAAGCTTACGCATGGAGTGTATTGATATTTTTAGGGGGCTAACTATAGCACTAATGATCATGGTTAGTAATCCGGGGAATCCCTCCAATATTCCCCAACAATTGAAACACGCTCCTTGGAATGGAGTTACGGTAGCCGATCTGGTATTCCCTTTTTTTATCTTTATCATGGGCGTTGTCGTGCCGATATCAACCAGAAATCGATTAGAAAAAGGCACCAGCCGAGGAGCCATCATTGGCCACATTTTAAGCCGCAGCAGTCTAATATTTCTCTTAGGGTTATTATTAAATGGGTTTCCCTTCTTCGATTTAACCGTCATAAGGATTCCTGGAGTTCTCCAGAGAATTGCTGTGGTTTATTTAGTCTCAGCCCTTATCTATATACTACTCAGATCAGTTTTCAAAAAAGAAACATTACAAATAAATGTTCAACTTCTAACATCGGCTCTATTGCTCATTTTATATTATCTTTTACTAAAATATGTTCACGTTCCTGGATATGAAAGGGGAGTAATGGATCTCCAAGGCAATCTTGTTCAATACATTGACCTAAAATATCTTGAAGGTCATTTATATACGCCAAATTGGGATCCGGAAGGTATTCTCAGTACAATCCCTGCTTTAAGTTCAGGCCTTATAGGGGTTGTTGCCGGAATGATACTTCAAAGACCCTATAGGCGACTTATTAGGCTGTCTTTCCTCATTGGCAGTGGTTTATTGCTGCTATTCTCCGCAGAGTTATCTAATGCATTCTTTCCCTATAATAAAAACCTCTGGTCTAGCTCCTTTGTCCTACTGACATCTGGCCTGGGGATTTTATTATTAGCCTTTTTATATCTGGTAACAGATATCCTCAAAAGGGATAGATTCCTAATACCATTCAAGGTTATAGGGGCCAGTGCAATTTTCATCTACTTTACTTCAGGACTTATGGGAAGGTCATTATGGCTAATTCCGATATATGATTCTATTTCCGGCAAAACCATGTCCTTTAGAATCTGGTTCACAGAAAGGCTCATAAGTCCGTGGGCACATGGGTTAGATTCTTTATATTTTTCGCTTTCTTACGTGATATTTTATATGGTTATATTGGGTTTTCTTCATCATCGAAAGATATATATTCGACTTTAGAAGGTCATTTCAGTGTATTTTTATATCGAGGCCAAAAATATCCGTTAATATGATAACATAATAGCTAAAAGAAACTAAAGCAGCCGAAGGGAAATTTAAGATGACCAATCAAAATTCAGCCGACATCATTGCAAAATTTGATCAAGTTTATCCGGTATATTCCGATTTTACCAATGTCACCGAAAACTTGTTAAAAGGAATACTTCAGCTTAAGGGTATCAACGTTCACTCCATCACTTCCCGGGTAAAAAACCGAGAAAGCTTAAAGAGAAAGGTCAATCGGGAAGATGATAAATACACAAAGCTAGAGGACATCACCGATTTAGCCGGGATTCGGATTATCACCTATTTTGCTGACCAAGTGGATCTTATCGCCAGTTTCGTGGAGGAGGAATTTGAAGTAGATCGTTCAAATTCCGTGGACAAGCGGGAATTAATTGACCCTGAGAAATTTGGCTATCTATCCCTTCACTATGTGGTCAAGCTCCCCTCCTTTAGGCTCCAGCTTATTGAGTACCAACGCTTCAAAGATTGCAAGTTGGAAATTCAAGTCCGCTCCATTCTTCAACATACCTGGGCTGAAATCGAACATGACTTAGGGTATAAAAATGAACACGCCGTGCCCCGGGAAATCCGGAGAAGCTTCTCTCGACTAGCCGGATTGCTGGAGTTAGCAGATGAAGAGTTTATCAAAATTCGTTCTAACCTGGCTAATTACGAGGCCGAAGTTGAAGCTCAAATTGAGAAGACCCCCACTACGGTGCTTATCAATCAGGCATCGCTAAAATCCTATGTTCTAAAATCCCTACACATCCGTGAACTCGACCAGAAGATTAGTCATATCGTCAACGCCGATTTAGAATTAAAGGATCGTTTTTTCGGCTATCTCACTACAGTCTTTAGTTACCTCGGAGTAAAAACTATTGGGGAACTCGATGAAATCGTTCAAGACATCGGAGATGATCTCTTGAATTTCCCTCGCAACGGTCTCAAAAACAAACAAGGGGAAAAGATCAATTGGGGTACCTCTTTATTCTACTTAGCCTATGCCATCGTCGGCCGAAGAGGTTCCCCGAAGCAAGTAGCTGATTATCTTGAGCATTTCAAAATCGAGACGCCTGAAAGCCGGCAAGAGCTTATTCAACAAATCTTGACGGCCTATTCTTCGAAATCTTAAGGAAAGGTCCTATGAGATCATTTACTCTCAACTGCCTTTTCAACGGCAACGAATCCGATTTGATTGCTTTTTTCAAACAAACCAAACATAGCGATCCCCTAATTTTTCATCGTCGTAAGGTTTTCAAAGTTAGTTTATGAATGCAGGATTTGAAGAACAATTTTCTTCAGTTAGGTTAAACTCTCTCGCAACTGTAGTGAATGAATTCTTGATAACATTTAGGCTACATACCAGACTAGCCTCGTCCATGATTTCATTAATCCTAATTTTCTCAAGAGTCATATGATATCACCTTTCTATTTAGCCGATATTGGCTGCACAATGCCAATGAGCTTCTCTCTACATCTAGCATATATAGAGTTACAGATAATTTATATTATGGGGAGCAAAAAAATGAGTTATAAAATATTGCTATTTGATTTAGATGATACATTGTTAGATTTCAGTGCTAACGAAATTGATTCGTTAAACAAATTGTTTTATCAACATGGATATACTTTTTCAGATGAGCTGTTTGGAGTATACAATTCCGTCAACAAACAACTGTGGACTGATTATGAAAATGGAACTATTGCCTTAGATGATGTATTAAATTCAAGGTTTTCAGAAACCTTGTTGAAATTGGGCAAAACTGTGGATGGTATAGAATGGGAAAATCAATATCGAGAACTTCTAGGCAATGGGCATCAACTCATGGACGGAGCTTTAGAATTGTGTCAGAGTTTATCTGAGTCCCATAGACTGTTTATCATTACAAATGGAATAACAAACACTCAGATAAAGCGTTTGAAGCATGCAGGACTAGATAGATTTTTTGAAGACATATTTGATTCTCAAAGCATCGGATTCCAAAAGCCATCAAAAGAATTTTTCGATTATGTAATTGGTCATATCAAGGATTTTGAAATAAGGGATGCGCTTATTATCGGGGATTCCTTAAATACTGATATTAAAGGCGGCCTCTTGTCAGGAATAGATACCTGTTGGATCAATAGCAAACCGCAAAAATCCTCTGCGGAAATTCAAAGCACCTATACAATCACAAGTTTAGCGGAACTATGTGCTATTTGCGGCCTTGAGCAGAATGCGTAGTGATTGACGGACTGCTCCAAAATCGAAAACGTTTCCGATTTTGGGGCAGCATGGGCTGTATAAAATGTTTAGCTAACCGCACTCTGCACCCGAACTACCTTAAAGGGGCTGCTCACCCTTAGTCAATAATACCCATCCTATAGCCAGGATAAAGAACAAACTAAGGATCATTGGAATCAGGATCACCATAACTCCATAATAGCTCGTTCGTAAATTTTGCTGGTTATTAAGCTTCGTTGTATTATCCGCAGCCGGAGTGGCCGTGAATTTAACTGTTTGCTCGATTTCACCCTGACTCCCTGGCAAGGATACAGTAAGGTTAGCCTGCAGGTTTAGGGGTTTAAAATTATCACAGCGCAGCATAAGGATACTGCTCTTCTCCTGAGAAGCCTTGAACTGAGCGAAGAGCTTATTTCCACTCATGCTAACAAAGGATTGTCCACCCGTCCTCTCACCGATTTGATCAGCTGCGTTCTTAAAATCCTCATCTACCGAGGCTTGCTGGTTTAGAATTAAGGTATAAACAGGCAATCTGTCGACATCCAAGTAGCTTTTCAGGTCATCACAACTGAGACAGTCTCCTTCAACCCCGCCGTCGGTTACCAGTATAATAATCCGTCGGGAAGGGATGTCTGGGGCTGTCCTTCCTCGGTCATAAGCTTCTCGAATCCCCGAATATAAATAGGTTCCTGCAGTGGCATCCAAAGATAAAGCATTTTTAAGGTTTCTACTTACCTGATCTGAAGAATCATTGCTCATAAAATCCTTGACCGGTTGCAATTTGTTGCTCACACTAAAAACAGCTATTTTGTCCTCTGAACTGACAAAGCCATATAATTCTTCCAACATACTCTGAACTTCACTTATAGAGTTTTGCATTGATGCCGATGTATCGACTAGAACTAGGTAGGCCGTATTTTCAGCAACTTTGTTTCCGTTCTTAACAGACTGAATGTCTGTTATTTGGACTGGAATATCATTAAGTTTAATGTTCAAATTCTTTTTAAGTTTGCTGTTATCCAGATAAACGTTTTCTAATTCCACAAATAATTTTAGATTCGGTAAGTTCGACTCTACTTGAGTAATTCTAAGTTTTGAATCATCGTCTGCTCTGCTGACGTCGGCAATCATGAGGATTGCCAGCATTAACAGCACTAGACCACGAAGGGTTCCTCCTTTTACAGTCCCAATTGAGCTCCTCCCCTCAAGCTAAATGACATTGTTATACTATGCTTGGGAGGAGTATATTTAGATTAACAAATACTGTCATAAACGAACTATGAAGAGAAATCTATAGTCCTAGAGAATCTTGTGTAACAGTATTGAAGGCCTAAATAGACTTTTGATCACAAAAAACTAGCCCACCTAAAAGCACCTAAAGGTAGGCTAGTTTTGTTGCATTTAAGATTGCCGGAGAATTTAAGAAGCTCTACTAACGGAGGAAAAACTGGCTTGGAAAGCAATAGTTAGGATAGGTCTTTTTTCTCTGCACTTAGCTAATGTGTTACTGAATTAATACATAGGCACAAAAATGTGCGTACTTGTTTAATTCTTCCTGAACATTATAATGAAAATGTCATTGAACAAATCAAAACTAAGTAACTTATAGGAGATAGGAGACGAATTTTAATGATAAAATTACTTTCTGTTAATGGCAGTCCGCGAAAGAATTGGAATACCGATACGTTATTGCAAAAAGCCCTCGAAGGAGCTAAATCTGTGGGAGCGCAAACAGAATCTGTTCATTTATATGACTTGAATTTTAAAGGTTGTACCAGCTGCTTTGCCTGTAAAAGGAAGAACTCGAAGTTCGTCGGACACTGTGCTATGAAAGATGACCTAACTGCAGTTCTAGAAAAAGTTCAGCAATCGGATGTTCTCTTGTTGGGATCACCTATCTATTTTAGCAATGTAACCGGTTTAATGCGTTCTTTCTTAGAACGTTTGTTATTCTCCAACCTTTCCTATAATGAAGGTCATCGCTCTGTTTTTCCTGGGAAATTATCCTCTGGTTTCATTTATACCATGAATGTTCCCAAGGAGTATATTCAACAAGTTAACTACGAAGCTTTATTTCAACAAAACAAAACTGTGCTGCAACTACTTAATGGAACCTCTGAATTTATGATTTCCGCAGATACCTATCAGTTTGAAGATTACTCCAAGTATGAAGCATCCATGTTCGACGTAAATCACAAGTCCCAGATCAAAGCTGAGCAGTTCCCCATCGATTGTCAAAACGCCTTTGACATGGGGGTTCGACTTTCAGGCCTTTAAAAACACTCTGCTCCATGATTGGTTTCTCTTTTAGCAAGCTACTACCATAAATGTAACTCTTGTCTTGTTATCCATGTCTTCAAACTTGCTTAAAATACTACCGTGCTTAGATGCTCCTTCATTCTGGGAATCATCAAATTCTATAACTTTGATGATTCCTTTTTCTTGGGGTTATCAGGTTTTAGAGCCTCATCAGCTACTCCATTCGTAGGGTGTTGAATGGAGGGACTAAGAATCAAACAGCCCAAATCAACCTTTGCTTAGCACAGATATCTTTCATGAAGGAACGCTGTGAACTATCCTTAAAACGAACGACAATCATATTTCCTTCATCCTTAAGAATAACTCCTTCTCCAAATGATTTATGCTGTACAACCAACCCGGGGACTAAATCACTCAGCGGGGTTGATACTTGAGAGATCACTTCTTGAGGCTTTTTACCTTGCAGCACAAGGCTGACCTCGCCAAGGAAGCGAGAGGCTTTCACCCGTTTCTGATAATAGTAATTCATAGAACATAAGGTTAACTCTCGTTTGGCCCTAGTCATGCCTACATAAAAAAGTCGTCTTTCCTCCTCTAACAATTCCTTCTTGCCATCTTGATCATCCTTGATTGTCTCCCATTCAGGAATGATCCCTTCGACAAGATCAATTAGGTAGACCTGATCCCATTCTAACCCCTTGGCCGAATGGATGGTTGAAAGGGTCACGACATTTTTGTGCCTATTTTTATAGGAAGTCATCATTTGCTTGTCCAGATGGGTTAAACGATTGGCAAACTCCACAATCGTGGGTTCCTTCTGAGCAATTGAACTCAGAACATCCAAGAGGCTTACTACATAGTCTTCGGAAAAGCCTAGGGACTCACACATTCGCTTCATCGCTTTATCATAATCTAGTTGGTTTCGGATATAAGGGATTGCCTTCGCAGGTGAAAGAGTATTAAGCTCCTTAAACCACTTTTTAAGGTCTAAAAACTCTATTTTTCCCTTATTGGTCACTCCCGGTTGTTCAGCCAGAATGTCAAAAATTGAACGATCGATTGGCATTTGCCTTAGTAAATCAAGATGTTGCTTGCGGATTGGACAACTTAACTTGGACCAAATCCGCTCCAAGACGGGCAAGCTTTTGTCATTAAACGAGAAGCGAAGGAAATTTAACATATCGTTAATGGCCCAGTGGGAGAAAAACCTCTGTTTACCTGACTCACGCATATAAAAGGGAATATCTGCTCGATCTAGCTCATCAGCCAAAGAAATGGCGGATAAATTATTCCGATACAAAATCCCTACCTGGGCTAAATCCTTTTGCCTCTGGAGTTTCTGAATAATAAATTGATATTGCTCTCCAATACCTTCAAATTGTTTGCTCTGAAGGACGCCCCCTTTTGGATTCTTAGTAAACATGGCTTTATCAAACCGCAGCTTATTAGAACGAATAAAACCGCAGGCTACGGCCACAATCTGGGGAGTCGAGCGAAAGTTCTGCTCCATGCGCAGAATCTTTGCTCCAGGGTACGTCTGTTCAAACTCTAAGAGGTACTTTGGCTCCGCCGCTCGAAACCCAAAAATTGATTGATCATCATCCCCTACGACAAAAATATTGTTCTGGGGCTTAACGACCCTTTCGATGATTTTGTGCTGAAGAAGGGATGTATCTTGGCTCTCATCCGTAAGCATATAGTCGAAGCGTTTTCGATAATACTCTAAGCAGGCCGGGTTTTCCACTAACTCCTGAAAGGCAAGGGAGAGCATATCGTCATAATCAATCAGACGTGGGCGGCTGCTTTCCTTATAGTCCTCATAATCCTTATATATAAGGGAGAAATTTTTAATGTCACAATTCGAAAGCTCTTCGGGTTTGCTTAACGTATTTTTTACGTAACAAATAGTATTCTGTAACCCTTCCAGCTGCTCATCGGTAATTGAGGAAGCATTATGCTTTTCGTAGATCCTACGCAGAACTCCTGTCTTGCTTTCAGCCCCGGTTTGTTCCTCAATAATTTCAAATCTGGTACCTCTTTGTCGAAAAGCGGTTCGAACTACCTCATAAGCGAAGCTGTGTATGGTAGAAAATTGAATTTCTCCACAGCCTTCAGTTTGAGCGCTTACCATAGCCCTAAAATTCTCAAAGAACCGTTCTCGCATTTCCTTGGCTGCAGCTCGTCCGAAGGTTAGGCAAAGAATCCTTCGAGGATCTATGTTTTTTACAAGAATCAAATAAGCTAAACGAACAGTGAGAACCGTCGTCTTCCCAGCGCCAGGAACCGCTAGAAGTAAAAGAGGGCCCTGGTTATGAACCACAGCCCGTTTTTGCTGATCTGTTAAAACAAAACCTCTGGCCTTGATTTCTTCAAAGAAATCCTTTTCGCTAATCACCGTAAATCTCCTACTATGTATTTCTAACACCTTACTAATAGTTGATGGATGTCATAAGGGTGTATGATTTATTGTATAGTGCCTATTGGACTTGGTCAATGAGATTCTATTCTACCTTGACTTTTACAGTATATACGGCATTATATCCATAACCTTTTCTATTCCACTTTGCTTTAAAGGGTTGGATATTTCCAAAAGAATCCTTGGCTCTCGACATAATCAAATACTCGCCTTTATTAGGCACTTTCCAGACGAATTTCCAGAATGTCCAAGAATATAACGGTGATTGCTCCTGAACAAGATTAGCCTTATGCCAGCTTTCGCCTCCATCTGTGGTCACTTCAACTTCTGTGATTACACCCCTCCCTGTCCAGGCAAAACCTTCAATGACATGCTTTCTATTATCCAGAATTGAACGGTTTTGCGGCTGCTGTATCACTGAATTAACGTTAATCTGAGCTACTGGTGTTTTTCCTTGATCATTGTCTTTATATGGGTAATAGTTATAGTCAATTTCCTGAAACGGTCCCCTGAAGTGATGATCAATAACCACAATTCTTTTGAGCCATTTAATTGAAGCCATGGCATACCATTGAGGTACAATCAGCCTTAAAGGGTAGCCATGCTTAAATGGAATGGGCTTGCCATTTAATTCATAGGCAATTATTGTATCGGGATGAAGTGCCTTTTGAATAGGTAAGCTCCTGGTAAAATGAAATTTTCCCTCCAAATCCTTTCTTTTACCATAATCATATGCCTCAAAGACGACCTCCAGCGAAGTGCTTTTCAATCCTATTAAGGCCAGGAGATCTTTAAGAGGTACCCCCCTCCATAATCCCTGACTAATAGCTCCGTCTTCCCATTGCTCCCCATAGACCTTCGGATCAAAAAAGGCCCTATTATTACCCGAACATTCAAGTGGCAGAGTCAGGTGTTTTGAGGGCATGCGTATTATGTCTTGATATTTAAAGATTGTCGGTCTCATTACTTCCCCTAATATAGGAAGAAAGAAAGCTTCTTGGGTTTGGCTTGGATATTCAAAGTGATTTCTGATAAAGAAATACTCAGTCGGTGTAATGGTTTGACGAAGAAAATGAATAGGAGTTTCCTGGTTTTCAGGGTTCAATTTTCTGGTCGTTAAATATGGGATTATTGAAGGTTTCTCAATATCCAAAGAATCAGCACCTCTCCTATCCAGATCACAGAGCGACGATTAATTACCTAAACTTATTAGTCAGTGTTGCAAAGTAATATCAAATAATTAATGTAATATTTACCATCAAACGCAAATCAGCCCCAAAGGCTTCACTATGCGTCCTCTCAGGCTGATTTTTGTATAGATCATTTTCTAAAGCTGTTTTGCAACAACCCCCGTCTCGAAATTGATAAATTCAGACTACCAAAATACTCTTTACAAATCCAGACTATTCGAGTAGTATATAGGCATACTACTCGAATAGTCTGGAGGTTTAACATTGGAAACAGTAAAATTATTTGACAGTGAACTAAAAATTATGGACATTGTGTGGGATAAGGAGCCTGTATCGGCAAAGGAAATCACTCTTATCGCCGCCGAAACCATCGGCTGGAATAAGAACACATCCTATACGATTATCAAAAAGCTTATCGAGAAAAAAGCCCTTGAACGGACTGAACCGAACTTTATCTGCACTTCCCTGGTCAAAAAAGAAGCTGTACAGAAGGCTGAAACTCAAAGCCTGATCGACAAGTTGTATAAGGGCTCTAAAAAGGCCTTTTTCGCTTCATTTATTGAAAACGATGTTTCCGAAGAGGAACTTGAGGCATTAAAAAAGCTGCTGGAAAAGAGGTAGTCTATGCTATCCGAACTATTCTACTGGGTACTTAATATGAGTATTATCGCCAGTATTACCGGATTGGTTGTTTTGTCTCAGCGTAAGCTCAAAGCTCTGCCACGTTTTGCGGTATATGTCTTATGGATTCTTCCTTTGATCAGGTTCTGGCTTCCTTTTGGCATTGCCAATGAATACAGCTTGCTAAGCCTAATTTCAAAATTCACCACCAAAACCGTGGTCGTCTGGAAAGAACTTCCCCAGATCACAACCACCAACAGTATAATGGGGGCCAAAGACTATTTCCCTATTGAATATAAAACCGACCTGCTTGCAAATGTGTTCAAAGTCGCATCGGCGTTTGGGGGAGCAAATACAAAGGTACGAATCGAAACTATATTGTCCTGTGAACCTCCCCCACCTACACTACATTAGAGGTAGGGGCTTCCGGCAAGCCCAAAATGTATGTCTCAATGGCATCTCCCTTAGAGATACCTCACCTGAGGCGCGAGTACGTTATTTCGGTAAGGCCGGCAACTATATGCAATTGCATACGGGCCAGATTCATGGCATCTACTACTTCCCGCTTTAGGCGATCCGTAGATACTTTTGTTGATCTAATGATAGTTCCTGGAACTTCCCATATTTGTAGTTGCTCAAGATGTTCTTCGCTCCGTGGATATCCCGGTGTTCCTGATATCCGCAAGTACAACTGTAATTCCTAGAGGATGGTTTCTTTCTCCTCCCACAAACGGGACACGTTTGTGTTGTATAGGATTCATCGACTTTTTGTAGACTTATTCCCTCGGCTGCCAATTTGTATTGCAGGTAGGTTGTGATTCGACCAAATTGCCATTGAGACATTTTTTGATTATGTTTGCGAGAACGTTTGTGCTTGTTCTTTTTCTTTTTGGGAGAAGTATTTCGCTGTACACCCTCCATGTTGCCTACAACGACTTCCTTCACTTTATTTTCTAGACACCAATTTGTGAATTTACGGGTGGTTTTGTGAAGGGCATCTGTCAACTGGGCATCACTCTTACCCAAGACGTAATTCAAAGCTTGCCGGTACTTTTTCCATTGACGAGAACCTTTTTGACATTTGGCTATCTTCTTTTGCAGTTCCTTCATTTTCTTATTACGTAATCGTTTGAGACTTCGGATCTTCCGACCGGTAATAATCACTCCTTGACCATTATCACAAACTGAAGCTATGGTGTGGATCTCACCCAGGTCTATAGCCGCAATACCAAGATGATCATTTTCTTTGGGCGTTATGCCGTCATCATAGGCTATAGCTAACCGCAGACCCCGGTCATAGACAAGTTCCATCTCTTTAATTTTGCCGGAGGGCAAATCCTTGACTCGAACCACTATAGGTTTTTGACGTTTACCCCTGAAAAGCCCCAAACTTAACTCGATTTTTCCGTTTTCGCCAACCCGAAACCCATCTTTTTTCCATTTAGTATTGAAATGCTTTTTTTCTTTGTAAGGGTACCGAATTTTGGTGAATCCCAATGCCCTTGCTTTATGGGCATTTTCTCGAGCATCAATGTATCTTTCGTAGACCGCCTGTATGGACTGACTGTGGACTGGGTATTGACCTTTGGTTGCTAAATGCAACGTCCCTCGGTCAATCCAGTTACCGTTTTTTTGAAAATGCTCTTTGGCCAATCCTAAACAGTCATTCCAAACATTGGAAGATGTGCGATTACAGGCAAAGAGACGTTCTATGTTGTCTTTAGTAGTATGGAATGTTGTCTTTAAGACTCGGATTATTTTGAACACCCCCTCCAATGTTCTATCCCCTTATTTTACCACGGGAAGAACAGTTTCGAAACAGGTGTTCTGGTAATATTTTGGGGCGACGATTCATCTCACCACCTATAGAGGATGGGAGTCTTCTCGCCGCGCGATGATAAAAAATTCTATTTACTGTCGCTACATGCGCTTGTTTTAACATCTGTCTATGCCATATACATGGGTTTTGTAACACTAATTAATTATTTGCAAAATGGCTTTATTGATGTGGCTAATTATCAAAGATCATACCTGGCATAACAGTCTCTTCGACTACCATCATTATGTATATACATTTCATATCAATTAAAAAACAAGCGAAAGACTACCTCACTTAAAGGTAGTTTTCCGCTTGTTACCTGGCGATAACCTACTTTCCCAGGGGCTATGCCCCAAGCATTCATCGGCCCTCGAACGAAAGGCACGATAGTGTCCGGTGACGAAAGTCTCCGGTGGAGAGTTTCGCCGAAGCCGCTGATCCCCCAAAGAATCCTTAGCGGCGAAGGACGAGTGCCACCAACCACAAAGAACCTACGTGGCGAAGGGGAACCTTTCGCCACATTGCGACTCATGAAGCATACTCCTGCAATGTGGATCGAACACGATAAGCGGACGAGCTTTTCGCCACACTGCGACTCATAACGCATACTCCTGCAGTGTGGATTCTTAACTTCCGTGTTCGATAGCAGTATTATGGAACATAGAAAGAACTACCTCGTTAGAGATAGTTCTTTCGCTTGTTTACCTGGCAATAACCTACTTTCCCAGGGGCTATGCCCCAAGTATCATTGGCCCTGGAGGTCTTAACTTCCGTGTTCGGTATACGAAAAGCGGATGAGCTTTTCGCCACACTGCGTCCCATAACGCATTCTCCTGCAGTGTGGATCGAACGGGTGGAACCCCTAACTCCCAAGATTCTTACATACAATCACTGGATTAAAAACACAGACAGACTACCTCGTTAGAGATAGTCTGTCGCTTGTTACCTGGCGATGACCTACTTTCCCAGGGGCTATGCCCCAAGTATCATTGGCCCTGGAGGTCTTAACTTC
>NZ_JMGA01000075.1 GCF_000765145.1 Desulfosporosinus sp. HMP52 | reverse complement strand
TTTTTCTGGCGTATCATGAGAAAAATGGGCATGCCAAAGGGAGATCGACTCCCTCTCGATTTAATTGTAATCGGAGAATCCACCCCTATTTATGGATGTGCATTGAGGGTTGGCGGCGCATTATTATGGTTCTATCTTTTGAGAAGACTAGGTTTTAACAGGATGTCACTGGCGGCAACCGGCGAACATCCGAGTTTGTGCAAAACCTCTTCTCCATGGTAAAAGCTGAACGTTTCGTAGGGGCTACGATTGTTCAGCTTTTTTCTTTTGTAGGAATTGATATGGTTCATCATCCGGGTAACATCTTCCTGTGTCAGGTGATTGAATCCTGACCCTTTGGGAAGCACTCTTCGGATCAGACCGTGATTGACTTCAATGGCCCCTTTCTGGTGAGGGCATCCGGCATCACAGTAGTAAATCTTCGTGCGCAAGTCACCATACGTCCCAGGCCCATACTCAATGGCCTTGGGATTGGAAAACTCACTGCCGTTGTCCGTCAGGAGGACTGGGAACAGCTTTCGAAACAGTTCCCGCCCCAGCCGTTGGTCAAGGTCGTTGAATACGTCAATCACTGATTGTGAGGTGTTGGAATCCCGAAGGAAAGCAAGCATCAGACTCGCATCTACGAAATGTACCGTCAAAAGGCATTTGCCACCCTTAGTTCCAATGACAGAGTCCATTTGGACAATAGCCGTATCCGGATTCTTCTCTATGAAGCTCTGGAATGCGTCGTAGTTTCGCCCGATCCTGCAGCCCTTGTCCACTTTGAATTCCGGTTTTTTATAGCGTGCACGGAACTTCACTTTCCTTGGCAGGTCGATGTTGCGTACATCCATAAGACAGGCGTCGATGTAGTTGTAGATGGTTTTCTCACTACACATGAGCTCATTCTCATGGTTCACATAAATCTGATGGATAGATTGCCCCTGCTGTACCAAAGGACTGATAATAGCGTTTAGCCGGGCAATCTCCTCTTCGCAGACACAAAGGCCACTGCGGGATTCTGAGATGGTTTTGTGGGATTTGACATGGGCATGCTCAGCATCATAGAGACTTTTCAGCAACGTACATTTCCCAATCTGCTCGCAGCCATTGCAGACATAAGGGACCCGGAACCTTGCCATACAGATTTCCTCGATAAAATCTTGGCAGTTGTCGTTACACTTCTGACAGAGCTTGCAATTGACCGCTGAACGCCTTGTACA
Organism: Desulfosporosinus sp. HMP52; assembly: GCF_000765145.1. GTDB lineage: Bacteria > Bacillota > Desulfitobacteriia > Desulfitobacteriales > Desulfitobacteriaceae > Desulfosporosinus. Next base: position 593 of record NZ_JMGA01000075.1, on the reverse strand, counting down.
TTCTTTACCGCAGAGTCCTTTTTTCCTGCAGTTGAAACGGTTCCTGCATGCATTGTAGGAAAACCCCGGATATCCGGTGGCAACCTCTGAAAGATGTTTGCGGACTTCTCTGGAAATCGTGGTTGGGTCCTTATCCAATCTGCGGGCAATTTCTTTAAAAGAATGACTTTCTTTTAGGCATTTCTGTAAGGTCAGCCTTTCTTCATACGTAAAAAACTTCGACATGGTTATTCTCCTTTTCGCCGCCAACCCATTCAGATTATATAGCATTGAAAAGGTGTGTAAATCTAAATCATGAGCAATGAAAATAACGGAACGCTCGGCGCTTGCCAAGCAAACTCTCTTTCAATCTTGGGTAAGTCTCTTAGGTAAAAGAGACTTTGCCGTCTTCAAGCGTATTGGTTTAGTTCACGTGTCAATGGGATGATGGCGAGCATATCCTCAGCCTAAAGGCTTCCGGTATCCCTCGCATCACCCTTGACACTATCCAATCTTTTGTAAGCCAGGATGCAACCCCTGGTATCTATGAATTTAATTACATTATGAAGCTTCTGTTGGAATCGGAAAGGTTGCATTTCGATTTGCAATTAAGG
>NZ_JMGA01000074.1 GCF_000765145.1 Desulfosporosinus sp. HMP52 | reverse complement strand
GCAATAACTTTTCAAGAAATTGTTTGGTTACCCCTTTTAGAATGAGGTAACCAAACAACCTTCAATTTATCCGATGACTACCAGCCGTAAGATTCCCATCTTCTATAAGTGGGAGATAACGGCTGCTACGTCCCTGGATAAGTTCTTCTAAGCTTCAGATGGAGTAAGTATTTCCTCTTAGACAAACTCCATCTGAAGCTAAGAATCACTTGATTCCCTATCAATAATCTAACATATCCGTTTACGTAGAACAAGAACATAATAAGAATACTAGAATGACATGCATTTGAATAAACTTTGTGAATATTATAATGTTTTTAACAAATTATTTTGAAATAGAGGAATTTAGTATATACTTATAGAATAACTCATTATTGTTAAGACACAATTTGTTAAATTAATATTGTTATGCTTAAGGTTCCTTTGAATTTAAAGGATCTAAGAGGGGAAGTCGGTGAAAATCCGGCGCGGTCCCGCCACTGTAAACAAGGAGTTCTCTTCGTCTAGTTGTGTTATTAGACATGATTAATGGGGAGAATGATGATCTGAAGCCAGGAAACCTGCCTTAAGTAGCATCACCAACCTACGAGCGATAGGAGATGTGTGTGTTTATTTGGTAAACCATACGAGCCGCTCAGGCTCGTTTTTTTATACTATACTGAAAAAAGCGAAAATAGACCGAAGCCGCCTGACAGAAGGCTAACAAGTACTAACACATCAACATTAGGGAAGAAGGGTAATGAATGTTACAGGTGATCGGCATTGGCCCTGGGAGGCCGGAATGGTTGCCCCCCGCGATTAATGAACTTGTGAAGAACTGCGAAATCTTGATCGGAGGATCTAGGGCTCTGGAACTCTTTCCAGATTTCACAGGACAAACCTATGTCCTATCCGGTAATCTGGCCAGTAGTATAGAAGTGATCAGAAGCGCTTTAATAGAAAAGAACCTTATCGGAGTTCTCGTCTCCGGCGATCCAGGGTTTTTTAGTTTTTTACCTAGACTCAAGAAAGAGTTTCCCGAGGAGAGGATCGATGTACATCCGGGGATTAGTTCTCTGCAGTTTGCCTTTGCCAGAGCGGAGCTTGCTTGGCAGGAGGCAGACTTTGCCAGTGTTCATGGCCGCGAGCTGTCAGTATTACCTCAAGTGATAACTCGCCCTACAGCGGTTCTAACCGGTGGGGAAAACACTCCCCAGGCAATTGCTCAATTTTATCTGGAGCAGGGAAATAATCCGCAGATATCCATAGGAAATGCCCTGGCTTATCCCGAAGAATTTTGGGCAACAATGGATGCAGAGAAGTTGGCTCAGGATGAGACCTTGCTAAAGAATGCCATTGTCATTCTTCATCCGGATTCTAACCAAACGAGTATCTCTAATAACCAACCATCTGATTCCTATCCCCCTGAGAGAGGTACAAAGTTAAGGCTGGGGATTCCAGATGAGGAATTCTTAAGGGGTAAGGTTCCCATGACCAAAGCGGAAATTCGCGTACAAGTCCTGGCCAAAGCCCAAATTTCTGCAAAGGATCGCGTTGTGGACATTGGCGCGGGCACGGGGAGTATAAGCATTGAAGCTGCTGGTTTAGCTTCCGAAGGTGTGGTTTATGCTATCGAACATAATTCGGAAGCTCAAAAACTTATTCTTGCCAATCAAGAAAAGTTTGGAGTTCCAAATCTTCGGCTAATTCCAGGAGCCGCTCCCGATGTCTTCGGAGAACTGCCTCCGGTGGATGTCTGTATCATTGGCGGCAGCAGCGGCAGACTGCCGGAAATACTACAAACAGTTCCCTTAATTACAGGGGGAAGGATTGTGATTACGGCAGTAACCATTGAAACCGTAGCACAAGGATTAAAATTGCTCTCGGATTACAACTATCAGGATATTGACACGGTTTCTATTCAAGCTGTCCGCTGGAAAGCAGTACAAACCCTGCATATGGCTCAAGCTTTGAATCCAATCTTTATTATCTCAGCAAGAAAAGGGGAAAAGTGATGAATACAACATGGGGAAAATTCTATGGAGTCGGAGTCGGTCCCGGTGACCCTCAGCTCTTGACTTTGCAAGCTGTTAATGTACTGCAATCCGTGGATTTAGTAGCTATTCCAAAATCCAAGATGGATCGAGAAAGTGTGGCTTGGGATATTGCTAAAGTTCATTGCCCCGCGAAGGCTCGTTTAGTAGAGCTAGAAATGCCCATGACTTCTGATCAGCAGGTTTTAGAAAAAGCATGGCAAGATGGAGCTCAAACCCTCCTGGAAGAATTAAAACAGGGCAAATCAGTAGCCTTCATTACCTTAGGCGACCCATCCCTGTATAGTACTTACAGTTATCTGCTTAATATTCTTCAGAAACAATTACCCCAGGAATGCATTAAAACCATTCCTGGAATAACGGCCATGGCTGCCGCTGCAGCAAAGATTAACCTGCCCCTGGCCACAGGGGATGAACCTCTCCTTATCTTACCAAGTACGGAAGATGTGGGAGACTACCTGAACTTCCCTAATCTAGTCCTGATGAAAGTCTCCCGCAGGCTTCCTGACATTTTGACGCTGTTGGAAAAACGCGAGAGAAAGGCAGTTTTGCTGACTCGTCTCGGACAAGCGGAAGAGAAAATACGTTGGGAACCTAAGCCCGATGATTTTAAAGCAGAAAAAGTCGACTATCTCAGTTTGTTGCTTGTTAAAAAAGATTTACTGGGGAGGGAAAATAGTGAGCCAGAAGAAAACTAGCGGCCAAGGCCAAGTGATTTTTGTCGGAGCCGGTCCGGGGGATCCTGAGCTTATCACTCTCAAAGGAGCCCGGGCTATAGAAGGTGCAGACCGGGTGATTTATGCCGGATCGTTAGTTAATCCGGAATTGCTGGGGATGTGTCGTCCGGGTGTTCCTTGTCATGACAGTGCTCATCTCACTCTCGAAGAAGTGGTGGCTCTCATGCTTGAAGGAACGAATAACGGAGAGACTGTTGTTCGGCTGCATACAGGAGATCCCAGTATGTACGGTGCTATTAAGGAGCAATTCGAATACTTAGATAAACAAGAAATTCCCTATTCTGTCATACCTGGGGTCAGTTCAGTGTTTGCAGCTGCTGCAGCCGTAAAGAGAGAATTTACTCTGCCGGATATCAGTCAAACCTTGATTCTAACTCGTTTAGCCGGGCGAACTCCCGTACCGGAGCGTGAGGCACTCTCTAAATTAGCCCAGCACCAAGCCAGTATGGCAATTTTCCTAAGTGTTCAAGACATGGGAACTGTGGTCAAGGAGTTGCTGGATGGTGGGTATGCTGCCTCCACTCCAATTGCCGTTATCGCTAAAGCAAGCTGGCCGGATGAAGAGATTCTCTTGGGAACCCTAGAAACCATCGTGGAAAAGGTTAAAGCGGCAGGAATCCGTAAACAGGCGCAAATTCTGGTAGGAGATTTCTTAGATCCGGCCAAGGGTTATGCACGGTCAAAACTATACGATCCGACCTTTACCCATGAATACCGGCAAGGGACAGATAAGTAAGGTGAACATTGAAGCCAACAGGGTCACGACGAAAAACCACTACCAAGACTTTGATGACATGGATAATTCTCTAAGCAGGACAGTTACGCTTTTGTCCTTGACTGCCCCAGGCTTGGAGACGATCCTGCGTATTGGAGAGACTTTACCGGAGAATATTGGATTTAAGGTTTATCTGCATGAAAAGGTACTCCGTCCGGGAGATAACCATAATCGACAAGCCCGACCTCAAGTCCAACCTCAGATCCAATTGCAAACCTTCAGCCACCTAAGGGATGTTGTTCCCCGCCTGTGGCAAGAATCAGCGGTGCTGATCTTTGTCATGGCAACAGGAATTGTGGTGCGTCAGATAGCCTCTTTAATAGAAGGAAAAGATCGAGACCCAGCTGTTTTGGTTTTAGATGAGGAAGGGAAATTCGTAATTCCTTTGCTGTCCGGGCATTTAGGGGGCGCCAATACTTGGGCTAAGCAAATTTCCGCACAGATTGGAGCAGTGCCCGTTATTACCACCGCTACGGATGTAAGAGGAATGGTGGCTCCGGACGAATATGCCCGTAGATTTGGTTGGAAGGTAGAACCGGTTTACCATTTGCAGGAGGTCAACAGCTTATTATTAAACCGGGAATATCTTAAAGTCTGGGCCAAGTATCCATTAAAGCCGGAGCACCAGGCCTTCACAAAGGATACTCATTATTGTTTTTTAACAGAAAATGAAAAAGATCAAGCCAATGTTATTATTGATGCTTTTCCGAATTTGCCGCTTCAAAGAGATTGTCTATATTTAGTCCCCCCGGTTTTAAGTGTTGGGGTGGGATGCAGACGAGGAGTTGCCCAGGAGGTCATTTTGGAACGTATAAAAATGGCTGTCGAGGAACTCGGAGCTTCTCTTAAAGCCATCGCGGGTATTTATAGTATTGACCTTAAATCTGATGAAGTGGGACTGATTGAAGCAGCTAAAAGCTTGAAGGTTCCCTTTAAAACCTTTCGTGCCGATGAACTGCAAAGAGTTAATCTTCAAGAACAATTAAGCCGATCAAATTTTGTAAGCGAAAAGATAGGAGTGGACGGTGTATGCGAAGCAGCGAGTTTACTGGGAGCCCAAATGGGGAGATTAATTCTGCCCAAGACCAAGGGGCAGGGGGTAACAGTAGCCATCAGCATAGAAAACTATATGTCGTAGGTCTGGGGCCTGGGGATCAAGAACATATGACAGCAAGGGTTCAATCGGTCTTAAATGAAGTTGAATACATAGTAGGGTATAAAACCTATGTAGACCTTATCAAACCCTTTTTAACCCATCAACAAATTGTCGCCACCGGCATGCGTCAAGAAATAGATCGCTGCCGTGAAGCCATTCGCTTGGCTGCCGAAGGACACCGAGTAGCTGTTATCAGTAGTGGAGATGCAGGAGTTTACGGTATGGCCGGGATTATCCTTGAATGTCTGGAACAAGAGAACCTCCTGGATATGCCCTTAGAAATCATTCCCGGAGTGACTGCAGCCTCTGCCGCAGCTTCTATGTTAGGTGCTCCTTTAATGCATGATTTTGCTGTAGTCAGCTTAAGTGACCTGTTAACTCCTTGGGAAGTTATTGAGAAACGAGTTCGTTTAGCAGCTGAAGGCGATTTTATCTTCGCCCTCTATAACCCTAAGAGCAACGGTCGCCCTCAACATATTGAGACAGTACGAGAGATCATTTTACGCTACCGTCGTCCGGATACTCCGGTGGGTCTGGTTCGAGAAGCCTTGCGCGGGGAGGAATCTAGTGTTGAGATTACCACCCTGGAAGATTTCACAAAGCACAAAATCGACATGCTGACCACCGTAATTATTGGAAACTCGCAAACTCGGATTGTAGGACCTTATATGGTAACTCCTCGAGGCTATAAGCTGTGAGGCTTTTAGTTTTAGCAGGAACTGAGGATGGACGTGAACTGGCCAATGCCCTCAAGCATCGGGGCCATGAGGTGTTAGTTTCTACACTGACTCCTTATGGTGCTGAATTAGCCCAAGGGCAAGGATTGCAGACTCGCTGGGGTGCTATGGATGAAGAGGAGTTAATCAACCTTTTAAAATCACAGGATTTTGCCGCCTTAGTAGATGCCACTCATCCCTACGCTTTAAGGGTTAAAGAAATGGCTAAAAAGGTTTGCTTAGATTTAAAGGTTCCTTACCGACGCTGGGAGCGTTCAGAACTGAAGTTGCCAGATCATCCTCTTATTCATTGGGCGGAGGACATATCCGGCGCGGCTCAACTTTCCGCCAACTTAGGACAACGAATTATGCTGACCACGGGCAGCAATGGGTTGCCGGAATGGGTTTCTCATCCGTTAATGCAGGATAAATCTCTTTATGTTCGTGTTCTTCCTACGTCTGAGGTGTTAATGCGCTGTGAAAAATTAGGTTTAAAACCGAGCCAAATCATAGCTGCTCAAGGCCCCTTCTCCCAAGAATGGGATGAGGCGATGTTCAAGCAGCTAAAGATCGAAGTCGTGGTAGCCAAAGAAAGTGGAAAAGTAGGCGGAACCATCGAAAAGGTAGAAGCCTGTCTCAATTTGAATCTTCCTTTAGTTCTTTTGAAACGACCAGTGGCAGAGATAGCTTCAAATCAACAAACCATTACAGAATTTATTAATAATTTGGAGGTAATAATATGAAATCGGAAATCATCATTTTAGGGCACGGCAGCCGTCGAGCAGAAGCAAACGAAGGACTTTTAGTCGTTGCTGAAAAAGTAAGCAGCATTATTGGGCAACCTGTAACCCCCGCTTATATGGCTCATGACCACCCGAGCTTGCCGGAAGCCGTAAAGGCTAAAATTGAAAGTGGAGCAAAGCACATTGTTATAATGCCCCTCTTTCTTTTCCGTGGGATGCATGTGACTGTTGATATTCATGAAGAACTGCGTGAGATTCGGGAACAGCATCCGGAGGTTGAAATCGTCTTTACCAGAGAGCTGGGAGCTGACGACGGAATTGCAAGTTTGGCCAGTCTTCGCATTAAGGAGGCTCTCGGCGAATGACAGCAGATTTTATTTTAGACCCCGGTCAAATTGAATCTGAAAGCATGAAGATTATTCGGGCAGGACTTACCCGTCCTTGGTTAGACACGGACCTCCCGGTTGTTGAACGCATCATTCATACTACGGGGGATCCTTCTTTAGAGTCTGCAATTGCCATTCACCAGGAAGCAATTGCTTGTGGTCTTCAAGCATTGAAACAGGGTGCTACTGTCATTACGGATGTAGAGATGGTTAGAGCAGGAATTTCCAAGGAAAAGCTTAAATCATTAGGCGGGACGGTAGAATGTTTTCTAAACACTCCCGGAGTTCCCGAACAGGCAAAAGCCTGGGGAATTACTCGTTCCATGACCGCTTTTCGCATGAATGCGGATCGGTTGAAAGGCTCTATTGTAGCCATTGGAAATGCCCCAACGGCTTTGCTTGAAGTTTTGCGTCTCGCAGAAAATTCCGAGACTCGTCCGGCCTTGATTGTCGGAATTCCCGTTGGCTTTATTGGGGCCAAAGAGTCAAAGGATCTCCTTTGGGAGCACCAAGAGTTCCCGTCGATTACCGTACTAGGAACCCGGGGCGGGAGTCCAATTGCGGCAACAGTGGTAAATGCTTTGATTTATACGGTTTTGAAGCAAAAGTAAATTTCATCATTAGTTTGGAAAGCAGGAAGTAGAAAAGAGGGTGAAAAGATGTCTTCAGATACTCAAGCAACGGCCAAACTTATGATTCAGGGAACGTCTTCCAGTGTAGGAAAGAGTGTATTGGCTGCTGCGTTCTGCCGAATTTTTTATCAAGAAGGATATAAGGTTGCTCCCTTTAAAGCTCAAAATATGGCCCTCAATTCCTTTGTGACCATTGCAGGAGGTGAGATGGGGAGGGCCCAGGTCGTTCAGGCTCAAGCTGCCGGAGTGGATCCTGATGTTCGAATGAACCCAATTTTGCTTAAACCAAGTGGACCTGCCGGATCTCAAGTTATTATTATGGGCAAGTCTCAGGGGAATGTAACAGCCCTGCGCTATCATGGGGAGTATCAGCGTATGACTTGGCCGTATGTTACTGAGGCTCTTCACTCCCTGCTGGATGAGTATGAAATATTGGTTATCGAGGGAGCAGGAAGTCCGGCTGAAGTGAATCTTAAATCCAATGATATTGTGAATATGAGAGTGGCAATGGAGGCCAAATCACCGGTTTTGCTTGTGGCAGACATTGATCGCGGCGGAGCTTTAGCCTCTGTTGTAGGAACCTTAGAATTGGTAGAGCCTGAAGAGAGAGCGATGATCAAGGGTATTATTTTTAACAAGTTTCGCGGAGAAATCAAGCTGCTTCAGCCGGCCCTGGATTTCATTGAGGAAAAGACAGGAATTCCGGTGGTGGGGGTTGTTCCCTACTTTAAAATCCGTATTCCCGATGAAGACTCCGTTGCTCTGAGTGAAGCGGTAGAAAAGCCTTCGGTTTCCCTAGAGCAGCAATTGGATGTGGCAGTGATTCGCTTGCCCTATATTTCTAACTTTACGGATTTTGATGCCTTGCAGGATGAGCCGGATGTTTCCGTCCGTTATGTAACAGAGCGCAGTAATCTGGGAAAACCCGACCTTTTGATTATTCCGGGGAGCAAGAATACCCTTGTTGATTTGCGCTTTCTTCATGATAGTGGAATAGGGGAGCAAATTCTGGCCCTTTGCGGGGAAGAGGTTCCTGTGATAGGAATTTGCGGCGGGTATCAAATGATGGGACGATTAGTTAAGGATCCTCTGCATACGGAATCTGAGCTGGAAGAGGTAGCAGGACTGGGGATTCTGCCCATGGTTACAGAATTCTATCCTCAAAAACATACTGTTCAAAGCAAGGGGACCATCTTGACGGATCAAGGCTTTTTTAAAGCCTGCACTGGAGAAACTGTGGAAGGTTATGAAATCCATATGGGGCGATCCATGTTGGATGAAGGCCATTTGCCTTTATTCAATTTAACTTCCAATGGAGAATCCAATCTCGATGGTTTGCAGTCCGGAAATTCCTATGGAACTTATTTGCACGGGATTTTTGATAATGATAGTCTGAGGGCCTCCTTGTTAAACTGGTTGTGGGAGCGCAGAGGAACCCGGAGACCCGTCGAAGCTTCACTTTCCCAGGCTGCTCTGCGTGAATCGGCGTTTAATGAGTTAGCGGATTTAGTGCGACAGAATGTGGATCTGGAACGGATACGTGATATTATGGGCTTAAAGGCAGATTCTTAGAAACGGTTTTAGGGACGTCTGCAGAACTAGAAAAGACCTATAGCAGAGAACTCTTGCAATAAAGTAGGAGTCTAGGATGTGAAGTTTATTATGATAGAAACCCTTAGTTGGTTTGGGGCAGTCCTTCCAATGGTTGTTCTCTGTGGGTTTATTCTCGATCAAGTTATTGGTGATCCACACAGCTGGCCTCACCCGGTTATAGGGATTGGCAAGGGGATTAGTTTTTTAGAGGAGAAGCTCAATCAGGGATCACCGAAGGCACGACGGCAAAATGGGGTCTTGTTAACCTTAGTTGTCGTGGGTGGAAGCTATCTGCTTACTTGGGGGGCTGTCTCTCTCGCTAACTTTTTCCACCCTATCCTGGGTTTGGCCTTAAGCATTTATATAGTGTTTACCACCCTGGCCGCTAAATCTCTTTTAGATGCTGGGCAAAATGTTCTAGTCCCCCTGACTAAAGGGGATCTAAGTGAGGCTCGGATTCAACTTTCTTGGTTGGTCAGCCGTGATACAACAAATCTTTCCGAAGGGGAAATTGCCCGAGGAACCGTCGAAACTTTAGCGGAAAACTTTGTCGATGGAATACTATCTCCTCTCTTTTACGCGGCTCTGGGAGGTGCCCCCTTAGCCATGGCCTTCAAAGCGGTGAGTACCTTAGATTCTATGGTCGGTTATAAAAATGAACGCTATTTAGACTTTGGTTGGTTTTCAGCTCGCACGGATGATTGGGCAAACTACCTGCCTGCCCGCTTATCCGTGCCCATCTTGCTCCTGGCAGGAAAACTGAGAAGAATGTCTGTTGCTCATGCTTACCGGATGTGGAAGCGGGACGCCTCAGGACACCCCAGCCCCAATGGTGGCAATCCAGAAAGTGTGGTTGCCGGTTTACTGGGAATTCAATTAGGTGGAATTAATATTTATCACGGGAAGACGCATCATCGAGCTGAGATGGGGGATGCACTCCATCCCGTCAGTGCCAATGATATTGTTCGCTGCCGTCAGCTGGTAGAAACAGCCACCTGGCTGTCTCTGATACCTGCGCTTGTTTTAGCTTATTTCTTTTAAAGCAGTTTAACGGCACGAATATCGAACCACGAACATCAAGTTGGGGGGGATTAAGCATGAAGATTCCACGGATTGTCCTGGCAGGAACGCATAGTGGAGTGGGGAAAACAACCCTTGCAACGGGTTTAATGGCAGCCTTAAAAAAGCGGGAACGCCCAATCCAAGGGTATAAGGTTGGACCGGATTATATAGACCCCAGTTATCACGCGGCGGCTACGGGAAGGGCTTCCCGCAATCTTGACCGTTGGTTGTTGGGGGAGAGCCTGCCTTCCGTTTTTGCTCAGACTGCCAAGGAACGTTGGGCGGTGATTGAGGGAGTCATGGGGATGTATGATGGAATGAGTGGAACCGCGGGTTTTGGGAGCACTGCTGATGTGGCAAAACTCCTTGACGCTCCCATCGTTCTTATAGTTGATGCTTCCTCAATGTCTCGCAGTGTTGCAGCGTTAGTTCATGGATTTAGTACTTACGACCCTCAAGTTAAGCTTCGGGGAGTAATCCTTAATCGGGTTAAGTCCACTGCCCAAGAAGCAATTCTTAGAGAAGCCCTTAGTGAAATTGGAATACCTGTCCTTGGAGTTTTACCCAAAGAATTATCGCTTAAGCTGCCTGAACGGCATTTAGGGCTTGTTCCCGTAGGAGAAGGTGGACTCTTAGAAGGATTTATCGATACACTTTCTGAGCTGATAACGAAACATGTTGACCTGGATCTGGTAGAAAGTATCATGCTGGGTGCTCCCGAATTCAACCAACCATCTTTACCCGAAATAGCAAAGGATCATATTATTTGTCCTTCCGATAAGCCGATTATTATTGACTCAGAAAAAGTTTCTGTTTCTACGACAAATAGAGAAATCATCTATTCAAATATCTTAAAACAAAACACTAGCGATAAATTTCGGTTAGGCTTGGCCTGGGATGAGGCGTTTCTCTTTTACTACCAAGACGCCTTAGATCTTGCTGAAGGTTTGAATGCCAGCATAATACCCTTTAGCCCCCTACACGATCAATCTATCCCTCAAGACCTGGATGGGATTTTCTTAGGCGGTGGTTTTCCTGAGCTGCATCTTAAGGAGTTAAGTCAAAACAAACCGTTTATCAAATCCTTACAGGATTTTGTCGCCAGTGGTAAACCAATCTATGCTGAATGCGGAGGGTACATGTATCTCGGACAGTCGATTACAGATTTTGAAGGCAATGAGCTGCCAATGGCGGGTATCATTCCCATGAAGGCTGAGATGACCAAGCGTTTACAAGGGATTGGCTATCGAAAAGGAATCTTTCGTGAGGGCAATTTTTTCGGCCCAAGTGGAACCACTGTTCAAGGGCATGAATTTCACTATTCTCGAGTCATCTATGAAAAGGAGTATCCTCCTGCTTATGAACTATTCAGAGGAGACAAGGCGGATCGACTGGAAGGATATGCTAGAGATAATATAGTCGCTTCTTATTTGCACCTTCATTTTTCGGGACATCCAGAATTACTGGAGCATTGGTTTTCTTCCCGTCCCGGGAGAACAGAGGTATGATAACAGTTGAGCTAAACATGCTTAAACATCCTTTCTCTAAAGGGGTTAAAGTCGTAGGGGGATTGAACATTAATGGATTTCGCAGTGGGGTTAGCTCGGTGTCCGGGAACATGTGGAGAATGGGTACAAGGGGCTAGGGATGGAGTTCCATTTCTTATTGATTGTCCCATTGATCGATTTTCGGAAGCCAGAGTGACATTAAACTTAAATACTACTGGCTGGGATCTGCCCCTTAATAAAGTAAAGGCACTCCAAGTCTTGGAATTGCTCAAAAAAAATTTGGGCCTGCCTAGGCTAGGGGGCCAGGTTGAGTTCACTCTTCAGCTTCCGGAAGGAAAAGGGATGGCCAGTTCAACGGCAGATATAACTGCTGTAGCTGCAGCAGCTTTAGTTGCCCTGGGAGAAGATCCTGTACCGGAGCGTTTGGCACATTTGGCACTGCAGATTGAACCCAGCGACAGTGTAATGTTTCCGGGTATTACGGAAATAGAACATGTTCAAGGGCATAACCATCGGTTTCTGGGATCCACTGTACCTGCTTTATTCTTAGCATTAGATTGGGGCGGGGCCATTGACACGAAAGTCTTTAACGCTCGTCCGGAGCTCTCGGAACACTATCGGCGTCAGGAAAGTGCAATTAAGAGAGCGTATCAATTAGCCTGTGAAGGAATCGAGCAGGGTGATTTAGAGAAATTAGCAAGAGCAGGAACGATCAGTGCCCAGTGTAATTTAGAAATTAATTATAAATCATTGTTCCAGCCTTTTTTAGCCTGGGTTCTGCAAAAGGGCGGGCTTGGCGTAGTCACTGCCCATAGTGGTACATTGTTAGCAGGAGTTTTTCCCCAAAGTGGATCTGTAAATCAGGATGTCTGTCGGAGCTTATTAAGTGAAGCTCAACAACGATTTACTCCTGCCTATCTGGACTTCTTCCATAGTCATTCCGGCGGAATTGTCGCCAATAAAATCGAAATTACTGAAAATACGGGGTGATACTATGCACGGTGGCAATCTCCGCAGAGCCAAGGAAATCTATGGCTTGGAGTCATTTGTTGATCTTTCCGCTAATATTAACCCTTTTGGACCTCCACCTGGGGTATGGGCTTCTATAGAAAAGGGTATGAAGGATATTGTAAATTATCCGGATCCGGAGAGTATTGGGTTGCGGAAAACTCTTGCCAGGCACTTGGATCAACCTTTGGAAACAATTATGGTAGGCAACGGAGCCGGCGAACTAATATTCACCATTGTCCAGGCCTTAAAGCCCCGGAGAGTGGCGATTCCTATTCCGACTTTCAGTGAATACGAACGCGCTGCACGGGCAGTCGGGTCTGAAGTTCAATACATTCCTCTGGGCCCGGAGGGCTGGGCAAAGTACCAAACGGGTAAGAAGGGACATTCCTCTGAAGCTAATTGTAAGCAACCGATCTGGAAGGAAGTTCTTAAGGAATGTGATTTACTTTTTCTATGTTCCCCCCATAATCCAACCGGGACTGTCCTGGAGAAAGAAACTTTTGAGGAAATCCTAGAATTCTGCCAAGAAATTGGCTGTCGAATCCTTTTTGATGAATCCTTCCTGGATTTTCTTCCGGATGCAGAGCGCTGGTCTGCTCGCGATTATTTAACTGCCAACGAGCATCTTATGGTTCTCTATTCTCTAACCAAGTTCTATAGTATACCGGGACTACGTTTGGGTAGTGTTTTTGCCCAGCCAACTCTAATTGTTGACTTCGAAAAATATCGTGATCCCTGGTCAGTTAATGTTCTTGCTCAGCATGCCGGAATCTCATCCTTAGAAGATTTACAGTATCCTGATGAAGTAAGGGGCAAATTGCAGGAGAGCAGAGAGTATTTTTATAGAGAGTTCCAGTCAGCAGGGTTTTCAAATCTAAAGCTTTGGCCAACTGTGGTTAATTTTGCCATGATTGAAGTTTTAGACCAGACCCCTGATAGATTAATCGAACATCTAGGTCGTTCAGGGATTCTAGTGCGCAACTGTGCTAGTTTTACCGGCCTGCCGGGCAATTTTATTCGAGCAGCGATCAAGGATATCCCAGTTATGCAGCGCCTAATTGAGGGATTGAAAAGTTGGACGGGATTGTCGTCGAATAATGTTTAATGTTAAAAAGCTAGTGAAAAGTAATTGAAAAACATCGTTAATATACAATAATTTTCTTAAAGGGCCCTATGAAAAATGAAAACTTGGCTCCAATAATTAATGAGACTATTTCTTTTAAAATGCGGTCTTTTTTACTGTCGACAGTGAAAAGGGCCGCTTTTGCTTTTGAAGTTATTGAAGGAAATAAGAGGATGTGAAACCCAAAGGAAGACCTTCCGCAACCAAACCCGGTGTATGACAGTGGAAAAAATCATAGCAAATGAAGAAATCGTTATAAAGATGTATATGGATTTAGACATATTAGTTAGAATAGCTCAATAATAAGCAAAAAAATCCCTGTCATAATGCACAATTAATGACTAAAATTAAAAAAACCAACAAAATTCAAAAGAGTGTGAACTATACTACTTTGAGTTTTGGGTGTGAAAAAGTAATTCTCAGCATGTACCGGTCAACGGGATGCTAAACAAAGACGAGGAGGAACTAAAATGCTAGTTGTTGGCGAGTTAATTAATGCTAGTCGCAAGGCCATAGGGGAGGCGATCAGAGCCCAAGATGCTGCGTATATCCAGAAGATAGCAATAGACGAGTTTGAAGCAGGAGCAGATTATATTGATGTGAATGCGGGGATTTTTGTCGGCAAAGAGCCTGAATACCTGCAGTGGTTGGTTAAAACAGTACAGGAGGTTGTTAATGCACCTTGCTGTATCGACAGTCCTGATCCCAAAGCCATTGATGCTGCCTTGTCTGTGCACAAAGGAGTGGCTATGATTAATTCAATCTCCCTGGAGAAGGAACGATATGATGCTTTAATCCCGGTAGTTGCCGGAACAGACTTAAAGGTTGTGGCACTATGTATGAGCGATGAAGGAATGCCTGAAACAATGGATGCTCGGTTAAAAATAGCAGAGAAATTAATTGAAGGACTCGTTAAAAACAATGTTCCCTTAAACAATATTTATGTTGATCCACTAGTGCAGCCAATCTCGGTGAACAATACCTTTGCTGTAGAATTTATTAATTCAGTTGAAGCAATTATGACACGCTTTAAAGGGGTACATACCATGTGTGGATTATCCAATGTATCCTATGGGCTGCCGGTTCGGAAATTCATGAACCAAGCCTTTGCCATTATGGCCATTGGTAAAGGCTTAGATGGTTTAATAATCAACCCCTTGGATAAGATGATGATGGCCAGTTTGGTTACAGCAGAGGCCCTGGCAGGCAGAGATAACTACAGTGTTAATTATCTCAAGGCCTATCGCAATAAGAAATTCGATTTCTTAGGTTAGTTTTGCGTGTTAATTTAGAAAGATTTAATGGGCTGTAACAAAATTGAATTTGTTGACGGCCCATTTCTTTCAGTCTTGTTGGCGAGAGCGAACTCTTTCAGCTAATCAAATTAAACAAAAGCTGAAGCCAAAGCTTCTTTTGCTATACCCTTACCAATAAAACTTACAATTCCCTCTGCAACTTCACTCCCTTCCATGATTGAATATTCACCGGCAACATAATTAAACTCGAGGTACTGACTCCCCGTATTTATAATACCTTTTCCTCGTATAAGAGCTCCAAAATGGCCCTTTTTACACTTCTCTAAGATGTTTTTCAATTGGTCAAGGCTTAGGTTTTTCGAAGTTTTAAGTCCTAAGGAATCAAAGTTATGGCTTAAATATTGTTTAGGACGGTTTGATACACAATTATAACTACCATTGATTAATTCTTTTATATCTGTTGTCGATAATTGTGCCCAATCTTTAGTGACAAGGTGGGCAGTCTCGTTGAGTGATTTTAATGAGTTCTCAACGTGAACAAGAT
The DNA here is from genome assembly GCF_000765145.1 of Desulfosporosinus sp. HMP52. Classification (GTDB taxonomy): domain Bacteria; phylum Bacillota; class Desulfitobacteriia; order Desulfitobacteriales; family Desulfitobacteriaceae; genus Desulfosporosinus. The sequence continues at coordinate 22,182 of NZ_JMGA01000074.1, read as the reverse complement.
CATAGTCATTAACAAATTGTACTTTGCTTAGGACTATGGATGAAGCATGACGGATTTGATTCTTAAAGAATTCTGAATAGCCCTGAATATTCTTTGAAAAGTTTTGGACGTCAACCACAGTAGTGACTGAGTTAATAAAACATTTGCCGGAGATTTCAAAGTCCTTAAACACATCAAAGATTTCATCCAAAATAAAGATCCCGGAGGGTTCGAAAATAATCCGATCGATCTTTTGACTCAATAAATTTTTAAGAGTAAGCAGAAAATCTCCCTTAAGCTTACAGCAGACACAGCCATTGGATAATTCGTAAACCTCGAATCCTTCGATTTCCAGCAGCTCTCGATCTACGTTGATTTCACCAAAATCGTTTTCTATAAGGACGATTTTTTCACAAGTATCCAGTGAATGTAGGATCCGTTTTACTAAAGTTGTTTTACCGGCTCCTAAAAATCCAGAAACAATATCAAATTTAACCATTTATTCTATCCCCCTATAATCCAAAAATATCACTTAGTATCATTGATGTAAGCGTAATGATAATTCCACAACTATACCATGGATTATTCTGTATTATTGGGGACTTTTCGATTAGATTTAGAGGGCTAGATAGTCCCATTTTCATAGTTTTCCTTAAAACAATCACCAGGGAACAGGGAAAGATTTATCAAGATAAAACAAAATCGTCCATGGTAAAGGAAGTCCTGAAAAGACTACAATATTAATATAACAACAGTCAAAACATTTAGAACATTCAAACATCTAAAATGATTCTGGAGTGAGAATAAGAGCGAGGTGAAAAAGAATCAACCATTTAATTAGTGACTTGGTAATCTCCTATATGAAAGCTTAACTGACTGAACCATGAGTCTAAACCAATAGTGAAGAAACGTTTACAGAGGAGGATATATAATGTTTGATTTTTCAGGATTAAGCAATGCTGTCATTGAAGGTGACAGTGACCAAGTACAGGCAAAAGTCAATGAAGCCATTAATGCAAAGGTTGACCCCTTAGTCATCATTAATCAAGGACTTATCGGTGGTATGAATGTCGTTGGACAACGCTTCAAGGTTAATGATATGTTTGTACCAGAAGTCCTGATGTCGGCTCGCGCCATGAATGATGGTATCGAATTAGTTAAGCCATTACTGGCCGGTGGTGAAATGACCAATAGAGGTACAGTGATTATTGGAACCGTAAAAGGAGATCTGCATGATATAGGCAAGAGCTTAGTCGGTATGATGCTTGAATGCTCAGGATTCAAAGTGGTTGATTTAGGCGTTGATATTTCTCCTGAAGAGTTTATTAAGGCTATTAAAGAAAATGACGGCAAGGTATTAGCGCTTTCCGCCTTGTTAACAACCACAATGTTGTCCATGAAATCAACCATTGAAGAATGTGTTGCTCAAGGTATGCGCAATGACATTAAAGTAATTATTGGTGGTGCACCTATTTCTCAAGAGTTTTCCGATCAAATTGGTGCAGATGGATATGCCGGGGATGCTGCAGCTGCAGTTGAACTAGTTGCTAAATTATTAGCGTCTTAATATTATCAAGGGGAGGGAATATTGTGGCTAATCTTCAATTTACTGAACTTGCTTATAATGACTTAAATGAGTTTATATATGGTCAGGCTAAAAAGCCTGTCGTTTGCAGTAATGGTATGGTCATAGGCGGGGGTACTGTCTATCCGGAGGTAAATCTTACCTTGCCGACCATGTTAATTGATGAAGAAACTATGCCTAAAGTATTATCCCAGTACGAGGAGATGATTCACGGGATTTGTTCAAAAGCCCATGAGCTTCTTTCGCCAGGGATTATCATTGAGATAGAACTGCTTCCTCCGTGTACCTTTAATCCACAATGGGGGATTGATGTCACGAAGGTTGTTAAAGGTGTCATGAACGAGTATTATACAAAGTTCGGCCTGAAAAGTCTTCTGAGGATGACTGTTGTTGATGTTCGTGAAGGAAAGACCCTTACTCATATGTACAAGGGAGAACACTGGGATAATGTTGTTAATACCTTCAGAGGGTGTGCTGAAGCCGGGGCTGACTTCTTGGCCATTGAATCCATTGGTGGAAAGCACCTCCACGATGAAGCGGTTATGAACTGTGACCTGCCAAAAGCTTTATTTTCTTTAGGGGTAGTAGGATGCCGAGATATGATCACTTTATGGGATGAAATTGTCAAGATTGCTGCAGAAACAAATTGCATTCCCTCCGGTGATACTGCTTGCGGCTTTGCTAATACTTCTATGGTCATGGCGCACAAGAATTTCATCCCGAAGGTCTTTGCAGCCATTGACAGAGTTATGTGTGCTGTCAGAACTTTAGTTGCCGTAGAGCGTGGTGCTATTGGACCTGATAAGGATTGTGGCTATGAAGGTGTATACCTCAAGGCAATCACAGGAACACCCATTTCTATGGAAGGAAGAACTGCTGCTTGTGCGCACTCAAGTTCAGTTGGAAATATTGCAGCTTGCTTAGCAGACTGCTGGAGTAATGAGTCTGTAGAAAATGTAAGATTGTTGGGCGGAATGGCTCCTACTGTCTACATTGAGCAGCTTATCTACGACTGCCGAATCATGAACGTGGCAGCTTCCCGCGGGTCAGCTCTGGAAATGCGAGATATTTTAGCGGAATCGGATAGAATGTTTGATCCCCAAGCTTACATCCTGGATCCAAGTGTGGTTCTAAGGATCAGCCAAGAGATTATCAAAGGAAAAACTCACTTTGAACGGACAAAAATTGCTGCTACTGCTACTATTAAAGAATTGCGCTCTGCTTTCCAAGAGGGTTTACTGCAATTAGATGCTAAAGAATTAAAATACTTAGATATATTGGAAAAACAATTAAAATCTATTCCTGATGATGAAGCTGAATTTACAAAAATGATGCTAAAAAATAGTACTATTGATAAATTCGATCCAGCAAAGTACGATTTTAACATCGACTCTGCAGCAAAATAACTTGCTGGCAAGGCGGTCGTTACAAATTATTTTTCTAAATATGAATCGCTAAGAGCTTAAATAGTTAATGGCGCCCTTATCTTTGGTTATTTACCTTTAGTACCGAAGATAAGAGTGCCCCTTTGAGTTTATTTTAAATTAAAGGTAAAAGGAAATCTTTACTTGTGTTATAATATTAATAGAATATTTAGCTTAATCCGCATTATCTTCCCAAAAACTTGTATTCAAGAGTTGAATGAATAAGTATTTGCTCAGATACGTGTAAACTGGATTTGGAGGTGGTAATGTGAATCATAGTGATGTTAATCAAGACAAAAAGGTACAATGGCTTGAACAATTAGTTGGACGAGATCTTTTAGACAAAATGCTGTGTTCATTTTCCAAGTCAACGGGATTAAAAGCAATTCTTGTAGACAACAAAGGAAATACGCTTATCTCCACTGACCATGCTATTAAGGACTGCGATTTTTGCCAAATGATAAAATCGGATAGCAATGGTGCTAAAAAGTGCCAGCGCTCTTATGCCCGAGCTTGTATTGAGGCCTCGAAATATGGAGAACCCTATATTTTTCGGTGTCACGCAGGTCTGATCATGTGGGCAGCACCTATTTTGTTAGATGGATACGTAGGATCAATCATTTGCGGACAGGTTCTTATGTGGGAACCAGAGGACTATTTTCTGGAAGAGATAGAGGAAATGGTAAAGGGGCTTCATATAGATATTGCAGCTGTCAAATGGTCAGCCTCTCAACTGGAGATTATGTCTAGTGACAAGGTGCAAGCGGCGGCAGACTTGTTGTTCGTTGTAGCCAACCAAGTCATGCAAAGCGGAATGACTGTCTTAGAGCAACGAAGGGAAATTGCTGCTCAGCAAGCCAGACTAGCTGAAGAAATCCAAGCTCGCAAACGGGCAGAAGTTGCTATGAGTACGATTGAATCTAGATCTAACAGGATAAATTCCTTAGAGAAAGAGCAAGAACTTAGAACCATGGTGCGAAACGGAGAAAAACGAGCTGCTGAAAAACTTCTAGAGAAAATATTGGTAGATATATTCGCCAAAAGCTCCGATCATCTTGATACACTTAAGACAAGAGTTATGGAACTCGTCGTTATAATATCGAGGGCAGCAGTGGATGGGGGAGCTGAACTAAGTGAGGTGCTGCAGCTAAACGCAATATTCTATCAAGAATTACATGATATACCTTCATCAGATGAACTGTGCCTGTGGACCAAAAAAATGTTAGAGTCTTACATGAGCTACTTAGAGAGTAATAAAAATCAAAAGAACTTGCAAGCAATCCAGAAGGCGGCAGAGTATATTCGGAATAATTATCGCAATAAACTGACAATCGATGATATTGCCCAGGCTGTTTATTTAAGCCCCTGCTATGTAAGTAGAATCTTTAAACAAGGTTTAGGTTGTACGTTAATGGAATATCTAACCCAGGTGCGGGTGGAGGAAGCAAAAACTATGCTAAAGAACCCGAAATATAACGTGATGCAAGTTGCTGAAGAAAGCGGGTTCGAAGATCCCGGCTACTTTACCAGAGTATTCAAGAAGCTTGAGGGAGTTACACCCAGTCGGTTTAAACAACATGCTTTATAAAAAGCACTTGATGACTAACATACCAAGGAGAGTGAGGGAGTATGGTAAGGTCAGAATTGGAATTAGAATCAATCACCAAAGCTTTGATTAAAGGGCAAGCCAACCGAGTTAAGACCCTGACTCTTTTGGCTATTGAAAATGGTGTCAATCCACAAAGAATTTTTCAACATGCCCTACTGCCTGGTATGCAAACAATAGGCAGTCAATTTAGAGACAATACAATCTATATATCTGATGTACTTATAGCTTCCAGGGCAATGCATGCAGGCTTGCATGTTTTAAAACCTATTTTTTCAGAATCACAGCACTCCTCACTTGGTAAAGTGGTTATAGGGACCGTAGCAGGAGATCTGCACGATATTGGCAAGAATTTAATTGTCATGATGTTTCGCGGCGCGGGGTTAGAAGTAATTGATTTGGGTATAGACGTTCAAACAGAGGAGTTTGTTGAAGCAGTAAACGAACATCAACCGGATATTTTGGCCATGTCTGCAATGCTCACGACGACGTTACCTATGATACCTGAAACAATCAGAGAGCTAGAACGTCATAAGCTTCGGGATAGTGTTAAAATAATAATCGGCGGAAATCCTGCGACCCAGGATTTTGCCCAGGCAATTAAAGCAGATGGGTATGCAGGAGATGTGTTTAAAGCTGTTGATTTAGCATTGCAGCTTGTACAGTAATGATTGAATAAATGGTGCTTATCGAATAATACGATATGTGCTTATGATAGAGCTAGGAGAATCTTTACTTAGACTGTAGGGGACTCCTAGTTATTTTGTTGTGTGTTGGAGGTGTTAAATGGGATTACCAATTGCATTAGCAATATATCTTGTAATACCATTACTGGTATTTTATAAAATAGTTAGGAAGATAGGGGTTAGCGATAGGCATAGGGTTATTCTTTTCTTGGCTTTAATCGTAAGTTTTAGTATAGTAACCTACTTCTTATTTCAAGACATTGAATATCAGGTTAACATGAATATAACGAAATAGAGTAGGAACGGAATTTCATCTATAATAGAAATAGTCCTAAGACTTAAAAATTGCATGTAGATAATATGGTAATTTAGACGAGCTCAATAAATGAGCTGTTTCCTGATTGTTCGAAATATGGCCTGGTAAAAGCTTGGAACTTGGAGTGATAACTTCTAATTTATAAGAATTCAAGATAATAAAAATATAGTATGTTGGTTAATAGAAGGGAGGTGTGGAAATGTCAGATTTCTTAGAAGGTATAAAGCGAGGCGCAAAAGCCTTTAAAAGCTCTTTAGGTCCCAGCCGATATGAGGCTGCTAATATCAAAATTATCTGCCCTCATTGTCAAAATGATATTTTTGAAGAAGGATCTGCTCAATTGAATACAGCTGGTGCTAGTTTCTTTAATCTAGATTGGTTAAACAAATCTGCAATGATTTTAGTATGTACTAGGTGTGGATTAATTCAATGGTTTGGAAAGTCAATAGAAAAGATTGACTAAGGTTTAGGATGCCGGCTTTGGCCGACATCCTAAACCATTGGAACGGAACGGACTTATTACAAATCGTGAATATTGTGGTTCTTGTGGGAATTATTAAGCTACTTCTGGTTAATGAGCCACTTTAGATTATTTCACTAAGTAGGATAATGCGAAGCTGGGATTCGGAACATCTTCAGGGAGATGAAGACAATTGAGGACAGAGAAAAGGGGCTTCTGCGACGTGCGTCTCATCGGGATTTTATCCGACGATGTGCTTTGGCACAGCAAAAGCCCCTACTCAAAAGCTCATCACCCCAGTTATCTTTTGACCGTTCGCACCTGGCTAAGCGAAATTTTACTTTCCCAATTCTTCCTTTCCTTAACCTTGTACTCGTTCCTTACCTTTCAAACTGCATTATTTAACATCGTGTACTTCATTGATTGTACTTTCGCGAGATTTCTTCATTACCTTCACCTTGGTAATTCTAAATCCCATAATCTCCATAATTTCAAACTTAATTTCATCAAAATAAACGACATCCCCTTTGGCGGGTTTTCGACCTAACCTAGAGAAAACATATCCTCCAATGGTAGAGACTGTTTCATCCTCTAATTGAATGTCTAGCATTTCTGAAACTTCGTCCATCAAGACACGTCCATTAAGCAAATATTCATTATCAGCCAATTTCTGAATAGAAGGTTGTTCCAACTCAAATTCATCATAGATTTCTCCGACTAATTCTTCAAGCATATCCTCAATGGTAACCAGACCCGCTGATCCCCCAAATTCATCTACGACAACGGCCATGTGAGTGCGTTGACTCCTCATTCTTTGTACAAGATGCGAAATCGGCATACCCTCTGGAACGGCAAGGATATCCCGCTTAATCTTAATAATATCCTTCTCGCCCGACTGTTCCTGAAGGCGGAGGATGTCACGCATATGGACGAAGCCCAGAACATTATCTTTATCATCATCACACAGTAGATAACGAGTATGCCCATACTTTTTGATGACTTCAAGAATCTCCTCAAATGTGTCCTGTATGAAAATGCATACCATATCTTGCCTTGGTACCATAACTTCACTTGCGTTACGATCCGAAAATTCAAAGACGTTATCCAACAGTTTACCTTCAAATTTATCCAAATACCCGTGCTTTTGACTGGCCTCTACTAACATTCGTAGTTCTTCTTCGCTATGGGATAAATCAGCCTCATTGGCTGGTTCAATTTTCCAGATACGCAGCACAAGGTTAGCTAAGCCATTAAGCGACCGAATAACTGGATAACAAACCCAGTAAAAGGTTTTTAAAAAACCTGCCGTAGCAAGTGCTGTACTCTCCGCTTTTTGAATTGCCAATGATTTGGGAACAAGTTCACCCAATACAATGTGTAATAACGAGATGATTGAAAAGGCTATTGTTATAGAAATAGTATGAGTATAAATGGAGTTCCAACTAGCTATTCCAGCAAACAAGGGCTCGATTAGGGATGCAATAGCTGGTTCACCAATCCAACCTAAACCCAAAGAAGAGAGAGTAATCCCGAGTTGACATGCGGAAAGATATGCATCAAGGTGCGAAGTAACATCCAAGGCTGTATGTGCTCTCGGCGACCCATTCTCTGCCAGTTCTGCTAAACGCGTCTTCCTCACTTTAACTAATGAAAATTCAGCTGCCACAAAGAGTCCATTTAATCCAACTAATAAGAAAGCAATTAATATCATTATGACACTCCCGAGTAGACCTTCGATGATTCTTGTCCTCCTTTTATTCCTAGAAGCCTTATAAGGTGTCCTTCTAAATAGTTTGATAGAGAATCATTATACATGATTCTTTTGTTTAAATGTTAACCATTTAGCATAATAAATGTAAACTATCTCCCTCAGGAAAACTGATGCGCCAGGAACCAGACCACCAAGCGGCAATTTTCTAGAAAAAAGAGAAAGCTAGTAACGCTATTCAAATACAAACTTTTGAATAGCGTTACTAGCTTTGTTTATTTTCCTTCGCCAGACTATTTATTTTTATCCAACTATGATTTAAACGTGATGTATCTCAAACAAATACTTTTGATCTTCACTATACTTTCTTGGGTCAGTTACCTAATAAGATGTATAGATAAAATCACTAAACACGGATGACGAATGTCAAAGAGTTTATATTTTTATAACTTCTAAATAATGAAGCTGATGCCCATCTTTTTGATGTACTTTAAATAAGTATCCATCGGTTTCAATTTCAGAACCTATCTTTGCTTCGATGTTTCGGGTCAAGAACCAGCCACCTATGGTATCAACATCTTTGTGGTCAAAATCTGTACCCAGTAAATTATTAACATCCTCAATAAGTAATTTAGAATCTAAGATGTAATGATCTTCCTTGATTTTTTGAATCTCTGGTACTTCGTCTTGGTCAAATTCATCCCTAATTTCACCGACAATTTCCTCAAGTATATCTTCAACTGTCACTAAACCGGAAGTACCACCGTATTCATCCATTAAGATGGCGATATGGGTGCGTTCTTTTTGCATTTTTACAAGTAAGTCATGAATAGGGATGGTTTCAATAACACGAATAACAGGATTAATGAAATTCTGCAAATTCATATCTTCAGGGCTTATCCCGCTTGTTAGATTGGCCGTTAAAAACTCTTTGACATTTATGAAACCGCGAATATTGTCTTTGTCCCCTTCTAAAACAGGATAACGTGTATAATTTTCTGTTTTGATAATACTCAGAATATCCTCAAAGGTATCGCCAATCGAAATGGTGACGATTTCCGTACGTGGTACCATGATTTCTTTAGCAATTCTTTCATCGAACTCAAAAATATTGTTCATGTATTTTAACTCGTTCTTATTAATCTCCCCGCTTTTAAAACTTTCCGTTAGCAAAATCCTCAATTCTTCTTCAGAATGTGCTATTTCATGTTCGGATGCTGGCTTCAATCCAAATAGCCCAACAAGGACACGTGCTGACCCATTTAAAAACCAAATGAACGGATACATTATTTTGTAAAACCAGATAATAGGTCCTGCAAATGCTAAAGTAACTGCTTCTGCTTTTTGAATGGCAACTGTTTTAGGCGCTAGTTCACCAACGACAACATGTAGAAAAGTTACTAACGCAAATGCAATACCAAATGATAAGACATGCGTAAGTGATTCATTTAGTTCAAAATACGTAAACAATGGATGCAATAGTTTTTCAACTGTAGGTTCACCAAGCCAACCTAAACCTAACGCGGTAATTGTGATTCCTAATTGGCAGGCCGATAAATACTCGTCTAAATGAGTGACTACTTTCTTAGCGGCCTCTGCTCTTTTATTTTCTTCAGTAATAAGTTGATCAATTCTGGAAACACGGATTTTGACAATAGCAAATTCAGTTGCCACAAAAAATGCCGTCAATACAATTAATAAAGCGATTAATAATAAATTAATGTTCATTAAAGCAGTCTTACTTGGAGCAAGACATACACCTCCTAAATATTTGTTATCTTTTTGAGTCTGATTTCCATGTATGAAACCATGATAAATTTAATCAATTCCAGGGCAATAAGAATGCTGCAACATAAGATAATGCCGTTGTATTTAGTACTTTTCTAAACTCCATGCTCCCTCATCGTTCTAAAATCCCTTATACAGCATTTAAGTTTCTCTCGCTTTTCTTGCATCAATACCCAGGCAAAGTAATTACCTAAAAGGCTACTATAGAGATAGTTGGTAAAAATATTATACCAAACCTGTTGGATTGTATGCCTAACCTCACGTAATACCTCACCAAGTATTGAACTTGACTCAAAAAATCTAGAACTAAGCATTAATACAATAATCAAGGGTATTAGTCCTGTCAAATGACCTATTACAAACCTTCTTATCCAGAAATAAAAACAGCCCTTTCGGACTGTCAAATACTAACGGAGGCGCAATGACACTAAATACATAAAAACCTCCTCCACTAAAGTAAACCAAAATAGCTGTCATAGTGATTGTTCAACAACAGAAATATATGCCAGGGCAGACAGCGAGATGAAACGTAAAGCTATTGAAAACGCATATCCGGATTTAGTGCCAGACGGACTGCCAAACTGGGAAGAGGACGGTAACTTAATGAGATGGTTAAATTCACTTTGTGAGTAAAAGATTATGGGGAGTGTTTTAACATAAATTAAGCTGATTTAGAAGATTTTTGTGTTATACTCCCCATAATCTGAGGCTCTACATAATGGCGAAGCTTATGGGCCGATATAGATTTAGGATCAAGCCCAGAAGAAATGATATATTTCTTAACTACATTTTGGATTGCCCTTGTTGTCATTTTAGTTCCCCTTCGAGAAATAAATAAGGCGTTAGTGGTTAGGTTACTAGAATTTCTTATTTGCAACCAATTGTTAATCGATCTTTTGACGGCAGGAGTCAAAAAGATTTTGCGTTCTTTATTCCCTTTACCGATAACGCGAATGACCTCATTATCAACCTGGTCAAGACTAAGACTACCAAGCTCAGATAAACGCAATGCACAATTTAGGAAGATCGTGATAATGCAATGATCTCTTGGTGATTTCTGACTCTGAGTGAGGACCCTGACGGATTCCTCTAAACTTAAGTATTTTGGTATCCTCTTAGGAAGCTTTGGAGTTTCTAATTCTTCCGCAATATTGTTTTCAATAAGATGAGCCTTAGTTTTAAGGTATTTCCAGAATTGACGGATCGATACAATTTTTCTTGCCCGTGTACCAGGGGCAGCATGGAGTTCATTTTTGCAATAAGTAATAAAGGCATACATATCGTTTAATGATATTGACCGAACAAAGTCAATGTTAACTAATGAGAAATTGCCATTTAGAACAGGTGTATTACGCGAATGCATTACAAAGTTTAAAAACATCAATAAGTCTGTGCGATACTCCTTAATCGTATTTTCTGAGCGTCCCTTTATAACGGTTAGATACCCTAGATACTGTTCCACCAATTGACAAGTCTTGTTTGATTGCATAATTAATCGCTCTCCTTTCTAAGTATTGTTGACAAATTAGTGAGGAGAGTGATTTTACTTTATACAAAAAATACTAAAGGGGCGGGCTAATATCTTTGACCGCCCCATCAGTAGGACAATTAGAAGTAAATAACTCCGTTACTGAAAATAAATGTATAAGTAAAATAAAGGTAATAATCCCATCGGTCACGAATATTTTGTATATGGTTTAGTCCAAATTAGTTTTATATAAAGAACAGAGGGAACATATGAGAAAGGTTTCTATATATCAAAATATCAAAGAAAACAATCTTAATCGATTATTACTGCTTGTTGGAAAATACAGTAATAGAATGTCCTTTGCAAGATATTATGAGGGTAAACTTACTGAAGAAGAATTTAATCAATTGCAAATGGAATATAAAGCATCAATTCTTGAAGAAGACAAAAAAAACAGACTACATTATAAGGAAAACGTGAATGGATATAGAGACAGAATTAATAATTTCTGTAGAACTGATATGAACGTCGAAGAATATGCAGAAAAATATTTTAATCGACTTCTGGAACAAGATATTATGAGTTGTAATTTAAATTATGAGAGATTTGAGAACGGGAAATATGAATCGTATAAAAGAACTAGTGCCGATTTTTTATATGTGAAGTATACAAGAAAGACACCTGTAACCAGGGGGCCAGTCTTTGAAATGTGCTTTTTTATGATAGGTGAAACCTATCGCAAATTATTGTTAAATATGAATAAGTTATTTGAATTCCCTTATCAAATTGAAGGTGGAGAATTTGAAGACTTAACCTTTTATATAGAGGAAAGATTATTATTAGCGATTTGTTCTCATGAACGTTTTGCATATATGAATTTAGAAGATGACGAATACCAGGAATTCTTAAAACTTGATATTTTAAGTGATTTTACGGAAAGATAAAAACGTTGAATTAGCATGTATGTAGTATGCCGGAACCTGGAACATGGACGTTAGTTCTAGGTAAGAAGGAACTTCCTCAAATTCTTAAACCCATTAGAATGGGTAACCCGCTCAATGATAAATCATATGATAGCAAGGATGGTTGATGTGATTTATATGGGGCTAAATTTTTGTAGGATTCTAACAATTGTAACGATAAAACGGTAGGCGAAAGTACATAAGATTAGAGTGTAAGGGGAGTGGATGATTAGACGTGGTTCATATATTGATATATATTGTTCTTCTGTATGCACTTCCCTCATTGATTTGGTTTCAATTCTATAAAAGTAAGTCTTTAAAGAGGAAATGGATTAAATTTTTAATGCCTATACTTAATGCTTTATTTTGGATGGGTGTTTTTTTAGCTCAGATCGATTCAATACAGTCAAAAAGTACATTTGAAGCCAAATGGAATTTGTATTTTCATAATGACGGGTCAATAGTATTTTACTTTTTAATAATACCTCAAATAATAATCGGAACAATTGCGCCATTAGTCATCTTCGGAATTAATAAGGCAATACATTTCATGAGAGGGATAGTGGCAACGATAACAAGATAAATTTAAATTAAACAAGAAGCTTCAGATATTCTATAGAAATAAAAGAAAAGAACCTTTTAGTTTGAGCTTCCGATTTTTCATAGACTCTTCAGTAAGATGCCGTCACTCCGCTGACTCAGGAAGGGCGGCATCAGTAGGATAATTGGAAGGTGGGCAGTTAGCCTGATGCCTTTGATTCTACATAAATGCACTTATAAATTTCAAATACATCCTTTGATAACATTGTTTTGGTACCAGTGCGTAATATCCTACTCATGCGTCACGTCATAAGAAATGAGTTCAGTTACTCTTTACAATATTTCAACAACTTTTTTGAAATTCCTTCCATAAATACCATAAAAAATATGCCGAGGACATATTTAACCATCTTCATTTGAACTTCCAGTTATTCTTATACTGGTAACAATCAGTAGGATAATGGGGAAGCTCATTTGAAAGTCAGTTGTTACGGGTATGTGGATGATTTTCATAATTTAGGCCCTTAGCGAGCCGCGAAAACCTCTGGCAGCATAGTAGGATTCTGCTCCATTGTGGTATACAAAGACAGTCTCGTAGCGACGATCACAAAAGATTGCGCCACCGAGTTTTCGAATATTAGCAGGTGTTTTCACCCAGCTCGATGTTTTTGTATCAAAATTTCCAAGTTTCTGGAGCTCCCTGTATTGTTCTTCCGTTAAAAGCTCAAGGCCCATGGTAGCAGCCATAGCAATAGCGTTATTTTTGGGTTTATGTTCTTTCCTTGTCTCCAGTGCTTCACGGTCGTAACAAATACTTCTGCGGCCTTTGGGACTTTCTACTGAACAATCATAAAAAATATATTCGCCCGTCTTTTTATCATGACCAACAACATCTGGTTCACCGCCAGTTCTTTCCATTTCGTTGAGTGACCACAGCTTTTCAGTGTTAGCTTCCAGTATTGCTTGTACTTTAGCCCATTCAAGACCTTGATGGCGCTTCATGTTTTTCTCAAAACGGGCTTCTAATACTCTAAGTAGTGCTAAGTTCGACAAATTTAGTTCCCCCTTACTGGTTTAGACACAATAGTTTAGGTATATCCGTAGTTGTTTCGGATATACCTTTTATTAAAAATACGTTTTGAATAGTAGCTATGTCAAAAATTCAATATCTAATTCCGTTCTGATTTAGAAAGTTCTATATTTCCAAGCAAATGTAATTACACAGCACACCTATGTTAAGGAATTTGTATAATTGAATGTTATTCCTTATAGCGGTCTTACTTTATTTCATCAATGGACTTTGGCCATATTTTTGTGTAAAATCTTTATTTAGAAAACTAAAATGGATTGAGTGATTTGCGATGGAAAATAAAATGAAAATTGGTGGACATCCTCACGGAATCGGAGGACAACCGCACGGTAAAGGTGGTCATCCAGGTGGGCACCCAGGAATGAACGTTGACTACGATAAGAACCCGTTCATCGTAATCTGGGAAACTACTCGTGCATGTGGGCTTAAGTGCCAACACTGTCGTGCAGATGCGCAACCTGATCCGCACCCAGAGGAGTTAACCCACGAGCAAGGTATTGCGCTAATCGATGAAATCTACGAAATGGACAACCCGATGCTAGTTTTCACTGGTGGGGACTGCATGCTTAGAAAAGACCTTTTTGAATTAGCAGACTACGCTATTAAAAAAGGAATGCGTGTTTCGATGAGCCCAAGTGCTACTGTTGAAGTAACAAAAGAGCGGATGGACATGGCGAAACAAGTTGGGATTTCTCGTTGGAGTTTCTCAATTGACGGTGCAGATGCTAAGACCCACGATGCTTTCCGTGGAATCGATGGAACGTTTGATTTAACAATCGAGAAACTTAAATATTTGAATGAAATTGGTATTTCTCACCAAATCAATACTTGCATTAACAAAGCAAACTTACACCAACTTGAGCAAATAGCGGAATTGATGAAAGAGTTGAAGACTTCGGTTTGGTACATTTTAATGATGATTCCGACTGGACGTGCGTCAATGGATGATTGCATAACAGCTGCTGAGCACGAGGTAGTATTCAAGTGGCTTTACGAGTTAAGTAAAAATGCGCCTTATGATATAAAAACAACTGCTGGTCAGCACTATCGTCGTGTTGTATTCCAACAACGTGCTAAGGAAAACGGTACTACAGGTGATGAAATCACTTTCGAAGGTACTAAGACACGTGACATGGCTCAGTTCATTGACGGTTTAGCAAGAGCACCAAAAGCAGTTAACGATGGCAATGGTTTCATCTTCGTATCACACACCGGTGACGTTACACCAAGTGGATTTTTACCTTTAGTAGTTGGAAACGTTAAGGAAAATAGACTGCGCGACATCTACCGCGAAAGCCCTATTTTAAAAGACTTACGTTCACCAGATAAGTACGAAGGTAAATGTGGTATTTGCGAGTACAACAAAGTTTGCGGTGGATCAAGAGCACGTGCATACGGCGCAACTGGAAACTATATGGCATCAGAGCCATTCTGCGTGTATACTCCAGAGAAGATGAGAAAGAAATAGAATTATATTGTGAATGCCTGCGATTTTCGTGGGCTTTTTTGTGCTATTTAGGGTCGCGAGTAAGAATAATTGGAACGAAAAGAGTGGCTTGGAAAATGAGCATAGATACTAAAATAGTTGACAAAGTCAAATAAAATATTAAAATATATTATAATTATAAAGTGTGAATTAATGAGGAGGATGGTCCATGGTGAATTCGCGATATATGACTTTGATACATACTATTCGAAGATTCAATCGTTTCTACATTAATATTCTGGGATTACTAGACAAGCATATATATGAAAGTGAATTTTCGCTTGCGGAAGTTCGGGTTTTATACGATATTGGACATACGGAAGATTGTACTGCTAAGAAATTGATAGAAGAGCTAAAAATAGACCCGGGCTATCTGAGCAGAATAATAAAACGCTTTGAAAATGATAGCCTTATACACAGGGTACAGTCCCCCGAGGATGGTCGGTTATATTATCTTTACCTTACAGATAAAGGTAAG
This sequence comes from Desulfosporosinus sp. HMP52, assembly GCF_000765145.1. Taxonomy (GTDB): domain Bacteria; phylum Bacillota; class Desulfitobacteriia; order Desulfitobacteriales; family Desulfitobacteriaceae; genus Desulfosporosinus. The sequence goes on along the minus strand of NZ_JMGA01000074.1, from coordinate 6,606 downwards.
GATACTCTTTCAAAGTTGGATGACCTGTCAAACGATCAAATCTATAAAATGATCAACTGTCTACCGGAACAAGATATAAAAAGCGTCGTAGAAAGTATGAAAACTATCGAAAAGGCGCTCTCCGAAAAACCTATAATAATTAGAGATAAGATTATAATTCGCAATGAATTGAGACCGGGAGATGTGGGCTACTTAATTCATCTCCATGGCTGGATTTATGCTCAAGAATGTGAATTTAACTATATGTTTGAAGGCTATGTCTGCAAAACCATTTTTGATTTGTTTAACAATTACAACGTAGAAAAGGATAGATTCTGGTTTGCAGAAGCGAATGGTGAAATGATCGGTGCTATTGCTATTGTCGGACAATCTGCGAATCAGGCTCAGTTAAGATGGTTCATTCTCCATCCATTATTCAGAGGAATTGGCTTGGGAAACACCCTGCTAAATGAAGCTATAAAATACTGTAAGGAGAAAGGATATAAGCAGGTATTTCTGGTGACTACGGATGACCAAGAAATCGCGACCAAAATGTATATGAAAATAGGGTTTAGGAAAATAGCGGAACACGAAAATATGGTGTGGGGAAAGAAATTGATTGAACATACCTATGAGTTCAGTTTACCGTAAAGAAGACTGGTATGGCAGTAAAGTCATAAAAGCGGCTAAGGATTATCCCTTAGTCGCTTTTATGCTAACTTAGTAAGGTATGACGTCCCTAAAGCAAATCCAGCTACATAATACACTCCACATTTAGAGATAATAGATTCAAAGGTGGCATAAAGACGTAGTCCTGGGTTCCTTGAGAAATCTGAGTAATGGGCCAGGTATCCCCACCGGAAAAGGAGGGTATGGAATAATGTTCAAAGGCGGTAAAATAATTGCGGGGCTTATTATCGGTGTTGCTTTACTGAGCATACCTTTCTTTTATAATTTAGGGAAGCCTAACAAGGCGCCAGTCATAAATTTGGATACTCCAGCAATCAGGCAGCTAGAGGTTAAGGAGTGTATAGAGTCAACGGAATTCATGAAGGCTAATCACATGAAGCTTCTGTACCAATGGCGAGAAGAAGGCGTGCGAGATGGAAAAACGGAGTATATTAATAGTAAAGGGAAGGCATACAGACTTAGCTTTCAAACCTGCTTGAACTGTCATTACAACCCAGGTGTAAAAACCTCTGATCAATTCTGTGTATCATGCCATAATTACGCAGCTGTAAAACCGAATTGTTGGGAGTGCCATTTACTGCCGGATCCTCATCCCGATGAGAAGAAACAGTAAATAATACAATATCCTAGGATATTCCCAAAAAAGTAAAGGCCTCCAATGGAAGCCTTTATAAGAGGAAATAGAAAAATTTTAACAAAGTAACTGATATTCATTCATATAAAGAAACCTATAAATAAACGTGAATATAGAGTGCACTACAAGTGGTACTACTAAAAACAAGCTAATTCACTTAGAGATTCTATATAGGGATTAAGAAGTTCCTGAAAGGCTTCAGTTCCAAACCTTGAAACAAACTCATGAAAGGACTCTTGGAAACGCCTTTGTGTTTTGTAAAAATTAATAAAGTCCTCAAGAACCTGATGAACTATATCGGATGAGACCGCCCCTTGGAGCATGGTTGCAAATCCATTACTAATTCCGAGGCTTCCGCCAATTAGTAGTTCGAATTTCTCGACGGTCCTACCATTTAACTTCTCAAGTGTACCTCTTAATCCAATATCTGCAATTTGTAAATGCCCACAGGAATTCGGACAGCCATTAACATGGATTCGAAGTGGAGTATCTAACGTAATCTTTTTATCAAGAGTTTGTGCTAATTTTATGGCAAACTCTTTTGTTTCGACTAAAGCCAAATTACAGAATTCATTTCCTGTACACGAAACCGTGTATCCCACAAAGGGCTTTGGATATGGTGTAAAACGCCGGATAATCTTTTCCGCTAGGAGGGCTGCTATATTTTGAGTTGGTATATTTGCAAGCAATAGATTTTTAGAAAGACACGTCCGAATGGAACCATCTCCGTACTTATCTGCACATTCCGCAATTTCAAGTAGGTCTTCAACAGATAACCGACCTAGAGGTACGGATAACCCCACATAGTGGAGTCCTGATTGTTTTTGAGGATGAACACCGTAAAAATACCCAGCATTCCAGCCACGAGTTAAGTCAATTCCAGTTGTTTCAAGAGGGCCAGTTAGTTTCAAAAGTTCAGTTTCAAATTTAGCTTTTCCCCAATCCGCTAAGAGAAATTTAAGCCTCGCGTGACGACGATTCTTTCTATAACCATAATCCCTATAAAGAGTTGCAACAGCAATTGAAACTTTTAACACTTCATGAGGATGTACAAATAAATTCAACTTCTGAGCAAGATGAGGTTGTGCCGATAAACCACCGCCTACATAAACATGAAATCCGTTACAATCGTTTTTGCCATCGTTTTTAACCGCCGGTGTAAAGGCTAAATCGTTGATCTCAGCATGCCCAACGTTATAAACATTTGTTGAGATCGAAATTTTGAACTTCCTCGGGAGATTCGAAAACTCTCTGTTTCCCTGAAAATATTCGGAAACCTCCTGTACAAGTTCCCGAGTATCGATTGTTTCATTTGGATCAATACCGGCGAGGGGATTCCCAATAATTGTTCGAGGACAGTCTCCTTCGGAGCCAATCGTTTTCAATTGGACTTCATTCAAGATGTTCATAACCACAGGAATAGTTTCTATCGTTAGCCAATGAAACTGGATAGCTTGACGGGTTGTCAAATCCAGAATTCCTCGACCAAAATCTTTAGCGATTGTTGCTAAGACACGTGCTTGATCCGAATTCATGACTCCACTGGGGATTTTAACCCTCATTAGAAAATATCCAGCGTTCCGTGGTTTTTGGATATTAACTCCTGCCCATTTTAAGAGATTACGCTCTTTAAGATCAATTGAATCAAATCCGGATTCTTGGTACTTAGGAAGTTTTTCAACCATATCTAAGCCATCGTTTACTAGCTTTAGTTTTTCAAAGTCGCTCAGTTCATTATTATCCTTTACCCAGACTTTGTTCAAAATTAATACCCCCTAAACCAAGAGAAATACTTGGATATATTCATATAGTGAAGAGTACTATAAAGTTGAATATTTGTCTAGATCTAATAAAGGGATTGTCCTAAGTAAGTTTTTGGTAATCCTTAGTTTGACGTTCAATTATCTTCGTTTTCTGCTACCAAAAAAGTGATGCGACAAATTGAAGCTTATAAAGTGTTAATGACCGGACAATTGAATATACATTAAACCTAATCCTAATTCAGGAAGGTTTATGCATATGAAGAAACAAAGTTTGGTAAAAGGAGCATTTGTTCTAACCCTAGCTGCCTTCGTCACTAAACTATTAGTACTCGTTAATTCAATTGTTCAATCCAGAATCCTTGGGCCTGAAGGAATAGGCATAAAAATGATGGTTATGCCATTAATGGGATTGATGATTACACTGACAACAATAGGGTTACCTATTGCTATTTCTAGGTTAGTGGCGGAAGCCGATGCTCAAGGAAATGGAGCTAAGGTCAAAAAAATTCTAATCGTGGCTTGTGCTATAACAGGAAGTCTAAGCATTGTAGTTGTTTGTTTATCTGTTTTCTTGGGCCAGATAGGTTCAGCATATTTTTTAACGGATCAGCGCTCTTATTATTCATTTATGACTTTAATTCCCATCATTCCCATTGTTGCAGTTTCGGGTGTCCTCAAAGGGTATTTTAGAGGAATGCAGACTATGAATCCTCTTGCTTTATCTCAGGTTATTGAGCAAATTGCCCGAATTGGTTTTACCTATTATTTGGTTATGCGCTTGATTCCTTTTGGTATTGAGTTTGCGGCAGCAGGAGCTGTTCTTAGTAGTGTCTTGGGAGAAGCACTCTCCCTAGTATATTTAATAATTTCCTTTAGACTGTCACATCACACTAAATTTCGTTTTCCTCTTTGGAAGAAGGTAATGAAGGGAAGAGACATATTCATTGAATTATTATCGACAGCTCTGCCTACGACAGGCAACGGATTGATATTTTCTGTATCCAAGGCAATTCAACCTATTATTATTACTAAGAGTTTAGCTATAGCAGGATTTACCTCTGTGATGATTGCTAAAGACTATGGAATGTTAACCGGCTTTGTCATGCCACTGTTGTTTTTCCCTGGTTTTATCAACCAGTCTTTAGGAGTTACTTTAGTTCCGGCCATTAGTGAAGCGAAGGCTAAAAATCATCTTAAGTTAATTCAGCGCAGATTATCTCAAGCAATGTGCGTCGCGCTTGGCGTTGGGGTTCCTAGTACAGCGCTTTTGTATCTGTTTGCCCAGGAATTGATGACTGTGATCTATAAATCTCCCCAGGCTGCACCTTTCTTGAAATTCATTGCACCATTCTTTTTATTTCAGTACCTGCAAACTCCTCTGCAGTCTGCTTTAGTAGGATTAGGTCATGCGAAAGCGGCCATGCTTAATAATATGATCTCTAAAGGAACGACCCTTCTTCTGATTTATCCTTTGTCTGCGAACCTTAAGCTGGGAATCTATGGAGTAATCTTAGCGATAAGTATAGGGGTCATCTTAGAAACTTTATTGCACATTTTCTCCGTGATTAAATTAATAGGATTTGATGTGAATTATTTCGATATGATTAAGATCTTAGTGGCGGGAATAACCATGGGTTTAGGGGGGAAGCTTGCGTTCGTTTATATCAATAATAGTGAGCTGAAATTAGGGATAGCAGTCTTAATAGCCTTTATATTTTCAATCTGGATTTATTTTATGATACTAATTAATATTAAGGTGATTCGACGCAAGGATATCCTTAGAATTCCTTTGATAGGGGAAAAATTAGCAATATTGTTTCCTGGTGGACGATGATTTTATCTCTTTTATCCAATCATTAGTAGAAATCACCTTAGAGAATCGCATAGCTTGCGTAACAAGAATGGCATTGTGAAGTTCCTTCGCCGTTATTTTTCCTGCATAATTTGAAACATCCATAGTACCGGTGGCATCTGACAAAAATTCAACTGAGAAACCGAGATGAACTGCCTGTCTTGCAGTCGTATCACAGCACATCTGAGTCATGTATCCGCAGATGACAACTGTATCTATATCCATTTTCTTCAATAAATTTTCAAGTTCGGTATCTGTAAAGCTTCCTGGTAATTTTTTATCAATAATGCATAAATGTTCTTTTTTGAGGAGCTCCTCAAGAATATGCCACCCTCTAGTGTTTTTAACAAAAGTAGTAGCATTCTTTTGCGGTGCTTCATGTCTGATTAGAATTACCTCTATTTTATTTCGATTGGCTTCATCTACCGCTTTAAGGACATTATCGAAACTACCTGCGGGATACGTAACCGGCATCTTTCCCGTAAAGTATTCATATTGTACATCAACCACTATTAATGCTCTTTTCATTCTTAATTCCTCCAAATTCTTTTCTTATTTTTTTTTCGAATTGTGTGTATTCCTGCAAAGTCCGTTGCTATAATTATTATACAGACTAATGTAATTGGGCCGGGAAAGTATCGGACCTTTTTTGCTTTCTCCAGGAAAGGATTTAATAAAAATGCTTGATAATACAGACTTAGAGATTCTAAAACTATTAAAATCAAACTGCAAAATGCAATTTAGAGATATTGGCGAAGTAGTTCATTTAACCGGGCAAGCGGTTTCCAATAGAATTTCAAGAATGGAACACTTAGGAGTAATTAAAGGTTATACCGTTTTGCTTGATAAAAAGATGCTTAATAAATCCTTAACTGCTTTCATAACCATTTTTATGAAAACGACGGATCATGAGGTATTTTGCCAATTCTTATCTAATAGTGAATTAGTATTGGAAGCTAATCGGATCAGCGGAGAGGGATGTTATATGCTAAAAATCCAAGTTAATTCACAGGAGGATTTAAATGATTTTTTAGATTCCATTTTGAAATATGGAAATTACCGAGTTAATATTTCTATCGGAAAAATCAAATAGAGGGTGTTTAAGTAGGTATAGTTATATCCTTGAATTTGGAAGGGACGTTCTTGACTGAGTTAGAACTCAGACAGAAGAACCGTCCCTTTGTTCGTTAAATATGTTTTTGTAATTTTTTTAACATAATATGTAATATTCAATAGAATAATACAAAGTGTCGGTTATAGGTTCAGAAGTAATTGTTTACAAAATGGTTATATATGAGACGGAGGAGAGATAAGGTGGCAGAGCTAACAACTGGTATAATAGAAAATCCCCTAATCAGCGAGCTAAGAGAGACCACTACTTTCACAGTAAAAATTGCAAATGATGATACAGTGGATGGGAATATTCAGATAGTTGGTTTTTATATTTTAGGGACTACTAAGATAATGTATGTACTAGAAGAATTTGTTTTGGCAGCCGGTGACGTTGCTACTAGAAATTATTTTGCAAATTTCGATGCATTCGAATTTCAGTTTGTTACAAGTTCTAATGCCATAAAGATATCCGCTTGGGGAAAGGATTCAGCAGGGAATTTAGTCGCAGCACATCGTGTGTTACCTGCTGAGTTAGATCCGTTAGAAGAAATATTAGGAGCCACGGGAGCAACAGG
>NZ_JMGA01000073.1 GCF_000765145.1 Desulfosporosinus sp. HMP52 | reverse complement strand
TTTCAGTATAAATCAATAACTATTGGCTAACCTATTATCTGGAGATCGTAAACATCTGATTACACGAGTAGCACATATTTTGAACGAATATTCTGCAACTCGTAACTCGGATTTAACCTTACAATTGAAATATTGGGAAGTGTTCGAGGATTTTGATCCTACTGGGGAAAATATTAAACTAAAAGACCTCTATAAAATGGAAAGACTAACATCCATAACTAGAGCTAGAGCCAAAATTCAAAATGAATATGGTTTATTTCGAGCGGATGAAAAAATTAGAGGATGGAGGAGGTCCAAAGAAGAGCAAGAGAAGGAAGCACAATTAGCTGATAAACCAGGTATTCCGAGTATTTACATTTATGCCGATGAAAGCGGTAAAAATCAACAATTTTCGATGGTCGGAAGTATATGGATACCTGATGTAGGTGGACATAACACCCTTCACCCTCATTTCATTATGTGGAAAAAGGAACACGAAGATAAAGGTATTTATGTTCCTAAAGAGTTTCATTTTACCGAAATGAAACGACAGCAGTTGGAGATTTATAAAGAGTTTTTTAATGAGTTCTATAAGGAGTCGGAATTTGCTAGTTTTATTGCTGTTGCCGCGAACAACCATAACATAAGAGATAATATAGACGATACAATTTTTGCACTCTATTATCAAATTGTCCACCTAGGAATAGAACATGAAACGGGAACAAACAGGATTTCCTTACCAAGACAAATTTGTTATTATAAGGACGAAGAAGTAGGTACAGACAAACTGAAACTAGCTAAATTAGAGCAGGAACTGAAAACTAGATTTAAGATATATTTTGAGGATCAATTGTATTTATCAAATTTAACACCTTTGCAATCATCCTATAGTCCTATGATTCAAATAGCTGATTTGTTTACTGGAAGCATTTCAAGAATACTTAACAAGACGGATAATGATTCCAGGAACCATAAGGACGAATTTGCAGAATACGTATGGGAATTACTGGAAATTAAGAAAGAAAACTACACTTTAGCTGATCTGGAAGATAGTAAAAGAATAAAAGCTACGAATGATAAGAGTGTTGTATATGTATTTGAATAGGTTAAATAACGGTCACATGAAGGTCCCCATTGCAGCTACAGATGCCGATTTTTCTCTATTATATCTAGATAATGCTTCATGAATTTTGAGAAATAAATGAACCAGAATTGTTCGTTTTGCTGGGCTACTCCCAGTCTAGGCAGGCTATATACACTTCGTGTAACCTTAGCGAAAATCAAACAGAAGGGAGTGGTGCTTATGAGAAGAGCATTTGAATGGTTCGATGGATTTGACATTAGGTTCCCTGGGATATCGATAAAGTTCAAAAAGCCAAGCAAATCTTATGGTACCATCGCTAAGGAGCCTAGCAAAGTGAACAATCTGGTATTATGGAATAACTCGATATCCTTTTTCTTTTACTTCTTTCTCTAGGACATAAACTGTACGAAATGTAAGGTTTTTCAAATGTAGAAAGTTCTCGGAACTATTCGGAGGTTGTAGAGTCTAATATATCTGGGGGGATTTAGTATGAATGTAGAAAAGATTTACACATCAAGACTCCCATTTGATGTAACCTCATGGTGTCAGGAAAAAACTGATAATGTTGTTAAACAACTTGCAAACCTGATCCATGTGACGAAATCGTCAGAAGTTGGCGCAAATTTAGACGGAGACATAAACTTCTTGTTATATTTAGCTCTTTCTGATGCCACGAAAATGATGGCGTTTGCCCATGGCGCTAATTGGAAGGGCGAAGATGTTGATTTAATTGCCGATCAAGGAAATGAAGGGTATGATAAACTAAAATTCAGGTATGGTTTATTAGATATAACAAAAAAGCAAAGAAGTAAAGAAGAATTAACACAAATTGTTATAAAAATACACGAGTTTCTTTCTGGAAGAGTTGCCCCAAATAGAACCTTTATTCACGAATTGCTGTCAACTTCGGAATACTCCGATCCCGTTATAGATGATATATTAAATAAAATAGAGGAAGTAACTATGGGGAATTTAGCTTGGGATGAATTTTGTGTATACGCTAGGATACGGGTAAAAGATTTAGAGGACAGAATAGAGAAAATGTAGTTAAAGAAATATCAAATATCAGTGTATTCTCAGTACATCACGTTAGTTGCACGTTTATGCGGGAAGATTTCTGGTCTAGTTCTGGGAATGGTAAGTAAGCTAATGATGAGTTTGGGAATAAGTAATTAGCTAAATGAGCATCTGCTGAATGACGGCAGGTGCTTTTCTACTTACTATAACTTGAAAAATAGTATTTTTTGAAAGAATTGTTTAACCCCTTGGGTACTATAATTTCAGATTTATGTCCAAGAAATGTGGTAAAATGGTAACTATCTCAAATGTTTCAAAATGCTCTTTAGCGAAGGAGGGCTCATATTGAACAAGAAAGACCTCTCAGAAAGAGACATATGCAGCAAATACATAACGCCCGCACTTATCAAATCGGGTTGGGATTTACAAAAACAAATCCGTGAAGAAGTGTCTTTTACGGATGGAAGAGTCATCGTTCGAAGAAAGATGGTTACACGTGGCGATAGAAAACGTGCAGATTATATTCTGTACTATAAAGCCAATATTCCTATAGCAATAATTGAAGCAAAAGATAACAAGCACTCACTTGGTTCTGGAATGCAACAAGGATTGAATTATGGGGAAATATTAGATATCCCATTTGTTTATTCTTCAAATGGTGATGGCTTTTTAGAGCATGATCGTACCGTTCGTGATGGAACTATAGAGCGCGAATTATCCTTGACCAAATTCCCCTCGCCTGACGAATTATGGGATCGCTATAAGAAGAACAAAGGAATTGACATCCAATCAGAAGTAATGATAACGCAGGATTACTATTTTGCTCAAGGTTCTAAAAGTCCTCGCTATTATCAGCGAATTGCTATTAACCGTACCATTGAGGCAATTACTAAAGGGCAAGATCGTATTCTACTTGTGATGGCAACTGGGACGGGCAAAACATATACTGCATTTCAAATTATTTATCGTCTTTGGAAGTCCAAATCTAAAAAGAGGATTTTATTCTTAGCGGATCGCAATATTCTCGTTGATCAAACAATGACGAATGATTTTGCGCCATTCGGTGATAAAATGACCAAGATTAAACATCGTCAGATAGATAAAGCTCATGAGGTTTACTTGGCTTTATATCAAGGAATTACAGGTAATGAGGACTTTCAAGATGTTTATAAAGAATTTTCCCCCGATTTTTTTGATCTCATCATAATTGATGAGTGTCACAGAGGCAGTGCAAAAGAGGATTCATCGTGGAGAGAAATTCTTAGCTATTTTAAAGGCGCTACACAAATTGGATTAACAGCAACACCAAAAGAAACGAAGGATGTCTCGAACTTGTCTTATTTCGGGGAACCCGTCTATACATATTCACTTAAGCAAGGCATTGAGGATGGATTTCTAGCTCCCTATAAGGTTGTTAGGGTGACGTTAGATAAAGATGTTGAAGGCTATCGCCCTACAAAAGGACAAAGAGACAAGTATGGATATGAGATTGAAGATCGAGAATATAACATCAAGGATTTTGACAGAAAACTAATCCTTGAACAACGTGCTACGACAGTAGCAAAAATGGTTTCGGATTACATGAAGAATAACAAGACACGTATGGCTAAAGCGATCTTTTTCTGTGTTGACATTGATCATGCAGAACGCATGAGACAAGCATTAGTCAATGAGAACCCTGACATGATTGCTAAGAATGCTAAGTATGTCATGCGAATCACAGGCGATAATGATGAAGGCAAAGCTGAATTGGATAATTTTATAGATCCTAATTCGCCATATCCCGTTCTAGTGACAACTAGCAAGTTGATGAGCACAGGAGTTGACGCCCAAACGTGCCAGTTGATCATCCTTGATTCTAATGTCAACAGTATGATTGAGTTTAAGCAGATTATAGGACGTGGCACAAGAATACGTGAAGATCATGGCAAACTATATTTTACGATAATAGATTTTCGAAATGTAACAAAACTATTTGCTGACCCCGATTTTGATGGTAATCCAGTTGTGGTAATGACACCTACTGGAGATACTATTCCTCCTGAAGAGAATGAAGCTGATCCAACTGGCGAAAGTGACGATTTCTCAGGCGGCGATCCAGGTGAGGGTTATGGTGATCCTTCTATTGACGGTGGTGGAGAAATTCATGACGCGCCAGCTAAGTATTATGTAAACAATGTGGAAGTCAAAGTATTGAACCATCGAGTGTACTACTACGATAAAGATGGTAAACTGATAAACGAATCATTAACTGACTATACAAAGAAGAATGTTAAAAATGAGTATCGCACTCTTAATGATTTTCTGCGAAAATGGAACAACGCCGACAAGAAAGATGCTATTCTGAAGGAATTGGAGTCACAAGGCATTTTATTGGATGAGTTACAGGAAGAGGTCGGAAAAGAGTTAGATCCTTTTGACCTAATTTGTCATGTTGCATTTGATATGCCGCCGTTGACACGCCGTGAACGAGCGAATAATGTTAAGAAGCGAAATTACTTTGCAAAGTATAGTGATGATGCCAGGGCGGTATTAGAAGCGCTATTGGATAAATACGCTGATGAAGGTTTGTCAAATCTAGAGAATCTAGAAGTATTGAAAATTCCTGAGTTCCAGGTATATGGTTCGCCTATTGAGATCGTGAAGAAATTTGGAGGAAAAAACGGTTTCCTAACAGTCATCAAAGAATTGGAGAAAGAAATCTATACAGCATAAGTTGGTTCAGAAGGAGAATGATTAATGTCAATTTCATCAGTAATTAAATCAGTTCAAGATACGATGCGTAAGGATGCTGGCGTAGATGGCGATGCTCAACGTATCTCTCAATTAGTGTGGATGGTATTTTTAAAGGTGTTCGATGCCAAGGAAGAAGAATGGGAGTTAATGAGAGATGAGTATACTTCCGTAATACCTGAAGGACTCCACTGGCGTGATTGGGCGGCGAATGATGAGGGAATGACGGGCGATGAATTACTCGATTTCGTAAACAATAAGCTCTTCAAAGAATTGAAAGAAATGGAACTGGACGAATATAGTGATCCAAAGGCTTTTGTCGTTAAAGCAGTATTTGAAGATTCATACAACTACATGAAGTCGGGGACATTGATGCGCCAAGTCATTAACAAGCTGAATGAGATAGATTTTTCAGCTCAGGAAGATCGTCATACTTTCAATGATATTTATGAGAATATCCTCAAAGATTTACAAAATGCTGGGAATGCAGGGGAATATTATACACCGCGCCCGATAACCCAGTTTGTTGTTGATATGGTGAATCCGAAGCTAGGTGAAAAAGTGCTTGATTTTGCCTGTGGAACGGGTGGCTATTTAACTAGCACAATTGAACATTTTAAGAAGACTGGGCAAATAAAAAGTGTAGAAGATAATCATGAATTGCAGGAAACCATTATGGGAATTGAAAAGAAACCAATGCCTCATATGCTTGCGATCACCAATCTGATCTTGCATGATATTGATACACCTAAAATCAGGCATGAGAATTCATTAACTAGAAATGTTAGGGATTATAAACCAGTAGAACAAGTAGATGTTATTGTTACAAATCCCCCGTTTGGGGGGATCGAAGAGGATGGAATAGAAACTAATTTTCCTGAGAAGTTTCGGACGAAAGAAACAGCCGATTTGTTTATGGTTTTACTTATGTATTTGTTAAAAGATGGAGGTCGAGCTGGAATAGTATTACCAGATGGCTTTTTATTTGGTGAAGGTGTCAAAACAGCTATTAAGGAAAAATTGCTTGAAGAATTTAATCTTCATACGATTGTTCGGTTACCAAATGGTGTGTTTGCTCCTTATACGAATATAAACACAAATTTGTTGTTTCTTGAGAAAGGAAAGCCTACAGAGGAAATCTGGTATTATGAGCATCTATTACCTTACGGGTATAAAAACTATACAAAAACAAAACCGATTCGATTAGAAGAGTTCAATCTTGAAAAGCTGTGGTGGAATGAAAGAGTTGAGAACAAGTCCGCATGGAGGATAAGTATCAAGGAGATTAAGAAGCAAAATTATAATTTAGATTTTAAGAATCCATGTCGTGCCTTAAATGAAGAATCCAAGTCGATAATGGAGACTATTAAAGACTTGAAATCCTCGCAGGCAAAAGTATTAAACATATTACTTGATATGGAAAAGGAACTGAAACTATGATAAAGGTTAAGGTTGGTCAAATACTCAATAGAGTTAAAGAAACGCTTATAATTCAAGATGAGCAGGAATATAAACGATTAACGATTCGAATGTACCATAAGGGAGTTTGTTTAAGAGATACAGAAATGGGCGCAAATATAGGAACGAAAAATCAGTTCGTAGCGAGAAGCGGACAGTTTATTATGTCTCGAATCGATGCTAGAAATGGTGCATTTGGAATTATACCAGAATCTATCGGACAAGGTGCAATTACAAATGATTTTTTGAGCTTTACTGTAAATGAAGACTTGGTGAGCATTAAGTTCTTTAAACTTTACTCCCAAACGGATAGCTTCATGCAATTATGCATTGAAGGCAGTAAGGGTACTACTAATAGAAAACGGCTTAAAGAAGAGTTTTTCCTTGAGTTCGAAGTCTTCTTGCCAGATATTGAAAGCCAAGGTCAGATCGTAAGTCAAATATCTAAATTACAAACATTTAATGAAATATTGGACTCCGAATTACACTTTCAAAACAAATCGATACAAAATCTCCGTCAGTCAATCCTTCAAGAAGCAGTACAAGGTAAACTAGTGTCACAAGATACGAACGATGAACCTGTAAGTGTATTGTTAGCAAAAATCAGAGCTGAGAAAGAGCTGTTGATTAAAGAAAAGAAAATTAAGAAGGAAAAGCCACTTCCTGAAATTTCGGAGGAGGAGATTCCGTATGGGTTACCGAACGGATGGGAATTGGTGAGGCTTCAGGATATTACAAGTATAATAACATGTGGGTATGCGAGCACACCTAATTATGTTGAAAAGGGAAAAACCTTTTTGTCAGCAAAGAATGTTAAACCATATAAGTTTATGCCAGAAGATCATAAGTTTATTTCCGAAGAAGATTACCATAAACTAACACAAAACGCTAAACCAGAAGTAAATGATATATTATTAACGAGAGTTGGTGCTGGCATTGGTGAAGCCGCAATAGTTGATAAGGAATTTGATTTTGCTATTTATGTAAGCCTTACCCTTATAAAACCATTTAAGAATCATATAGACTCAAAGTATCTCCTTCATTGGATTAATTCTCCAGAAGGTGTAGGAAAGGCTTTGAAAAATACTTATGGTGTTGGTGTATCCCAAGGTAATTTAAATGTAAACCAAGTTAGAAAGTATGTAATTCCGTTGCCGCCCTACAGTGAGCAGAAACGTATAGTGGAAAAGGTTGATAAATTGATGATTCTTTGTGATAACCTAGAAAAAACGGTGGTGCAATCACGACAAGAAAGCGAATTGTTAATGCGGTCTATTTTGAAAGAAGCGTTTCAATTTGCTTAAAAGGACTGTAAATGCATTTTTGACTGACATTTTGACGCTGAGTAAGCGTCTTTTGCGTTTTCTTACACAGATTATTAAATAGCGGAAGGATTTCAGCAGGAACTGAAGAACTTCTGTATAAATTAATCCTTAGGTGATTGAAATGATAGAACCCTAACTGTGAAATTACTTCACGATTATATTGAGAAGATAGGAGCAGAATACTTTCGGCTGCTTTGTGATATCGTTGGGCAAGGCGAGAAAAGTTTAAAAAGGAAATCAAATCTAGTAAGTAAGCTAAGAACAATTGCTCTTTTTAATACTGGTACACGTCCCCATAAATCGAGTAAAGACTACACTTGAATAATAAAACACAAGGAAAATTCAGTAGATGGAGAGTAATAGAAATATCTTGAATTCTAGGTCAGTGACATGGGAATATGACAGTTAAGTTGTCACTTCCAGTCATTCTAGGCATAATATTTTGGAAGATAAGGAATAGGTCACGTAAGTTTGTTTCTTACTCATTGAGGTTTGTTCTAATGGTATATTCAGTTGTTATGCTAATTCATGTTTATTGGCTAGTGTTTGAACAATAAGGATGAACCTTGGATATAAGATTATTAAATCCTTATCATCCGACTCAAATAAATGATGACTTGGTTTTTATCATTTAAGTGTCAGATATTTATATTAGCAATGCATTCTTCTAATACAAGTACGTCCTAGTTTTATACTTTGGGCGTTCTCGTTTTTATCTTTTAATGGCTAAAATAAGTCATAATCAAAACAAACATATTAATTGGTTAGATTAAACTATATGTAAAAAAGGAAAGTAACTTTAACTTAAATTATAACAATAAGATAAATTAAGAGAACTACAGTGTATCGAATGAAATTAAATTAAATTAAATCCAAAGCTAGATAGCATATTTAAATGAACTGGGTGCTTATATATTGGTAATATGGTATATAATTGAAATAGGGGAGAAAATTCAAATGGGTTTTAACAGGTAAAGTCGAGAGAAGGAGATGAAAATTAGCTAGATGACAACAAATGTTACCTTATAGGTCATAAATCATGAAACTTGAGTTTAATGTAGTTTAAATAAAAGGAAGTGTTGTAATGCCACCAAAACTTTCCATAGAAGAGATGCAAGAATTGGCTTCATTAAGGAGTGGTAGTTGTATCTCTAAATATTACATAAATACATTGACTAAGCTGACATGGAAGTGCGCAAAAGGTCATGTCTGGGATGCAGTTCCTAAAAACATTAAGCATAGGAGTTGGTGCCCGAATTGTGCTGGAACTAAGCTACTTACGATTAAGGATATGCGAAACTTGGCAAAATCAAGAGGTTGGAAGTTAATAAGTGAGGAATACAAAGGGAACAAGTGTAAACTCGAATGGCAGTGCAAAGAGGGACATAATTTTTACATGAGATCTAACAATGTTCAACAAGGTCAACATTGTCCAATTTGTAATGGATCAATTTCAGAAGAAAAATGTAGGTATATATTTAATTATCTACTTGATGCTGTATTCCAAAAGACAAAAAAAATACTACCAGATAATCTTGAACTGGATGGCTATTGCAAGGAATTAAAAGTAGCCTTTGAGTATCAAGGGGATCAGCACTATAGAGAAATATTCTATTTTCAAAAAAATAAAAGTCTGTATACCATAAAAAACACAGATGAGAGGAAGGTATCGATATGTAAAGATCTTGGAATTACTCTAATCGTTATCCCTTATTATGAAAATAAAGGAGACAAGGAACTTTTAGAGTATATTGCTAACCAATTAAAATTACAGGGATACAACATAGAAAGTAAATTGAATGATTTCTCGTTTGACAATTTTTATACGCAATCGTCCAAGCTAGATGAATTGGATGCGATTCTTAAAAAAAGAGAAGGAAAATGTCTTTCTCCATGCTATAGAGGTAGCAAGGAAAAATTGAAATTGGAATGTAAACGTGGACATGTTTTTCAGCTGACACCAAATCAAATTAAACTCGGAGTATGGTGTAGAAAATGTTGGAGAAAAGTTGAAGAAGTCCAAGAAGAAATGCATCGGATAGCAAAGGAAAAAGGAGGAAGATGCATAACTCAGAAATATATCGACTGTGTTACAAAAATGGATTGGGAATGTATTCAAGGTCACACTTGGAAGGCTACTCTAAGCTCTGTTAGGAAAAGTTGGTGTCCTGAATGTGATAACTTCACCAGATATTCGATAGACGATATGATAGATTTTGCTAAAAAAAGAAAGGGTGAATGTTTATCCACTACTTATACAAATAAAGCAAAGTTGCGTTGGAGGTGTTTTAAAGGGCATGAATGGGGGGCTACAGCAAAAAGTATTCGTCATGGGTCTTGGTGTCCCCATTGCAATGGTAATGCCAAACTATCAATAAATAAGATGCATAGTTTAGCACGTAAAAAAGAAGGATTTTGTTTGAGTCAAGAGTATATAAATAGTGCTTTAAAAATACTGTGGAGATGCAAAAGCGGTCATACTTTCGAAAGTACACCTAATAACGTACGGGCAGGTAGATGGTGCCCTGAATGTGCAAGGGAAAAAATGGTCAAATATACCATTGGCGATATGAAGGCTTTGGCTGAGAGCAAAGGAGGGTTATGCATCTCTGAGGAGTATGTAACCAACAAAAGTCACACACTTAAATGGCAGTGCAAAAAGGGTCATAACTTCGAAATTCCTCCTATTAAGGTACGGGCAGGTAAGTGGTGCTCCATCTGTGCAAAAGAAAAAGGAGAAACTTGATTTCAAGGTTTATTCCAATTACTTCCGATAAAGGATTATGGATCTATGAACGTCCTAGCTAATGCTTAGGCGTTTTATCTGATCTGGCAAAAAAGGATACATCATGTCAAAAAACCTTCACCCAGACATAAAAAGTTTGAATAATTTCGCTTATTAGTATATATGCCAAGCGCTTCTAAATATGGGTTTATACTCGGGTTAGCTAAAGATACTACTAGGGGGGGCATATTCAAGCTAATTTCAAGAAGGTCGATTTCATATCACTCCGCACCCCCACACATAAAAATCGGCGGTTTTTAGAAAAACATAAAAAAACTCATATAAATATTAATCACGAAATCAGTCAATAATTAAGCACCCATGGCTGTTCCACGAGTCCGAGTAATATCGGACTTTTTTTCTGCTCTAGCTTTAATCTACGCTATATCAAAGATTTCTTTAGTTTCCTCCGCCGTACACCTTAACTCAAAGGTCCTCGAACTTTGGCGATTGTTTTAATACATAATAGTTGTTTTACTCATGGTTCAATTTATTTGGTTTAAGATTTATATCAACAGTTAATAGGTACCGCTTAACTGTGTTATATTCAGCTTAATGATCCATTAACAGGTACAAGCTAATAATAGGTTAAATTCGATTCAAAGACCCGTAAATTAGGGCAATTCGTTTGTGCTCCATCAAACCGTTTATTCTCTTATATATATATTACGATATTTGTTTGTGATTTACTCTCGGCTTTTACGTTAGCCTTGCATAATTGGACAGAACCAATTGAACGGGTAACGAAGGCAGCGGGAGAACGCAAAATATAAATTTCGAAACCGAAAATCGGAGAAACCGTGACGAATTGGGTCGGCGGAGTACCGTACCCTAATTCCGTTTGGTGGAGATAATATATTGAAATCACTACAAGAGATCATATTTTGGCGACCAGGTTACTGAGATTCCCACATGTTCCTACCTATAATTTCCATGGAAATGAATCTCATATTTTCGTATAATTAAAGTATGGTTGCTGAAGGGACACGAAGGTAGGGGTGTCCATTGATCATTATTACAGAAAAATACTCGTTCTTCATTTCCGATCGTGTTATTGTGGTTTGGCTGGTAATGATGTTCCATATGCTCAATAAGTAACCTTTCGCAGATTTTCGCAAATAACCTAAAGCAACCCCAAAGGGTGAGTTTGGATGCCAAACAAACCCCGCGGGGTTGATAAGCAAAAAATAAAAAAATATGTTGTCGTCGATAAGCGATTGGTTAATGCCAATCCTTTTTTATTTAGATAATTAACTAAGTATTGCTAGTATTATTGTGTCAAATGCCTTCAGCACCTTTAGATCTACGCATTATAATCTTGTTGGATTCGTATTAGTAACAAATACTCATCTTATACCACCACCGATTCAGTGTTTGAATGGAGAAAGGCATTGCCAAAGATAATAGTCGTGGAATGAAATAAAATAATCCAAAAATAATAATTATAGGGAACCATCAAACAAGATATGGGTGCGCGAAATGTGAGAAGATATGTATCGATACGCCAATTCCCCTGGAACCATGATGCAGAATCTTAGTCCGAGGGCTTTCAACGATCTTTATTAGGCTATATTAAATCGAGACTGAACTGCTAATATACTCTGAGAAGGGACTATAGCTTCATTGCGTTTCTAATGTAGTGGTTTCTTAATTCAAAGTATCCGAGCTAAATTAATGAACAAATCTTTAGTGAAACGGGCAGAAAAGTTGCAATATTGGATATCATGGCGTTGTCTTTTTGTTAGACCGAACATCGTTTTTAGATAGATTTTTCATGTCCTTAACGAACCTCAAAAAAAACTCTAGCGTCTGATCATTAACGCCATCCAGCTCATCTAGGATTTCTCTAGCAGTGGGATTTTTGTATGCTGGAAGGAGAAATTCGGGATTATCACCTTTATAATTCGGATCTAAGAATTTTGGTTCGATTACTAAAGCCATAGCCAAATTTTTAATTGCTTCGGAAGAAGGAACTCTTAACTGGCAACTCTCAATACGACTTATATAACTGTGGGATAAATTAGCCTTGGTAGCAAGCTCGCGAGTAGAGTATTTTGCATTCTCCTTATAATTAATAAGATTCTTAGAAACATACAGTCTATGTTTTACCTCTATAATATCTCCCGCTAAGTCAGCATTGGTTGTTTTCTTTTCTAATTGATCAAGCAGAGTTATTGCTTTTTCATAGCCTCGAGTGTTACTGGGTTTTAATATACCTCTCTCCGTTATCCCTGCCAAGATTTCTGCTATCGGGGATAAGTCTTCAGCTTTAAATTCGCTAGATAAAGCCAGTTCAAGATGCGTTATAAGCTCGTTGATGCTTGTAGCTTTTTTGATATTGTCCATAAGGGCACCTCCACAAAATTCATGGTTCATCACTAACCAAACATACTTGACTTATGGTTATCTTATAAGTTACAATATTATTCGGGCGATACAAAAGACGCCTCTTTCTTAACTCGTTAGTGGTTAGTAAAAAACCATATATTAATTTTAATTGTTTAGTGAAAGAATGTCAAACACTCACCCAGTTTATTAACTAAATTATACCTATGATTGATTGTGGAACGGAAATAGGTAACCGTTAGTATAAGAGTTAAATATTTTCATTTTATTGGCAACAGAAGGCAAATATCTGATGCCTATAATTTCACAATGTCAAGTTTTGATCTTTGGTAACTGAATATTAGCCGTTTGCTAGAGAGGTAAGCACTAGTTCAAATCCATAAATTCTATCCAAGTATGGCTAACTAGTTGAAAATAAAATAGAGTGAAGGGAGTAAAAGAATATGATTTCTACCGAGCAGTTTTTCGAATATATATTTGGTACTCAGCACATTAGATTTAGATGCTTGTTAACTGGAGCTAGGGTTAGTCCGATAGATTCACATGGCTATTTCAATCAGGAAACAATAAGCTTATTGCAGCAAGCAAATGAGCAAAACAGAGAGATATATTATGTTATAAACACAGGGGGTTATAAAAATGACGAAATAACTAAAATAAATGCTGTATTTGTTGATTTAGATTGCGGCAGAGATGAAAATGGTGACTATTACCCCCTGGATATTGTTAGCGATTACAAGAAAGATAGACTTTCTAAATTGAGTAGCTTTATCTATAAGCCAACATTCATAGTAAATACAAGGAATGGATTTCAAGCAATATGGGCTTTACAGGATGATGCTACGATAGAGCAATTTAATAGATGCGAGAGCAGACTAATCAAGTTCTTTGCGGCGGATGAGAGGGTTAAAAAGCTGGCTCAACTGTTAAGAGCGCCTGGCTTTACTTGGTGTAAGGATATTAATAACAAATACTTTTGTGATATTGAGGCATTTAATGATGTTAGATATAATATCCAGGACATTTTAGAGCGTTTATCTGAATATGTAGAAACACCAGCAGTAAGGCAAAGTGGTATTGCTAGACCTGATAGACAAACCTATATGAATACCACTAATAATGTAGACTTAATAAGAAGTCGTGATATTGAAGGCTTACAAAGGGCACTTGATATAGGGGATAAAAGGGGAATGATAAATATAAGTAATAAACCTAATTCTATCTTTCCCCCTTTTACCCAAGTCATAGTACCTAATAGGAAAGAGCTATATGACTATATATTTAAAATGAACCTTGTTGATTTCTTAGGGCTATCGAGTCCTAATCATCAGTGTTTATTTCATGATGACAACACTCCTTCAGCTAGCATCTATAATACTGAATCTGATGGTCATTTTCTATATACCTGCCATAGCTCCAACTGCGACTTCAACACGGGTAATATAATTAAGTGTGTCGAGCGGATACAAAGTTGTAACAAGCCACAAGCTATAAATTTCTTAAAAAAGGTTTATGGACTTGAAATTGAAGAAACTGAGTGGCAAAAAGAACAAAAGGACCTATTACAGGTCAACAAAGATTATCTATACAGTAATTTGCTTCAGGTGGAATACCCCGATTTATTTAAAGTGATTAGATATTATGTTCCGTTACTTCATATATTTAATGACTTTGCAATGAATCATATATACGATGAGCCACCAGATAATATCGATAAGGTAATATTTTTTTGTGCTTATAGTCATCTTAAAAAAATCTCGGGAGTTACAAGTGTTGATAAATTAAACAAGAGGATCAAACTGCTTGTCTTTCTTGGGCTAATCGAGACAATTACGGAAGAAATGATACCAAAAAGACTTCGAGAAGAGGCTATTCGACTTAAAATTAAAGCTGGAAATAAGAGTATTGTTTCCTTTTATTCCATTCCATCATATAGTGACCATGTTTTATCCCAGGCTAATCAGATGGCAAAAATCTACAAAGACAATCACATGACAATTGTTGGTATGTCTTGTGATTTAATATACCGTAACTTTGGAGAAGAAGCGGCAAGAAGAGTCTACACACAAAAAAATGTTAAACCAACCCAGAAAAGCCGTAATTTTGAAACCCAATTTGACAAAGTTCTAATATCATTAATCGAAGAAAATGGTTACGCTACTCAACCACAAATAATTGAAGTTATTGGTGAAAGTGAGCACAAATTGAAGCCTATGATTAAGAGAGTTCTTAATGAAAGTCTTCAGAAATATGGCTTAACTATGAAGAAATCAAATAAGGAATTGAATTTGAAATATGGGTTATCTGGATATCGACATATTATAATTCCACATTGTTATGAGGATAAAAAGGGTGGCATATTCGACCCGCTCCCAGGATAGTGGCAATCTATTGTCTGCGCAACGTCTCAAAAAAATTGCCTTACAGACACACAAGTATGATGCATGATTTCCTGGAACTAGTGAAAATTTGCACAATAATCATAGCAGTTTACTTTTGGGGCTTATATCTGTTGCTTAATGATGAGCTGTTCTACGCCCAAGCAAAATAAAGGAGAGTTGAAAATGAATAAAAATGAATGGGTAATGAGTGAAGAATTAATGAATTATTTCAAAGAAAGAGAACGTATCGCAGGAAGGGTTAGAGATTTGCTATCGTTGTCATACAAGGAGTTAGCAACAATGGAAATGGTGGCTGAGTATTACGAGGTCGATATAGATGATGTTGGAGAAGTTACTAATCGGTATAGAGATGAATTGTCAGCAGACGGAGTTAGGATCTATTCTAAGTCTGAAGTTAAGTCTCTTATCTATCTAAATGGAACGGAAATCCCAACTTGCGGATTGCTCTTATATCCTCGAAGTTCCATATATAAAGTAGGAATGTTGCTCCAAGATTGCGCTATTGCTGAAGAGTTCAGAGTCCAATACCTCAACAACATTGAAACAGTTTAGTTAAATTAGGGGGTAATATCTTTGCTCCATATTTGAGAGACGTTTAGCTGTTCTGCGACTGGATTGGCTCCGAGTGGGGGTCCAGCCAAAACACATCCATTGGTGCCAGACAGCCTTAATAAGTGTATATCTTTACTAGAGGTGCAACTGACAACCCCCCTTTAAAATTATGAATATTATCAAGGCAAAGGATAGTTCGTTAATACTAAACATTGAGGATTATAAGGACGCTACACAAAAGTAATTGAGTATTGTAACTTAATATAAGAGAAGAGGAGAAATGCAATATGATATATTATACAGTTCCTGAGGTAGCTCTAATGTTGCATGTAAGTAAGTCGTACGTTTATGATATTATTTCGAGAGGTCAATTGAAAACAGTTCGTTTATCAGAAAGACGAACACGTATTACAGCAACTTCGCTTGAATTTTTCACAGAACAACAAATGGACAGTCTAAAGATAAAATCGTATAATAAAAGTGTCGTTCGGCCCCCGAAAAGGGGGCGTAAACCTAATGGCGCAGCTTAGAAATCGTGGAAGTAATGTTTGGCAAATAGTCGTCTATCTTGGGAAGGATGATGAAGGAAAAAGACAATCGCATAGCGAAACTTTTTATGGTACAAAATCACAAGCGAGGGCTTATGGTAATGACCTGGAAAAAGAACTAAAGCGTAATAAAATGGGTCCCTCTAAATTAGTCGCTTTCACAATTAATGATTTATTTGATAAATGGTTAAGTTCTATTAAAAGTTCGATCGGTATTCGAACCTATGAATCGTACGAATATCAAACTAGAAGGTTGAGACCCTTCATTGGTCATTTACAACTTTATTCTCTGACTAACTTTCAATTAATGGAGCAACTTCAGCCGCTCGAAAATGAGAAACTTTCAATTAGAACAATAAAAGATTTGCATGTAACTTTACGAACGGCTATAAAATGGGGTTCGGTTTTCAATTTAGTTGAAAGAGATGTTTTGAATGGGGTTAAACCTCCAAAGCTTGAACGTAAAAGTCGTGATGTATTTAAACTTAATGAACTACGGGTATTTATTGAAAATGCTAAAGGTTATAAATATTACCTAGTATTAAGGGTTCTAGCTTTAACAGGAATGCGAATAGGCGAAGTGCTTGGTTTAACTTGGGGTAATGTTGATTTTGAACAGAATAAGATAAAAATTACTCAGTCAGCTGACCTGAAGCATCGAGTAAGTAAAGAAACGAAAACAGTTAATAGTCTACGAGAAATTGAATTGGACGAAGAGACTATGAACGAGTTTCGACTCCAGAAAAAGAAATCATTAGGTAAGTGGTCACCAAATGATTATGTATTTCAAGGCGAAAACGGAAAGCCAACTAAATATACTGCCATATTTAAAACTAAGAAAGCTGTCCTAAAAAAAGCTGGATTACACCATATTAGGTTGCATGATTTGCGTCACGGAATGGGTTCGATTTTGCTCGACAATGGAATACCATTAACTGCTGTATCGGGAACTTTAGGACAAGTACCAGCGACTACGGCAGGGGTTTATGGTCATTCTCTAAGAAAAGGCAAAAGTATTGCTAATCTATTGGCAGTCAACTAATTTAATAAATCGGTCAAAAAGTCGGTCACATTAGCTGCATGCCTACTCTAGCAAGGCTTCTAGGGTAGGGGTAGCACCTTCGAGACCAGTATCGCCCACCAGTTAAAGTAAGGGTTTCAGACTATTTGATAGAGTAAACCCCAAAATCTTATGTCATTTAGAATGTAAATAAAGCTTGTTGATCTTAGCGCTTTTCCTCTTGGAAGAGTGCTTTATTGTTTAGAACGAACTCCCCAAGCTTCTGGATCGGTTCTTGAAGGCGCTGCCTCAAAATCGGAAATTTTCCGGTTTTGGAGAAATCAACTTGTTGCTGTTAATGTTGTAGAATGTGGTATAATTGGGCTAAGGTCACAACAAAGCTCTTAAGGAACCCAGTGACTACTGTCTGCGGGTTCTTTTATATTTTCGAGGGAAAAAGGTATAATAGAATTTAGATTATATGAGTGGAGGAACATATCGTGATAACCTTGTCATCAAAAATTGAGTTCGTAAAAGCCCTTAGAGAGAAGTTCTTAGGGAATAACTTAAAGTGTATAGAGATTCTTGCGGTTGTAGAATGCACCATCGATTTTGGGGCAGTTGTAAATATTGATGTTACAGATGATAAGGTCTCGGTGTGGAGCGAAGAAGGTAATGTTTTTTGGATTAATTTAGATGATGTAATTGGAGTAAATTATAGTCCAATTGAAGAAGATGTTTGTCTATCATTAGAAGCTAAAAACGACGTTAAAGTTTTGTTTTATGTAGATTAACAAAAATTTTTAAAAGATTGAGAAAATAGGTATTGCAGAGATTGCTGATTTCGTGTTATTATACCTTTATCAACAGAAACGGTTTGTGTTACAAAACACTATTTGTACAAATTTTAACAAGGCTTTAAAACGTAGTTTTATAATATGGAACAAAATTGCGTATTAAGGACATAATATGCCCCCTTCATGGCTGCAGCGAGGATTATGGTGACTAGATTCTCGATTGAGGATCAATTAATTAAAGATGGACAGTAATACTTGTTAAAAGTAAAACGAGGTTTCATTATATGGGACAACAATTATAATTATGATGATAATTTTTTCAGATTGGTTACAATCTGAATTTGAAGTGGATTAGAAGGGGGAGACGACCATGGCGCACTGGGAATTAGAAGGACAGGTTAAACACTATTTTGCTGATGAGCTAGAAAAAGATGCTGAAATGACTGGGGCTCAATTCATCGTAAAGTTCTTAGAACATAAGGGAGTGACTCAGATCTATGGGATTCCCGGAGCGGCAATTTTACCCTTTTATGACGCGGTGCTGGAGCAGGATCTTATGCGCTCGATTAGTGTAAGGCATGAACAAACTGCAATTTTCATGGCGGATGGATACGCTAGATCAACGGGCAAAGTAGGGATTTGTGCTGCTGCTTCAGGTCCGGGTGCAACTAACTTCCTGACTGGGCTATATAGTGCCTATGGGGATTCTGTTCCTTTAATTGCATTTACTGGTCAAGTTGAGACAGATTTAATAGGGAAAGAAGCTTTTCAGGAAGCTCCAATTGTTGAAATGGCCAAACCGGTTACGAAAGCTGCTTATCTTGTCACAGAGACAGATGATCTGCCACGGGTAATGAATGAGGCATGGAAATTAGCAAACATGGGCAGGAAAGGACCTGTCTTAATAGATATCCCTATTAATGTTCAGTTAGGACAGCTAAAGTTAAATCTAAAGGAATATTTTAAAGAAGATAAGCAAGTAGTTAATAATTTAGTTCAAGCTACAGATAGTCAACTGGGAACAGTCTATAAAATGTTAGAGGAAGCGAGAAGACCTGTTATTATGGTTGGCGGGGGAATTGTAGGAAGGGCGGCGGAAGATCTGGTAAGGCTGGCTCAACTTTTGCAGATCCCGGTAGTTTCCTCAATCCTTGGCAAGGAAGGATTCCCTAATTATCACCCTCTTTATGCAGGAATGGTAGGAACTATCTGTCAAACCCCCCTTGGCAATAAAACAATTATTGAGGCAGACCTTATTATAAATCTAGGTGGAAGATTCGACTATCGGAGTATGGGAGAAATAACTTTACTTAATAAAGAGCGTAAGGTTATAAACGTTAATAACGAAGATGCCAGCCTTTCGGAATCTACGCCTGTAGATATGGCAATAGTTTCGGACATCAAAAGCTTTGTGCAAAGCTTCAGCAGCTATATCCTAGGCTGCAAATATAAGCCTAAGACTGAGGCGATGGATAGAATCGCAGCACTGCAAAAAGAAAAAGCAAGAATCGCTCGCCAAACCAATTTTACAGAGAATCCATCTAAATCTCTGCAAGCGATTTTAGAGGTTAGGAAAGGACTCCGACCGGATGCTATTGTGGCTCTGGATTCTGAATTAAGTCAAATCTGGGCTTCACAATTAAATGAAATGTGTGAGTCAAGAACTTTTTTAATCCCTGGTTGCGCAGGCAGTAAAGGATGGGGACTTGGTGCATCTATGGGGGCTCAGCTGGCCTATCCCCAACGCCAGGTCATCAATATTATGGAGGATGCAAGTCTAAGTATTTCCCTTCAAGAGCTGGCCACAGCAGCAAAAAATGGAATTCCGATTGTCATCGTTGTCTTTAATTATGACCAAAGTCGTCAAAATGGATTAGACTTTGTTTCGGCAGCCAAGGGCTTAGGTGTAGAGGCTGAATCCGTTGAAAGAATTAGTAATATACCTGGTGCCTTAACTCGAGGATTTAGTGCTTATCGTCCCTACTTAATTGAGGTTATGGTTAATTTAGAGGAGCAAAGGTTAGCCACGACAGGTGGAGTAGCTTGAGATTAGTTTATGGGAGTCAAAAGCCATTAAGGCGGTTGCATATTTTTCGTGAGTGGTGTAATGCATAAGAATAAACAAGTTAACAAATAGAAGGTGCAGTTCTAATGAGTGTCCTTAGATATTCATTAGGAACTGCACCTTTAATGTTTAAGGTCTAGTAGTAGTAATTTTGCTAAAATGTCAACGATAAACCGAATCCCAGTGCATATCCCAGAAAAGACAACGTTGTCTATTCTGGGACATGCTTAATAGTTTTTATGATCTGAGTCGCTGTCCTTAGAGCCTTCTTTTTGGTTATAATAGATATTTAAGATGATAAATTCTCTAAATTATGGTATCATCTTGTGATTAAGAGGTAACTTCTTAGCTAGTTTCCTTGATGAGGTGAAAATATGACAGTATCAGTTAGTTTAGGTCCCCGTCTGCAGGCAGTAGCCTCCTTAGTACCCGAGGGTTCAATCCTAGGAGATATAGGGACAGATCATGCTTATTTACCGATCTTTCTTTATGAGACCCGAAAAATTGCTAAAGCAGTGGCTATAGACGTACATGAGGGGCCTTATAAATCTGCTTTAACTGCAGTGAAAAGTCGTAAGCTTGAAGACTTTCTCGACGTTAGATTTGGCGATGGGTTAATGCCCCTGGAGGTTGGGGAAGTGAATACCTTGACCCTTGCCGGAATGGGCGGTAGAACTATGTTAGAGATTTTTTCCGCTCGACCGGATATTATGAAGGGGATTTCCAACCTTATCCTTCAACCTCAGGGTGCCGAAGGGGCTGTTCGCTTAACTTTATTAGATCAAGGATGGAAGTTAGGGTTTGAGAGGTTAGTGGAAGAAGACGAGAGAATTTATGTTGTAATGGCTTTTTCTAAGGAATCCGGATGGGGCTTAGATGAACTTCAAGAGAGAGAAACGACTTGGGCAAAGCGTCTATACCCTCTGGCAGAGAAAGAGCAGATCCCGGAGAAGGAGTTTCAAAGTATAGTACATATATTGGTTTGGCAGTTTGGCCCACTGATTTTAGAAGGACATAAAGAGCTTTTAACTAAGCAATTTAAAGAATATCGTGACAGATTGTTGATCCAAATGAAACAGATGAAAAAATCCAACAGTCCAGAGATTATCGAGAAAATTAGAGAAGTTTCATATAAATTGACATTAGTGGAGGGATTAAGTTCATGGCAGTAACAGTTGGCTTAGTCGCCCAGGTGATTGAAAAGATTGCCCCAAAATCTTGGGCTGAGGAGTGGGACAATGTTGGCTTGCTGATTGGAAGCGGATCGAAGCCTGTTGAACGAATAATGCTGACACTGGACTGTACTTTAGATGTTATCGAAGAGGCTAAAGAATATGGAGTTCAGCTTATTGTAGCTCATCACCCAATAATTTTCCGTCCCCTCAAAAACCTAAGATCAGATAATGCTGCAGCACAAGTTCCATTAAGCTTATTTAAAAATGATATAGCCTATTATGCTGCCCACACCAATTTGGATCAGTCCAGACTATCCTCCAGTCCAATCTTAGGAGAATTGCTGGAACTGGATAAGATGGAGTATCTGGAGCGAGTATATGACCTTAATCCTAACCGTAATGATGTTGAGGAACATGGCTATGGAGTGTCAGGGTATTTAAGGCATCCTCTAAAGTTAAGTGATTTATGGGAGAAATTTCTTGAGAAATTGAAGGAAGCGCAGGTCTATGCTCAAGCCTATGATCTGACGGGAGTTCGCTTGGCCGGCTCTTTAGATCAAGAAATTAAAAAGGTAGCCATTGTTAATGGAAGTGGAGGCCGTTTCGTACCTAAAGCTTTGTTTAAAGGGGCGGACTTACTGATTACAGGTGATGTAGACCATCATGCGGCTCTTGATGCCCTTGAAGGAGGAATGGCTATCGGAGATCTAGGACATTTTTTGACCGAGGCACCGATGCTAAAACTGTTGAAGGATTACCTATCAACAGAGAAAGCACTTCAAGGAATTGAGATCTTAGTTAGCTCAAAAAATCGCTCGCCGTGGATATAAATAAATATCCTATGGAGTCAGGGTATGGCTTCATAGGATATTTTAATTGTGAAGAGTCTAAAACAGGGATTTAGTTTGTGAAAGAAATAATTACCACTTGACATCAATTGTGAAATATATTACTATACTGTTGTAAGGAATTATCTGATAATAAAGTTCTTTCTAAATAATATGCGTTCTATGTGCTATTTAGAAATTAACAGATCCTTCGATACAATCGATTTTGAAAGGAGAAATGTACAATGATGAACCGCACTGAAATTTTGAGACTCCAACGTGAAAAGGTTTTGGCTAATATTCTTCAGGATAACGCAAATAGAGCTAAATGGCTGACAGAACTAATGGATATTGATGATCAAATTGAAGAAATGAACGAGCAAAAGTCAAAAGTCAATTGATTACCCAAAACTCTCCATTTGACCAAATCAATTTTTTTTAGTAATATAACAAAGCGAAGTCAACCAGATGATCGCGGAGACAGGGATCGAAAGATCGTCTCTGAGGAAAGTCCGAGCTCCATAGGGCAAGGTGCTGGGTAACGCCCAGTGGGGGAAACCCCAAGGAAAGTGCAACAGAGAGATACCGCCGATAGCGGAGGTCGACTGACTTCCGAGTAGGTAAGGGTGGAAAGGCGAGGTAAGAGCTCACCGGCAGTCAGGTGACTGGCTGGCCATGTAAACCCCACCTGGAGCAAGACCGAATAGGGGAACGATGAACGGCCCGTTTTTGTTCCCGGGTAAGGTCGCTAGAGGCCGTCGGTAACGGCGGTTCGAGATAGATGATCATCACCTCTTTAAAGAGGTACAGAACTCGGCTTATGGGTGACTTCGCAATCCGTGGGAAACTGGTTACGGCATTTAATATGCTTAACCGTTTCCCTTCAGTTTTTCCTGAAAGAGTTTACATACAGGAAGGGCCATTCCCTTTGTCCAATTAAAAAAGTTAACCCTGGGAAAGGCAGATCTCCCAGGGTTTTTGTGTGAGTTTAAAACGTATAAATCTCAAAATTTTGAGGAATGGATTGTACATTGAGAGGAGGTAATAATAAGATTATTTAATGGGTGAACATTCATTCATTTAAAATTGTAACAAACATCTACTGATATAATTTCACAATCTCCTGTAGCTTTAAAGCCAGGCCCATTTTTCCTTCAACCTTTAATCCCCCTGTCATAAAGGCCATCGTAGTATTTAACTTATCTTTTAACATTTTCGAGAAGTTTTTTTCATTCATAATCAGAGTAACTTCTGCATCCGGAGCAGCTCCTTCAATAACTTGCACCTGACCTGCTTGAAACACAATTTGCAACGGGCCACTTTCCTCAAGATTAATCTGATAGATGCGGTCTTTTTCAGAAGCAATATGCTGGGGATTGGCATTCATCTTTTCAACAAGTTCCTGTAATTCATCTCTGGCGCTCATTCTTCATTTTCCTCCTTTATTCCCATATAGTCATAATGTTATGAAAGTTTTCACATTCCAGAAAAATATACCACAAATTACTGAACATTTCAAATTCATTTGTTTCCTTAACAGTAATTAGAACATCTATGTAGATCATAGATGACCTCTGAATATGTTAATATAATTATTATTAGGTTATGGAATATTATAACCGTAACATGATATAATCAATTAATGGTTTGTAAATACATATTTAGGGGGAGAACAATTAATGGAGAACAGAGAGTTATGGGAACGTTTGAACATGGACCTAGATAAGCATGATGAATTTTTAGCTCCGGTGCCCCAGATATTTACCGAACTTTTTTTAAACAGAGAAAATCGCCCGGCGGGAATGGGATATTTTGATGCTGTGGTAGGAGATGTCCATGGCATTCGTGTCCATGAGCTTTATGCCATGAAAGAAACCGGCGCTAAGGTGTTCTCTACCTTTTGTGTCTACGTCCCTGAAGAAATTGTCGTAGCAACGGGCAGTGCCAGTATTGGCTTATGTGCCGGAGCCCAATTTACGGTTCCTTCAGGGGAAAAGGTTCTGCCACGTAACCTATGTCCACTTATTAAGTCAACAATGGGCTTCAAATTAGATCGAATTTGCCCATATTTTCAGGTTTCCGATTGGGTCATTGGTGAGACAACCTGTGATGGCAAGAAGAAGGCCTGGGAACTCTTAAATGAACATATCCCGACCTATGTAATGGAACTTCCTCAAAAGAAAAATGAGAAGGATGCACGCCTTTGGGAAGAAGAAGTCCGAGAATTTGCCTCCTTTATCGAAGGTGAGACCCAAGTTGAATTAACTAAAGAAAATCTTGCTCAAGGAATAGAGAAGATTAACAATAAGCGAAAAGCTCTGCAAAGGTTGGCAGAGCTAAGAAAACATAATCCTGCTCCTATTCATGGCTTAGATGTCCTCTTAATTAATCAACTTTCGTTCTTTGATGATCCGGTACGTTTTGCGGCTCAAGTTAATGCTTTATGTGATGAGCTTGATGAGCGGGTTAAGGCCAAAGTTGGAGCAGCCCCAGCTGATGCGCCACGAATTTTAGTGACCGGGACGCCCCAACCTCTCCCGGCCTGGAAACTGCATGCTTTAATTGAAAAGGCTGGGGCAGTTGTCGTTGGGGAAGAGACTTGTACTGGTGAACGTTATTTTAAAGATCTGACAGAGCCCGCTGATACCCTTACAGATATGCTAGCAAACATCTCCAAGCGCCCTTTGAAGGTGAATTGTGCTTGCTTCACTCCTAATCAAGGTCGCTTGGAGGATATCGTAACCATGGCTAAGAACTTAAAGGCAGATGCTGTGATTGATTTCAACCTGCAGTTCTGCCAGCCTTATGGCGTGGAAGGTTATTTCGTTGGGAAAGAAATGGAGAAGCAAGAAATACCTTTCTTACGTTTGGAAAGCGACTTTTCTGAAGAAGATCAAGGCCAACTAATGACTAGGATTGAAGCCCTGATAGAGATGATCCGAGGATGAGACGTGCTGGCTTAGATCTGGGTTCTGTCAATACTAAATTGGTGGTATTGGACCAGGAGGAAAGAGCGTACTGTAGAGTTATACCTTCTCGCTTTGATTCGGTACAAGCCGGTATTGCCTTACTGAAAGAGTATAGTCAAAGGGAAGAGGAGAAAATCGATAAGCTTGTAGTTACTGGCTATGGCAGAGTTAACTTTCCTGAAGGAAGGGTAATTACTGAGATCACCTGTCAAGGACGAGGCTGTCACGAGGATTTTCCGGAATACCCGTTTATTCTCGATTTGGGCGGGCAGGATGCCAAGGTTATTAAGAAGAATTCAGTGGGGAAAATAGTCCAGTTCATTATGAATGATAAATGTGCTGCGGGTACAGGGCGCTTTCTGGATGTTATTCTTAAAGGGCTTGATCTAACCTCTGCGGAGATGGATTTGGCAGCAGAGGCAAAGCCAATGGCAATTAATTCTATGTGTACTGTATTTGCCGAATCTGAGGTTATTACCATGCTTGCCAAAGGGGTTCCCAAACCAGAAGTAGTTGCCGGGCTTTTTAAAAGCACCGCCAAACGCCTTGCGAATTTTGTCCAGTCCATGGGTCAGCCGGAAACCTTGATTTTCACCGGCGGTGGTGCCCATTATTTGCTGCTTGTTAAGTTCCTTGAGCAAGAGTTAAAGGGGAGTATTGTTATTCCTTCAGAACCTGAGCTTACTGCTGCTTTTGGGGCAGCTTTACTAGCTTAAATTCAGCTTTACTAGCCTAGAGCTCAGCTTATCCAATGGGTCGATGACTGCTTTGCAGGGTTATCGGCCCATTATTATTGGATTGATGAAGCTATGTGTTTTTAACCGGAACCGGATTAACAAAAATTTAAATGGTCAGACAAGTATATTAATAAAGAGTTAAATATTAGAGAAACATCTAAGTATAAATCAAGGCTAGTTTGAGAAAACTTAACTGATATCAACTTTTAATAAAATAGAAAATTTCAAGGAGTTACGATTTCATGTCTTCAATTTCAGAGGTTCGCCCTTTAGTCATTGCCTTATTTTCCATTGTTCTAGGGGCTACAGGGCAGTTTTTATTTCGTTTAGGTATGGTTGAGTATGGTAAAGTTTCTGTTACAGGAATATGGAGACAACTGGGATCAATAATTCTTACTCCAGCAATCTTTATCGGTTTTGCATGTTTTGGTGTGAGTTCCATTCTTTGGCTTGTGGTGATCTCTCGCTGGGAACTTAGTTATGCTTATCCCTTAGTTTCATTGGGCTATGTAATTGCTATTATGTATGGAACCCTTTTCCTTCAGGAAGATCTAACACTGCCTAAGGTCTTCGGTTGTCTACTGATTTTAGCAGGTATGAGCGTGTTGGGATTATGGGGGCAAACATGAAACTAAATGGGTAAATCAATTAAAAAATCGAATACTAGATAAGGTTAGTTCTCTGGATATCCTGAATAGGATATGTTAAGCTAATGTTAAATCAAATGAATCGAAATTAAAGTTCCACCTTGATTAACTTCTTGCGTTCCAAAATTGGATACCATTATCTTTTTGAAGTCATGACAAGACTAGAAAAAGGGGCGTGTTGTTGGATGCATTTACAAGATTTCGGGCGTGGTGCGAGGATTGAATTATCCAAAATGGCCAAATTACTCGGAATGAAGTTTATCGGTTTTAATCCGAATGCCCAGCAGGTATCATTGGAGTTTAAAGGTAAAGGGGTTACTTATCAACTTGAGGAGTTTGTTCAACAGTATGAAAGAGAGTGTACTACATCACTGACCTAATTACTTGAAGGGTTTAAAGGGCTCTGACTCATAATTA
>NZ_JMGA01000010.1 GCF_000765145.1 Desulfosporosinus sp. HMP52 | reverse complement strand
CCTGGGTGACATTTCTTAAGCAAAAGCATAGCCCTAATAGACATGATAAAATCCGGAGCTTCCAGCTCCGGATTTTATCATGTCTATTGGCTAAATTACCCGTCGAATTGTGCTGAAGATTTTATATGTACAAGGATAAATTGAATGAAAAATCATTTTGGGTAATTTATAATAGTTAAATTTAAAACAGGCATAGAATAATGACAAATATATAAGATTTAATAATAATGCGTTCACTACTTGTCTAACTAAAGACAATGAAATGAATTGATATATGTAAATGTCAATTAAACAATAAATAGATTATTTGAAAATGAAATCAATCATATAATGAGTTAAAAAAATATCAAATAATTATAATGATATGAAGGTTTTTTATGATAACTGGAGAATGTACTTATCAAATATAAATATGTAAATTTATGGAAGGAGAAGCGAGGGTTTGGCATCGTAAAGTATTATACCGGCATCCCTCAAAAAGGGGTACAGAAGGCTTTGGTACACTTGAATTTTTAGTGGATATCGTTGGGGTGATTAAGGTTTATAAAACATATATTAAGAGGTTACTAGATATCATATTTGCTTTATTAATGTTCATTCCTTTGCTTCTTGTAGTAGGAATATGTGCTTTTTTGATAAAAATGGAAGACAAGGGGCCGGCCTTTTACTGTGGTGAGAGACTTGGCAAAGATGGAGAAGTATTTAAAATGTATAAGCTTAGAACTATGAAGGTAAATGCTCCCGATTTGCGCAATCCCGATGGTTCTACCTATAATTCCCCGGAGGATTCAAGACTTACTCGAATAGGAAGTGTTCTACGTAAAACAAGTTTGGACGAGCTTCCTCAAATAATTAATATTTTAATCGGTAATATGAGTTTTATAGGTCCTCGACCGGATTTGCCCGAACATATTCATATTTATGTAGGAGAGGATTTTAGAAAGCTTGAGGTATTGCCCGGCATCAGCGGCTACAACCAAGCGAATCTGAGGAATGGCGGGCAATGGAAGGAACGTCTGAAAAACGATGTCTATTATGTCAATAACATCTCCTTTTTGCTGGATCTGGAGATATTGTTCAAGACCATCAAAGTAATTGTTAGGCGAGATAATGTTTATACTGAAATGCCCGGTAATATGGGGGTGAAAACTAATGGACGGCAAAGACACATTTAGGAATCTTTACGGAGAGTCCTTTGAAGCCTATGAATCTCCGTGGGATACGGATTACTTTGGTGTTTATTCTGCTAAGGTGATATTAAAGGCTGGTATGGCTGACGATGAAAGCGCAGAGTTGATAGACTTTCTCAGCATTTTTGATTTTGTCACAATTATCAACTTTGATAATAATAAGCTGAATAATTATTGGTTGGGGAAAAATATTGGGATTTATCTGGCCGATATTAATGTTCAATTTACCAAAAATATAGATAGCTGTTTTGAAAGTGAGAGTCGGGCAGAGGTGTTTGAAGCATATCAGTATGATGATCGGGTGTTAGAAATAGCGCGTAGGGCTTTCAAATATTCTCGTTTCTTTAATGATCCTAACCTGCCTCGGGATAAGGCCAAAAGAATTTATGCCCATTGGGCTGAAAACGCCTTTGCTAAGACAGGGCGGTATTATGCTTTAGCTAAACATAAAGGAGAAATAAGTGGCTTTGCCTTATTTTCTGTTGATCCGGATATATCCCTGGGAACCATAGAATTGTTGGCAGTTGATGAGGATTGTCGAGGAGTAAATGCAGGAAAGTCGTTAATAGCGGGTATGGAAAATTCTTTAAAGCAAATGGACATTAGGAACCTTAATGTTGGAACTCAAGCGGATAATTCTTCGGCCATGAAGTTTTATATGACATGTGGGTTTAGACCAAAAACCTGTAACTCGGTCTACCATTATTGGCCAAAAATCTCCAATCAAATAGCAGCAAATTCTCAATTTAAAACCATCAGGTCTTGTTTGAGAGTTTTATAAAAGAAGGTGTATGGTGATTCGCGAGAAAGGAATCGGACTGCCAACAATACTGTTTGGACTGTATACTGCCTTGATACCTTTGGACGAGATTATGAATATTTCCGGCAGTGGTACTGTTAATAGATATCTGGGGATTCTTGTCGCAATTGTAATACTGGTCGATATATTGATCAAAAAGCAAGCATTTATTTTAGATCAACACTCTATGATGCTTTTTCTTTTTGCTACTTATGCTCTTTTATCCTATTTTTGGTCAATTGACAAACAGATCACATTTTCAGCCTTTCTTAGTCTCCTATCCCTAATGATATTTTATCTTGTTTGTATTAATAAAGATTATTCGGATTCACAGAAAGACTATCTAAAGTTGTGTTGTGTATTAAGCGGAGTACTAATTTCTCTATATTTAATAGGTACAAAAGATCTCTATTACAATCGAGTCTTTATTAGGACAACCAGTGGATTAGCAACAGATCCCAATAGTCTATCAACTGGATTGGCCTTTAGCGCATTGTTTTTATTCAGCAATTTACTTCTCGTCAAGGACAAATTAAAAGGTTTGGCTATCACAGTGAGCCTGGGTATTATCCTGTATGGAATGATGTTGACGGGTTCCCGCGGAGGCTTGCTGGGCCTGGTTATGGGTGGGACTGTGCTTTTGATCCTGAATGTTCGCTTCAAAATAATACCTAAAGCCAGGGCGTTCCAGGTTGTGATGGGTGGATTAGTAATACTGTGCTTCATTCTTGGTACGGGTATACTGTCAGCGAATATAAGCGGTGAGGTGCTTGGAAGACTTACTTTGAGCAGTGCCATAGAAACTGGGGGGACAGGACGATTTACAATTTGGATGTATTCTATCCAAACTGCTTTAGAGAGTCCTTTTTGGGGGGTTGGCTTTGGAGCAGGTCCTTTTGAATTGTATCTGAAACATGGGATATATGTAGCAACTCATAATGTAGTACTTTTTTTATTGCTGGGAACGGGGGTTATCGGGGTTGTCCTCCTTTTATCTTTCATAGCCGCAAATGTAAAATGCAGTTTTTTAAAGAAGGACTTGCTGACTCTATCTATGATGGTCATGTTAATAGCCTTCTGTGGAACCCTTGACTACTTATTGAATAAGAACTTTTGGAATGTAATGATCTATGCTCAGATAGGGTTGGGAAGTAAGGGGAAGGTAGAATACGAATGATACAAAGAAGAACTACCGTAGCCGCCATCGTTGTTACATATAATAGGAAAGAACTGTTGCTAGAGTGTTTAAAAGCTTTGCTCGATCAGTCCTACTCAGTTCAACAAATATATGTTGTTAACAACAATAGTACTGACGGAACTTTGGAGCATTTGAAGAATCACGGATTTATCCATAATGAAAAGGTTGAAGTAATCAACCTTTATGAAAATACTGGGGGAGCGGGTGGGTTCCATCACGGCTTAAAAAAAGCTAAGGAGGATGAGTATGACTGGTACTGGTTGATGGATGATGATTGCCTGCCTGACAGTAAATGCCTGGAAAACTTGTTGGATTCGGGGCAGGGTGATTATCTGTCCCCCTTGGTAATAGCTAAAGAGGATGGCAGGACAAGCATTTGGTGGCCAAATATTGAGTTTGATTCAGGGGTGTTGCCGGTAAGTTCAGTACCCTTTAATGGGGCTTTGATCAAGCATTCTGTTGTTGAACTGCAAGGATTGCCCATGCAAGAGCTTTTTATCTTTGGGGATGATGTAGAATACTCTTTCAGAGCAAGAAGAAATAACTTCAGCTTATATGTTAATACAAAGGCAATCTTGTACCATCCAATGAATAATTGTGACATTGTATCAGCCTTTTTTAATAGATTAAAAGTCCCGATTTATAACAGCAAGATCAAACATTATTGTTATTTAAGGAACAATATATATTTATCTTTAGAATATAGATTGCTGGGCTTTAACTTTAATAAACAAGTAATCAAGGAAATTTACTATTCTTTGTTTATTAATAGAAAAGATGTAGGGATAGTCTTTTGGGCAATCCTTCATGGTTTTAAACGTGATCTTAGTCAGACGGGTAAGTTTCTTAAGACCTAATTAAGAGATTAATTAAGAGATAAGCATGTGAGAGGAAAGCTTAAAGAAGTTGGTGATAGATACGAAATACGATTATTTGATTGTTGGGGCAGGTCTCTTCGGCAGCATATTTGCCCACGAAGCAAGCAAAAGAGGGAAGTCTTGTTTAGTCATTGATAAGCGGAATCATATTGGCGGGAATGTGTTCACCAAAGAAATTGAAGGAATCAATGTCCACCAATATGGAGCGCATATTTTTCATACCAGCAATAAGCAGGTCTGGGATTACATGAACGGCTTTAGTGAGTTCAATCGATACACCAATTCTCCTCTGGCCAGTTATCAGAATGAGCTCTACAATTTGCCCTTCAATATGAATACCTTCCACAAGATGTGGGGTGTAAGAACGCCGGCTGAAGCGAAAGCAATCATTGCAAAGCAGGTGATGGAAGCAGGAATCAAACTTCCGAGGAATCTGGAAGAACAAGCCATCAGTTTGGTTGGACGAGATATATATGAAAAGTTGGTTAAGGGCTATACGGAAAAACAATGGGGGATGAGAGCCACTGAACTGCCAGCCTTTATTATTAAGCGGTTGCCGGTACGATTCACCTTTGATAATAACTATTTCGATGATGCCTATCAGGGTATACCTATTGGGGGTTACACGAAAATCGTGGAGAAGTTACTGGAGAATATTGAAGTGAATCTAAATACAGATTTCTTTGCTAACCGAAGGGAGTTAGAAAAAATATCCCCTAAAATC
This sequence comes from Desulfosporosinus sp. HMP52, assembly GCF_000765145.1. Classification (GTDB taxonomy): domain Bacteria; phylum Bacillota; class Desulfitobacteriia; order Desulfitobacteriales; family Desulfitobacteriaceae; genus Desulfosporosinus. Next base: position 74,724 of record NZ_JMGA01000010.1, on the reverse strand, counting down.
CTGTTCACTGGAATGATCGATGAATTTTATCAATATCGTCACGGTGAGTTAGAGTATCGAAGCCTGAAATTTGAGCAAGAGCTTCTTAATCTGGAAAACTACCAAGGTAATGCGGTTGTAAACTATACAGAGTTTGAAGTGCCCTATACGCGCATCATTGAACATAAGCATTTTGAATACGGTACTCAGCCTAAAACAGTGATTACTAAGGAGTATGCGCTAACGATGAATAAAGGGGATGAGCCTTATTACCCAGTCAATAATCTTAAAAATGAAGCTATATATGCTAAGTATAAGGAACTTGCCCAGCAAGAGGCCAGAACTATTTTTGGCGGCCGGTTAGCAGAGTACAAATACTATGATATGCACCACATCGTAGAGAGGGCCTTAAAGGTTGTGGAAGAGGAAATGCAAGTGTGAGGAATAGGGATGGGAAATAGTATAGCCAAGAATTTAATGTATAACCTATTGCTTCAAGCCGCAACCTTAGTTTTGCCCTTAATGACAGTTCCCTACCTATCACGAATACTTGGGGCTGAGGGTATAGGGATATATGTTTACACTTTAACTTTTTCCCAATACTTCATAATAATCGGTTCTTTAGGTCTATCATTGTACGGAAATAGGCAAATTGCCTACACAAGAGATAATAAGGATAGGATGTCCAGGGCATTCTGGTCAATCTTCTTACTTAGAATAATGACCATTGGCTTGGCCTTAATACTGTATTTAATTATTTTCTCCAAGGTTCAGATCTATAGACCGCTTTTTATGATTCAGATTTTAAATATTGTGGCGGCTATGGTCGATCTTTCCTGGTTATACTTGGGGCTTGAGGATTTTAAAAAAACCGTAACCAGGAGCTTAATAGTTAAAGTAATTGGAGTTTGTTTGATATTCACATTCGTAAGAACGAGTAAGGATTTAAACTTATACGTTTTAATCAATGTGCTGATTGAGTTATTGGGGAATATGGTAATGTGGGTCTATTTGCCGAACACAGTTAACCGGGTAAGGCTAAAGTTCAGCGATTTACTCCTTCATTTAGTACCCTCAATTAAGTTGTTTATCCCTCAAATAGCTATTCAGGTTTACGTCGTTCTAGATAAAACAATGTTAGGAGTACTAATTGGTGTCGAAGAAGTAGGATATTTTGAGCAGTCCGAAAGAATCGTGAAAGTGGTTTTGGGCTTAGTAACAGCCCTGGGAGTAGTTATGCTCCCCAGAATGAGCAATATCTTCGCTAAGGGCGACAAGCAGAAAATGGACAGCTACTTAAATATCAGTCTGAAAGGGGTAGCTTATGTGGCTGTGCCCCTGACTTTTGGACTTGGGAGTATCTCCAATGAATTTGTCCCTTGGTTTTTTGGCGTAGGTTTTGAACCGGTAGAGTATTTGATTATCGCCCTGGCCCCGATATTGTTTTTTATTGCCATGAGCAATGTCATGGGTACACAATACTTACTGCCGTCCAATAGGACAAGAGAATTTACGGCATCGGTTATGACGGGGGCCATTGTCAATGTCATATTGAACCTTATATTGATACCCCACTTTAGGGCTCTCGGTGCTTGTCTGGCTACAGTTATGGCAGAGGTTTCCGTGACGATGGTTCAATACTATTGCTTAAGAAGAGAGATTGCAATTAAGGAGTATCTAAAGATGTTGGCAAAATTCTGCCTGGCCGCCGCAAGCATGGCCTTAATCGTAAGAATTATTGGGCATGCCCTGGGGGTCGGAGCCGGTACTACATTCTTGCAAGGGGTTGCTGGGGTGGTTGTGTACATAGCGGTGTTATTCCTACTGAGAGAAAAGATAAACGCTTATATACTTGAAGCTGCTTTTCTAAGACTAGGTAAAGGAAAGAAATCCATAAAAATTAGTTAAATTTTAATGGGATGAGGTGCTGCTATGAAAATCGTTGTCACAGGTGGAGCCGGATATATTGGCTCACATACTTGTATTGAATTAATTGAAGCGGGACATACGGTTATTATCGTGGATAACCTCTGCAACAGCCAGGAGGAGACTATTGAGAGGATAAAACAGATTACCAGAAAAAATATTACCTACTATTTAAATGATGTTACGGATGAATCAGCCATAAATACTATCTTCTCTAAGCACCGAATTGATGCAATTATTCACTTTGCGGGACTGAAAGCCGTGGGGGAGTCCGTTGAGAAACCCTTAGAGTATTATTACAACAATATAGTCAGCACCCTGGTGCTTGCTAAAGCCTGTCAGAAGTTTGGGGTGAGGAAATTCGTGTTTAGCTCATCGGCTACGGTGTATGGGGGGAATCAAGTTCCTTTTATCGAAAGTATGCAGCTTCAACCCACCACAAATCCTTATGGCGAGACGAAGGCTGTGAGTGAACGAATTCTTAGTGACATTGTGAAGGCTAATTCAGATTGGGCCGTAGCCATATTAAGGTATTTTAATCCTATAGGTGCTCATGAGAGTGGCTTGATTGGTGAAGCACCAAATGGTATCCCCAACAATCTGATGCCCTATATCACTCAGGTGGCCAAGGGTAAGTTGGATAAGCTCCGTGTTTTCGGCGGTGATTATGAAACAGTGGATGGTACAGGGATAAGAGATTATATTCACGTGTGTGATTTGGCCATGGGTCACGTCGCTGCCTTAGATAAGCTCACCAGAGGGGTGCATATCTATAATCTGGGAACCGGTAAGGGTGCCAGCGTACTGCAATTAGTGCATGAGTTTGAAAAGGTAAACTCAATCTATGTTCCCTATGAAATTGAGGCCAGGCGACCCGGTGATATTCCAGAGTGCTATGCCGACGCTTCCAAGGCTCAGAGAGAGTTAGGATGGAAAGCCAAACGAAACTTGGAGGATATGTGCCGAGATGCTTGGCGTTTTGAGCAGAATTATTCTGAATTAGTACCTTCCCGATTGTCTCTGCTCAACGGCAAAATGGCTAATCTCGGATGGAGGGAGTTATTCGATGAATACAACTCAACAGCAGTTGCTTTATATAACAAAACAAGTAATTCATGATCAAGTGCCTGCTGCCGGATCATTTTCAGCAATCGATAGTCAGGGACTTTACGATTTAGCATTACGACAGAATGTATGTGCTTTAGTTTATCCAATGCTGGAAAACTATCCGGAGGTAATTAAACTGGATGAAGAGATAATGGACAAATGGAGAACAACATCACTTTATATTATCACTCATCAAATACGAAAAATTAATGGCTTGAAGATCGCCTGGGAGCTATTAAAAGCTAATGATGTAATGGCGATTTCTGTCAAAGGAATTGCTATCCGGGAGGTATATCCTCAACCGGAGCTAAGAAATATGGGGGATGTTGATCTGTTAATTCACGAGCAGGATATGCAAAAGTCCATTGATTTACTGAGCACACTTGGCTATCAAGCAAACTTAATGAATATGAAGGATCCTGAGTACATGCATATTGCTATGTACAAGAAGGATTCATTTCCTATAGAACTACACAGAACTCTTTGGCATCCTAAGCATATGAAAAAGATTAATAACCGCAATTGGTGTAACCATATCTGGGAAAATTATCGTCTTCTTAATGTGGAAGGATTTGAAATCTCAGCTTTATCCCATGAAGATGAATTGATAAATTTAGTTGTTCATCTGGCTAGAAATCTTAAAGATAACACTGCAAACCTCCAACAGCTATGTGACCTAGCATTTTTTTTGAATAAAAACCAAGATTTTATGAATTTTGATTATATCGATAAGATTATGAAGTCAATGAACCTTTGGACTTATTATCAATATCTGCTTAAAACTTGTGATATGTTTTTAGGATTGAAGATTTCTGTTAACTTCAGCAGTTTAGATAAAAACAAATCTATACATCTAATAGAAAACATCATCAATTCAGATAGTGTATCTAGAAAAATAGAGTCTGAAGAATGGTTTCTAAAAATTAAAACCTATCTTAACAGGATCACCTTTACACGGAAGCTTTTAAAGCCATTGCTGACTAGGGGGCGTTTTCTGCGCAGTATTGGACTGCATTTTAGATACTAACTTAAGTGAATAAAATTAAACCTTCTTCCAGAAAAGCAGAAGGTATTTAAGGAAATATATGGAATATATCTACAAATACATATTCCATAATCCTTAGATTACTTTCATCAAGACAGGGACGGACTGAGAATCGCTGTAGAAATAATTTCATGAAAGGAAAAACAATATGGAAATTAAGCGTATTCTATCTTCGGTAGCACGTAAATGGTGGTTAGTTGTTTTATTAGTAATCCTTGGCGGGGGATTAGGTTTTGTGATCAACTTTAATTCCAAGCCGATATATCAAGCCGACACTACGCTGTATATCATCAATCGAGATAAACTCTTAACAGATGGGTCATTGAATTCTCAGGATATAGCCGTAAGCGAGCAACTGGTTCGACAGTATTACGATATCATTTATAGCAGATTAGTAATTTCGGAGGTCTTGCGGGAGGTTAAAGGGTATAACCTGTCAGAAAAGGCCATCTTATCAATGGTCAGTTTATCCAGTAACTCAGAATCCAATATTTTTACAATTAGTGCAAAGTCAGATGACCCTGAGCTTGCCTCTGTTGTAGCCAACGCTACGGGACAAGCGTTTACCAAACAGATTCGGGAACTAACGAACAGTGATAATGTGGGTATCTTGGATGAAGCTCAAGAACCCATATCTCCACTATCCAATAATAAAATCCAAATAGTTTTTGTAGGACTGTTAGCCGGGTTAATGTCGGCATTTTTTGTGGTTTATATTTTGGAGTACTTTGATACTACAGTACACTCAGCAGAAGATATTGAAAAAGGGCTTAAGGTTCGTGTGATTGGAATTATCCCGGAAAATAATATTCGCTAAGGTAGTTTAATGTCAAAGTAGAGTTTTGCGGAGGGAGGTAAGCTGCAGAATGATGCAGAGCAAACTGTTTTATGTCTATGATATCGAAAACCAAGCTGTTCAAGAGGCCTATGCAATGCTGACAGCAAACCTATCTATTGGCAGCCCCAATAAAGTTTTTAAAACTTTTGTTCTGACAAGCTGTAACCCTAACGAGGGAAAAACCTCTATTGCCATAAGCTTGGCAATCTCGGTGGCTCAAGCAGGTTGGAAGGTTCTGCTTGTCGATGCGGATATGCGCAAGCCGACGGGGGCCAAGAGAATGAATCAGGGAACATTTTTTGGACTGTCGGATTATCTTTTAGGAAATGTTGATTTATCTGATGCCCTTTGTGAGACGAACGTTGCCAACTTTACCTATCTTTCCTGTGGAAACGGCCACCCAAATCCAATGGCTCTTTTGTGCTCGAACAACTTTGAAATACTCATTAGCAATGTGAAAAGTGAATATGATATGGTGCTCTTTGACACACCAGCTCTTACAAGTGTTGTGGATGGAGCGTTAGTAGCCGCAAAGGCTGATGGCACTTTATTGGTTGTAAAAACCGGTGCTACAACACTTATCAGTTTAAAACGGGTTAAGGAACAGATCGAGCGCTTAAACGCTAATATCTTAGGAGTTGTCTTAAACAGAGTAAAGAAAAGAGATTATAAGAGTTACTTTAAAGCTTACAATTATTTCTATAATTCTGAACGGTTTCTTAATAACCCTAAGGTATTAAATATCTATCCGCCCACCGGTGTAAACTCCTCTAGTTCAAGACAGTTATAATAGTGAATTCAATATTAGGGAATGAACAGGGGCGTCAAATTTATAGTTATAGAGGAAGAAGTATATGAGAAACTATATCAAACCAAGTATTAAGTACGTTGAACTTAGAATTGAAGAAAGTTTGGCTGGCCTAGGTTCACTTTCAACTCTTCTAAGTAATAGTGAATCGATTGTGAATCTCATATCTTCTAATGAGGACTGGCAAAATTTTTGGTTGAGGATCTTGAGGAAATAAGTGGTTGGACAAGCTAAGAAAGAGTTTGTAAATGCCAATAATACAATCGAAAGAGGTGTGTTTAAAAGAAGTGGATGTTAATAGTAATACGAACAACATTAAGAATAAAAGAAACTATAATCAACCTAAAATAGACTTTGTTGAATTAAGAGCAGAAGAAGGCATAGCCTGTACAGCTTCAACTCCCATTCCCATTCCCCATCCGCCCCATCCAAGTCACCCGCCTCATCCGCCTCGTCCCCGCAAAAAATGGCGTTTTAGAGATTAGAAGAAGAATATGGTAATAAATAAAAAAGGCCGATTATATAATATTGCGGGGATGAAAATTAAAATATGCTCAAGTGAATTCGCTATGTTTCGGAATTTAGACCTGTTTGTCTGTGAGGATCATTCAGAAATAATGCTCGAAATGGTTGTAAAAGCCAACAGTAAGATTTCTGAGCCTGTAGGTTTCCTTCTAATTAATAAGGATGTAAAATGGGTTGCCATTTCAGAAGGGATTTATTCCCATTCGCTATACTTTTGTGATGAAGAGACAAAGACTATTTTATGCCGGGCAGATGTGAACTACGAATGGGGTTTGGCTGAAATAACCTATCTAAAGAATTGTCCCCAGGCAGAAGGAATGGTAGCCGGCTTCTTATTGGAAATAATTTTTAGAAATAGAATTATATTTAATCAAGGTGTAGTGATACATGCTTCGGCCGTCTCCTATAAGGGGCTGGGAATCATTTTTACTGCACCTACACAAACCGGGAAGTCCACCCAGGCAAAGCTGTGGGCTAAGCATTTAGGAGCCCAGGTATTAAATGATGATAGACCTGTCTTGAGATTAGAGAACCGGCGAACCCGGGTATATGGTACACCCTGGAGCGGGGAGAAAAGGCTTTTCCTAAATAAAGCTGTTGAGCTTAATGCAATTATCCTATTGGAGCAGGCTAAGGAGAACAGACTTAAGGGTTTAACTCTCTCCACCTCTTGTGCCCAAATCTTGCCAAGGTGCTTCCTGCCTTATTACGATTTGGAAATTATGGATAAATGTTTAAAAACTTTAGGAGAGATGCTTCTAGGGGTACCTGTTTACCTGCTGGAATGTAAACCGGACAGAGAGGCAGTTGATTTGGTTTTTAGGGCTATTTTAAATCGACAAAAATACCTATAAAGATCCCGCTGAAATCTCAGAACATTTATGGTAAAATTTAGTAAATAAAAATAGGGAGATTATGGTATTAATCAAGGTTGATTATAAGGAAAAGGATGCGGATAGATTGAAGCTTAAAAACGGTTTTTTATGTCGTGAAGTTGCCGGGCAATGGGTAGTAGTCCCCTTGGGAGAGCGTGTGGTTGAGTTTAATGGAATTATGACTCTCAGTGAAAGTGGAGCCCTACTATGGAGAAACATGGATAGTGAGGTAGATGAGGAAGATTTAGTTAAACTTGTGCTCAGTGAGTATATTATTGATGAAGATACAGCCAGGGAGGATGTCCGTGAATTTGTTGTATCTTTAAAGGAAAATGGCTTAATCGAATAAAGATCAGGAGATAATGAGAGATGGCACTAACCTTAGATAAGCTGTATTCTCAATTGGTTTCAGTGGCAAAAAAGAAGCGGAAATTACTGTCAGCTTCCTTTGAACTAACCACAAGATGCAATCTACGCTGCAAAATGTGCTATGTATGTGAAAATGTTAATGATAGTAATTGTAAGGCTAAAGAACTAACTAGCGAGCAATGGATTGGTTTGGCAGAAGAAGCTCGGGACTTAGGTCTTTTATTTTTGACGCTTACCGGTGGAGAAGTTTTTATTCGTAATGATTTTAAAGAAATCTATGAGAAGCTCATGAGAATGGGGTTTATCTTAACGATTTATACAAATGGAACTTTAATAACACCGGAAATTGCTAATTGGCTGGCATCGATGCCACCCTTTAAAGTAAGCATTACTCTATATGGTGCTTCCAGGAAAACCTATCAGGAAGTCACCGGATCGGCAGAGGGTTACGATAAGACAGTCAAAGCTATTGATACTTTGCTGGAGAAGAATATTCCGACTGAGATTAAGACGACTGTTGTTCGCGGAAATAAATCTGAATATGACAGGTTGTTGGAATTTGCCCAGCAGAGAAAGCTGGAACTAGGTATCGTTAATTACGTTTCTCCACGTCGGGAAGGAGATAATACCAACCCTATAGGAAATAGGCTGTCACCACAGGAACTGGTTGAATATGAGGTGCATATTAATGAACGGAACATTGAATTAGGACTTTTGATGAGAAAAGATAATAGTAGTATGGGATCCCAACTAGTTTCTTTGGAGAGAAAAGATACTATTATTCAGAGCAGCGAGCCGAGTGATGCTTTTCATTGTTTGGCAGGAAAGTCTGCTGCCTGGGTCACTTCGGATGGTCGGTTGTTACCTTGTGGCCTTCTGGATATGGTTAAAGCCTATCCATTGGATCAGGGGTTTGCTTTGGCCTGGGAAGAACTGAAACGAGGGTGCGAACTAATTAGTCCCTGTAAAGAGTGTCAGGAATGCTTGCTGCAATCTTTTTGCGAACATTGCCCGGCTAGATTATTGAAGGAAACCGGGCAATATGACAGAAAATCTCCTTATTTATGTGAACTGGCTCGAAGACGGAAGGAAGCAGTGAATTGGTCAATACCTTAATTCAAGCCGCTAATACTTAATATGGCATATTATGGGTGAAAGTTTATAGAATATAATTAAGGGGGGGAAAACTATGAAAACATATATTAAGCCTATGTTAGAGAATTATTCTTTGACCATAGAGGAGAGATTTGCAGCAGGTAGTGTATGCTCTGAAACCGGTTGTTGCCCTGATAGTGGTATTGAAGAATACGAAAGATTAACCGGTAAAAAGGTTAACTATAGTGCTGGATTTTAAACTATTTGTTGATAGAGGAAGTGTTAAGATGAAGATCTATGTAAAGCCGATGCTCGAGTACGTCAGATTGACAGCTGAAGAGAAATTTGCTAATCCAAGCACTTGTACAGAATTCGGTCAGTGTGCGGGTGGATTTCGTTACGCTAGTTAAGATATGTGAGAATTAGGTAGCATGTCCGATATTGGATATGCTTCTTTACTACCTGTAGTTTTTATTGGCTTTTAAAGTTGTTTGCAAAGAACCGGATTTAATGACTTTCTTATTAGAGGAGTGTTGTTCTTGCCACTGTTTGAGATTGCTGGTTTGGTTATCGACGTTGATTGTGATAAGCCGGAACCCATGGAACGAATGCAAGAATTTAGAATTGAACAGCGCCGTCCTGCTGATTTAAGTATTCGCTTTAAGTTCGCAGACTTTATTCCTGTACCGGAGGGACATAGTATTTCGGATGAAAATCTGTATTTTAAGTGGTTAAAAAAGCCCGCGGAAGGAACGGGCTATTATATATATTCTTCGGAAGCTGCTTATGGTAATATTCTTGTCTTAGCAGACATTGACGCTGAATGGCGTAAAGGAATTATTACCTGTCGTGATTTTACTGATTCAAATCCGGATGAGAGCTTCAGTAAGCAAACTTGGGTCTTCGCTCATGTGATGATGGGGGTTATTTATCGTTACAATCTCTTGAATCATAACGGAACAGTTATTCATTCTTCCGCTCTTAAATACAAGGATAGAGCTTTTATTTTTTCTGCACCATCGGGAACAGGGAAATCGACTCATACGAAACTCTGGCAAAAACATGTTAATAATGTAACAATTCTTAACGATGATACTCCGGCAGTTCGGATTATTGAAGATAGACCGTTTATCTTTGGAACCCCTTGGAGTGGTTCATCGTTAATACATTGCAATGATTCTGCTCCATTGGAAGCGATAGTAATATTGGAGCAGGCTGAAGAGAATAGAATCCGATTACTTAACAACCAGGAGGCAATCCTCCGGGTGATGCCCAGGGTTTTTCTCCCTTACTTTGATCGAAAAATGATGGAAACCTCTATCGGCATATTTGATAAGATAATCTCTGTTGTACCTATTTATTTATTGCAATGCAGAGCCGACCAGGCAGCCGTGGAGATGGTCTACCAATGTCTAAAATGAGAAGCGTGAAATCCTCCGCCTTGTTTCCTTTAATTACTGAAATCCTTGATAATGGACAGAGCACAAAGATTTCTGTTTCAGGCAATAGTATGTATCCTTTTTTGCGAGATGGAATTGATAGCGTGGAGTTAAGTAAAGGAAATTATGGGCAACTATCCAGGGGGGATATTGTCATGGTTCAGAGATCCGATGGTTCTTTTGTTATGCATAGGGTTATTAAAAAAACCCCCGATTGTTTTTTTATGGTAGGAGATGCTCAGCAATGGATTGAGGGCCCCCTGTACCCTAATCAGCTGGTGGCCGGTGTGACGGCAATTTGGCGTCATAACAAGCGTATCTCCTGCGCCAATAGCTGGCTGCGACTGCTCTCTGGACTTTGGCTTTTTCTGAGGCCGTTTAGATATTTTATTCTAAAGGTGTATAGGAGAGTGCGACAATTATATTGAGCTAGGTTCCGATGTCCAGCTTTAGCTGAACGATTACTGGAAATTGAACCTTTTGACTGAACAGGTATTTTAGGAGCAAATTGTATGTTTATTAAGAATGAGATTTGGAATATATGGGAATTCATAGGGTGGATCAAACCTGATATAAGGTCATTCCTGCCCGGTCTGGCCTTTATTCTTTTAATAAATATTTTAGGGGCTCTGATGGGTGTTGCCACGGCTATTGCCTCTAAAAACATGGTGGATTATGCAGTGGCAAATCAGCTTAACTTAGCGGGTATGGCAGCTGCAATTTTTGCAGGTATAATTATTATAAACCTACTGATGAGGGTATGGGAGTCCTTGCTGAGCTTGCGGATTGTAGAGTCCTTTTCCAATGTAATGAGACAACGGATTTTCAAGAGGCTGTTAGATACTCAGTGGCAGCCTCTTTCTGCCTATCATAGTGGGGATCTCTTAACACGTTTAACCAGTGATGTAGATAATATTACTAATTGCCTCGTCAATGTAATCCCGGGTTTTTTTTACTTGGGGGTTCAATTAATAGCTTCATTTTTAACCTTGCTGCATTATGAACCCAAGCTGGCTGTTCTGGCCTTGGTAATGGGACCTTCTACAGTAATTTTAAGTCGAGTATGGGGACGGCGACTTAAACATCTACATGTCAAAGTTCAGGAATCGGAAAGTTCTTATCGATCATATATTCAAGAAGCAATTCAAAACTTTGTCATCATTAAGAGCTTTTGTTTGGAGCGGCACAATCATAATGTATTGCAAAGTCTGCATGAAAAGCGGATGGAATGGATTATTGAACGTAATCGTTTTTCGTTAGCTGCCAATAATACCCTGGCGTTGGGTTATTGGGCAGGATATTTTCTTGCTTTTGGCTGGGGTGCGGTCAGGCTTTCTCAGAGGGCGATCAGCTTTGGGACTATGACTGCTTTTCTCCAATTGGTACAGCAGGTGCAAACTCCATTTATGGGACTGGCCAGGACGTTTCCTCAGATCATTGCCATGATAGCTTCCGCTGAGCGGTTACGGGAACTGGAAAAGATGGAGTTAGAGAAAAATGAAGAAGGTCTGCCGAAACTTAAGAGTGTGGGCGTCAGTTTTCGCCAGGCCAGCTTTTATTATGATAAGGGTAAAATGATCTTGAATAGGATATCCACCGAAATATTGCCTGGTCAATTGGTTGCATTAGTTGGCAGCTCAGGAGAGGGTAAAACAACTCTGATACGACTTCTTTTAGCCTTGCTTCGCCCCTGCGAAGGGGAGGTGTGTTTTACGGAATGTGGAGGTGGGCGTTATGAAGCCTCTGCTGCTACACGACAATGGGTTACCTATGTACCCCAGGGGAATACCCTTTTTAGTGGGACTATAGCGGATAATTTGCGCAGCGGGAAGGCTGATGCCACTCGGGCTGAAATGGAAAAGGCAACTCGTGGGGCCTGTGCTTGGAACTTTATCCAAGAGTTGCCTCAGGGTCTGGATACGGTCATTGGGGAGCGGGGCCACGGACTATCGGAGGGACAGGCTCAAAGAATTGCCATTGCCCGGGCACTCTTGAAAAGAGCCCCTGTTATGATATTAGATGAAGCTACTTCTGCTCTGGATACGGAAACAGAGCTGAATATCTTAAGTTCCATAAAAGATTTGGGTTATCGCTGTACTTGTTTGGTTATTACCCATAGGATGTCAGCTTTAAGCATATGTTCACGGGTTCTAAGAATTAAGGATGGCAAACTAATCGAGGAATTAAAAAATTCGGATTTTGAAGAAGGGGTGAGAGGAGCGAAGCTGCTCCAATGGGGAAACTGAGATATGCAGGGATTCAGAACAGCCGGATAAGAAAGAATGAGCATTCGACCTTAAGATAGCCTATGTCCAATTAGATCACGTGGTCTAGTTGGACATAGGCTATTTGGATGCAACAGAATAGGCATATTAAAGATTTTTAAATTTATCCTTTCATTAAGAATTGATCCATAAAATGTCCGATTCGGGTGTGTCTTCAGGCAACGTGTAAGGCAAGATAGAAGAAAATTATGGAGAATAAGTAGGAAAAATACAAAATGTAGAGAATATCTGAATATTAACAATTTTACATCCGAATAAATTACTTCAAAATAATTTTGTGAAGTGAGGGGATATGTTTGAAAGGCGGCGTGGATCAGAACAGTAACTATTATGGCAAAGGACGGGAATCCTTAAGAGTAGAGCATTGTCTCTGCCTGGATATCATTCGGGATAATGTTACAAAGATGTGGAAAAGACCATATGAAAAGCCGTTAGCCTATTATACGACCCATGGTCCTAATCACTGCTATGCGGTTGAAAACTTAATCTATAAATTGATTCCAGGGTTTGCAAATCTCAGAGAAGAAGAACGTTTTTATCTGCTAGCCTCGGCCTGGTTGCACGATATCGGAATGATACGTTCAGTGGCTAATGAGCTCAATATGGAGAGGCATGGATCTGAGTTAAATGAAACGGAAATACGGGAACAACATCATAATACTTCTGAAAAGTTCATTATTGAACACTATGATCAATGTGGCTTAGATCATAAAATAAGCAATATCGATCACACTGAGGATAAACAGATCATAGCGAAGATTTGCAAGTATCACAGAAGACGTGAGGATATCAATGAGTGTCCGGATACTTTAACCGTCAGGAATGAAGAATATCGGGTACAGCTCCTAGCAGCCTATCTTAGGCTTGCTGATGCGCTGCACATGGATTCTTCGCGTGCACCTGATTATGATTACGCTATATGTTTGGCATATGATATTCCGGCTGAAATAAAAATGCATTGGATTAAAAGTAAATTGGTTCTAGGTATCATACTTGATTCTCGAAAACACACTATTACTGTGAGCTTTAGGATTCCTTCACCGGAACAATTAAAAGAAAGAAACGTTGATCCAAAATGGATCTCGGGAAAAATTGATTACATTATCAAAGATGTCTTAGATGATTTACGCAGTGAGTTGTCTAGTGTCATGCACATCCTTGCTAAAGGGGGATTGTCATATTACCTGGATATTAAGGTTGAAAAAGTTACGGGCTATATTGAACGTCAGATACTAAATGACCTTTTAAGTATGGCTATTAATTATGATATTTTGAGAAATCCAAGTGCCTCACTGCTAATAGACATGGTGATCATGTCTATTGCTAACATTTCCGGTTATTATCTTAAAGAAAAAGAAGCTCCGAGACAGGTCTCCAAGATTTCAATAGAGGTTATAAAAAGTGAATTAAAAAGATTTTTAGAACAGCTTAATGATAATTTAGTTAAGAATAGGGGGTGTCATTTTGGCTTAAAAAAGATTGCCGATCGCTGTGATGCTTTATCTAAAAAATATTTGCAGGACGATTTGGCGGAATTCATCAAAGAAATCAATGAATTGTATCAATCCCATTTTCAAAGAAAGTACTTAGTCAGAGAGTCAGCTAGAAACTTTTTACAGATGTTTGACTCACGAAATAATAAAATTGAGAATGTTAATAGGAACGACCAAGCTGAGAATACGAATGACACTGAGATTGATAAAAACGGTAATGCTGATCAAGCAGAGAATGATGAAAAAGAGCTATGTCATAAAAGTAAAACCGAGAAAGAGGAAAATAAGAAAGTTTATCGCTTCCTCTTGTATGGCTATAGTAATATGGTGATTCAAGCTCTTTGCGGTTTTCGTGATAGCTTAATTAGTGATGAATATAAAAATGAGTCTAGGAAATACAATATTTATAATACCGATTTTAAGAAGGATTTTTCCAAACGGTTTAAAATATTTGTTTGTGACGGGCAGCCTAAGAATCAGCTAAGTTTGGGTAATGAAATTCTTTATCACGATGGATTTTCTTATGCCAGTGAACTCGTTGAACAAAATTTTGTGGATATTATTATGATTCCGGATATCATTGCTGGGAATATAATCGACAAATATTGCATTGATTTTGTTTTAATGGGTGCCAACGGTTTTAATGATAAAGAATTCAGACATTCGGCCGGTCACGATTCCATTATAAGACTTATTGAGAAAACTGATGCTAAGAAAACTGATACTGAGAAGACTAGTACTAAAAAGACCAAGAAAAAACCGAAGGTAGTATTAGTTGTCACGAGTGACAAATACCAAATAGACAAAATGGACGAAGAAAATCGAGATCAATCTAAAAACACCGTGAATCCTTGTTGGCCCAAAGAATCATCTGGCACAGGAAGCAACAATAAAAAAATTTCGCCTGAGCCTAATTGTGATGAAATTTTTGAATGTGAAGGGCATCGCGAAATATCTGGATTTCGCTTTTGGCAACCTAATAATGACTCGAGAAGAGACAATTTTTGGTTTGTTACAAACAATGAGGTTGATAAGATTAAAGACTCCATACTCTTCTTCAACCCGCGAGAGGATAAGGTTCCAATTCAAAATGTGGATTTCATGATTACTAATATTGGTTTATTTGAAAAAGTTAAAGATTCAATTGAGTTTCGCGAAATGGTCTACAAAGAAACCTCGTTATTTAATCAATTAAATTTGATTCAAAAGATTGAAAAGAGTTTAGGCTTATTAAGTAATACAACTAATCATGATTGTCTTGCTCAAATAGTGATTGACTTATTTGATTTGTTAAAAGATCAAAGGGGAGAGGTGAAAATAGCAACTGGGAGGGAGATTATAAAATTATTATTTAGTTTCTACCAAAAAAGAGGTATCGTTCAAGGGATAGAAAAAATATTTATCAATAATAAATTGTTAAAAAATAGAACGGATAATAGTGAAGAAGATTTAAAGGATGTTCCATTAACGGAAGTAATGAGAATTGACAGGGATATGATTCGTGCTCTTTTTGACAAAGAAATTGTTAATTTACTCCCAAATAATGCAAAAGATAAGGAAGAATTTAAACGGTATATTGATAGTATGAAAGAATTCCTTGATAGTTATGAGATTAATTTTATTAATTCAATGAGCCCTAGTGTTTCTCCTCTCTAAAACTAAGCTATGAGGCGTGCGCTCGATCATTCTGAGAAGGGTTTTCAATAATTCCTTATTGTGGGCATCATCTTCCACGTTGAAAATCTCCCTTCTTGTATATAGCAAACAACGTTTGTCTATATACAAGAAGAGGGAGATTTTATTTTATTTAGAGATTCTATTGACTAAGAGATTAATGTGAATAAAGGATGTGATGAGACAAAGCAGGTCAAAGGCACGGTTAATCCCGATGCCTTTATCTTATTTAATGGAACTAGTTGTAATAAAAGTATATAGCTAGAATATATATAACTGGAATTAGTCTCAAGTGTAAAAAAAAGTTTTATTTGAGGAAAGGGTTAAAATTACTTGTTATACGGGAGGGAAAAATGAAAAAAATAAAACTACTTAAACTGGCAATGATATTTTCGTTTTGTATCTCATTGATTAGTTCTAGTTTTGTCCCGCCTACAGTAGCCCAAAGTGCCTATAATCTTCAGGTACAGCGCCTAGCGGGTGCTGATAAGTATGCGACTTCTTTAGAGATTTGCAAATATGGTTGGCCAGGCAGCTCAAAGTACGCGGTTATTGCCACAGGTGAAGATTTTCCTGATGCCTTAAGTGCTGCACCCTTAGCCAAAAAGTATAATGCACCAATCATTCTAATTGAAAAGAATTCCTTAAGAGAAAAAATTTATGAAGAGATTGCAAGACTAAAGGTTAAGAATATATTTATAATTGGTGGTACTAGTGTGATCTCGCAAAATGTGGAAGATCAGTTGGTTAAGCGAGGAATAGTTGTTAATAGAATTTGTGGAATAGACCGATATGAAACTTCTCTTAAGGTTGCTCAGGAAGTAGGCGTGGAAGAGGGAGTTGTTATTGCAACTGGATCTAACTTCGCTGATGCACTTTCTATTGCCCCTGTTGCAGCGATTAAAGGAATGCCTATCTTGTTAACCAAGCGTGATAATCTGCAGGATACTGTTACTGAGTATCTTACAGCTAAGAGTATTAGCAAAGCTTATGTCATAGGTGGTACCGCTGTAGTTAGTGAGAACATTATACATGCTTTGCCTCATTCTAAACGCCTTGCCGGTAATACTCAATATGATACGAACATTGCCATTTTGAAAGAATTTAGAGGAGACCTTAATCTGAACACAGTCTTTTTAGCTACAGGAAACAATTTCCCTGATGCTTTAAGCGGATCAGTATTAGCTGCGAATTCGAACTCTCCAACTATTTTGATTGACCGAGATATTAACCACTCTACGAAGAACTATCTAATTTCGGAGTACAACTCAATTCAAAAAATGATGGTCTTAGGTGGGACGAGTGTAATTGATGATTATGTTGTTTCGAGTATAATTAATAGATTTTCTGTAGAACCCTTTAAAGAAAAGGATTTGAATGTAGCTGAAATTAGTCTAGGCATGAGCGAGAAAAAGGTAATCGAAATAATGGGAAGTCCTCTAACCAAGTCCGAATTTTATGATGAGGCCTGTCATGAGAATATAATGACACTCAAATATTCTTGGGGTGAAGTTAGCCTGGAGCATCCTCAAGACGATAAGACTTATGTGTTCTGGATAACAGTTAGGGCTCCAGGAATTTGTGGACCACGCAATACCTTTGTAGGAGATGATATATCATTAGTCTTAAATAGGTTTAGGAATGATGATTACCCAGTTGAATATAACAACGGTTATATGTACAAACCACTCTACGGTAAAGACTATAAATACATTGATGGACATTATTGGGGTTCGGCAAGCTGTGATCAGTCTGGAAACTTAACAAGTGTATACTATGGTATTGATGGTCCTGGGTTTGGTAGCTATGGACTTAGTTATATGGTAAACAACGGAAAGGTGATGGAATACTCAATTGGACTAGGTATTATGTAAATGTATAAACTGGTCGGACTATTAGGCCGACGACAGTTATAAAGCAGGTATGAGAAAAGTTAATGAAATAGGCTTATCTTATAAAGGATGTGTTGATATAAAATGAATTAGAGATATTGTAATAAGACCTGAAGGCTCGAGGATTATCTTCGAGCCTTCTTGTTTTATCTACTCTTATATATAATCGGATAGTTAGACAATTCTAAAAAATGTGGGTATTAGTACTTAACACTGACATAATTAATTCTTTTGAAGTATATATTTAGCTAGGATATTAAGGAGTAAGGGGGAATTGCATGTCTGATCAACAAGCTGGTAATGTTCAAACCGTAGTCACTGTTTCAACCAAAAACGTAGGTGTATCGTTAATCCTTACGTTTTTATTTGGTTCACTCGGTATGTTTTATTCAACGATTATTGGTGCAATCATTATGTTGGTAATCGAAGCTATCGTAGGGTTTCTCACCGTCGGATTTGGCCTTTTAGTTACTCATCCAATATGTATGATTTGGGGCGCAGTAGCAGCTAATAGATATAATAAAAAGCTATTACAGGGCAATGTCTGATAATTACGTTTATAAGTCTTAACGGCGATTTCAGCAAGCAAAGCTGGATTAAAGCCGTTTTTTACTTCAATCTCGTTACGACGATTTTAAATCACCACACTTTCTTGAGCTGAAAAAACTTATATATCCCGTCGTCATCCTAAGAAGTTCCTTATCAAGAAAGCTTGAGATAAGGAACTTGTGCTTTGTTTAGCTACGCCCTTAAAGGAGTGTGTTTAGCATGTTTAAAAAAGGTTTGCAGCGGAATATTATTTCCGCAGTGGTTCAACTAATTGCCTTGGGGATATATGCAGTAAGCATCATTAAGATGATTAAAGTTGAATCCGTAGTACTTAACCCTATACCCTATTTCCTAGGTCTTGGCATGGTAATAATTGTGATTGATACCTTAATACTTCTATACCTTTTAAAAGAACAGGATGCTCCGGATAGTGCATCGCCCAATGTAGAACCGACAGAAAATCCTATCCTCAACAAGGAGGTGGATTAAAAATGTTGAGTGTTAATCTTAATAAAAGACTTCCCAAGGTACTTATTATAGTGTTAATGACAGCCATACTAATGGCTGTATCCAGTGCGAGTATTTACGGAAACATTGCTAAGCCGGAATTCTATCAGAAATTTATGGATTTAGGTAATAAATATTTGCAAGAAGGAAAGTATCAAGAAGCCATTTTAGAGTTCACTAAAGCAATTAAGATAGAGGCGAAGAGTACAGGCGCCAGGGTAGGAGCTGCTAAAGGTTATATTGGTATCAGTGATCTCCCGAATGCTGAAAAACTTCTGCGTGAAGCTCAAACGATAGATCCTAAGAATGAAGCTTTACTCCTGGAAATGATCGATATTCTCAAGGATCTTGCCCCGCAGACTGCCTACGAGATGCTTCAAATATACTTGAAGTTAACAGATGGAATGGAATTATCAGATCCCATGAGAGCTTTGCTTGATTCTTCCATAGAGAAGCCGGTTATTCCTCAATTACAACCTGCTCCGGGGGCCTATGTTCAGCCAATAGTAGTAACCTTAAATTCAGATAAGACAAGACTAGGACATGTATATTACTACACAGCTGATGGAAACGAGCCGGACAAATCTTCTGCCCAATACCAGGCTCCGATTCCAATTAACGAAGGTTCGGTGACCATTAAAGTTATCGGGTATAACCCTAGTGATGAACTGACAGAGGTTTTTACGGCCCAATATTCCATTGATCCCCAACTGAAACAACTGGTTGAAGCAATCTTTGATGAAGCCCAAAAGGTTTATGATAATACAACTGAAGGAAATGACATTGGAAACTCCGTACCTGGCGCAAAGGAAGAATTTATGAACGCTATAACTAAGGGTAAGGAGCTGTTTGACAATCCGATCCTAACTGTCGGGCAAACTCAAGAAATTAACAACTATCTAAAAGGTGCCTTAGACAACTTTAAGCTCAAAATCATAGAACCTTGTGACAAAACTGCCTTGAACAACGTCATAGAAAAAGCTAAAAAAGTAATGGCATCCAGTGTGGAAGGATCCCAGGATGGTCAAATTAAACCCGGCTCGAAAAAGATCTTAAATAACCAAATTGAGGCGGCCACTAAAGTAGCTACTGATATTTTAACAAGACAATCTACTGCTGATAGTGCTGCAAGTAATTTGCAGGCTGCAATAAAAGCATTTGAAAATTCCAGAGTCAGGGTTGTAGTAAATCCGGATGGCACAAATTTCACCTATGGATTTAAAACTTTGATGGGAGATGCGAAGAGCAGAACCTTTACCGGAAGATTTACCGTAGTTACCACCGGAACAGCACATTTGTATAGGGCTGATAAGAAGATTTACAAGGGGGATACGGGGACTATAAAAATACAGCTTACAAGAAGGGATAATTCTGTAACGACTTATGCAACGGAAACATGGGATAAGGATAAATCGTCCGTGCTTACTCGTGGAACCTGGTATGCTGAGTACAACGGGGCGGATAATACTTTTAAACTTTATCCCGAAGGTGGAAGTGATAGTGCGGATAGGTTTGTTGGTACTTATATCAACGGGAAAATGACAGGGAAGGTTTATTTGAGTGGAGTAGGATATTGTATGGATTTTACAGCCCAATAATTGAACGGTCTGCCATGGGCTCAGGGAGTAATCCTCGAGCCCTATTTAGTAGAGGTCGGATTTCTTACAACTTTGGCAATAAAGTGCTAACCTGTAAGAAAACAATATAAATGTAGAATAAAGGAATTTCATTAATTACATAGAATAGATTGATTTGGTGGAATTAAGGAGCAATTCAGGCGATGATATTGTATCCCATAAATATGATGAAGTAAGGTGGGGAAAAGGTGAAATTATGATAAGGAGATTTATAGGGGGAAATATTAATATGCTAAAGACTACCGGAGTAAGAAGATTATTCTCGATACTACTTGTATTTACAATATTATCAGGCTCGATGATAGGATGTTCCAGTACGCCTGTTACTGCTAAGGTCGATGATAAACTGGAGTTGGCAATTAAATACCTTAGTGAAAGCAATTACGAAGAGGCTATATTAACATATCAAGAAGTTATTAAAATTGATCCCAAGAATGTTCAGGCTTATAAAGGTATGAGTATTGCATATTGTTTAAATGGTAAGCCTGATGAAGCTGAAGAAATTTTAGTTGTTGGCCTGAAACAAACAGAAAATGATCGATTACTCCAATTAACTAAAGCTGGTTTGTTAGAGGATAATGGTAAAAAAGAAGATGCTGAGAATTATTACAAGGATCTAGCTGCAGCAGATAAAAAGTACTCAAAATACTACGTATCATCTTTGATTAGACATGAAAAAACTGAGAAAGCAATCGAATTTCTTGAGTCTATAGGTGTACAAGAAAACTACGAATTATTGAACTTATTAGCAGAGACTTATTTTCTGAATGATGACAAGGATAAGGCATTAGCATGTATCTCTCAATCGCTTTCACTTCAGCCTGACCAATCCGGTGCATATAATCTGGCCCTAAAGATTTACATAAATAGGTCAGAAGAACTTATTGTTTTAAGCAACAAGCTCTTAGAACAAAACCTTGATATTCAAAGTCAGGTTCTAAAATTTATAGCCTTAAGTAAACAGAAAAAATATGATGATCTATTCAAGTTTTACGAACAGCTAGCGGATCAAACTAAGAACATGGTCCTAGTAAAAACAACTATAGCATCGGCCTGGTTTGATCAAGGCAACATTGATAAAGGAACTGAGATTTTAACCAATATTAAAGTTGACGAACTATCAGACGCTGGCATATTAGCTAGTTTGGGAAATTATTATCTGGCAAATGGGGATAAACAAAAAGCTCGTTTATTTGCTGAGCGAGGAGTAAGTATTAACAGCGAAAAGCTGGACAATTATCTGATACTATACAAAAGCTACCTTGAAGAGGACGATTCGCTGGCAAAAATATGGCTAATGAGATTTTTACTTAGCAATCCATATGGGTTAAAGGAAGCAAAATCAGAGTTATTTAAATCTGGAATTAAGATTTTCTTAAATGAAATAGAACAAGAAGATATAAGTAAGGATATTGTATCAGACATACTGCTTGATGGTGAAGAACCTGATGACTGGTGCGCCTACTGGATGAATTCTGTCTATCTTGATATCCAAAATAATGTTGCCTACTTTAATGTAATGACAAAGGATGAAGCGGTGACATGGGTTATCCCAACAGCGAACGGCCTTGTGACTCACACCTTTAACAATATTGAGAAAAAGAATTATATAATGCGTATTCATAATCCTGTTGTTGTATCCTCAGAACTCGAGATGTATCCATATTCTAAGCAAGGCAATGGTGATAGATATCAGCAAGCCATAATTCAGTGTTTGAAAGATGATAGTGAGGATTCAGAGGATTCACTGGGTGTAATTATTGGACAGGGTGGCCCATTTGAAGAAATCCTAGCGAAATCGGGTTATTCATTAGATAAATTTACTTTTATTGATATTGGTAACAATTAGGGGTTCGAGGAGTAATCCTCGAAATTAGTTAAATCAGAGACTTAAAACAAAGGAATAAATGTCTGATCAAGGGAGAAAATTATCTGAAAATTAAGTATTAAACACCACATTCTGACAAATAATTTAGATTTCGGAAGATATAATTATTAGTGGTACTGTTGCTTGATTATACATAAGAGGTTCACCATAACTCGTGCTCGAATTTAAATTATAGTTATCCGTAGAGGTGTTATAAAGGGGTTGAGAAAATGGCAAGATCTAAAAGAATTACCAGTAATAATGACGGGTAATGATTTTGAAAATGACCTTATTAAGGCTGGTATTTCATTAGAATCTATTACATTTGCGGATAAACCGAGTTATCCAGTTAACTAATAAATGAAAAAATTTAATGGATTAGAGGTATTGGAATACTTAAAAATGATATCGGTAATAAGTCTTATACTAAGACGAAAAATATTGAGAGGTGTTTTTAGAATTGAGTGATGATAGACAAACGCTCAGAATTGTTATCATGTTGGCAGTCATGGGAACTGTTTTGGTTCTTGGGGGAGTATTGAAACTTTCAGGTATAATTTAATATCGTCCGGAGGGTAGATAATGGGTAAGCTAAACTTAGTTATTGCTGACAATGACACTTCCTATCTCGAATCATTATGGAAGTATATGCAGTTAATTAATGTCAGCGAAGTAGTATTAATTCATAAATTCACGAGCAGGGAAGCATTGGAATCCTTTCTTGAACAAAGAAAAAGAGGGGACATTCAAGAAATCAACGTGCTATTGGTAAGACCTGATTTGTTGCCATTAAGTTATATTACGCCAAAAGGCCAAGAGAATATTGATATAGCAATGATACTGTTTTTAACAGACAATCCCGTTGACAGCAATGAATATACATTTCCCCAAGTCTATAAATATTTAACAGCAGATGCCCTCTTGAAAAAGGTTACAGACCTTTATCTAAAGAAGATGCAAATTAACTCAGCGCTAAGAACGAGTCAACAAAGATCAACATGTTTAGCACTATTTTCTCCATCGGGAGGCGCAGGAAAGACAACTTTATCCCTGGCTCTGGCAAAAACTCTTGGTCAAGAAGGAAAACGAGTTCTCTATGTTAATCTCGAGTCCACAAATAGTCTAAACAAGTTATTGCCTAACCAAACAGGAGCTAGTGCTTCTCAACTTTTGCTATATATCCAGGATGAAGAAGCTGATTCAATGCGAACAAACGAGAAAATACAGGAAGCAATTGCTCGTAATGATGAATTAAATTTGGACTACCTAAATTTATTTGATAATTCCTTTCATATACTTGATTTGAGTAAAAAGAATTTGATTTCTCTAATGAAATTAGTATTGAACATGAGCTTATATGATTTTATTATTATCGATTTGGAATCGAGTCTCAATGCCAGGACTATCACGGTTTTGGAGGAGATTTGCGATCGTTTTTTCTGGGTTCACGGCACTTTGGACGACAATTACCACCAAATGAAATCACAACAGTTAGAGAAAGATATAGACAATCTTTCGTATGAACGCTCCCAGAAATACATAAAAAGGTGTATTCCGGTTATAAACCGGTATTACTACGGAGATACGGAAATACTGGGGCAGACTGTTATGCTCAAAATACCATATACCAGAGATATCTTTAATCTTGAAAAGGGTTTTTCTAACCAAGTTGACGGCATTAACTTTTGGAGAGGAGTATCGCAGATCGCACTTACCGTTTCCAATTAAAACTAAGAAGGTGATCCTTTATGGATGATTTAGTTAGCCGCTTGCGTAAGGAAATCAGAGTTGGTATAGACTTATCAACAGAAATCAATGATAGAGACTTAAGAGAGAAAATTCGCTCCAAAGTATTAGGTGACCAAGAAGCGCGCAGGCTAAGTATATCTGAACAAAAAGAGATTATTGATAGGATCTACGATTCCATGCGAGGGCTTGATATTCTTGAACCTCTTCTGAGAGATCCTACAATTACTGAAATAATGATTAATAGCAAAGATGAAATATTTATTGAACGTAAAGGGAGCACACAACAAATTGAGTTAAAATTCGAAGACGAAGAAAGGCTGCTTAATGTAATTCAGAGTATCGTGGCAACGGTTAATCGGAGAGTTAATGAATCTAGCCCGATTGTTGATGCTAGGCTTAAAGATGGATCCCGGGTAAATGTTGTTCTTCCCCCGATTGCCCTCAAAGGCCCAACCATGACTATTCGGAAATTTCCGGCGAAACCTGTTACGATTGAGGACCTTATCGAATGGGGTGCCATCAGCCAAGAAGCAGCCGATTTTATACAATCTCTTGTTACCGCTAGATACAATATTTTTATTAGTGGTGGTACAGGTTCAGGAAAAACAACGTTTCTAAACGCTTTATCAAACTTTATCCCAGAAGATGAGCGGGTTATTACTATAGAAGATTCGGCGGAACTCCAGATTAAGAAGGTTAAAAATTTAGTGGCTATGGAAACCAGAAATTCCGCCTCCGGTAGTGAGGCAAAGGAAATATCTATTAGAGATTTGATTAAAAGTTCCTTACGAATGCGGCCTGATCGTATTGTTGTGGGAGAAGTACGGGGGGCGGAAGCTTTAGATATGCTTCAAGCTATGAATACAGGTCACGATGGTTCTTTGTCAACGGGACATGCGAATTCTCCACAGGATATGCTAAGTCGTCTAGAAACAATGGTTTTAAGTGGTGGGGCGGGCTTGCCAATTGAAGTTGTGCGTAAGCAAATCAGTTCAGCCATCGAAATTATGGTTCACTTAAGCAGATTAAGAGATAAAACACGCAAAGTCATGGAGATATGTGAAGTTACAGGTTATAGCAATGGGGAGGTGAGGCTAAAAACCTTGTACAGTTTTGAGGAAGAAGGTAGTCGGAAAAAGGTGGAAGGAAGACTTGAAAAAGTTGCTGAACTGAAGAATACATCAAAACTTAAAACATACGGTATACAACTCAGTTAGTTTCTTTAAAGGAGTAACTGTTTATGAAAATTGCAATTATTGCGGGAATCGCAGGGATGCTTACTTTTTTTATATTCATCATTCTGGATAAACGGAAATTGCGTAATTCTGAAGAGTCGGAACTCAAGGTAGATTCTATAATTAAAAAAGAAAAGTTTAAAATAACGAAAAAAGATAAGGCCCCTGTTGTCAATGAATTAGGGTTACCGTTCTATGATGAGTACGAAATGAGCAAGAAAGAAAAAGTTGGCTACAGTCTACTAGCTGGAATGATCTTGTTTTTAATCGGATATCTTTTTTATATGAATCCGATTATATCGCTAGGTTTTAGTCTTCTAGGGTTATTCTTTCCTAAGATTAGAAGAAAGCAGATTATCGCTCAACGTAAAGATAACTTAACAAATCAATTCAAATTTGCGCTGGCCTCGATTTCCTCTTCTTTATCCGCAGGCAAATCGGTTGAGAATGCTTTTAGGTCTTCCTTGGATGACTTAAAGTTACTGTTTCCTGATGATAATACGGATATTTTGCGTGAACTTAAATGGATAGTTGCCAAGGTTGATTTGAATGAACCCTTAGAACAAGCACTTCAGGATTTTGCACAACGAGCAAATATCGAAGAAATTTTCAGCTTTGCAGAGGTCTTTACGACCTGTAAAAGAACCGGCGGGAATTTAGTAGAGGTTGTGAGAAAAACAACTGTTGTCATTCAAGAGAAATTGGAAATTAAGAACGAAATAAAAATAACGCTAGCAGCTAAGAAAATGGAGCAAAAAGGAATTGTTATTGTTCCATTTTTCATTATCGGATATCTAGCCTTAGCCACCGGAGATTTTATGACCCCTATGTATAATACCCTTCAAGGGAGAATAGTGATGACTGTGGGATGGGTAGTTATAGCAGTAATTATATACGTATCAGACCGTATTATGGATATTAGGGTGTGAGATTGTGATTGTTTTGATTTTTTTTGTAACTTTTAATATTGGGGCCGGATTTCTCTTCTTGATGGGCAAAAAGAAAAATCCCAATATTATAGCAGATAAGGCACAGGGTTTTCGTTTAGGGCCTTTATATCCAATTGCTTACGCAATTTTAGATCGAATATCAATTACTTCAATTCCATTGTTTCAGAGATTAATGACGAAGTTGGCACAACTATATGGCAGTGAAAATATACATACAACAACCAAGAATTTCATTGCTGAACAAGTTTCGCTATTTCTGCTGGTAGCTGAATTTTTCACACTACTATCCCTTTCACAGGGTCCGGATCAAACTGTTTTTGCTATAGGTCTTGGGTTGGCAGTCATAATTTTTATCTATAGATTTCAGAAAGTTGAAAAAGATACCCTGAATAAAAAACGGGAGATAGAATCTGATCTGCCTGATTTTTTAAGTAAGTTGGTACTTCTGGTTAACGCGGGGGAAAGCATGCAGAATGCTATCATAAATATTGCTAATTCCAGCTCGAGTGAAAGACCTTTGTACAAGGAGCTTAAGACGCTGGCAAAAGAACTAGAATATGGCAAGTCCTTTACTCAAGCGATCGATGAGTTTGCCAAGCGATGCCTAGTCCAACAAGTAACCGTGTTTGCTACTTCAGTCATTCTCAATTATCGGAGAGGAGGGGAAGAGCTGACTGAGGCACTTAATGCCTTGGCCAGAGAAAATTGGGAAAACCGTAAGCTAATAGCTAAAACTTTAGCGGAGGAAGCATCATCAAAACTGTTGATTCCTATGATGTTCATCTTTGTTGTAGTTGCAGTCATCGTGGTAACTCCGGTTTTGTTAATGATGTAACTAAAGAATATCAAAATGAAGGGGGAATCGAAATGTTTGGTAAGTTAAAAAGCTTCTGGCAGGAAGAAGACGGAGTAACAGTGGTAGAACTATTGATAGTCGTAGGAGTTCTGGTCGCTATTGCATCGTTGTTTAGGAAGCAGATTTTTTTATGGGTTGAAGGTCTTATGTCGGATTCTCAAGAGCAGATGCAGGGCGGGCAGGATACTAATCTTAATAGTACTCCCAAACCATCCTCCAAAAACTAGTGAAACAGGTAATAGCATAATGCAATGTCTAAAAAAGCAGTTATTTAAAATTTGGAAAAGCGAAGACGGAACATATACCCTTGAAGCGACCCTGATTTTCCCATTAATCATGTTCCTTACGCTCCTTTTTTTGCTTGTTGCTGTTGTCCAATGGCAACAAGCGGCCCTTAATCAAAATGCAACCATTATTGCCGAGCAATTGGCAGCTAACTGGGATGTCAGTGCCAAGGAGATTACCACAGGAAATTTTGCTTTGATTAACAATGATTTCAAGGATACTCGGGGAGATGATGGCCTGTACTGGCGGATTTTCAATGATGGTGCCGCTACCTCGCAAGAACCGGCCTCATTTTTTAACGGACTGTCTAAGGAAAAGATTGACGTGGCTATGGAGTATCTCCACGATAAAGGCGTGTCGGGAACAATTTCTTACAGTGGATTACCTGCGCGAACCATCACAGTCAAACTAAACAGAGACGTTTTTCCGAAGTTACATCTACCTTTCCTAAATAGTTCGATATCAGCTACTTCAACAGCCCATGTGGCAGAACCTGTTCAATTCATGCGTAATATTGATATGGCAATTTACTATTCAAAATCAATTGAAGAAAATTTTAAAATCTTTGAGTCGTTTAATAAGAAAAAGAAAAAGTAAAACATAGTTTTGAGGGTGGAGAGTTTGAAGCGAATTTTTGGTGATGAACGAGGGGTTATAACTGTATATTTGCTGATTATTTTGATAGCAATGGTCTTTTTTTTGGGAGTTTTGATTGACTTGTCCCGTATCTCTGCTGCAAAAAAGGCGTTAGAGAAAGCAGCCAATGCCTCAGCACGTTCAGTGCTTGCCGACTACAATCCAGCCCTCAGAAACTATGGCCTGTTTGGACTTAATAACAAAGATAAGGCTAATCATAATTTTAAGGATTACTTAGAAGAGAATTTAGCTCCCACAAAACTATTTGACTATAAAATTGAAAGAACAACAGCAGACACAAGTCTACTTGAGCAAAGTGCTTTGGATAATAGAGCAGTCACTGAACATCAGATACTTGATGAGATGAAATACCGAGCTCCTATTGAGTTGACGGCGCAAATTATTGAAGCTTTTCGTCCGATTAGTAAGATGTCGGAAAATACTGATAAGGGAAATACGATAGTTGACCTTCAACAGGAAAGAGACGGGTTAATTCAGGAGGCCAGAGATGAATTTTCCTCCGCTCTAAAAAATTATAGTACATTAAAAAATGAGACCTACAAAGATTTTGATACCGCCTGGAATGAACTAGATTCACTATCGGACGATAAATGGAAAGAAGAGAGTAAAGATAAGCTAAAGCTCCAACTGGATAATTCTATTAAAGAAAATGGAATTATTAACTTATCAAACGTTATGTCAGAAAAACTTGATAATGTAAATAATAAGCTTTCTGAAGCAAAAAGAATTGACGATCAAATTATAGAGTTAAGTAAGAAAAAAGATGACAGGTATTCTTTGCCGGAAACAAATGGAACAAAAATAAATGCTCCGGACGTACCGGATCCGACACAGGTAAATACAATTTATATAGGTTCTGCTAAATTCAAAGAATGGGAAATTATTACTACTGAATATAAGAAAGCAATGGATGACATTAACTCATCTGCTCAAAAACTTGATGATAAGATCGATTCTTCTAGTAAAGAAAAAGCAAAAACTTTCAATAACAAATTAGGGGATGCTAGGACTTACTTTGAAACGTTTAACCAAAAGAATAAAAAGTTTTTCGATAGAGAGCCTGTTAATCCCACAAATGAAAAAGATACTAATTCTATAGTAAAAAAAGAGAAAGAAAATATTGAGAGTGAGTTAAAAGAATTACAAGAGCAGATCAGTGAGCAATTTACACAGCGAGATAAATTAAGAAATGCTATTGACTATTATAAAAGTGTTCCAATATCTCCCAAAAGCAATAACGATACGCCTCGAAAGCAAATATTCAGCTTTTTGCCAAGCCTATTTGAAAAACTTAAGAATATCCCTTATGCGGCAAGGGATGAATTATACGTGAATGAATACGTGCTATCGAAGTTTACTAATTTAACGACGGATAAACCTTCAAATCCAGATCCCATAACGAACCATGCTATGAAGAACGGTGAAGCTGAGTTTGTCTTATATGGTAATCCTTTGCCGCTTAATAATTTGGCAGCGGCCGCTGGAGAACTTTTCACAGTGAGATTAACCATAAATACAATTTATCATTTTACTTTTTCCACTGATGCTGAGCTTGTGTCTAGAATTTTAAGCTCAATTATATTAGCTGCAGTTGATACAGCATTTGATATGAATGATCTTCTAATACGTAAAACTCCAATAAAGCTGATGGGTGAAAGGATTAAATACGTTCATGCTGTCAAGCTAGTCGATGCCTTACCTAGATGGGATTATACTGACTATCTACGGCTCTTTATGCTGTTGCAAACCAATAATATGGATCAAAAGATAGCTCGAATTCAAAGTCTTATATCCTTAAATGAAGACGATTGTGATCTAAATCCCCCAAAATTGCTCCCTTCAGCCTCAACAGTAGGGAAATTCCAAGCGCAAGTATCTATAAGGCTTTGGTTTATTCCAAAAGTTATGAAAGTACTAGGAACTGCCGCAAATTATGCCGTAAACGGAGATCGTGTTATCCTCACACAAGAAATAACTGCTTCTTACTAGGAGAGAGTTAAATGAAAATGTGGCTAAGAAAAGTAGACAATGGTAAGAAAAACGAGACGGGAAGCATTGCTCTAGAAGCAACAATGGTATTTCCGATCTTTATGCTATTCATAATATTCCTAATTGGTTTTATTAGGCTTGCATCAATACAGATGGCCTTAGATCAGGCGGTTGGGGATGCGACAAAAGAAATTGCCACTCATTATTATCCAATTGCTCTATTAAAAGATAAGACGAAGGAGGTCATAAAGGAAAAAACATCTGAGATAGCAGGAAAGCTTACCTCATCGGATCAGGACGATGGTCCCATCGTTTACATAACGTTAACGGGAAAGAGTTATCACACTCAAGACTGTGGCCATCTCTATAATAGCAAAATTCCTATGACACTTAAGGTTGCTAGTGCTAGTCATTATGCTCCTTGCAAAGATTGCAAGCCGCCAATCGAGAATATTAATAAGGATAATTCAACTAAGCCCAAAAATACAGCTGATACAATCAAAGATATTTATGGTCAAATCCCGGGAGTCCTTAAAGACTATTTAAAAGGTATACTTGACTCCGCTAAGGAAAAAGGGACTGAAATGCTAGACGAGAAACTCTCCGGGGTAGTAAAAGTCTTTGTTTTATCCCTACAAGGAACCAATAATGACCAAGGGGTATTAAAAGGAGAACAGTTACACATAAGAAATGTAAAAATAGTTGAGGGAGAAGATATTGTTATCGAAGCAACTTATGAGGTGAAAATACCTACCCCGTTAGGTACAAAAACAATTCAATTAGAAAGTAAGGCGACAGAAAAAACATGGAAATAAAACTTGAATCTTCTTGGGTTAACTTGGTCGTATTATTTATTACAATTGGTCTGGCGTGGTGGGGGGATATCAGAACTAAGAAAATTAAAAATAAGCTCACTTTATCCGCCTGTCTAATAGGATTCGCTCTTAATGCAATCTTCTACAGTACTCAAGGGCTATATTTTTCTTTAAGAGGGTTAGGTGCCGGGTTTCTGCTTATGTTTTTACTTTATTTGGCCGGTGTCGTTGGGGCTGGTGATGTAAAGCTGTTCGGAGCCGTTGGATCCATTATGGGAATGGCCTATGTTATTACCTTGTACTTTTATTCCATACTTATGGGAAGTCTAATTGGTTTAGTTCTAATGATATGGCAAAAACAATTTGTCATAAGGGTAAAGGGCTTGTTTCAGGCTTTAAAGGGATTGATATTCTTTAAAAGTTTAGAACCGTTGCGTGACTTTTCCAAGGGTAAAGGACTGAAAATACCCTATATGTACGCAGTATTGCCATGTTCGATTATCGCTGTAATTTTGCCGATTCAGGCTTTGATGTAGGAGGAGAGAAAATGGGCAGCGGATTATTAGGGTTCTCTTACGATTATGAGGAAAGTGCAAGAGGACGATTATTAATTGTGGGTACAGATCAAATAGAAGCAAATAGGTTGGTGGATGCTGGAGTTCATATGCTTAAAAGCCACACTATTACAGGCGTCCTTCCTCTTGAAGTGGAATTTACTAACATGAAAGCGAAGCTTTGCTACTTAGTTAAAGGAAGAAAAACATTAGCCGAACTTCTAAAAGGGCGAAAGTTATCTTTACAGGAATTTATAAAAATTCTCAGTCAAATCTTAACTGCAATAAATGAAAGTCCGAGATTCTTCCTCAATGAAACTAATTACATAATAGATATAAACTATATATTTTCGACACAAGACTATGATATTGGACTTATTTATTTACCGCTAACTAATTTGGAAAATAAGGATTCTGCATTTGACGAGGTTAAAAACAATATTGTCAGTGTTCTTTACGCACATATTGATGATCAATATGCGATAAAAGCTAAATCAATTTTCGAAGAATTTCTTTCTGAGGAATATTCTCTCATGGAAATTAATGAGCGTTTAAAAAGATTTAACAACCCGTTGCCGTCCCCTCCTAGAAAGCATGAATCCAATAAATCTATAGAACCAATTTCTCCTTCTCGAGCAAACTCTATGGATCTTTTGAATAACAAAGCACCTCAGCAAAAATTTCCAGATGAACCGTTTAAACCAAATTCAAAGCCGGACAAATCAAAACAAAAAAATCCAGTAAAGGGAGCATTATATGAAGAAAAGCCTACACCAGGAGTGAAAAGAGGACTTAACTCTAAAGAGCGAAAAATATTGGTTACTCTGGCAGTACTATTTATCCTACTCTACTGGATAGGGTTTGTACTTTTCGGAAAAGGAACTCTTCAGGAAGGGATATTATATATTGCGATTGGTCTCACTATCTTAACTGCTGATGGCACTTTTGCGGCAATCAAACTGTTCAAAAAGATGGACATTGTACCTATGTCAGCTAAGAAAGAAATAGCTGCATCTGCCCAGCAGAGGCAACCTCAGATCGCTACCCATACTACTTCTTTAGGCAACAGTAATGCTACCGTTGCTCTATGTCAGGCGTATTTTGATGTTGAAAGTGGAACCCAAAAGGGACGGATTGAACTTAATCGTCTGCCTTTTTTGGTCGGACGCGGAAAACCCTATGAAGCGTATGTTATTGAGGATGGCTCAGTTTCGGGTGAACATGCACGAATAGAAATGTTCGATGGCCAATATGTCATCACTGATCTAGCTTCAACAAATGGTACCTATGTACATGGGTCAAGGTTAGAGTCCAATCAACCATACCCTATATGCGATGGCGATACTATTCGGATGGGGCGAACGGAATTCATCTTTCATATAGGGATGTAAGATATATGAAAAGTTCAAAGTATGAATTCGCAATGGCAACAGACAAAGGGGTCGTAAAACCTATTAATGAAGATAGGGGATTATATAAAGCCGATTTGGATCATGAGGGGAATACAATAGCAATATGCGCAGTGGCTGATGGAATGGGCGGGCTTGCTGCGGGTGACATTGCTAGTGGCATAGCTATTCAGTATTTACACCAATGGTGGGAAGAACGAATTCCTGCCATATTTACCGAAGAGGCAAGATTGGACTCTAAAAGAAACTCGTCCAGGACAATCAATCTGAAGTTGTCTTCAAAACTTCCGCTCTTCTTAGAGATGGTGGATAGCGAACTTACCCGCGTTTTTCATCAGATTAACGATACCCTTATCATGGAAGGGGAGCAGAGAGGAAAGAAGATAGGAACAACCCTCAGCGTTTTCTTTCTCTATAAGGATGATTACTTAATCAAACATATAGGCGATAGTAGGATCTACCAAGTTAACAGACATTTAGAACAACTCACTGAGGATCATTCGTGGGTCGCCGAACAGCTCAGAAAAGGAAGGTTAACACCCACGGAAGCCAAGAATCATCCTTCCAGACACATATTAACAGAATGTCTAGGAGTAAAAGAAAGAATAGAACCCTACATTTATCATAGTTTTTTTAAGGGGGATGAAACAATCCTAGTTTGTAGTGATGGATTTTATACCATGGTCGAAGAGTTTGTTTGGTTTAATTATCTGCAAACAGTAAAAAAGAAAAACCATAAGCTGCAAATTGCAACAGAGACATTGGTATCAATGGCTAACAACGGTGGAGGGCTTGACAATATCACAGTAATACTGGTAAATGCTAATTTCCAGAAAAAGAACTGGATTAGGGACATATTTCGAAAAATAAATAATCATGATTAATACGTAATAAGAGTTTACTTAACCAATGGTATCCTTTAATACAGTCCTGCCCCTTAATTTCTTTTCCCCTTACATAATCACCAGGGATAATTTTCTTCTCTAATTCTTTATAGTAAAGCCAATCTTTAGATTATGGGGGGCAAAAAAACTTCTTGAAATTATTATATTAATTGTAGTCTTTTTTACTATTTATTTAATAGATCCTAACGATCATGAAGAACATTCCTTCTATATATATTTTCAGAA
The DNA here is from genome assembly GCF_000765145.1 of Desulfosporosinus sp. HMP52. GTDB lineage: Bacteria > Bacillota > Desulfitobacteriia > Desulfitobacteriales > Desulfitobacteriaceae > Desulfosporosinus. The sequence goes on along the minus strand of NZ_JMGA01000010.1, from coordinate 41,185 downwards.
TGTGAGGAATTGGTTGTGATTAATGAAAAGGTGTTCGAAGGTAAATACGAAATCATAAAACCATTAGGCTCTGGAGGCATGGGCACGGTCTACCTTGCACGAAACGTAAAACTGGACTCGTATTGGGCAATCAAGGCGGTGAACAAGAAAAATAGTGAGAAAGTTGATCTTCTTGCCGAACCTAACATTATGAAAAATTTAAACCACCCGGGAATAGCTAGGGTCTTTGATATTGTTGAAGACGATGACAATATATACATTATTGAAGACTATATAGAAGGGGTTTCTATTGAAGATGAGTTAAAACAAATAAAAAGAATTCAGGAGAAGAATGTAATAAATTGGGCAAAGCAAATAACAGAGTCTTTGATCTATTTGCACAATAGTAAGCCGAATCCAATTATCTACCGGGATATGAAGCCTTCTAATCTGATTTTGAATAAAGAAGGGAAAGTAGTCATTGTCGATTTCGGTATCGCTCGTGAATATAAAAAAGACTCTCAAAGTGACACGACCTACATAGGAACAAGAGGATATGCAGCTCCAGAACAATATGGAACTTCACAAACAGACGCAAGGACAGATATTTATAGCTTGGGTGTAACTTTATATCACTTAGCAACTGGGAAAGGTCCTAACGATCCACCGTATGATTTAAGGCCAATCAGAGAATTAGACCCAAAACTTTCGGTTGGACTGGAATATATAATTGCAAAATGCACAAAGGCTGATCCCAACTCGCGATATCAATCGGCTTTTGATTTACTGCATGATCTCAACAATATCTACAAATTTGATAAAGCGTATAAGCGCAGACATTTAATTCAAAATACCTTGACTGTTTTCTTAATAGTGTTAATTGTTGGATTTTCATATCTAACTTGGGCTGGGTTTAAACAAATTGCTCAGGAGAAACTTGATGAGTATAATTCTATGGTCAATCAAGGAATAGAGCTCATGCACGCAAAGCAATACCCAGATGCGCTCAATGTCTTTGAACAAGCAATTGCTAAAATGCCCACAAGAATTGAGGGCTATAAAGAAACTTCACATACCTACCTGAATAAAGGTGATTATGATGGATGCATAAACTATCTTAATAAGACGGTCTTCCCTAATGTACAAAATGCTACTTATGATGCTGAAATTTACTATATTCTTGGTACTGCGTACTTTGAAAATCATGATTACAAAAATGCCACAGATAATCTTACAAAAGCCGCAGAGCTCAATCTTTCTAGCGTTACCTATCGCAGAGATAGGGCTGTCAGCTTAGCTAGAAGCGGGGAACTAGATGAATCTATGGCTCAGTTAAATGAATTAAAGAACAAGGGGTTAGGGGAGGACGTAACTTGGTATGTAAGTGGGGAATTAGCTCGTGCTCAAAAGAACTTTGCTGAAGCAGAATCGGACTTTACCAAATGTTTAAATATAACTCAAAGTGAAGACTTAAAGAGGAAAGCGTTCATTTCCCTGGCTGAAAATTATAAGGATTCTAAAAGCATTCTTGGTGACTTAGCTGTGCAAAAAGAAATTGCAATATTAGAGCGTGCCAAAAGCGATTTAAAAGATAAAAGCGACATTGCTATTACCGAAATGTTGGGAGCGGCGTATTACGATAACGCTGTAAATACCTCTGGCAACAGAAATGAACTATTTAATAAGGCTTTGACAAATTTCAATCTTCTGTTAACCCAAGGATTTTCCTCTAGGTCTTATATCTATAGAAACGTCGCCATAATCTATCAACAAATAGGAAACTTTACCGAAGCTGAAAAAACACTTTTGCAAATGAGAAAGCTGTTTTCGGAAGAGTATACCTGCTATATGCAATTAGCATTTTTATATGCAGATATTGAGAATCGAAAAGCAAATGAGCTTCGAAATTATCAAAGAACCTATGATAATTATCTTCAGGCTGTTAAGTATGCTCCACAGGGGGAAAACACCCCATCCATACAACCGTTGGCTAATCTTATTAGTGAACTTAAAAGTAAGAACTGGATTACATAAGGAAGTGATTAAGTTATGATGACCATGACCAAAGGCATGCTGATGATTATATTCGGTATAAGTGGGTTAATAATTACTGTGATTTTGGCTATTTTTTTCTTTGTGACCATGCGGAAAAGAGAACTTAAAGCTCAGAAAGAAGCAGCTGATTTTAGTATGATATCTAACAGTTCAAAACCAAGTAGTTTGTTTAGCCAACATTCAGATGTAGTTGCTACTGAAAGTATCTATGGAAATGACAAGGGGACTGACATTTTGCCGGAATCAAGAACTGGGACGGATGTACTGGAATCTAGGAATTTAGCTACCGGAACAGGAACGGATATATTAGCATCTGAAGATAATCAGGGTGTTTTTGGAACTGAGCTTATAGGGCAAACAGGGACAGAGGTGATAGGGAAATAAAAGAATCTCTAATATGGATTTTGTGTGGAAATGAGGGGATCGCGTTGAATACTTCCAAAAAAATAGCTGTCATTATAGCTTTTGTAGTGATTCTTATCGGTGGTGGAGTGGCTTATGCAACAAATAATCCAACATCCCGTGCTGAACGCCAATTAAACCTTGGAAATAAATATTTGCAAGAAGGAAAATACCAGGAAGCTATTTTAGCTTTTCAGAAAGTAATTGAGATTGAACCTAAAAATATCCCTGCAAGGTTGGGTCTGGGCAAGGTGTATGTGGCTAGGAATGAATTAGAAAAGGCAGAAGCAGTATTGAAAGAGGTTGTCAGTATAGACGACAAAAATATCCCAGCGAGGGAGGATTTGTTTAATGTGTACTTAAAAGAAGGCAACTTGGATATGGCTCATGCTATATTAAACGAAATAATTCAAATTGATCCTAACAATAACATGGTAAAACAATATACCTCAGATCTTGCTGCAGCCAAAGCGCTTAGTGAGTCGAAAGCTAATTATGACAAAGGAATTCAGCAAATGAATAATAAACAATACCTTGAGGCAATGCATCTATTCGAGAAGGTGATTGAAGTAGACAAGGAAAGGTTCACGGATGCACAGACTAAGATTAGTGAGTGCAATAAATCATATGTAGATAATGGTATTCAAACCGCTACGGATTTGGTCAGAGCAAATAAATATGAGGACGCTATAAAGATATTAAATGATGTGCTGAAAATGGATACGAACAACCAAGACGTAAAAAAGTTAATTGACCAATATACTCAAGAAATTACCAAGATAAAAGCATCTGCTGCTGCTACAAAGATAGCACAAGATATCCCTACATCTAAAACGGATGACAAGATAACTTCCATAGATCAAGCACGTAAGTTAATTGAATCAAAAGGTTTAGTATGGGCTGAGTTACATTACTACCGTGAAGGGACGTTTAAGAGCGATGAAGAGATTTCTCAGTATGCGACGGCAGTGGACTGTCATCCTCCGATAGCAGGACTACCATATTATGAGTTTTATATTAACGCGCAATGCATCTACGTAATTAAAAAGACCGGAGATATTTATACAATTTCAAAAAGCAAATGGTTTAAACATTAAAATAAGATATACTTGTTGCGACCGAAGAGTTCGAGAAAGCTGAAACAGTATTTAAAAAATACAACCAAGAGAATATCTTAATAAGTGCTATTTCCTAGAAGAATATATATCTAAAGAGCCAATAACAGATAAACTTATTGAAGATTATTGGAATCAGAATGAACTGTATAATTCTCGCGCATTAGATAAAAGTAAATCCTTTGTGAACGATACGTATAGCATACGCACAGGTGACAACATCGTTTTTGAGGGTAGCGGTAGTTACTATGCTGCTGTATTTTATTTAGATGAAAACGGTCAAATAGTTGGAATTAATTATTATCCAGGAACTATTAATATAAATTGATTTTGGACTTTTAGTTTCAACTAACCAGTTACCTGATTACACCGTCTATTTTAATAAATGACGAATTACAAACTTTAAAAGGTAAAGAAGTTAGTAAAGCGAGGCAGAGGAAAATGAAAATTACAAAAAAGATTGTAATAATCGTAATTACTGCACTGGTATTGCTGATCGGTGGTGGAGTGGTCTATGCCACAAACTCGACTGCTGCTCGGGCAGAACGTCAATTAAATCTTGGAAATAAGTATTTGCAAGAAGGTAAATATGAGGAAGCTATCCTGGCGTTTGAAAAGGTAATCCAGATTGAACCTAAAAACATCCCAGCGAGATTGGGGTTGGGTAAAGTTTATGTAGCAACTAATGAGTTCGAAAAAGCGGAAAAGGTTTTGCAAGAAGTATTTGAGATAGAACCCAATCATCTTGAATCACATGAAGATTTGTGTAGAGTCTATTTAATGCAGGGGAAATTAGAGGAAGCAAATGCTATGTTACAAAAAATAATTAAAATAGGCACAAGTGGGGATGTGAAGGAACTAAGTTCAGATTTAGAATCTGCTAATGCAATTAATGCCTCAAAAGCAAGTTATGACCAAGGGGTTAAGCAAATGAATGAAAAGCAATACCTTAAAGCTGTAGATTCATTCCAAAAGGTAATTAGAGAGGATACTGAGAGGTATTCAGATGCTCAGACGAAGATTGGTGACTGCAAGAAGGCGTATGTGGAGAGTAGTTTACAAAGTGCTTCAGATTTAGCTAAAGCGACAAAGTACGATGATGCTATAAAGATCTTAAATGATGTATTAAAAATAGACGCGAATAATCAAGATATAAAGAACCTAATTGTCCAATATACTCAAGCAATTGCTAAGGCAAAGGCCGATTCGGCGAAGCTTCAAGCTGAAAAAGATACAGCAGTCAAAGTTACAAGAAATCAAACTTCTAATGTTATTGATAAAAACACAGTTAAAGTTGGAGATGTAATTGCAGGCTTAACTGTAAAAACAATTGACGATTATGGTTATGGCTCAGTTCAAGCAAGCTTTTCTGGTCAAATAGAATTAGATGGTACTTACGAATATAGTGAAAATTATGGTGATGGTGACGGATACGTCTTCACTGTCAGTGTAGCGGATCAAATGAAACTTCCTTATTTTAAGGGCGATAGGAGCGTTACTTCTTTGCCAATACTTAATGCATCAAAACACCTTACAAATAAAAGTGGTAAAGCAAAGGTCGTGATTGATAATTATCGGGTAAACATTGGTATTCAAATACAAGCAATAGCAGATTTAGTCAAAGCGACTGTCGAATAGGTAAGCGTGGAACAAATAGCGTTACCCACAAAAATCAGCCCTGATTTTGAGGATAAAAAACTTTGTATAATGGTTAGAATCGTCAGATGCCAATGGAAGAACTTAGTATTAATAAGCCAATTTAACTTAAAGTTAAAAACAATTACTTTTAATAAAATTTTGGTAAAAGGTGGGGAAAAGGTGAAATTATCCAAGAAATTCATTATTATTATTGCTACAATTCTAGTTTTAATTATCGGGGGAGGAGCAGTCTATGCAACAAACACTCCAACGGCTATAGCAGAACGGCAACTAAAATTAGGTAATAAGTACCTACAAGAAGGTAAATACCAAGAAGCTATTTTAGCTTTTCAAAAAGTAATTGAGATTGAACCTAAGAATATTCCTGCAAGACTTGGCTTAGGCAAGGCTTATATCGCTGCCAAAGAATATTCTAAGGCAGAAGCTGTGTTGAAAGAAGTTATTAGTTTAGACAAATACAATATACCGGCTCGGCAAGATTTATTTAACTTATATATGAAAGAGAAAAAACTAGATGATGCAAATAGTATTTTGCAGGAAATCACTACAATCGATCCTAAGGCTGATACCAAGCAATTAGACTCGGAATTAGAATCTGCTAAATCGATTAATGCCTCAAAAGCTAGTTATGACCAAGGGGTTAAGCAAATGAATGATAAGCTATATCTTGAAGCGGTAGATTCTTTACAAAAGGTGATTAATGAGGATACTGAGAGGTATTCAGATGCTCAGACGAAGATTGGTGATTGTAAGAAGACATTTGTTGATGTAACTCTGCTGAAAGCAAAGGATGCTGGTTCAAATAAGGATTATCCAATAGCATTGGATTTATTAGATCAGGTTCTTAAGGTTGATCCTAATAATCAGGATGCTTCGAAGTTGAAGGATGATTATTCGAATGCTCAACAAGAGGAGAAGAAAAAGGCTCTTGAGGTAAAGGGGTCGAATGATACTGCTAAAGCACCTTCTAAAGGTTCAATTGTCTATGAAAATAAGACATGTGGTTTCGCTATAGATATACCTAAAATTTGGGAAGGAAAATATACTGTTGAAGAAACATCTTATAAGGGCTATAAAAATGTTGATACTTACCGTGTGACTTTCAGCTATAAAGCGAAAGAAGGAAAAGAAATGATTTTCAATATCTGTACTGTAAGGGGTACAGTTAATGATCTATATGATGAGGTTGATAGACTCTCTGTATTTGCGACTCATAATGACAAATTATATATTTCATATGATAAAAATGGTTATGATTGCATTTATGGAAATGAAAGTGAAATGCAAGAATTTGGTATAATCCGTAAGGATGTGCCGAGGATTTTTGATACTTTTAGATTTATTTAGGGCTTATGGAAATTAGAAATAGTGAGAAATATATAAAAATGTTTTCTTCAGATTTTCCGGTTTTTTTAGATTTTATTCATAACGTAATATGTTCTTTTAGATTGGATTAGTTCGCGGAATCTAACTTTGTGAATTTATCATTTATAAAGGGGGAGAAGGGTGAAAATTTCAAGAAAATTAGTAATCATCATTGTTTCGGTTCTTGTTCTGATCATCGGTGGAGGAGTAGCCTACGCAACAAACACACCGATCGCCAGAGCGGAGAGGCAACTAAATCTCGGTAATAAGTATTTGCAAGAAGGAAAGTACCATGAGGCTATTCTAGCTTTTGATAAAGTACTTAAGATTGATCCTAAAAATATTCCTGCTAGATTGGGATTAGGAGACGCTTATATTGCCACCAAAGATTATAAAAAGGCGGAATCAGTTCTTAAAGAGGTCATTGATTTAGACGAAAACAATGTCCCTGCAAGAGAAGAATTGTTTACGGTGTATATAAAAGAGGGCGATCTAGTCTCAGCGAATAATATTTTAAAGGACATAACCACAATTGACCATGAAAAGGATACTACGAAATTTAATGCTGATTTAGAGTCGGCAAAGGCCATTAGTGCGTCTAAAGCGAGTTATGACCAAGGTGTTCTATATATGAATGAAAAGCGATATTCACCGGCTATGGATTCATTTCAAAAGGTAATTAAAGAAGACACTGAAAGGTATGCAGATGCACAGGTAAAGATCGATCAATGCAAGAAATTGTTTGTAGATGAAACGATAGAAAAGGCAAATAAATCTGCGGATAGTAAAGATTATAAGAAAGCATTAAATTACCTGGATCAGGCCATTAAAGCTGATCAAAATAATCAAGAAGTGTTGAAATTAAAGATCGATTATGCCAATCTTCAAAAGGAAGAAGAGGCTAAAAAGGCACAGGAAAATACGGATGATTACACAGAAAGATTTAAGGCGATCATAGGAAAAGATTTAAAAACCGCTTATAGTATTTTCGGAAATCCGATTAAAGAGGATTATTCAGATAAAACAGGTCGCATGACTACGCAGCCTAATTATGAAAACGGGATGGTTTCTTCCCGGTATCCAGGGTTTGATACCTTTTGTTTAATTTCGAAGGGTGTTCAAACTATTAGTGGAGTCTTTATTCGGAGGAATAAGGATATAAAAGCATTTGGGGTTAAATATGGTATGAACAGTGATGAAGTGAAAAATGTACTTGGCCCACCCCATAAATCCAATATAAATATGGAAGAACCAGATAGAACAATATATTATCTTATAGATCGTTACCAACTAGTAATTTTCTTTGAAAACGAGAGTCGTCAAAAAGTTACCGATATTCACATAATGATAAACTCCCATGATGAATTGTTGAATCAACTAAACAATGGTTAGTTGATAGGGGAGTCTTAAAACTCCCCCCCTGTCATTCCCAAGACCGGTGATATTCTCTGGGAGTAATCCTGGTCATAAAATATCTATGCTAAATTAGGCCCCAGGGGCCCAATTAAGCATAGGCAATCTTTACATGTTTCAGAATACGCATAACAATAACCTGTCAGATTGTCTCCTTCAAACCTTTCGTTAAAAAATCAAGCACCTTGCTTTTATACACTTCATAGGTATCCTTATCCTTGTCAGCGAAGCTGCTCAATTCCCAGACCAGTTGCTTGAAGGTTTTGTCCAGACTCTCGTATAAAAAGGCAATTTGATTGGCGTTGGTCTTGTGCTGCGCGGCAATAAGGTTCTTGTTTATCTTTTGGAGGCCTTCATAAGATGTGCTTTTCTTAAGAGATTCCAATTTTTTCTCCAGATTTACCGCCTTGGTCTCCTGTTCTCCTTGAGACTTACTTAATTGCTCTGCCTTAGTTTTCAGGTGGTTGCGCTCAGTGGTCAACTGGGTTATTTGACTCTCTTGCTCACTCAGGGCTTGCCGGAGTTCTGTTTTTTCCTGCAGAGCCTGGTCTCGCTCCTGAAGGGCTTGGCTCCGCTCTTTAACTGCCTTTTGCAGTTCCCGGGTAGACAAGCCTTCCACATCAATCTCCGCCATGAACTGAGCCCGTTCTTCCTCTGGGACTCCTAAGAGGATATAAGCCTGGGTGAAATTTAAATTCGGCGGCTCTTGGGTTCCGTAGGCATCAAAGATACGCAGCAGCTTTTCAGCGGTTTTCTTGGAATAGCTGCATGACTCCACCAGCCACTTGCCCCATTCCCCATGGGGAAGCAATTCCTTGGCTTCCTTCAAGCGCCGGCCAATCTCTATGGCACTGGCCAGGAGAACTTTTCTGGTCTGGTATTTAATAGTGTTTATTTCTGCCGCAATCACAAGAGGGTTGCGATCCGAGATCAAATCATTCATTCTGGTACCAGTCTGTCCTTTCTGTTATATATTCATAGAATATGTGGACAGATCACCGAGTGTGCCAACTTATAAAAATAGGCTTGTCCGAAAAACGAATGCGCATTCGTTTTTCGGACAAGCCTAACCACTGTTTCGATTTCGCAGCTGTTATACCTGTTGTTAGATGGTATAATAATTCATATAGACGAGTGAGAAGAAGAGGGGGGAGGGTCTTTAAATGGATCAGAAAGTTATGGAGCTTCTTGCAAAAATATATCAAATGCAGACTGAAATGCAAAGTGAATTGAAAGAGCTTAGAACAGATCAAGACACCCTTGCTCAAAATATTGCTAGGGTAATAGCAGTTGTCGAACATGATGTAGCTCAAAAAATTGGGGCGATCTTCGATTTCCGTGAAATACAAATAGATCATATTCAAAAGACTGGACAAGCACTGGAACGCATTGAGGCCAAGGTCGAAGTGTTACAATTAGAAACAGCCAGCCTGAGACGAATTAAATGACTCATGTTCAATTTATCTCCGAGGTTAACGCTATCCTAAAGGTCGCGAGATTAAGTATATGGGAAAAATAATACTATCAGGCCTGTCCAAGAAACGAATGCGCATTCGTTTCTTGGACAGGCCTGATACAAGGAATCTAGTTAATGAGCTTACATTTATCCTTCAGGTTGCTCATACAGATCTTCTGTAGTTGTATCCACTATTTTAATATCTCTTTTGGATACCAGTCCCCCACCTGAAGTGAAGAAAATATCCTTAGAGATGATTTGATCCATGACGGATTCGATTTCTGCAACTGTTATACCTTCCTTTGGTTGGTTTAGACTTATAGTGACCGCTTTGCCTGCGGCATTACTAAAGGTCATTCTTAAGACCTTTTTAGTGGTAATTGCCATTCTCGCCACCCCTTTCCTTCTTTAAATAGTCTCCTGTCATGCTTAGACATGAACATGCCTCCGATCAGCTCTAGCCTTCAATAAGGTCGATGCGATTGTCTCTTCGCACTCCGATTAAAGAGAGATCCTGAAGTCCATAGAGGGCGACAGCGATATCGTAAACATCTTGGTCTGTGGCAGCTGCTCTCACATTAGAGAAACTACGCTGTCTTAAAATGGGTGCACCCTCCGGGGTTTGCCCCGTTTGAACGGTAACGACTATAACACTATCTCTGTTGCTGGCTATAACAGCCATTGTAGTCAACTCCTTTATTAAAATAGTCAGGACAGAAGGTTTGTCCCGTGTGTCTGTCCTACTCTATACTATATTAGCGTTGGCCAAGGCTTGTTACATATTTTAACGAATTTCGGTTTTCGGATTACTTCCAGAGGAGAGGGAAAGCAAAAGAGCAAGTAGCCCATCCCTTTCCCTAGGGAGCTACTTGCTCTTTCTAATCAATAATGTGTGTTTAATCCCCGGAAGCAGGTTCGGTCTCCTTACCCTTGTTTAAACGTGCCGTATAGGGCATAAAGAATTTTATAAACACCCCGGTGAAAAGGGCAGAAAATAAGGTGCCGATACCGATTGGGCCGCTAAATAGGAAAGCAAGTATTACCAGGACTAGGCTTACTATTGCCCGTGAAATTGCAACATTAAGACCCGTTAATTGATTGATAACCAGCATAGAGCGATCCATGGGATTTGGGGCAAAGTCAGCTTGTAAATTTACAGAAACTCCTAAACCTACAATCCCAACCCCAAGTATTAAACAGGAAGCTTGACCGAACAGTGTGAGAGGACTAATTAAATCCCCCAATACAAAAAGCCAAAGGTCTATTCCCATACCGGTAATGAATGAGGTAAGTAAGGCAAAATATTCAAGCTTCCGGCGCTGAGCAGCTGCGTTAAATAATACTAGAGCCAGACCTACAACTATTTCCCAACTGCCAATCGTTAAGCCAAAGGTCTGAAATAATCCTACCAGGAGTGCGTCAAATGGGGAGGTTCCCATTAACGAACGAATTGTTAACGCTATCCCAAAGGTCATGATAATAATACCTGAAACGTAGAAAATAAAACGCTGTCGTGACTGATGCATCTGTTTCCTCCTCAACTCTGCTCCTGGAAGTCTTAACCCCTCTATAAGAGCAATACTATTAAGTATAGTTGAGAAAAATAATATTTCAAGGTTTTATGACTTAAGAGCATCTAAATAACAAGGAAAAGAGCAAGTAGCCCATCCCTTACCCCAGGGAGTTGCTTGCTCTTCTATTCAACAAAGACTTTTATTTAGTACGGAGGACGCAAACAATGGTCATGGTCCCCGATATTTCTTATTAGGCAAACATCGTTGTCGTTATCATCAGTAATCCATTCAAATGTAAAACGGATGGACATATTCAAGCTGCCTTCCCAAAGGCTATCGGTTCCTTGAATACGTTTGATCCTAAAAGAAGGATGCTCTTGAAACTGAAACATCTTGTCTATAAAAAGAGCTTGAATGTTTTTAGGCAACTTCTTAAATGCTCGCTTGAAACGAGGGGTGCTATTAATCCTCATCTTCTTTTCCCAAATCTGTAAGGAACTCTTCCATTGAGTTAAAGTGTTTAAGGTTTCCGGCTTGTATTTCAGCTTGTGCTTCCCGTTCTCCAACTTGCCATTCCTCAGTCCAGAACCATTGCTGGTCGGCTGGAATAAGTTTCTTAGGTTCCAGGATGATTCTTCCATCCTCAACACATAGCTCAAAAACATCACCATCAACTAATCGAAGTTCCCTTTTCACTTCGGCTCCAAGGGTCACTACAGAACGTTTTCCTAGTCGAACTAAGCCGAAGGATTTTCTTTTAGCATGTGTTTGCATATCACACCCTACCTTTCAGTATTGCAGATATTCTGTAAGTATAGTGTACCATTAATTGCTCAAACATACACTACGAACAAAACATTTGAGATTGCTTTTGTGATTAGATTTTTATACCAGTTTAGTAGGGCTTTTTATTATTAGTTAGCCCCAATAGATAATCAATACTGGTTTTGTAGAATTTGGCCAACTGAATGAGGGAAGTACTAGGAATATCCAGGGCCCCGCTTTCGTATCTGGAATAGGTTGCTTGGCTTACCTTAAGTAGGGTTGCAAGCTCTTGTTGGGTTAAAAAGGATTTAGATCATCCGAAGAAGAAAGAATAATAGGCGTGGTTGCGCTAGATAGATTAATTGTACTTAAGTTAGGGAGGAAAAGCCTTGAAATCTGTTCTTTTGGGTATTTTAGCATCATTGTTTTTTGCAGTTACCTTTGTCTTAAACCGGGCCATGGATCTTTCCGGAGGGAGTTGGGTGTGGAGTGCGGTTCTGAGATATCTCTTTATGGTGCCTCCGCTGCTGCTGATCGTTATGGTTCGAGGAAATTTAAAACCTTTGTTATTGGATTTGAGGAAAAGGCCTGGGGTTTGGTTGATCTGGAGTACTGTTGGCTTTGGTCTGTTTTATGCTCCTCTATGTTTTGCTGCCGCCTTTGGGCCTGCCTGGCTTGTGGCCAGTATGTGGCAGATTACCATTGTGGCCGGTTCCTTACTTGCTCCGCTATTTTACTTAGATCTGAAAATAGGCAGCAGCACCCAAAGAGTTCGTTCAAAAATTCCTGTTCGAGGAATGATCATCTCTCTGCTGATTTTAGTGGGGATCGGATTAATTGAATTCCAACAGGCCAGTGAGTTAACCAGCAGGGAAATGATCTTGGGAATTTTACCGGTTATTTTGGCAGCCTTTGCTTATCCCTTAGGTAACCGTAAAATGATGGCTGCCTGCGGGCAAAAGTTTGATACTTACCAGAGAGTCCTGGGAATGACTCTGGCCAGTATGCCCTTTTGGCTTGTTCTAGGGGTTCTAGGAGTTGAAATTGATGGACTTCCCAGTACCAATCAGCTTTTGCAAACAATCATTGTAGCTCTTTCCTCAGGTGTCATTGCCACGGTGTTATTTTTTTCCGCTACTGATATGACTCAAGGGGATCCCCATAAATTGGCTGCTGTAGAAGCCACTCAGTCCGGAGAGGTTATATTTGCCCTGATGGGTGAATTAGTGTTTTTGCAGGGGGTCTTTCCTAACACTGTATCTTTGATGGGAATAACACTTGTTATAATCGGTATGATGCTGCACAGTTTTTTGAGCATTACTCCGACATCCCAAGGTTCTTAAGTTAGAATAGGTGGGTAATATGAAATAAATAATCAGTAGTTATTAGCATCGGTGGAGTGAAAAGAAGTGACTTGATTCCACTAAACTGGTATAATGATTGAACTGTGCCTTTTTAAGCCTAAATTGAATAACGAAACATCTCCCAAATTAAAGGTATGTCGGAAGGAGAGATAAGATTTTAAGATGAGTAGATCATAAGTAGGAACAACTTTTAAGGCTTGTTTCGAGGAGAAGGGGCCTTATTTTTTGTGGTTAAAATCGAATGGTATGACAAATACTAATAAAAAAAGAAAAGGTGATAAAATAGTGGAAGGCCGTGAACAATGGGGAACTAGAGCTGGTTTTATTTTGGCTGCTGTGGGGTCCGCTGTCGGACTAGGAAATATTTGGCGTTTTCCTTATGTAGCTTATGACAATGGTGGAGGAGCATTTTTCATTCCCTACTTATTTGCGCTGTTAACTGCGGGTATCCCGCTGCTGATTATGGAATTTACAATGGGTCACAAATATCGAGGCTCAGCACCCTTATCTTTCGCGCGAATGAATAAGAAAACTGAGTGGATCGGTTGGTGGCAAGTAAGCATAGCTTTCGTGATTTCTACCTATTACGCCGTTATTATTGCTTGGGCCATGGCTTATACATATTTTGCGGTAAGCCTGCAATGGGGGAACGACCCCGGTGGCTTCTTAATGGGTGACTACTTAAAGCGAGTGGATCTTGTTAATGGTGCCTCTGTCGGTTCCGTGGGCTCGGTTGTTCCCGGTGTATTTATTCCGTTAGTACTTGTCTGGGTAATTAGTTTAGCAATTTTGTTTAAGGGTGTTAAACAGGGAATTGAAAAGGCGAACCGGATATTTATCCCCACCCTGCTTATTATGTTTTTAATCATTGTTATTCGCGCCCTGACCTTAGAAGGTGCTTCTATAGGTCTCGAAGCCTTCTTTAAACCGGATTGGGATAAGATTGCTTCTCCGGGAGTTTGGGTTGCCGCCTATGGGCAAATTTTCTTCAGCTTATCTATTGCTTTTGCAATTATGATTACCTATTCCAGTTATTTGCCGAAGCATGCTGACATTAACAATAATGCCTTTATTGCGGCTTTCAGTAATTCCAGCGTCGAGCTTTTAGCCGGCTTTGGTGTTTTTGCTACCTTAGGATTTTTGGCGAAACAAGCCAATCTTCCCATTGAAGATGTAGCAACTGCCGGGATTGGTTTAGCCTTTGTGGTATTTCCCGAGATCTTAAACTCCTTCCCGGGTTTTAATGGTTTGTTCGGAGTGTTATTCTTCGGGTCCTTGGTATTTGCAGGGTTATCATCGTTAATTTCTATTGTAGAGACCTTTGTTGCTGCGATTCAAGACAAATTTGATGTTTCCCGGACAAGAGCTGTTATGGTTGGTGGCGGCTTGTCGGCCTTGATTTCAATTTTGTTTGCAACCCAAGGAGGATTGTTCTTTCTTGATGCTGTAGACTACTTTATTAACACCTTTGGGATTGCCTTAGCAGGTCTTGTCTCGGTTATTACGATCTCTTGGATTGTAAGGAACTTGAAGCCGTTTCAAGAGCACGCTAATCGTACCTCAGACTTACGCACGGGTTTATGGTGGAAAGTCTGCCTAGGTGTAGTCACACCGAGTGTATTAGGCTACATGTTTGTCCTAAATCTCATCGATAACTTGCAAAAAAATTATGAGGATTACCCCACCGCATTTTTAATATATTCCGGTTGGGGAGTGGCCGTGGCAGCAATTATTTTCGGCTTCATCTTGGCCTCACTAAAATGGAAAAAAAGTCTGGAAATACCAGAGGGACCTGAACAATAATTCAATTTTCATCCCCAGACTAAGGAGCTGATAAATATGAGTACTAGCGCTATTGTAATGATGTGCGTCGGAATTATCGTAATTTGGGGCGGACTTGCCGCCAGCATCTGGCATGCAGTAAGAGCTTCCAAGCAAAAATAGCATCTACATTTAGTTGTGTGATAAAGTATATTGGAAAGATATTGATGCCCAGACGGGTATTGGAATTAAATCCATGAAAATTGTACAGAGTATACAATTTTCATGGATTTTTTTTATTCTAAAGCAGGTATTCCATAAAATATGCCGAATATCTAAATCTATTATAAAACACATTTTTATTTAAGGAAGGTGTTATGATCACGATGAAAAAAGGACTTATAAAATGGTTTAGTGGTATGACCATTGGTGCACTGCTGTTAACCACAGCAGGCTGCGGAGGGGGAGCTGCTCCCACTGCAAATTCGGGCTCCCAAGGGGGAGAGGCCGCTAAAATCGGGGTTATCTCTTATCTGACCGGTGGCGGAGCTGCCTATGGCCAAGCCATTAAAGAAGGTTTGGATCTGGCTAAGGAAGAGATTAACGCTCAAGGCAAAGTTAAAGTTGATCTGATTTATGAAGATTCCCGGGGAGACAAGACGGAAGCCATTAATGCTATTAATAAATTAATCAATAAAGATAATGTTGTCGGTATCATTGGACCTACCCTCAGCGGAGAGATGTTTGCCGCAGGCCCGATTGCTGATCAAGCAGGAGTTCCGATTATGGGAACCTCGACCACAGCGGAAGGGATCCCGGCTCTGGGTAATTTCGTCTTCCGGAATGCTTTGCCGGAGTTCTTAGCGGTTCCCCAGGCAGTGGAGAAAGCAATCTCTACTTATAACTTGAAAAAAGTCGCTGTCATGTACTCTAACAATAATGACTGGGCAGTGTCCGGATATAAGACCATTGAGAGCACTCTCAAGAAAAACGGTATCGAAATCGTTGCTACCGAAACCTTTGCCGATAAAGATACGGATTACTCCGCCCAGTTGACGAAGATTGCCTCCTTAAAGCCGGATGCCGTCATGGTATCCAGTCTCTATCAGGAAGCCTCCCTGGTCTTGAAGAAAGCCAGAGAAATCGGGATCACTGTTCCTTTTGTGGGAACGAATGGTTTTAACTCTCCTGAGCTGATCAAAATTGCCGGACCAGCTGCTGATGGTGCCATCGTGGCCAGCCCTTGGTTCCCCGGTAAGCAAGATGAGAAGGTTCAAAAGTTTATTGCTGACTACAAAGCTAAATACAACAACAAGGTGCCTGATCAGTTTGCGGCCCAAGCCTATGATGCCTTATATATCTATGCCAGTGCTTTGGAGCAAGCCGGCTCCACCACAGATCGTCAAAAGCTGCGGGATAGTATTGCAGCCATTAAAGGTTTCCAAGGTGTAACCGGAAAGTTCGCCTTTGATGAAAAACGTGAACCGGTTATGAGTGCTACTGTTTTGATTATTAAGGATGGACAGTTTACGGAACTCAAATAATTATTGGGAGTGAAGGTTTTTGTTCTGGCAACAATTGGTCAATGGCTTAACTCTGGGTAGTACCTACTCACTGGTCGCTTTAGGATATACCCTGATTATGGGAGTTCTGAACATCATCAATATGGCTCATGGAGAAATATTTATGATCGGGGCTTTCGTCGGGTTGTACCTGGTGACTTATCTAAAAGTTAATATTTTTGTGGCCATGGCGGGAGCTATGTTGGCCAGTGCGTTGCTGGGTTGTTTAATGGAAATGCTGGCCTTGCGTCCTTTGAGACGCAGGGCTGTTTCCCACCTGGCACCTTTGATTAGTACCATTGGGGTATCAATCTTTCTGGAAAGTCTGGCCTTGAATCTCTTTGGGCCTCAATCCCAGGCCTTTCCTACGGAATTAGCTGCAGTTCAATTTGAGCTGGGCCCCATCCGAATTACTCTGGTGCAAATTATTATTCTGGGCATATCCTTTGGTTTGATGTTTATTCTCCGTTTCTGGCTGGCCAAAACTCGGGTGGGCAAAGCTATTCGAACCACCGCAGAGAATATTGAGACAGCCAATCTGCTGGGTATCAACACTAACCGGATTATCTTTTTAACCGTTGCCCTGGCTTCAGGCTTAGGAGGGGTTGCGGGGGTATTGGTAGGACTATCCTTTAATGCGGTGGAACCCACCATGGGCTTATCCATGGGACTGAAAGGTCTGGCGGTTCTGATCCTGGGTGGTATGGGTAATATCACCGGCGCCATGCTCGGAGGTCTGATTTTGGGCATCGCGGAAGTTTTCACCGTGGCTTACGGTGCATCTTCCTATCGAGATGCAGTGGCTTTCGGCATGATTATTCTCATTCTGTTTATTCGTCCTCAAGGACTTTTTGGCAAACGACAAGGGGGACGTTTTTAGATGGCTATTTTACTAAATCAATATTATTTGCAAATTGCTGTTTTTGTGATGGTCAATGCAATTTTAGGCGTAAGCATTTATTTGACTTTATCCACCGGCCAGTTGTCTTTGGGTAATGCCGGTTTTATGAGTATTGGAGCATATACATGTGCTATTTTGACTGTTAAAGCCGGGCTGCCCGTTTATTTGGCTATTCCACTGGGTGGCCTTGCCGCCAGTTTCATTTCGATAATTATTGGTTTTCCCGCTTTGCGGCTGACGGGGATTTATCTGGCCATTGCCACCTTGGGCTTTGGCGAGGTTGTCCGGGTTATTGTCTTAAATTTGAAAATAACCAATGGAGCCTTAGGGATCTCCGGAATCCCAACACTGGGGACAAAGATCGGTAAAATCCTGTCGTCTTTCGGTCTGTCCAAGTTCGGAGGATTTTCCGCCCAGCAAGTAAGTACCTTGCTGGTTCTGGTTATTTTACTCCTGGTTCTGGCTTTTCTGATTTTCTTCTGTATCAGACTTAATCGTTCCAGAGTCGGTCGGGCTTTTGCTGCTATTAAAGCCGATGAGTCGGCGGCGGAAGCCATGGGGATTAATACCACCTACTACAAGCTGCTGGCCTTTGCCTTAGGAGCCCTGATCGCCGGGATTGCCGGTGGATTATCTGCTCATCTGACCTTTTTCATCGGGCCTAAAGACTTTGCTTACCACCGTACGGTTGAAATTCTGCTTTACGCCGTCTTGGGCGGGAGTGACCTGGTTATTGGCCCTATCGTTGGAGCCTTAATCCTAACCTTGCTCCCTGAAGTATTGCGTTCCGCATCCAATTATCGGCTGATGATTTATGGAGCTCTTTTAGTAACGATGATGGCCTTTCGGCCTCAGGGTCTGATCAGTGAGGAGACGGTTCGTTATTGGAAGGGTAAGCTTGGAAGGGGGAGTAAGCAATGAAATTAGTCCTTGACCAAGTGAGTAAAAGCTTTGGCGGCTTGGCTGCCTTAAGTAATGTCAGCTTTAAAGTCAATGAGGGAGAAATCGTTGGAATTATCGGCCCCAATGGAGCAGGTAAGACCACCCTCTTTAACCTGATCACCGGGATTTTCCCTCCTACTGAGGGAAGTATCACTTATAAAGAGAAAAACATCTTGGGCATGCGCCCTTATAAGGTTACTGAACTGGGCTTAGCTCGAACCTTTCAGAATATCCGTCTTTTTGGTCATTTGAGTCCTTTGGAAAATGTCATGGTCGGGGCTCATTGTCGAACCAAGTCCGGGGTTTGGAGAGGGTTATGGCACACTCCTGCCCAACGCAAAGAAGAGAAGAAGACCAGGGAACGGGCCCAAGAACTCCTGAAGTTAGTGGGAATTGAGGAGGACATTGATTCTCCTGCCAGCTCCTTGCCTTATGGACAGCAGCGTCGGTTGGAGATTGCCAGGGCACTGGCCACTGAACCGGAGCTAATTCTTCTTGATGAGCCGGCGGCGGGGATGAATGAGAGTGAAACGGAAGACTTGCGTCATCTAATTAAGAAAATCCAAACCATGGGCAAGACGGTGATCCTGATTGAACACGATATGAACCTGGTGATGAACGTTTGTGATCGTCTGATGGTGATCAATTTTGGACAAAAGATTGCTGAAGGCACACCGGCAGAGATTCAGCAGAACCCATTGGTCATTGAAGCCTATTTGGGCCGGGAGGAGGACTAAGAGATGCTGAATATTAGCGGTTTGTCCACAAGTTATGGTAGTATTCAAGCCATCAAAGGAATCGATATTGATGTTCCTGAAGGTTCGATTGTTTCCTTGATCGGAGCCAATGGGGCCGGGAAGACAACCACGATGAAATCTCTGGTTGGGCTTCTCAAGCCTCAGGCCGGTCAGATTAAGTTTTTGGGTCAGGAGATTCGAGGTTTGGCTCCTCATAAAATTGTCAATTTGGGAATGTCCTTAGTCCCCGAAGGGCGCAATATATTAGCTGGGATGACGGTTCTCGAAAATTTAGAAATGGGAGCCTATCAGAGGAAAGATAAAGAGGTTCAGAAGGATTTTGAGAAGGTCTTTAAGCGTTTTCCCATTCTGGAGGAACGGAAACAACAGTTGGGAGGAACTCTTTCCGGAGGGCAACAGCAAATGCTGGCCATCGGCCGGGCTCTCATGGCCAGACCTAAGCTTCTCTTGCTGGATGAACCTTCTATGGGCCTGGCTCCTCTGGTTGTGGCAGATATCTTTAATGTCATTCGGGAGATTAATCAGGAAGGAACCACCATCCTTCTCGTTGAGCAGAACGTTCGTCAAGCCTTAAAGATTGCCAACTATGCCTATGTTTTAGAAACGGGAAAAATTGTGCTCCATGGTAAAGCAGATGAGGTTGCCAAGAATCCACGGGTTATGGAAGCTTATTTGGGCGGGGCCAAGGCAGGAGCTTAAACTTAGATCAAAAAAGCCCCTCTTTTATTGCGAGGAGAGGGGGTTATTCTCTGGGGAGGGTTATTCACTTAAGCTTATCGGTCCGACCAGTAAACCGTAGAGGGAGATGTATACCAGTGGGAGATCAAACCCATAAAATTGTAAAAACCAAGGTTACCGAAGGACTCCGGGACATGGAGTCCCGCAAAGGGAGATTTCGGGCTTTTGATGCCATTCGTCCGGCTATGTTAAAAATGGTTCCTAATTATCCTGAGCTTTCCAATCGTTTGCGCCGGATTAAGGAATACAGTATTGATCACCTAGATGAAGTCATCGCTAAAGCTAAACAGTCCTTAGAAGCTAAAGGGTGTAAGGTCTATCTGGCGGAAACTTCCGAGGATGCCCAGAGGTATATCGCCGGTTTGATTCCTAACGAGGGTTTGGTGGTTAAGTCCAAGTCCAATGCCGGGAAGGAAATCAATATTTCCCATTACCTGGAGGACCTGGGGGTAACTGTCGTGGAGACGGATCTGGGAGACAGAATTAACCAACTGGCCAAAAGTGAAGCAAGTCACTCTCTCGCTCCGGCTATTCATATCCCCATCGAGAAAATTACCAAGCTCTTTTCTGAAGAAGAGGGCAAAGAGTTGGAATGTACTCCTGAGGCCCTGGTGGTTTCCGCCCGCAAAGGCCTGCGGGATTTTCTGGTCAAAGCGGATGTGGGGATCTCCGGGGCCAATGCAATTTCAGCTGACACGGGAAGTGTCTTCGTCACTGAGAATGAGGGAAATATTCGGGCGGTTTCCATGATGCCTAAAGTGCACATTGTCATCGCCGGGGTGGAGAAAATCGTCCCGACCCTGGAAGATGCTCTGCAAGTTGTCCGAGCCGCTGCAGTTTATGGCGTGGGTCAGGACATTGGCACCTATGTTTCCGTGATCTCGGGAGTCAGTGAATCCTTGGATCCTGATCTGGAGGAGTTTTCCCAGGGGCAGGGTCCCAGGGAAGTGCATATCGTTTTATTGAAAAATGGCCGTCAGGACGCTATTAAGGTAGGGTTTAAGGAATCCCTTTATTGCATTAATTGCGGCAGCTGCTTGAACTTTTGTCCTGTTTATCAGGAAGTGGGCGGCAAGTACGGGTATAAGTATCTGGGCGGACGGGGCCTGGTCTTTGCCGCTTTTCACGGTGACTTAGGGAAATCTGAAGAAAATGGATTATCCCTCTGTATCGGTTGTCAAAAATGTCATACTGCCTGCCCAGTCCAGATGGCCACCCCGGAAATGCTCTGGAAGCTTCGTCAAAATGCGGTGGCTAAGAAAGGGGTTGGCTGGAAGAAGGACTTGGTCTTCTCCATGTTAACTAAACCGAAGACTTTGCCTATGGTCAGTAAATTGGCGACAACCTTTGGAAAATTGGCCTTGAAAGATTCGGAGAAGGGGACTACCTCCCGCTTGACCTTCAATTCCTTCGGGCTGCCCCAAGAGCGGGTGATTCCCAAGTTCTCCGGTAAATCCTTTGCCGAGATTGCTCAGCCTAAATCAGTGGCTAAGCCGGTGAAGAAAGTCGGTTTCTACCCGGGGTGTGTTGTAAACTATACGGAGACTGACCTGGGTGAAGCCCTGCTCCACGTTTTGGGAGAAAACCGGGTTGAGGTGAAGCTGGCTAAAGAGGATGTGTGTTGTGGAATTCCCAGTATTGTCAGCGGGGATCTAGAACATGCCAAATCTATGGCTCTGAAAAATATTGAAAATTATAGTGGCTTGGAGATGGACGCCCTAGTCTTTGTCTGTCCCAGTTGTGCTGTAGCCTTCAAAGAAGAGTACCCTAAGCTGTTTGCCGATGCTTCCCCTGAACTGCAGGAAAAGATTAAAAAACTCGCCGAGAAGGCTAAAGATATTAATGAATTCCTAAGTAAGGATATTAAATTGAAGCTGCCGAAACAAAAAGTCACGGAAACTGTGACCTATCATGATCCTTGTCATTTGGCCCGCAGTATGGGTGTGAAAAAAGAACCCAGGGAAATTCTCCAGAAGATTCCCGGCCTGAAATACGTAGAAATGCAGGATGCGGATGCCTGTTGTGGGTTTGGCGGTTCCTTTAGCTTAAGCTTCTATGAACTCTCCCAGCGGATTAATGAAGGCAAACTAAAGAATGTCACAGACACTCAGGCCACTACCCTGGCGACCAGTTGTCCGGGCTGTATGGTTCATTTCCGAGATGGGGTGGCTCAGCACGACATGAAGCAAAAAGTTTCTCATGTGGTTCAAATTCTAAGCCGAGCCTATGGGAGGAGATGAGCAAAATGAGTACTAAAGCCCAAACAATCTTAACGAAAATTCGTTCCCGTCGAGACACCCTGCTCCTGGAATATCCAAAATTGGCAGGCCAGGTGCAGGACATCAAAAGTGGGGTAGCGAATAACCTTAAGGAACATGTGGATTTGGCAATCTCTTCACTCAAAGGTAAGGGTTGCCATGTGATGATTGCTAAGAACGCGGCAGAAGCTCAGGAGCAGATTCTGAAAATCCTGGCGGGTAATCAGAATGTGGCTATGAGTAAAAACCCTGTTTTCAGTGAAATTCGTTTACGAGATTATTTAAAGTCGAAGAGTGTTGAGGTTTTGGAGACTGACCTGGGGGAGAGAGCTGCCGGGACCCAGACCGACCTTCACCCTTGGATTGCCAGTATCAATACGCCGATTACGGATAAAGAATGGGTAGCACGGACTAAAGAAGAGATTAAGGAGAAGGCTGCCCATCTCCAGTTTGGAATTACCGGTGCTGAAGCCATTGTGGAACAAAATGGCACCATAGCCCTCTTAGAAAGTGAAGGAAATGTGCGCTTCACCTCGAATCTCCCCTATAATCATATTGTGGTAGCGGGAATGGATAAGATTGTCCCTTCCCTGGAAGATGCTTTGGCAGTTTGTCGGGGGATCAGTGTTTATGGGATGGGAAAAGATATTCTGAAGTATATATCCTTTATCAGCGGTCCCAGCAGAACGGCGGATATCGAGTTTAGAATGGTTCAAGGGATGCACGGGCCTAAAGAAGTCTATGTCATTTTACTGGATAATGGGCGACTTGAAGCGTCGAAAAGTAAGCAGTTGGATGCCCTCAAATGCTTGCACTGCGGAGGATGTCTCGTGGATTGTCCCCACTATCTCGTCGCTGGGTTAGAGAAGGGTTATTATTATACCGGGAAAAGGGCAGAAGTCCTGGCGGCGTTTATGAAGGAAGGTAAACCGCTGGATCCTAGTTCAAGCCTAGGCGGCAGTACTGAAACTAAAGCTAACACTAAATCTGAAACTGAGGATTGTGGAGATTGCTCGTTGTGCAATAATAGCTGTCC
Organism: Desulfosporosinus sp. HMP52; assembly: GCF_000765145.1. Taxonomy (GTDB): domain Bacteria; phylum Bacillota; class Desulfitobacteriia; order Desulfitobacteriales; family Desulfitobacteriaceae; genus Desulfosporosinus. The sequence continues at coordinate 18,142 of NZ_JMGA01000010.1, read as the reverse complement.
TGCGGGTATCAAGGTTTAACGGGTTTAAAGGGTCACTAGGGGAGGTTTCCATGCAGTTTGAGAAGATTATTAAACCTCAGCGCACCTATCAAGAGGTTTTAAAGCAAATCAATAATATGATTATCGATGGTAAGCTGCGGCCCGGGGATCGACTGATGGGTGAGAGGGAAATGGCTGTTGAGCTGGGGGTTAGCCGGACGACCTTGCGTGAAGCCTTAAGAACCATGGAGTTCTTAGGCTGGGTGGAGATTAAGCCGGGGGAAGGCACTTTCATCCGTAATCCTCAATTAAGTGAGGTTATTAGTCCTTTGGCTTTAGCCCTCTCCGCCGAGCAGACCCAAATTGATGAACTTTGGGAAACCCGAATTACCCTGGAAGTGGAATGTGCGGGCTTAGCAGCGGCCCGAGCCTCTGAAGCAGACTTAGGGCGGATTTCAAATATCCTTAAGGAAATGCAGACTTCCTTAAAAGATCTGGACGCTTATGTTAAAGCGGATATGCGCTTTCACTATCTGGTGGCCCAAGCTTCCCAGAACTCTATGATGAATCGACTGCTCCAGACCTTTGTTGTTCATATCCTAGAGCTTATCAAGAAGGCTGGCCCTCTGCGGTTTAGTCATGATATAGAGGGACTCTATACAATTCAAGAGCATATCTCTATTTATGAAGCCATTGCCGGGCATGACGAGGATCAAGCCAGAAGTCTAATGAGAAAACACCTGGAAGGCTCAAGAAGCGAGCGCTAGCGTGTTAGGGGGACGGTCCTATTGACACATTATGTGTCAATGGGACCGTCCCCTGATCATTCTGCTTCATACTGATTCATTTAGGACGCAAGTCAGGAGTTACTGAAATTCATATTAAGATGCGTTTTGCTAAGGGTATATAATATTCTGTCTTGAAAGGCGTCATCTAGATAGACTTTATAGTACATGATAAAATAGGTTAACAATTAGCTGATCCAAGGTAACCGAATAATGCTGGTCTAAAGTTTAGGACATATACACCTTTAAAGAGGAGGGCCATAAGTGGTTAATAATTTAGATGAAAGGATCGTTCAGCGTATTAGGGAAATCGGACAACTTTACCCTATTGAAAGAATTGTTCTTTTTGGTTCGAGGGCCCGAGGTGATCATAGGCCTACAAGCGATATAGACTTGGCGATTTTTCCATTGCTTGGGCACAATAGCCGAGGGCATATGATCAGTGACCTTGAGGAGCTTAACACCCTGTTAAAAATAGATACCCTAATAATTAATCAAGGCGTTGAACCTAAAATAATGGATAATATTTTGAAAGAAGGTGTAACTCTATATGAGCGAGCCGGCGACAAAACTCCATAACTTTACTAACGCACTTAATAGGTTGAAAGAGGGAATAGGAAAATACGATAGTTCCAACGATCTATTAAGAGATGGGGTAATCCAACGCTTTGAGTTTACCTTTGAACTGGCCTGGAAGACGCTAAAAGCAATATTTGAAGATGAAGGGTTAAGGGGCTTGAATTCTCCGAAAAGCGTATTACGAGAAGCTTTTACTGCAGAACTGATTAAAGACGATGAATTGTGGTTGGCGATGCTAAATGACAGAAATTCAACTGCCCACATCTACAATGAACAGATAGCAATTGAGATATGCGACAATATACAACAAAGATATCTTATCGAACTTGAAAATTTGCTTGAGAGAATCAATATAAGGTTTGCTAATGATATACAATAAGGATGTCCTGCAGATTCTCATGCAGATTGTTTTCTGAAAAAAGATCTTTCTTTCCACTCTGAATATGGTAGAATAGTTACATAATAAATCGAAGATTGTCGGACGTTGCAGATATTAAGGGGGAGTTTGTTTGAAGCAAGATATACTTTTAGAAAGCGGTATTAATGAGTTAGAGATCGTGATTTTTAAAGTTGGAAGCAGCACATTAGGGGTAAATGTGGCTAAGGTTGAATGTATTCTTACATACCAACCAGTGACTGAGGTGCCAAATTCTAATGGAAATATAAGCGGTGTCATTAACTACAGGGGGCGAGTCATCCCTGTCTTGGACTTAATTAAAACTCTTAAGCAAGAATGTCCCAAGCAATCGAAGGAGAGACTCTTAATCCTGATAAATATTAATAACAGTGATTTTGCTGTGGAAGTAAGTTCTGTCAGTGGGATCAGACGTCTTTCCTGGAAGGATATAGAGACCCCCTCCTCAATTCTGCTTAGTCAGAATGAAACTCCGATAACCGGAATTGTCAAAGCAAATGATGAGATTATTTTAATGTTGGATTTTGAAAAGATTCTTTCAGATATCGACCCTTCCCTGGCTCTAAAGGAATCAAGGGCTATTAAAGGGTTAGAAGGGAAAAAACTTGTGGTGGCTGAGGATTCTACATTCTTGTTAAAAGTAGTTAATGAATCCTTGGTCAAAGCCGGGGCAACCGTAGAGAAATTCGGCAATGGGCAGGATGCCCTTGATTTTCTGGAGCAGAGTTCTGTCGATGAAATATATTGTGTCATTACTGATATTGAAATGCCTGTGATGGATGGTCTGACTCTAACTAAGCAAATAAAAACTAATCCCAAATTGAAAGATATTCCGGTTATTTTATTCTCCTCAATCGCTAGTGAAGGGTTGGCCCATAAGGGTTTAAGTGTTGGTGCTGATGCACAAATTACTAAGCCGGAAATTGAGAAACTGGTGGAGCTTGTGATCAATTTAAGATAGGGATGACTAAAGGCATCGGGTTATCCCGATGCCTTATGGGTTAATGATTCTGAGGAGCCTGAAATGCCGTTGCTAAGGTGGCACCATCAGAGGATGAAAATAGGGTCGCTCGGGGCTGGGCGGTTTCGTCCACATCCGTGCAAGACCAGCTAATTCGTGCGAAGACAGTGTCTTCGTACTCAGCACTCCGAGGCTCGCCTACTCGCATGGGCGGGAGCTTCACCAAACCTCTGGGTAATACCTGAGGTGAACCACTGGCTACGCTTCCCACCCATGCTTTGTAGGCCTTACTGCCTCTCCATGCAATGAGTTCACTACTGTGGATCGAAGCCGCCCTGTCTTTCGGGTCTATCAATTTTTTGGGGGAGACCTTTATAGGAAGGTTGAGGTGAGTTAAATGAAAATCCTAAGGATACTTGTCCTAATCTTAGTAACCTTTTCACTGGTTGGGTGTAGTGGTTCAAAATCTGAAGCTCCAACAACTGCAAATTCTGATACTTCGCCAGCAGAGTCTGAAGCATCAGCCTCGCAAACTCCAATCAGTGCTCCGCAACAATTGACGGCTGTCTCCTTTAAATGGATAGGAGTAGATCAGGATGTCTTAAGTCCTAATGAGGTAAAGGTTGATACGAAACCTGATGGACACTTTCATATAACCGTGCCCTTTGGGACACAGGCAGGGGTAAAATCTATCTGGATCAGGTATTCAGAATTTGGTAAGTCTCTGAAATGGGGCTGGATTTACAATAAGAATCTTTCGATCAATGGATATTTATTAGCAGTTTTAGATAACAGTGGTAAGGTAATCTTGCCTCAAGCTGACAATGGGTTTACCGTTGAGGGGGTAGCAGATTTTGACTTATACCTTTCTGAACTGGAAAGTGAAAGTGGTCGGGATACTTTCAAGTTTATGAAGGGGCAAAGGTTTGAGCTGGAAATCAATTATGTAACCCAGAATAATGTGGAGCAGCAAGTTAAGAGTTCGGTTACTATTGAATGATTGATTTGAAGATCCAATGGGCATGAAGCAGCATTATGAAGGAATAGACTGTTATGCTTAGGCCCATTCCATAGATGATCAACCTGCGGGACTTGTCCTTTGTCCACCAACAAGCTGTCCCTAAGATAATAGGCAATAACAGTTTAAAGCTTCGAAGGTAGTTGGGGTTCATCTCAATAAGCGGTTGCATAAGGGGATTTCCTTCAGTTATTAGGTGGAGATTAATACCCCATAGAGTTAGTTCGACATCAATAATATTTAAAATCAGCAAAACTAATGTTGACGTAATGATTTGACTCTTAAGGGACTTTAGATTTGATTGAGAGCTTTGCAAGGATTTCGAAGCGGGATATTCTGAAGCAGACAGACCTATGCACTCCTTTCGGCTTTAGGGTTTTGTCTAGCTGTTTCAGCATATGTAGGCCTCTAGAAGAATATGTAAATTTAATACAAATAGCCCCATTATGCTACATCCCTAGAATGTACATAATGGGGCTATGGTAGTCTTTAGAGCCAGTTGTTTCAGTCTCTACACTCTAGAGACTAAAATCCTTCTTGTCCAGATTATCATAATAAGCTCGGATTGGGCTGTAATCAGGAGTATATCCATCTACATCATCGAAGGGTTCATTATCATCTAAGTAAAGAGTGGTTAATTGGGTCAAACCTTTCAGGGGTGTGAAGTTTGTAATATAGTTATCAGATATATCCAAGTAGGTCAGGGAGGTTAAGGTTTTTAGAGCACTGACATCCTTAAGACCATTATCATTGAGCTTCAAAGTTCTAAGGTTTTTCAGCTTACTAAGAGCGGCAATTTTAGTCAGTTGATTATTACCAACATCCAGAGTTTTTAAGTTAACGAAATACTCTAATCCGGTTAGATCCGTAATGTCATCATTGCGGAAGTTTAAGGATGTGATATCCAAAACATCACTTTTATAGATTGATTCAGAGCTGCTCTTGCTTAACTTGCGCCTTACGGCTGAATGCAATTCCGGGTCGGTAAAAGTGATTTTGGCATCTTCAGAGACTTTTAGAGTAAGAGTTAGTTTCTGGGTTAGGCCCTCAATGGTTCCCTGAAAGGAGTAGCTGCCTGCTTTGTTCAAGGGAACAATCTTCGTGTTCCAAGTCACCGGATAGGTTTCTGAGCTGCCGTCGCTCATGGCTACTTCGACAGTTTCCGGGAAATCATAGGATTCTCCCAGGATGATTTCGGCAGTAATGTTCTCGGCTTTGGAGGCCTTTGGATAGATTGTTAATTTCAAAAAGACGCTGTCGCTATAGTTTTTTACCCTGCCTTCGAATCGGTAGGTGCCTGACTTTAAGGTTTGCACAGAGGAAAGGGTCCAGGTCACCGGAATCTCTTCTGTGGATCCGTCCGATTTAGTTGCCGTAACGGTCTTCGGGGGTTCGTATTTTTGCTGCTCGATAATACTGTCGGTAACGTCAGCTACTGACTCAATTTCAGCGGGAAGTTCAGCCAGGGCAGATTCTGTTGAACTGCTGATAACACTTGTACCCCCTAAGATGAAAAATTTTGAGATTAGCCTGGACTGGATAAAGGGAAGGGTGGAGTAGGGAATTGTGTTGCCCTGAAGCAGGATAATAGGGTTCTTTTCTTTTTGCGCTAGGGCAGAGGCGGCTAGAGCATCAGAAAAGCCCCCACCTGTTGAGACATAGACTGTGTCTAAATTCAGATCACCGGAAAATCGTTTGATCAGCTTAATATTTCGATCATAGGCGTCATAACCGGAGATTAGTTCGTTTTCAGGAAACTGGTTGAGCACATTGTCACTAAGGTCATAATAGCCTGCAACAATTATAGCGGAAGAGATTTTGTTTTTCGATAAAAAATCCTTTTGAGTGGGGGTAAGCTCAGTCGGCGGTACCAGGAGAATGGGCATTTCATTGGCTGCGGCAATGGGGCCGATGGATAAAGCATCGGGATAATTCATACCGGTTGTTACAAAGGCTCCCTTGCTTAAGCCAACTGCCTGAGCAACGATTAGGGCGGTTTCATAGCGATCCTGGCCGGCAAGGCGTTCAGTGGGAATTTTCATGGCAGTAAGCTGTTTTTGAACTTCGTTGGAGATAACTGCTTGGCCTCCGATGATATAGACTTTCTTTACTTTCAGCCGTTTTAACTCAGCCGCCGTGTCACTGTTTAAGGTATAGGAATCGGTTAAAAGTATGGGCGAGTTGTACTTGTGTGCTAATGGTCCGGCACTCAAGGCATCCGGGAAATCCTCGCCATAAGCGAGAATGGCTGCATCAGCCCCATCTGGCCAGCCTTGTTGACTGATGGCAGCAGCGGTCTGATATCTATCATAGCCGGCAATTCGTACTGTGGACGTGGATGCGCTGGCTATTAGCGGGCAGGTGAACAGAAATAAGCTGATAAGGAAAAGGGATAGTATGAAGTTTTTCTTTGTAGGATTCAGAAAGCTAAACTTTCGTTGTTTTCTCATCATTAAATGATCGTCCTCCTTTTCCTAAGTATTTCTCTAAATAATGACTAAATCCTCCCTTTAATCTTAGCATTTGATTAATTCATTGTCGTAAGTGGGGAAAAAGAGTTGTATGTGTGTATGTCTAAGTGTAAAAAGAGATCGAGGTTCATCATGAAGATGTTCTCTTTACAGAAGGTAGTATCTTAATTCTACGCAGCTTGAAGAACGGAGTGCCCTAGAGCGCATACATGATGTCTTAGAGAAATAACTTAGAGGGCGTCCGCAGGCGCCCTCTAAGATTGAACCTATCAAATTGCGTATTTTCCGGAATCTCCGGATAGGATTCTTAAAGCGTTCTCAACATTGGAAATAAATACTTTACCATCACCGATTTCCCCGGTGTAGGACTCTTTGCTGATTACTTCTACGATCTGGTTGACCATATCATCTGTAACCACTATCTCGATCTTTGTTCTCAGAAAAAAGTTATTCGTTAGGGTATAGCCACGGTAAACCTCGGTTCGTCCTTTTTGTAGACCACATCCAAGTACGTTGGTGAGGGTCATCCCTCTAATTCCTAACCGACGGATGGAAGTTTGGATGGTTTCAAGTTTTTGGGGACGAACAATACATTCGATTTTTTTCATAGACAATACCTGACCTGACGTTTAGATATTTATTGAGGGTGCTTTCATCTCAAAGCCTGAGTAGGCTTCCATACCGTGTTCGCCGATATCTAGGCCTCTGATTTCTTCTTCTTCAGTAACCCTTAAGCCCAGGGTTGCTTTGATGATGCCGAAGAGAATAAGTGAAGTAACGGCGGTCCATGCGAAGACTGAGGCTACACCGATGATTTGGGTGATTAGTAAAGCTGTTCCTCCTCCGTAGACGAGTCCTCCATCTACTGCGAAGAATCCCACCATTATTGTCCCGAAACTTCCACAGACTCCATGTACGGAGATAGCCCCCACCGGATCGTCGATTTTTAGGAATTGATCAATGAACTCAACGGATAAGACGATAAGGATACCGGAGAAGGAACCGATAATAGCTGCTCCCAAAGGATCTACTGCCAGACATCCTGCGGTAATTGCCACTAAACCGGCTAGTGCACCGTTTAAAGTGAGGGAAACGTCCGGCTTTTTATATTTGATCCATGTAAAGATCATAGTCACGGTGGCTCCCGCTGCTGCAGCCAGGTTAGTGTTTAAGGCGATTTTTCCGATGTCCGGATTGGTTCCGGAGAGAGTGCTTCCGGGGTTAAAGCCAAACCAGCCAAACCAGAGGATAAATACGCCAAGAGCGCCCAAGGTAATATTGTGTCCGGGAATAGCGTGGGATTTACCGTCTTTACTGTATTTGCCTACCCTGGGTCCGATGAGAAGTGCGCCAATCAAGGCTGCCCATCCGCCGACGGAGTGCACCACTGTGGAGCCTGCGAAGTCGATCATTCCTCGTTCCATTAACCAGCCCCCGCCCCAGATCCAGTGGCCGACAACAGGGTAGATCACGGCACTGATGACAAAGCTATAAACTATATAGGACATAAATTTAGTGCGTTCAGCCATGGCTCCGGAAACGATGGTTGCTGCAGTTGCTGCAAAAACAGTTTGGAAGAGAAGGAAAGCGGGAAGAGGAATGGATAATCCCAAGTGTTCAAAGGTGTCCGACATACCAAAACCCGTTGTGCCGAAAAGCCCTGCTTGGTCAACGCCAAACATAATGGCAAATCCGAAGAGCCAGTAAATTAATGAGCCGATGGAAAAGTCCATAAGGTTCTTCATAATGATATTTCCGGCGTTTTTTGCCCGAGTAAAGCCTGCTTCAACCATGGCAAATCCTGCTTGCATAAAGAAGACCAGAAATCCGGCAATTAAAGTCCAGATGGTATCAATGGCGACGGCGTTGCTTTCAACGCTGGGTTCAGCTCCTAAGGCGATACCGGGGATTGCCAGCAGCAATGCTGTAAATATTCCGAGAAAAATTCCATTTTTCCTAAGACTTGTTTTCATTTTTCTTGCTCCTTTCAACTTCTAAATTTTATGGTAAACAAAAAGCGCCAAGGTTGCAGTACTTCAACCCATGGCGCCATTGCCTATCCTTAACCTTATAAACATAGCCTTAAAAACATAAATGCCCTCAGGTTTCCCTGAGGGCGTCATTGACCTCAATGCGTTTTAAAAGCTATCGCTGTGTTGACTCTATAGTAGCACTTCTGGAGTGAATGGGAAATAGGTTTTCGGTGTGAATTCTGTATTCTTAGTTGTTTGCCTCATACCTTTAGGAAGATACTTAAAGCTGTGAGGGTTATTTACAGTAAAAGGTTGTTTTCTGGTAAATATTCGCTATTTATGCGTTAATTAAAATACAACCTCACCTTAACCTGCTTTTTAATTTAAGTTTGTAACTAAATTCCCAAATATAACTACTTATATATTAAATTAATGGGTTGAAAGTACCTTTCTGCTAGTCCATAGGTCCCGATAAGAGGAAATATGCTTGTGGGAGTATTTGAGAAAATAGTATAATGCAAAAAAAGATAGAATTATTAATTTATCATTTATTTTTTTTATTTATTAAAGGGAGTGAATAGGATGAAAATATTAGGTAAGAAGATAGCAATGGCTTTAACCCTATCTCTTTGCGTTATGCCCCTCAGCGCCCCATTAGTTTTAGCAGAAACAGTAGTTGAGCAAAGCACTTCTGAAGAAATTCTGGAACCTACCCCTGTGGAGACAACTGAAGAAGTAGTTGAACCAAGTTCTAATGAGGATACTACCACAGATTCTGAAGTGACCGAAGAGACAGAGGGGAATACCGTACCTGATACTTCAACAGATACTGACACGGGTGAGGTTCCCGACAGCTCAGAAAATGAAGAGGATCTCCCTCCGGTGCTGGATGAAAACGGAGAAGAGGTAATACCAGGAACTCTGCCGGATTCGCCATTTTATTGGTTGACCACATTAGTTGAGAAACTCCAAGTTGCCCTGACCTTTGATCCTGCTAAGAAGACAGAGCTTTTAGCGGATCAGGCTCTGGAGAGGATTGCCGAAGCAGGGGCGCTAATTGAAGAGGGAAATGCCGAAGAAGCTGAAGTTGCCCTTACAGCCTACTCCGAAAAAGTTACTGAAGCCCAAGCCTTTCTGGCCTCACTCACTGAAACAGAGTCTGAGACCATAGATAAACTTGAGGCTGCCCTGAGTAAAACTCATGCCAATAATATTCAAACCCTTGGTGGTCTTATAGATAAACTGCCACCTCAGGCGGCTCAAAAGGTGGCCTTAAATGTTGTTCGGTCTATGGAAAAAAGCATTACCAAAATGGAGAAAAAGGATCAACTAAAGGTCGCTAAAGAATTAAGAAAAGCGACTAAGGGGTTAGAGGAAAGTGAGTTAACGGAAGAAGATGCAGCAGTTCTCGAAGGCCTTGAGGAAACTCTCGACCTTCAGGAAGATGGGACAGTGGAAGAAGGGCAAGACGCTATTGAAGTTGTTTCAGGTTCAGAGCTCAATACCATGGCTATCATGACCGTAACGGATACGAGTGCTGCAAAAGGCAAAAACAGTTCAAAATCTATCATGCAAAATGCAGACAGTAAAGCAATTAAAGTAAAAGCAGAGCCTAAAACTGAGGCTAAGGCAGCAGCGGAGATGAGCAAGCAGAAGGCCCAAGAACTGCAGTTGAAGGATGAAGTGGAAAAGAAAGCTTCTCCTAAAGAAGAACTTAAAGGTGAGTCAGAAGATAAAGGGAAGAGGGATACTAAAGCTCCGGAACAAAAACAGACTGAAGATCAAAAAGTACAAGACTCCAAGCTTAAGGCAGAGGAAGAGAGTGGGTTAAAAGAAAAAGAGACAAGTTCAAGTAACTCGGTTCAGAAGCAAAGTGCAGAGAAAACTCAAAAGGCCCCGAAAGAGAGTTCCAAAGGGGAAAAATCAGGAGGTAAGGATCGATAAACCTCCACCCACTTATAGTGGTGAGAGTATTGTGCTGAGATAACTAAGAAGGATCTTAACGAACTAAACAAGGAACGCTTAAATCCCCCAATTATAGGTTGGGGGATTTAAGTATCTTAGGAGCCATCCGGTTATTCGGTTACACGGTTAAAGGATTTATCCTTTAGTCAGCGTACTTATCTCTCAAAGCCAGAATTCATCCAGACAGTCTAGAAAGGTATCACCCAGAAGGGGATCAACAGTGACCTGGAATCCGGCTACATGATTTCAATTTATGGTACAAGTGATCAATCGAACGTTAATCTCGAGATATCCCCTGAAGATATTAGTGGAATTTAGTTGGTGTACAATGTATTTTAAGTTATTGAAGGAAAGTATAGGTCTTAAAGTCGTAATGTCTTGGTTTTTAATGGAAATAAAATCATGATACCCCCCTTAAAACAGTCGGCGAAGTTCGAAATACTTACTAAGAGGCTTAATCCTTTAGATCCCGCCTCGTAAGATTTTAAGGGAGGTATAGTACGTGAAAAAAGTTATTTCCAGAATAGTACCCCTTGCCTTAGTTTCCTTGTTAGCATTGCCTGGAGCAGTACAGGCCAAAGGATTGGATGACTTAGCAAAGATGAAGAATCATGAGAATAAACATTATCAAAGTTCCCAAATGAATGCTAAGTGGAGTCGGTTCAAGGTTGAGCTGCAAGGAAATAATGAAGAGGGCCAGGTTATTAAGATTATTGATAATAACCCGGTCTTTGATTACGTATTGGCAAGCGGGGAAGATAACGGGAACTTAGCCAATGGAGATACGGTCATCATTAATGTCATCAATCGCGGGGGGAATATCGTAAAACGTTTAAATTATTCTATTGAGAGTCTGGAAGAGGTTGACGAGGTTGACGAAACTAAGTCCCTACATCTAAATACTACAAACAAAGCGCTAGAGACAACCTATGGTGCAGTTAGATTTTTGAACTTTAATAACCAAGCTAGCGGGGCGGAAGTCTATCTGACCAATGCCCAGGAGAAACTGGGTACAACCAACCGTACTCAGATAGATTTCTATCGTGGTACCACGACAGAGGATGAGAACCCCCTTGGAGACTGGGAACAGAGAAATAAGGTGCGTTTCGGCTATGATTCAGAAGACGGGAAGGTTTGGGTTGAATTGAATGCTGAATATGAGTATCTGGCAGAGTATAATACTTTGAAGGATGCCGACTTCGATGCTATTCAATTGATGCTTTTGAACCGTGAATCTGACTCAGTGGTGAAACTGGAGAACATTAAAGTTAATGGCAAGAGTCTGGGTGATACGGTTCTAATTGGTGATACGAACTGGACAAAGTGGAATCTGGAAGGGGCTATTCAGAACTCTCATGGGAACTTTGTCGTTGAAGCCGATCTGGTGATCACCGGGGATCAGCCAAAGGGTGAGCTTAATAAGCTGGAGATTGTGTTTGGGAAGAAGTAGAGAGATAACCCATTAAAAGGTTAGGACGGTTAATCAGTTCCGTTATAGGAACTAATTAACCGTCCTAAGTTTTGTTTAAGGATGTCTCTGGTTGCTTTAGAGATTAAAGAATGACAGCGTGTAACTATGTTGCTTAATCTAAGACAAATCCGTATTTTGCTTACAAAGCTCGAACTCGGATTCCATCTTAGCAGAGGGTTTTCCCGTCAGCAAACTGACTAGAACAATAGCAACTAGACAAGCGAAAAATCCCGGTACTAATTCATAGAGGGCGTTTTTTAGGAAGGGGAAGCGGGTCCAAAGAATGACTGTGCCGGAACCGGCGATCATGCCGGCTAAAGCACCCCATTTGTTCATTCGTTTCCAATATAGGCTTAAGATGATGACCGGTCCAAAGGATGCACCGAAGCCTGCCCAGGCGTAACCGACTAAGTTTAGAATTGTTTCATTACGCTGATAGGCTATCAGTATGGCGACAACAGCAACCATCAAGACACAAAGACGACCCACTAAGACCAATTCTTTATCCGAGGCATTACGTCGAAACAGGCCATATAAATCTTCTGTTAAGGAACTTGAGGTAACCAGGAGCTGAGAAGAAATAGTGCTCATGATGGCTGCTAAGATGGCAGCCAGCAGGAACCCAGTGATGATTGGATGAAAAAGTAACTTACCTAGTTCGAGAAAAACAGTTTCAGGATCTGCCAGAGTTATGCCCTGGTTAGCAAAATAAGCAATTCCTATTAGTCCGGTAAACATGGCACCAACCACTGAGAAGATCATCCAAGTCATCCCAATACGGCGTGCCTTGACCAGTTCCTTGATGGAAGAGATAGCCATGAAACGAATAATGATATGGGGCTGCCCGAAATAGCCTAATCCCCACCCGAAGAGGGAGATTATTCCCAGGACTGTTGTACCTTTGAAGAAGTCTAGGTAGGCTGGATTAAGGCTATGAATGGTATTGATGGATGTCTGGAATCCTCCGGATGCTTGAATTGTAATCAGCGGAACCATGACCAGGGTGGTGACCATAATGAGGCCTTGGACAAAGTCAGTGATACTGACGGCTAAGAAACCGCCGAATAGGGTATAAGCTACAACGACTCCTCCCACAACCCATAGTCCGGCATGGTAATCAACGTTAAAAGAGTTTTGAAATAGAACTGCACCGGATACAAGGCCGGAAGATACATAAAAGGTAAAAAAGACAATAATGACAAAGCCTGACACCAGTCTGAGGATTCTGGAGCTGTCTTCAAATCGATTACCGATAAAGGCCGGGATTGTGATAGAATTATTGGCTAGTTCAGTATAGGTGCGCAGACGAGGAGCAACATAAAGCCAATTCAGATAGGCTCCCAGGGTGAGGCCAATGACGATCCAGGAGGCGCTGATTCCTTGGGCAAACATTGCGCCGGGAAGTCCTAACATCAGCCAACCGCTCATATCCGAGGCCCCGGCGCTTAAAGCCGTTACCGCAGGGCCAAGATTTCGTCCTCCCAGCATGTAATCTGATAGATCTGTGGTTTTTCTGTAGGAGTAGTAACCAATCCCTAACATTCCTAGCATGTAAATAATAATGGCGATTAATGATTCCAAGCTGATTCTCCCCCTTAATTATGCTGAATAGATTTTGCTTTGGGCTAGGTTATTGTACCATATAAGTGATAGGCGGAAAAAGACATCTGAAGTATTATGCTCGCTACTTACGAAAAAGATTAGAGAGTAGTCCTTTCATGCGAGAGGGGACCTGTGGCTCGCTTCCCACCCAAGCTTTGTAGGCCTTACCGCCTTCCATGCAATGGGTTCACTTCTGTGAATCGAAGCCGCCCTGTCTTTAGGTCTATTATGCTTAAGAGTGTTTTGGAGTTTTTTTAGAGTATAGTACTAAAGACCTTAGAATTATCCAAAAGATGGTATAATAGATAGTGATGCGAGCCGCTAAGCGGCACGCTAATGGTGAACAAGGGCTAAAGGCATAAAAATAAGCTCCAGTAAGGAGCTTAAGGCTGTTTAGCTGCATAGACTGTTAAAGAATGCTTTGCTTAAGAATGGTTGTTAATTCAGGTTAGTTAAGATCTTGGGGGAATCAATAATGGGTAACGCTTTAAAATTTATTACCAGCATCATGAATTATTTCCACGATACGTTAATCTCGCTGACAAAGTTTATGGGGTTTAAAGTTAACGATAAACAGCTGCATTTTTTGGTGATAGGAATTATTGGGATCCTGCTGTTTCTCGTTGTACATAAGCTTTTCAAGTATCTTGTTAAGTATAGTTTAACGGCGATTTCCTTTATCTATACCTTTACGGTATTGGTGGTGCTTGTTTTTGCCATCGAGATTGGGCAAAAGGTTACCGGGCGTGGTAATATGGAATTTCAAGATATCGTAGAAGGTTTATGGGGCTTTCTGGTTGCCTTTGGGATTTATCTGGTAATCGTAGTTGGGGTTTATGGGCTAAAGAAGCTAAAAAGGCGCTTATAGTATAGTAGTAAGATAAATTTATTGGTTGTAAAATATATTATTAGCACTAAGAGAGATGATAGGCCAAAAATATATTTCTTTATAGGGTAAAGTAATGGAAATCCTATTTGGTTAGGTTGTTAGAAGAAAAAAGGCAATTATGATAACACAGATGGCGCTAGAAGCCGCAACAATTATAAGTTCTTGACGTGTCGGCAAATGGAACGAGGAAGATTTGTATTGCTTCCAGGGCATATCACTCAACTCCTTACAATTTATGGTATTATAGTATTCTCCAGAAATAATCTTATTCCTTTAAATTGGCATTGGACGAGACCTGCTTAAAGGGGGAATTTAACCTTCAAATACCAATATTTTCGGCAGAAGAGTGCATATATACAGAAGTTATTATGCTACTGTTACCCTAGTTCGTTCTATTGTTACAATAATGTAAAAATGTTCCGATAATTATGCCGTAGATAAACCGGAGGTCTAGGTAATTAGATCCTTTACTATTAAGTAGTTGACAACTCTCGTGCTTAAATGCTAAAATATCTAAATGTGGTGACTTCTCACCGCAACCGCTCTAATCAGGTATTAACGGGTTTCTTTACTGAAATCGACCTGCAACGGCGAGTCTAGGGTAACGGGAGGTGTAACAAAAATGTACGCAGTTATTGAAACAGGTGGTAAGCAGTTCCGTGTTCAAGAAGGCGACGTTATTTACGTTGAAAAATTGGATGCTAATGTTGGAGATGCCGTAACGATTGATCAGGTTCTCCTCGTAGAAAAAGACGGTTCGGTGAGTGTTGGTACCCCAGTTGTAGCAGGTGCTACAGCAGTGCTGAAGGTTGTGGAGCACGGTAAAGGGGAGAAGATTATTGTCTTCAAATACAAAGCCAAGAAAAACTATCGACGCAAACAAGGGCATCGTCAACCCTACACGAAAGTTGTCGTCGAGGCACTCCAAGCGTAAGGGTCAAGACGGTATTCGCCTAGTAGTGTGGGAGAATGACCAAGGGCAGATTCGAGAATTCGAGTTGTCCGGACATGCCGGGTATGCAGAAGAAGGTCAGGATATTATTTGTGCAGGGGTTTCTGCACTGAGTATCGCGGCTGTCAATGGGCTGGAACGTTTCTTGACGGTTGCTCCTAAAGTAGAGGCGAGGGATGGATATATCTTTTGTCAGCTTATAGGAGAGGCTGAGCAGGATTTAGAGAAAGCACAGCTGATTTTGCAGACGATGGTGTTAGGTATTGAACAAATACAAGCTGATTATAGTGAAAAGTATATATTAATTGATCGAAGGAGGTGGACTCCATGCTAAAAATGAACCTGCAATTATTTGCCCATAAAAAAGGGGTAGGTAGTTCGCGAAACGGTCGGGATAGTAATGCTCAACGTCTGGGCTTAAAACGTGGTGACGGACAATTCGTTAAAGCTGGTACGATTATCGTACGTCAACGTGGAACGAAGTTTCATCCCGCTAAAAACTGTGGTCTGGGTAAAGATGACACCTTGTTTGCTTTAATCGATGGTTATGTTAAATTCGAACATAAAGATCGTACTCACAAACAAGTAAGCGTTTATGCCGAGCGCCCGAAAATGCCGGTGGCTATCGCCCAATAAGCTGTCTCAAACGTTACCCCTGGGAAATCCCCAGGGGTTTTTCGTGTATAGTTTAGAATATATGCCTAGGCGATCCAGTATATTGAGAACATTGTGACTATATAGTTCGTTGTATGTACAGTTAGGATTAGTTCGAGCTCTACTTTTTATTACATATTTTTCTTTGGTTATAGTTTAGAGGACCTTAAATATGAGAGAAGAGAGGAAAACGATGACTATGTCTGAGGTAGAACAAGTTCTTTTGTCAGAAATGTTATATTGGTATCGCCTTCAGAGGCATGACTTCCTGAATCACTGGCAAGTGATTATGGGCAATTTGCAGCTTAATCGGCCGTCGGAAGCCCTTACCTACATGCAACAGTCTGTTCCCATATCGCCGGAAGAGCAGAAGATAGCGCAAATCACCGAACCTTCTGTAGGGGCGATTCTTTTAGGTTTTATAATTCGTCTTGAGCAAGCTAAAGTTGATACAACCATTGATTTTCCCAGCGAGATGAAAGAAAAAGACTTTTGGAAAGATCATTGGCGGGAAGAATATGCAGGAGGGTTATACGGGTACACTACTGAATGCATGGCCAACGTCATTCAGTCTAGCGGGGTAAAAGGCTTGACTGCTGAAATATATCTGTTTGATGAACCGAGAGGGTTAACTTGTCAGTTCATGCTATCTGATGAGGAGACCATTCTCTGTGACAAAGTGATTACCTTAGGTTAAAGTAAATTACGTCTGGGATACAACCATTTGGAGTAGGCAATCTATCCTGTAGACTCTACTGTCTAAGTGGAAATGAAGCTGAAGAAGCGATTAGAAGAAACTAAACTATGGGTTTAATTCTAAGCCCAAGGTTTAATGATATACGAATTAAGGAGAATTAGTCTATGTTTTACGATCGTGCGAAGATTTATGTTAAAGGCGGAGATGGCGGTGCTGGTATAGTTGCTTTCCGCCGAGAAAAATATGTCCCGGAAGGCGGTCCCAGCGGTGGAGACGGCGGTCGCGGGGGGAATGTGGTTTTTGTCGGGGATGAGGGCTTAAGAACCTTGGTTGACTTCCGCTATAACCGTCATTATAAGGCTGATCGCGGAGATAACGGGATGGCTAAAAATATGAGTGGTAGGAGCGGTGAGAATACAGTTTTGAGGATTCCTGTGGGGACTGTGATCTTTGACGATGGGACAGGGGAAGTTATTGCGGATGTCACCGAGCATGGACAACGAGTGGTTGTGGCATCCGGCGGCCGAGGTGGCCGAGGTAATGCTCGGTTTATGAGCAATACCAATAAAGCTCCGACTCTTTCGGAAAATGGCGAACCCGGGGAAGAACATTGGCTCCGTTTAGAATTGAAACTATTGGCCGACGTGGGGTTGGTTGGGTTTCCTAATGTGGGGAAATCCACGATTATTTCTAAAGTGTCAGCGGCCAAGCCTAAGATTGCGGATTATCATTTTACCACCTTGGTGCCTAACTTAGGGGTTGTGGATGTTGAGGATGGGGAAAGCTTTGTCATGGCTGATATTCCCGGACTTATTGAGGGTGCTCACACGGGGGCTGGCTTAGGTCATGAATTTTTACGTCATACTGAGCGAACCCGGTTAATCTTGCATGTCTTAGACATATCCGGTTCGGAAGAAAGGGATCCCTTGGAGGATTTGCGGATTATTCAGGATGAGCTAAAACTTTATAGTCCGGCATTAGCCGAGAGGCCCGTAATTGTTGTGGCTAACAAAATAGATATTCCCGGTGCTGAAGAGAATTTGGAACGGTTGAAGGGGGAACTTAAGGACCGTTACGAAATTTTCCCAGTATCCGCCGCTACCGGAGAAGGTTTACAGAATTTAATTTATCACATTGCAAAGGTTCTGCCGGATATCTCGGCACCGACAATTGTCACTTTGCCGGATGAACACAGGGTTACTAAGGTTAAATCTGATAAACGATTCGAAATTCGCAAAGAAAACGATCTCTTTATTGTTGAAGGTGACGAAATTGAAAAGCATGTTAAGATGACTTTCTTTGATCAAGAGGATAGTGTTTATCGCTTTCAAAATATCTTAAAGGCTATGGGGATTGATGCTGCCTTGGTGGCCGCAGGGATTAATGAAGGAGATAAGGTGGAGATCGCCGGGGTCACCTTTGACTGGGTATAGTAGAACTCCATGCCGCTACGGCTGAAAATAGGTCATTAGGGTCAGGCGGCTTCGTCCACATCCGTGCAAGACGAGCTAATTCGTGCGACGAAGACACTGTCTTCGCACGGGTTAAACCTTCTTGCAGCAGTGTCTTCGTTCTCAGCACTCCGAGGCTCGCCTACTGGATTGGGCGGGAGCTTCGCCAAACCTTTGGGTAATACCTGAGGTGAACCAGTGGCTCCGCTTCCCACCCAATCCTTCTAGGCTTTACCGCCTCTTCATGCGATGAGGTTCACTCCTGTGGATCGAAGCCGCC
>NZ_JMGA01000001.1 GCF_000765145.1 Desulfosporosinus sp. HMP52 | reverse complement strand
CTGGTAGTCATCGGATAAAAACTCAAAATTACGAACTGAAGTATAAGCTCTCTAAGTTATAGATGGAGAGCTTATTCCTTTGGCCTCAAGAATGATTTCTTCAATTGAGTCTATGTTAATATGCTAGTGAAGATAATAAGTTCGGATAAGGTATTTCTAGAATTAGTATATCAAAGCTGTATAAATCTAGTAGACCACACAAATAATAGGCCGGAAGGTGTTTTTCTACAAAGGAGGGCGAACAATGTCAGAACAAGATCAGATGCTTACTCAACGCGAAACTATTGAGCTTCATGAACTTCTTAGTATTGAAGTAATGGCAAAGAAGAAACTCAAAACTACTAAAATGACAATTCAAGATTATAGTGAACTTTCAAGCTATATCGATGATGTAACCAATGCTAAAGAACAGAACGTTGAAGAATTAAAACAATTCATTAGTAGTAACGTACTACAATAGGAGGTGTAATTATGGGCTGGTTTGAGGATCTATTTGGAATTCAAGATTCTGACACTACTAAGATGACGGAAAAAGATATTGCTATAGATATGCTGAAAGATTCGAAGTTTATCCTTAATTCAATGTCTATGGCGATAACTGAAACAACCAATCCTCAACTAAGAGAAATTCTTAAAAAGCAACTTAATAGCGCAATTCAAAACCATTTTCGATTGGTCGACCTATCTGTACAAAATAATTGGTATCTGCCACGCTCAACACCCATCGAACAAGTTAAACAAGATTACGAAGAAGCATCAACTACATAGTCTTAAGAAAATAACGTGCTAGGAGGGATTAGGTTGGCAAACCAAAATGAACTTACCACTCACGAAATGCTGGAGTTGCATGAATTACTATGTAATGAGACCTTAGGAATAAAAAAGCTTGAATCGATGATAAGTATGGTTAAAGATCAAGAACTTGCTTCTTATATCAAAAATAACGTAACTGCCCGCCGGGAAAAATTAAAGGGATTTCAGGATCTGGTTTTCGATAAGACTCTTCAATGATAGGAGGTTAAATGCATGCCAACATTCACAAATGCCTTAAGTGATCAAGATATTGTTAAAGATATGTTGAAAGACTCCAAATTTGCTATACACTCACTATCTGTAGCACTTGGAGAGAGTACATCGACTGTCTTCAGAGAAAAACTTGTTAATCAGTTGAACAGCTGTATAGATGACCACTTTAAGTTAAGTGACTTTGCTGCTCAGAAAAATTGGTACCAGCCTTATCAGTCACCGGAACAGCAGTTACAGCAGGACATTAATACTAGTTTAGGCTTTGTATAGGACTATATTTGACTAAAAATGCATTGGCGAGAGGGATTTAAATCTCGCCAATGCATTTTTAGATCAAATTTCTTCTTTTGTCCGGTATCTAAAATACATAGAATAATTAATAGACAATTTAAAACACAGTACAATATAGGGAATATTTTATTATAATGAAGGAAATAAAAGGAAGGTAAAGTGTTTTGCCTAAGTGAATGATTAAGCTTTAATAGGAGGGGAGAGGTATGTCATTAAACACACAATTTAGTAAAGAGAAGTTGCTTGAATTCAAAGAGAGAGAAAACAGAGAACGGATTTTTAATATCTTAGGAACTGTAAGTGCAGGGATTATTGTATTAGTTTTTGTAGTTGCTAAATTAATTTATTAATTAACCGATTGATAGTAAATGGTTTGATGTGGTATATTCGTTTTGTAGTTAATGGCAATTTGGTATGGAGATTAATATTTGCCAGTTCATTTTGACGAGCTGGCTTTTTATTTTCTCTAAGATTAGAAGAATCAGAGCAGGTATTCACTCAAACATTTTAAGGGGTTAACATCATTTCCGGATCAAAGCAATAGCTAGAGAGTATCAAGTAACAAAAAAAGACGCCTTAATCAAAGCGTCCCCCTTTTTCCTTAAGATGTGCCCCATAATTGAAGATCAGAATTAATATTAAGCAGATAATGTACAAAATAAAATACTTCATAATATAACACCAACCAACTTCTATAATTCCTTGCTTTGCATTAAATTTAGCCTATTAAATACCTTTCTATATCACTAAACGAATTGCCAAAAGTAACAGCGGATATTCTCTTTCCTTTAATATACTTATGGGTTAGGTTTCTTTTAAAAGTCTTTTTGTAGTATGCAAGAAGACTTTCAAAGTTATCCACTTGGTTTATAATTATCTCAGGCTTGACAAAGCCATCTATTTCGATTTGGACTCCAACATATTGGTAATCAAGTTCTTTTGCGCGTTCAAAGGTACAGCTCAAGTAATCAAGGGTTAAAGATCCCATCGTTAATTCTCCTCATTATCAATCTAGCATTAAGAATATATTAAAATTTGTCTGCCCGTAATGACCCAAACATCCTATCATGAATAGGTCTAAAGACTCATTGCATTAACATTAGTCATTTCAATTGAAAAATCTGTTCAAATGTAATAATATAAACACATTAATAAAAGACATTTATGAAAGTCGGGGATAAGATGATTAATAGAGTTAATAGCATGGAAGTGAGAAAGATTAATCGCAATGCTATCTATAAATTTTTATATAAGCGAGATCCAATCTCGATTCAAGAAATAGCCCAGTCCTTAAATATGAGTTTACCTACGGTTACTCAAAATATCAAAGAATTACAAGAAAGAGACTTAATTATTGAGACTGGTTTATTTGAATCGACAGGTGGCAGAAAGGCAAAGGCGATAACCTTTAATAGGCAAAAATATGCTGTTGGCTTAGATATTACCCGAAATCATGTTGGAATTGTATTAATCGATTTAGGTGGAAAGTTACTTAAAAATGTCCGTAAGCAGTATCCATTTGTCAACTCCAAAGAATATTTTCAGGGAGTTGGTAACTTAGTAAAAGAATTTATTAATGAGAGCACAATCGAAAGTTCGAAAATTCTGGGTGTAGGTATAGCTTTACCCGCCATATTATCTGCTGATAAACAAACCGTTAATTACGCAACTGTTATCGATTTCCAAGGGGGAAGTGTAAAGGAATTTAGTGAGTTTATTCCTTATCCCTGCATTTTGAGTAACGATGCTAATGCGGCAGGCGTTGCAGAACTATGGAATGAAGACGATATTCAAAATGTGGTTTATCTCTCCCTTAATAATAGTGTTGGTGGATCTATTATAATAGGAAAGAATACTTTTTCAGGACAAAATCAACGTAGTGGCGAGTTTGGGCATATGACAATAGTTCAAGATGGGCGCACTTGTTACTGTGGTCAAAAGGGTTGTGTTGATGTATATTGCTCAGCTAAAATACTATCTGACAGTACTAACGGAAGTATTGCTGAGTTTTTTAGACTCTTAAGATTAAAGAATGAACCTCAAAAAGCTCTTTGGGATGAATATCTTTCACACTTAGTTGTGGTTATTAATAACTTAAGAATGCTTTATGACTGTAATGTAATTATAGGCGGATATGCTGGAGCCTATATGGACGAATACATTGAGGAATTGAGAGAATTAGTCTCAAAAAGAAATTCATTTGAAGTCGACGGAAAGTATTTGCATGTCTGCAAATACAAGTTAGAAGCCACAGCCGTCGGAGCAGCTTTACAGCACGTGGAAAGCTTTATCAATAATATTTAAGTCAGTAATTTATTTATTATTGAGGTTCTAGATAGGGAAACCTTGTTAATCATACTAAACTGATATTTTCTTAGGCTGTTCTTTCCGGAAATGTCATAGAGGGTTGTAAAGAAAAATTAATCTGAAATGTATAACTTTACAAGTTAAAAGCAGGTTGACTTAGTCACAAAAAGAGATATAATTTTATTGGAACTTATTAAAACATATTTACAAAAGTCTTATATAAATCGCGGGAAACAAGTTATTTTTTACAGTAAACGGGTTTAAGTCAATAAATATGTGGGATCTTAAGAGAAAAGATTCTATACCAATTACTGAAAGCAGCATGAGAAAGGATTATACAAATAATCTCATGGGGGAAGAAAATGAAAGATAATATTAAGCTGCGGGTGTCACAAATCGAAAAATCTTTTCCGGGTGTTAAAGCCCTAGATAAAATTGATTTTGCTGTGAAAAAAGGTTCGGTTCATGTTCTGTGTGGAGAGAATGGGGCAGGAAAATCTACCTTAATGAAAATTATTAATGGAATTTATCAACCAGATAGCGGTCAGATCTATATAGACGAAAAACCTGTAAAAATCAATAATCCAATCCAGGCCAGAACTCTTGGGATCTCCATGATCTTTCAAGAGATGAGTTATGTTCCGGAGATGACCGTAGAAGAAAATCTCTTTCTTGGAAATCTCCCCGTGAAAAAGTTCGGTAATGTTAATTGGAAAGAGGTAAGACAACGCACACAAGAGCTCTTAGTGGCGGAAAACCTTCCATATTCACCAACGACTCCACTCAAGGATCTAACTATCTCAGATATTCAGATGCTGGAAATTATTAAAGCCATTTCCTACAAGTCTGATATCATCATTATGGACGAGCCGACTTCAGCAATTACCCTTAAAGAAGTAGAGAAACTATTCGTAAAGATAAGAGAACTTAAGGCACGAGGAGTAAGTATTATCTATATCTCACATAAGTTAGATGAGGTTTTCCAGATCGCCGATGATATAACGGTATTAAGAGATGGAACAGTTGTAGAAAGTCATCCTAAGGAAGAGCTAGATATCGAAACAGTAATCGCCTTAATGGTGGGACGAAAGTTGACCACTACATTTCCTAAGGAACAAGTTCCGATTGGGGAAGATATGCTTCAAGTTGAAAACTTCAATTATCCAAGTCTGTTTCATAATGTTAATTTCCACGTCAAAAAAGGTGAGATTTTAGGATTTGCTGGATTAATGGGTTCAGGACGAACTGAAGTTATGCGTTCATTATTTGGTCTGGAACCTAAAACCTCGGGTGTGGTAAAGATTAAAGGTCAGGAAGTTAAGATTACCAATGTTCAGCAGAGCATTCAGCATGGAATGGTTATGCTTTCAGAGGACAGGCGAAGATACGGTATTATCCCTATGCGCTCCGTTAAGGAAAACACGACTCTCTCTAACTTGAAATCTGTTTTCTATTCCTGCCGAAACCACAAGAAAGTTGAGAGAAAATTGGTCTCGGAAATCCTTAACAAAATGAAAATTAAAACACCAACTATTGATACCCCGATTGCAACCTTGAGTGGAGGTAATCAACAAAAAGTGGTTCTCGCTAAATGGATGTTGAGAAATCCGGATATTCTAATCTTGGATGAGCCAACTCGCGGGATTGATGTTGGAGCTAAATATGAAATATATAAGCTTATGACTGATTTGGCTAAAGAGGGTAAAGTTGTAATCATCGTTTCTTCTGAACTCCCCGAGGTCATTGGGATGTGTGATAGGATTTATGTCATGGCTAAAGGGACCATTACCGGGGAGATAAATCGAGAGGATTTTTCACAAGAACTCATTATGAGATATGCAACTGGGACTCTAACAGCAGGGGGGGTGAACTAAAATGAAACTAGATAATAATTTTTGGACCACAGTTAAAAAGAAATACAGTATTTATTTGATTTTAGTAGGCTTGTTTATTGTATGTTCGCTGGCAAATCCTAACTTTTTGTCAGTTAACAACTTGACAAACATTTCCAGACAATTGTCTGTAACCACTATTCTGGCCCTAGGTGCGACGATGCTTATCATAAGTGGGATGCTGGACTTGTCATCAGGTTCTGTCTTGGCACTTGCCGGAGTATTTGCAGTATCGACTTATAAAGCAACCGGTTCATTGTTGTTAGCAGTTGCGGTGGGTATTTTCACTGGGATTATCTGTAATGTCATCAATGCTCTCATGATTAGTACTTTTAAAGCACCTCCATTTATAGCTACCTTGGCAATGCTTACTGTGGCGCGTGGTGCTGCACTTCTCTACACAGAAGGACAGAATATCCTCCAGCTGGGGAATTTTGTGGAGTTAGGTCAGGGATCAATTGGAGTTATTCCCATTCCAATCATTTTTCTGGTAGCGATTGCAATTTTGACCTGGTATTTACTGAATCATACCCCCTTTGGACGTTCTCTTTATGCTGTCGGCGGGAATGAAGAAGCAGCAATTGCCTCAGGGATTAATGTCCACAGAGTAAAATACAAAGTTTTTATCATTAATGGTATCTTTGTAGGTATTGCCGGTGTTCTTTTTATGTCCCGTGTTAACGCAGGTCTTCCTAATGGTGCAATCAATTATGAATTTACGGCACTAACAGCGGCTATTATTGGAGGAACAAGCTTTTCCGGCGGTATTGGTACCGTTGGAGGAACACTTGCCGGTGCGTTTATTGTTGGCTTTCTAGACAACATTATGAACTTGAATAATGTGGACTCCTATATGCAGCAAATTGTTCGTGGTACAATTATCGCTCTTGCAGTAATCTATGATATCCGCTCAAGGAATCGCCGAGCAAACAGCATGTTAGGAAAAGTCGAGGATCAAGGGGCGGCTAAAAAGTAGAAACATCAGTTAGGGTATTTAATGATCAAAATATCATCTCTTTAACGAAACTAGGTTAAAGAAGGATTAAATAGCCTTACTGTTCAAAGATATAACATAAAGATGAGAAGGATGGAGAAAAGATGAAGAAAAAACTGTTAAGCTTAGTTTCGTTGTTATTAGTGGGTACCTTATTAGCTGGTTGTTCATCCGGTAAGCCTGCCGCACCTGCTCCCAATGACTCTGCGAGTGGCGAGAAAACATACAAAGTTGCATATATTGCACGTGCTCAATCCGATTCTTTTGCTGCTTGGCTTGCTAATTCAGTCAAAGAGGAAGCCACCAAATATCCTAACATAAAGCTTGAGGTTTTTGATGGTCAAGCAAACGATGATAAAGAGAACTCTATGATCGAGAATGCAATCACCAACAAATTTGATCTGATTATCGTCCAACCAAACAGTGGAGAATCACAAAGACCCTATGTTGAAAAAGTTGTTCAATCAGGTATCTTTGCTATCACAACTAACGCACGGATTTCCGGTATTCCTGGTGCATCATCAGTTGATGCTCAACCCTATGAGCAAGCAGCAGTTAATGCCCGTGCAGCTCTTACCCAAATTCCCCAGAATGCAAAAGTCGTTGTCCTAAAAGGACCTTCTGGTAATTTCCATGCCGATGAGCGTCGTGCCAGCTGGCAGAAAGAGTTCTTTGACAAGCGTCCTGATGTTAAAATCGTCGGTGAACAAATTGCTAACTGGAACAAAGACGAAGCTATGAAGTATATGGAAGACTGGGTTCAAGCTAACGATAAAATCGATGCTGTTATTGCCATGAATGATAACATGGCTGCTGGAGCACTTGAAGTTGTAAAAGGCAATGCTAAATATACAAATATGCTGGCCTATGGTGTTGATGGAACTGCAGAAGCTTTATTCCTGATCAAAGAAGGAAGAATGACTTCCACTTGTCTGCAAAATGCCAATGAACTCGCAGAAAAAATGCTCGATGCCAGTAACAAGCTTTTAACCGGAGCAGAAAAAGAAATTAACACAGACATCGGTAACCCACTAGTAAACAAAGATAATGTAGATCAGTATATTGAAATTCTAAAAAAATCCGGAACAATTAAATAATTAAACTCAGCTTTGCTCAGCTCTCTGGAGTACGCAGGACATTCTTCCTCAGGGATGAATGTCCTGTTGGCTAAATATTACATGGATAGCGTTCATATGTGCTTGCACCATTTTTAACTAACTTTCATCACTCAAGGAGGGGTTCTCAATGAAAAATAGAGCTGCTTATATGACAGGTCTTAATAAAATGGAAATTCGAGAAATTGAAGTTCCGGTACCAAAAGAAAAACAGGTTCTTGTCAAACTTGAATATGTGGGAATTTGCGGGTCTGACGTCCACTATTTAGAACATGGTAAAATAGGGGACTTTGTGGTCAATGGTGATTTTATCTTGGGGCATGAATGTGCCGGTACTGTAGAGGCCGTTGGACCAGGCGTGGAAAATCTTAAGGTTGGAGACAGAGTAGCCTTAGAGCCAGGGATAACTTGTGGTCAATGCGAATTTTGCAAATCCGGCAGATACAATCTTTGTCCGGATGTAGAATTCTTAGCGACTCCACCCTATCATGGCTGTTTTATGAATTATATTGCCTTCCC
Organism: Desulfosporosinus sp. HMP52; assembly: GCF_000765145.1. Classification (GTDB taxonomy): domain Bacteria; phylum Bacillota; class Desulfitobacteriia; order Desulfitobacteriales; family Desulfitobacteriaceae; genus Desulfosporosinus. Next base: position 96,828 of record NZ_JMGA01000001.1, on the reverse strand, counting down.
GGAAAATATGGCTTTTAAGCTGCCGGAATCAATCTCAACCAAAGAAGGCGCACTAGTTGAGCCCTTAGCTGTTGGTATGCATGCTGCAAAGCAGGGCGATGTCAAGTTGGGAGATTCAGTAGTGATTCTCGGTTCAGGTACCATTGGTCTGGTTACGCTGCTGGCGTGTAAGGCCTTTGGCGCAACGGATATTACTGTTGTCGATGTTATTCCCAAAAGGCTTGAATATGCTAAAAAATTGGGTGCAACCACAGTTTTAAATGCCACAGAAGTTGATGTGTTAGCAGAAATCGAAAAACTGACCAACAAAAAAGGGGTCGATATTGTCATTGAAACGGCAGGTTCTGCCCAAACTATTGCTCAAACCCCCTATCTTATTAAAAATGGCGGGCGAATAGTGCTTGTCGGTATGGCTCCTCAGGATATTATTGAATATAACATTGCTAAAGTATTAGCTAAAGAAGCAGAAATCAAATCCGTTTTCCGTTATAGAAATATCTATCCTCAAGCCATCAATGCAATAGCCCAAGGCATTATTGATATTTCAGGAATCATTACCCATGAGTTTGATTTTGAGGATGTTGCCAAGGCTTTCGACTTTGTAATTAACCATAAACAAGATGTAGTTAAAGCTGTGATAAAAATCAGCTGATAGTTTCACCAATTATGATAGAATTGTGAAACAGGAGGGGTGCGCTGTGCAATTTTTACTTGGCGTTGATTTAGGAACTTCGGGTACAAAAACTGTGTTGTTTGATCTTGCCGGGAACGCAATCTGTTCAAAAACGATTGAATACCCATTATATCAGCCAGCAAATGGTTGGGCAGAGCAAGACCCTTCTGATTGGTGGAGTGCCACCTGCGCAGGTATTAAATATGTTATCACCACAAGTGGAATTGATGCCTCTGGAATTGCCGGAATAGGTCTTTCCGGACAGATGCATGGGCTTGTCATGCTGGATAAAAACGGAATTGTCTTAAGAAAATCAATCATTTGGTGTGATCAAAGAACCGATAACGAATGCCAACAGATGAATAAATTAGTCGGGGAACGAAGACTCATCGAAATCACGGCCAATCCTGCTCTAACAGGTTTTACGGCTTCGAAAATTCTCTGGGTTCAAAATAACGAACCTGAAATATATGAGAAATGTGCTCATATTTTGCTTCCTAAAGATTATATCCGTTATATGCTTACGGGTGAATTTGCGACTGAAATGTCAGATGCGTCAGGGATGCAGCTGATGGATATCCCTAAACGCTGTTGGTCTGATGAAATATTATCGAAATTTAACATTGACAAGTCTTTGCTGGGTAAGATCTACGAGTCGCCGGAGGTTACCGGTAAAGTACACGGAAAGGCCGCTGAGCTGACAGGACTTCGTGAGGGAACAATCGTTGTGGGCGGTGCCGCTGACAATTCTGCAGCTGCAGTTGGTACAGGAGTTGTTAGGGCGGGGAGTGCCTTTACAACTATTGGAACTTCCGGTGTGGTTTACGCAATTTCAGATGACGTTTCGATTGATATTAAGGGCAGAGTGCATACCTTTTGCAGTGCGGTACCAGGGAAATGGACGGTCATGAGCTGTACTTTAGGTGCGGGCTTATCACTGAAATGGTTAAGGGACACCTGTTGCGCTCCAGAAATGATGGAGGCAGAAAAACTGGGAGTTGACCCCTATATCATCATGAATACTCTGGCGGAACAAGTTAAGCCGGGAGCAGGCGGACTTATTTACCTGCCCTACCTAATGGGAGAGCGATCTCCTCATCCGGATCCCTATTCCAGAGGTGTGTTTTTCGGATTGTCTGCCTCCCATAACCGTGCCCACATGATTCGTGCTGTTATGGAGGGGGTTGCCTATTCCCAGCTGGAATGTGTTGATGTCTTCAAAGAAATGCAGGTTAATGTTTCAGACATGATTGCCTGTGGTGGTGGAGGACGAAGTCCCCTTTGGAGACAAATGCTTGCAGACCTGTACGGTTGTCCTGTCAGCACAATTAAAGCGGATGAAGGACCAGCCTTTGGTGTAGCCATCCTAGCAGGTGTTGGAGCAGGAATTTATGATTCTGTCGAAGACGCTTGTGACAACCTGGTTATCAAGAATAGTGTCCAGCCACCCAATGTTGCTGCAGGTCAGGTATATGGAGAGTATTATCAGCTTTACAAAAAGTTGTACCTTGATTTGCAGGACTCGTTTAAGCAATTAGCCAGACTACCAAAATAGGCTTACTAATAAATTGGAGCTCTTGGTTTTTAAATATGTTAGGTTGTTTCTTTTAGAAATCGGTCTCTTTCCACTGTACAGGTGGAAGAGACCGATTTTGCGTTGTTGTTCATAGAAGTCCTTAGCGTCCTACTGTTTCTTAGAAATTGCTTAATGACTCATTTTTCTTGTCATTTATCACAATTCTTTTCTAAAAAGAAAAATTTGCGATAAAAAATGTTCTTAGAATTCGATAAAACCTTTAATTTACAGGCCCTTCCAGAACTTCAACCATTTTCTTATCTCATAATTACTCGTGATTTCGACATAGCTAGTAACGTATAATGACGATACTGGAAAATTTGATCACAATTTAGATATACAATTCCTAGTGAGATTAAAGTAAATGGTAATTAAATTATTAATTAAAAAGTATGATTTGATAATTTGAGACAACTGCATCAAGGGAGAGTGTTATTATTGGGTTGGACGAATCTTATTATGAACAAAGGCAACGGAGCAAAGGCTCCGGTAGTGTTATCATCTGTAGCACTGGTTTCAGTGTTAATCAGTTATCTGAGTTCACATCTACTTCAAGATATCTGGCATAATGATCCGATTTTTCTTCACTCTGCATTAGAGGGAGCTTGTATTTGCGTAGCAATATTTACGTTTCTTACCATGTGGCAGAATTATGAGCGTAGTTCTACTATCAATCGACTGGTTGGCTTTGGCTTCTTGCTGGTTGGGGGGTTCGATTTTCTCCATACATACTATTACCCATTGCTTAATCATCATCCATTGGGCTTCGATGACATATCTTCCCGGTATTGGGTTCTTGGCCGTCTAACAGAAGGAGTTATTCTTCTCCTTGGAACTTTTGATAGGTTTAAAGGCCCCCAGAAAAGATCATTAGGTCTTGTAATAACGATTTCACTTGGCGCATCCATATCCTATTTAGTTTACGCCTATCAAGGGTGGTTCCCGGTACTGCTTACAGATAACGGCGGGGTAACAACAGCTAAGATTATCTGCGAGTATATTATAATTGCTTTATTCCTCCTAAATTTACTACTCCTATATCCAAAGGTAAAGCAGGAAGAATACATCATAGAAAAGTATTTATTCGTCGCCCTAATTATAGCAATCCCTGCAGAACAATCCTTTGCATCCTATTTAAGTTTATCTTCCTTTGATTATACATACGGGCATATCCTAAAGTTTGTATATTACTTCTTTCTTTATAAGGGTCTCTTTGCATCGACGGTTACTCACCCATATTTGTATCACGAGACCATTCTCAATGAACTACCGATAGGCATAATCAATTACGATAAATATGAAAAAATTAGATTTGTAAATACAGAAGCTGCAAGATTAATCGGAGTCACCCCAACGGAGCTCATTGGCCTGAGTTCTTTAATCTTTGAAAAAAGGTTCTATAAAAATGGGGATAAATCAACGATCAGAGACGTAAGAGAGGGTGCTAAAAGGTTCAATAACGTTTTTCGGACAATTGATAAAGGAACGGATAAGGTTGAGCTGGAAATCAGTGGTTTTAGATTTTCACAGGGAGGTTGGCTGCTTTATTTTAATGATGCTAAGCTGGCTCACCTGTTTGAGAATTTGCAACTACAGACAAAGACGATTTTAAATTCAATGGATAGCATGGTTTTAGTCTCTGACGCAAATGGTCGAGTCAGCATGTGCAATAACAGCTTTATTCACCTAACGGGTTTTACTGAAGAAGAAGTTATCAATAAAAGACTCAGTAAAGTTGAGAGCTTATTAAGGTTAAACTTAAGCAAGCCCAGCAAAATAAAAAAATCACACGAAGGAATAGAGGGATGTTTTCTAAGTAAAGATGGGGTGAATCGAGATATTGTTTTAAATCTAAATTCGGTTCAAGGAATAGATAATAGTTTGATTGGTAATGTGGTTGTTGCAACAGATATTTCTTCAGCCAGAAAGGAGACTGAGAGGCTTCGTCAGCGTGAAAAACTTGCGGTATTGGGTCAAATGGCTGCAGGAATAGGCCATGAAATAAGGAATCCAATGACAACTGTCCGAGGCTTTCTGCAATTATTGGGAGAGAGAAACCAATACGCAGCCCAAAAACCTATTTTTGAATTAATGATCTCAGAACTGGATCGAGCGAATTCAATTATTACGGAATTTCTAATGCTGGCAAGGACTAAGCACACTAAGATGAAGTTTCAAAACCTTAACGACATCCTCAATCATCTATATCCACTTATTGAAGCAGACGCCTTTAACCAAAACAAACAGATTAGGTATATTCCCGGTGCAATTCCTAGTCTTAAGCTTAATAAAAATGAGATCTCTCAGCTTGTCATGAATTTAGTCCGCAACGGGCTGGAGGCAATGAAGGCGGGAGGAAGCCTGACCATCAGAACTAATTTAATTGATGATAAAGTATTATTAGTGGTTGAGGACGAAGGATGTGGTATCCCTGCAGAAAACCTTGCTAAAGTTGGAACTCCATTCTTCACGACGAAGGATGATGGGACGGGTTTAGGCCTGGCGACAAGCTTTACCATTGCGGAAACACATAATGCACAAGTAGATATCAAATCTAGTTCGAAAGGTACTAAATTTTATATATCATTCCAGCTCCCGGATGTGCTTCAGGATCAAGGCAAAATGATAGTTTAAATTATAAATACTTCCATTAAAGAAATTTTATGGGAGGATAATTCTCCCTTTTGTCGAAGTATCAGGTGAAAGGGAGTGATATAGATGCATTGCGATTTACTAAATAAGGATGTTCAAATTGAATTATGGAAAGAACTCCGCAACCCAAAGGATGAAATTGAAAAAACAGTCTATAAATGCAGTGAATGTTATGTGGAAATCAAAGGATCCGGCGGCAGAAAAATGTTTGTATATTGTGATAAAATGAGCGATTCTAAATGCTTACTAAAGCATATGTAGCTATAATCCTTCAGTAATTTTGGTATGCGAATTATTTCTAAGGCACTCTGATTTAGAGTGCTTTTTTTGTTTTGTATCTTCTTAACCGATATGATTAAGTGATTCTCAATCGTTGCCGATTAGTTATAATTTTAAATTAAGAGGAAAATGCTAAAAGAATGACGAATTATACTACAAATACTTGGTACTTATAGTACTTATACGAAACTCGAATTTTTAAGTCTGAACCGGCGGGTTTATAATTAGACTTATGAATAGAGACTTCTACCAAAGAGGATATAAAGGGAGATAGAATTTGTGAATAAAGAAGATCTGGCTAGTATTCGTCGAGAATTAAAGGTTAACAACTCTAAGCTAAATCTCCAGGAAATTTGTAGTTATTATATCAAACAAGAAAGTAAGGACATTCTTTGCTCAGAAGTATTATACTTTGCTATGATGGATGAAGAAAAAAAAGAGCTATTTCTAAAAAACTTTAAAAAGTTATTATCAGGAAAGATTGATTCTAAAACTTTTGAGTTAGAATTTAAAGATAACAAGCTGGGCCAAAATTTAACTCAAAAAAATATGCTTGATACTTTGAAAACAGAAGATTTTAGAGAATCTACACTCAAAATCGTCAATAAAATTCTGGCGGAAACCTGTGAAATTTATGATAAAGACTTTATGATTAGCTTTGTACGGGGCGAGGTATATAAATCAATTAAAAGAGATAATAACGAGATAGATGATGAAAGAGCCTATTCTTTGGGTTTTTTTATGGGCAGTATTTGCCCAATTATTCTTCCAAAGAAGGCTCTTAATTTTGACTTTGAAGATAGGGAATTCAAAACTAGTGTTCCTATGAATGTGATTATTAATACGGATGCTCCATATGAGGGTTTTATGTTCCCTTCATTCAGCGAAGATGCAGCTGAGACTGATAAAGTTGTCTATTATACCCAAAAAGAAAACCAGCCTAATCAATTGTTTGTAGAAAATGTTCTTGATTGTGAATTAAAATTAACAGCGGAGGCCGACAAAGCCCGGTTTTTAGAAGTTGTACGAGATGTTGTTGGAACAGAAATTGAGCCGGAAGTTGTTTCTAACATTTATACGGAAATTGGTCGTCGGCTGGAAGTTGAAGCTGAAAGCGGAGAGGTATCTTTAATCGGCTTAAAGGATATGGAGAGAATTTTGGAGAGTAGTGGGATTCCCACCGAAGAAAAGCTGAAGTCATCATTTTTAGAAATTATGGGTGCGGAAAACTATGAATTTAAGGCATCAAGTCTAGCCCCTAATTTTAAAACGAAGTCGATTAAAATTGACAATAGTACTGCCTCAATTACAATTGGCCCGGAAGATCTTAAAAATGTCAAGCAAGTGACCAAGGATGGTATACGATACTTGATGATTCGCATTGATGACGCGGCAACTCTGGAAGGCTTTGATTTGGTAACTGAGGAATTTTAGCCTTCCTGATAAAGGACTACTTAAACTTTATTAAGGCCATTGACCGTTTAAGTTGTTCATCGAGTACCTTAGCATAAATTCTTGTTGTTCTAGGATCAGCATGGCCTAAAGCGTCTTGGACAATCGCTAGGTTATCCGTTTCGCGTAGCAGCAAGGTTGCAAAGGTTGAACGCATTTTGTGAGCGCTAAATCCATCCGTGTTATGACCCAATGTTTTAAGAATCTCCATATACTTTGAAATTAGATTTTGTACTGCTCTCGTACTTATGCGTTTTCCTTGGATTGAGAGAAATAATGCATCTGATTTACTAGATGCATAACGTGGTCGTTCATTTTGAATATAATCAATTAAAGCTTCTGTAATTTCGGCATTAAAGTAGACGACGGTTTCTTTATTCCCTTTGCGATTGACCTCAAAGCAGTTTTTATTTAAATTTGTTGTTGAGAGGGTGAGATTACAAAGTTCGGACAAACGTAACCCTGTACCGATAAAGGTAAGGAATATGGCATAATTACGTTTTTCTGTATAGACTTGATAGTGGAGCTGTTTCTTAGATAATCCTGTTCCATTCTGTAAAACATCTGTAAGGTCAGCAATTTGATTTGGCTCTAGAGCCTTAGGAAGCTTTTGGTTGACATTTATCGGGTCTAACTTAATTGTCACGTCTTTAGAAATCATATCCTCCCGTAGTAGATAACGATAAAGAGACTTTATAACTGCTTGTTTCCGGGCAAGGGCTCTTACTCCGTTATTGCGCTTAATGCTGGCCCAACTTAAATATGCTTCTATATTGCGATGTCCGATCTTTTCCATGTGATCTAAGCTAATATCTTCAGGAGAAGAGGGGAACATAGGAACAGAATCGCAGAGGAATTGAAAGAACAATCTAAGTTCATTGGCATAGGCATATTGAGTATTTCTTGATTTATTGATAACAGCCAGGTGATTAATATAATCTTGTGCGAAACGGGGAAGGGTAAGAAGTCCATTTTCGTTATTCTTTTCCACAAAACACCCTCCAATGCTTAATTAGAATTAATATTGAGTAAGAAATATAATGATATAGTTATTATATATAGAAATTCAGGATTATCAAAATTTGATTGATCGGAGGCTTGGATAATGTCTTTTATTATTAGAACTAAAAGTGACGTATTAAAATTTGCCTTGCCCCTATATGATTATCTCAGTCAACATGGGCATACTGCAGAAGCTAATGCCATGGCTAACTTGGTGGACTCTTGTTATCCTCAGGACACCCAAGCTTTTGACGCCTATCAAAGGGCATTTCAACAAATTCTAGAAACAGTTCACGACTTGCCATCTCAATATCTTCTAGCCCTCGATGATGCTCTAAGAATTCTACAAAGTAAGTAACTGAATCATTGGTATGAGCAGCACCTACACACCACAGAGATAGGATTGAAAATTTAAGAATTACGATGCAAAAGGAGCCGGACTTGAAGTCTGATTTCTCCATTTTGCATCGTTTTTATATATTCGGTAACTGGTTTCCAAACGGAGTCATCCCCACAGGCTTTAGTTAGATGAATGACCTGCCTAACAGTGTAAAATTAACATTGAGATGTATAAGATGATATGATAACCTTTCTAAGGATGAGCGCGTGAGTTTAGTCATTTTATACTTATACCGAAAATCAAGAAATGGAAGGTAAATGAAAACGGGGATCCGGATATAAAAAGAGGAAAGGTTGGAAGAGATGGATTTGACCATGGTATTATTTAGTTTTTTCGGAGGTCTGGGACTTTTCCTTTTTGGTATTAAGTCAATGTCAGAAGGATTACAAGCTGTAGCTGGAGATCGCTTAAGAGTTATCCTTGAAAAAGGGACTAAAACACCAGTACGTGGTGTTTTAACCGGCGCAATTGTCACCGCATTGATCCAAAGCAGTAGTGGTACCACTGTCCTGGCAATTGGACTGGTTAACGCCAGATTGTTGACACTTAGGCAATCTATCGGAATTATAATGGGCGCTAATATTGGAACGACTCTTACTGCTTACCTGATTGGATTTAAACTTGAACACTATGCCTTGCCCATTATTGCACTTGGGGTGTTCTTTCTATTCTTCTTTAAAACCAAGCGAATTAACTATGTTGGACAAGTTATTCTAGGATTTGGTCTGCTCTTTTATGGAATGGATATCATGGGCGATGGTTTAAATCCCCTTAGAACTTCCCCCTTCTTTATTGGTTTGATGAGTGATGTAGAGAACAATCCTCTTCTTGGTGTACTGATCGGAACAGTATTTACTGTAATTGTTCAGAGTAGTAGTGCAACAATTGGTGTCTTACAAGAGCTTGCGAATCAAGGTGTTATTACTTACTCTCAAGCAGTACCCATTCTATTTGGAGATAACATTGGAACGACCATCACCGCAATCCTTGCGGGAATTGGAGCTACGGTTATCGCAAAAAGAGCAGCCGCAACTCATTTAATGTTTAATTTAATAGGTACAGCCATCTTTTTACCCCTCTTTCTAATGGGAATATTCCCGAAACTTGTTATTTTGTTAACCAACTATATCTATATCTTGATTCCTGGGTTTGAGGGAACATGGAATACGTTAGGAATAAAACTTCAGATTGCTCAAACTCATGGTGTCTTCAATCTGTTAAATACCTTGGTTCAGCTGCCATTTATCGGGATTCTTGCGGTTATTGTAACTAAACTGGTTCCTGGCGAACAGGAACTTATAATCGATGCAAAGCCTAAATATCTAGAACCTCGTTTATTAGGGAATCCTTCTATGGCTCTAGCCAATGCTAGCCGTGAGACTCTGCGCATGGGTAGGATGGCTGGGAATGCGTTTGAAAATTCAAAACTCTACTTTGCCAATCATACCCAACAGAATAAACAACTAACAGGTCAATTTGAAGATGTAGTTGATCAGCTTGAAAACCAGATTACGGACTATGTCTTAAAAGTTACTGCCGGAAAAAGTCTCACATCTGAGCAAACGGATCAGAATTATCGGATTCTGCAAGCGATTGGGGACATCGAGCGTGTTGGAGACCATGCCAATAATCTAGTAGAACTTACTGATTATGCTATCGATAGTAACGTTAAATTCTCAGAACAAGCCAATAATGATCTTATGAATATGTTCACAAAAGTTCAAGAGATCTTTACCATGTCCTTAGAAGTATTAAAAACAGATGATATTGCTTTATCGGAAAAAGTACTCAAATACGATGATATTATTGACGATTTAGAAATCACATTGCGTAAGGGACATATTGAACGTCTCAGTCAAGGAACTTGTAATGGAAGTCACGGTGCCACCTTCCTCAATATTATTAGTAATCTGGAACGTATTGGAGATCACGCTGTAAATATTGCAAAGTACACTCTATTACACAGGAAAGACTAAACACTATTTACCTAGGAAAGGGGTTGAATTACAGAGGGTTTTATTTGAAATTCAACCCCCTTTATATAATTATTCTAATTAGGAATGTATAAAATGTTTCCATAGCTAAGATTCGACAGAACAGCAGCGGGTAAAGAAAGAATTTGCTGTTGGCAAATGAAGTCTCTAAAAAGAAGCCATAGGCTTCTTTTTTTGCTCCTACGCCTATGGCTTTGCGACAGCTAAGTTTTAACACCTATTATCTCAACATTCTTTGGTTGATTTTCTAGGTTTTTTCAAGTGCATTTAGGAAGTGCACTTTTATGTATCCACTTTGAGGTTAAGAATGGTACTTGACCCTATAGTAACTATAGGGTATAGAATACCAAATATAACGAATGGCAAACGGGATGCCAATTACTATATCGAACAAAAAGAAAGGCAATGAGGACAGCATGACAAAGAAAATCTTAATTAAAAATGCCCGGGCCATTGTGACATGTGACGCTTCAGATCAAGTGTTTCAGGATATGGATATGCTTATCGAGGGATCACAGATTGTGCAGATTGGCAAGAGCATAGCAACACAGGACGCTGAAGTCATCGATGGGCGTGATAAATTCCTTTATCCCGGCCTGATCAACACCCATCACCATTTTTTTCAAACCTTTGTCAGAAACCTAATGACCATCGATTATCCCAATCTGCTGGTAGTCGAATGGCTAGACAAAATCTACCGCATCTTTCAAAAAATCGATTCCGAGGTCATCTATTATTCATCATTAACTGCCATGGGAGACTTGCTGAAACATGGCTGTACCTGTGCTTTCGATCACCAGTATTGCTATACACGCGCCTCAGGCAAGCTGCTGGTCGACCGTCAGATGGAAGCGGCTGCCCAACTGGGCATAAGGTATCATGCAGGCAGAGGCACAAACACACTCCCACGCAGCAAAGGGAGTACAATCCCCGAAAACATGCTGGAGACGACGGATGAATTTATTGCTGATTGTGAACGACTAATCGATATGTATCATGATTCGGATCCCTTTGCCATGAAGCAGATCGTCGTGGCACCCTGCCAGCCTATTAACAGCTACATAGAAACCTTTAAAGAATCTGTCGCTCTGGCAAGAGCAAAGGGTGTCCGCATGCATACTCACCTGGGCGAGGGAGAAAATGTGATTATGCAGGAACGCTGGAATAAGCGTACGCTGGAGTGGTGCCAGGATATCGGCTTTATCGGCCCGGATGTTTGGATTGCCCACGGCTGGGAACTCCAGCCCGAGGAATTCAAGTTGATGGGACAAACTGGCACAGGGGTGTCCCATTGCCCCTCGCCGGCGGTCTTGGGCGGGTTCCCGATCCTGGATATGAAAGCTCTCCAGAAGGATAATGTAACCATTAGCCTCGGGTGCGATGGTTCCGCAACCAATGACAGTTCCAGTCTCCTTGATTCCTTAAGGATGGCTTATCTTATGCAGGCTTACCACAGTAAGGAGCGAGGGGGGGGCCTTTCTCCTTATGAATTGCTGAAAATAGCAACAGTTAACGGGGCAAAAACCTTGGGCCGGGATAAATTAGGCTCATTGGAGGTTGGAAAGGCTGCAGACTTGTTCATGATCAACACCGGAGTCCTGGAACTTACGGGCACCCTGCATGATCCTAAAAACATTCTGGCTCGGGTGGGTGTCACCGGTCCGGTTTGGCTGACCATGGTCAACGGTAAGGTTGTTTTCAGGGACGGCCAGTTGTTAGGTGTTGACGAAAGGGCAGTGGCCGAAGAAGGGGAAAAGGTTTGTACGCGGGTGCTTCGCAATGAATGTGAGGCTTTCCGCTAAACATAAAACAGAAACAGAAAAAGAAAGAGGAGATTAGAATGAAAATTTATAAAGGGCTCGCACTTCTATTGTGCATGTTAGTTCTGTTAACCGGGTGCGGCAGCGGCGCTGCCCAAGAGACGACGTCAAAAGATCAGAAAATGAAAGTAGCATTGCTCCTCTCCGGTCCCGCCAATGATCAGGGATGGAATGCGACAGCTTTAGAAGGACTTAAGGCTGCTGAATCAAAATTCGGGTTAGAAACTACCTATTCCGAAAATGTCGGCGTGGCTGATACAGAATCTGCTTACAATGATTATGCTGCCCGGGGATATGATTTAATCATCGGCCACGGGTTTCAGTTCGGAGATCCGGCAGTCCGAGTAGCTCAAAAGTTCCCTGAGCTCCATTTTATGGCAACAGAGTCCAATTCACAGGCTGAGAATATGGCTTCCTATGTAATGAGCTGCGAACAAGGTGGATATTTGATGGGTATCCTATCCGCTTCTATGTCCAAAACCGGCAAAATCGGAGTAATCGGTGGTATCGAGCAACCATCAATTATCAAGGAACTTGAGGCTTTTAAACTGGGAGCCAAAAAAGTAAACCCTAACATTGTTGTTTATGAAATCTACGTTAATTCATTTACGGATGTTTCTGCAGGGAAAGATGCGGGCCTATCTATGATTGACAAAGGTGCAGATGTGCTTTACCACGTTGCCAACCAAGCGGGCACCGGTGCTATCAAGGCTGCAGAGGAAAAAGGTGTTCTGGCCTGTGGGAATTCATACGATCAGAATTCAATCGCCCCTAATACTGTAATTTCTTCAACTGTGTATAACATGCCAACAGTCATCCTGACTGCTGTGGATGCAGTTAAAAATGGTACCTTCAAAGGCGGCATTACTCACTTAGGCATGAAAGAAAAAGTCGTCGATGTTTCCCCGTACCATTCTTTTGAAAGCAAGATTCCCGAAGCTACCAAGAAACTCATCGAAGATACCAAGCAACAGATTATTGATGGAACATTAACCGTCCCAGTTATCGAGAAATCCACGAAGTAGGCATAAATATTACGAAGATGTCTCGATGGATCATGTTGCGACTGTCCAGGGACATCTTCGTCTTTTTTAGGGGAGGAGTAATCTATGGCTTTGCTTTCCATGAAGAACATTAGCAAATCCTTTTTTGGAAAAATGGCCAATAGCCAGGTCTGTTTTGATCTGGAACCGGGAGAAATCCATGCCCTCTTAGGAGAAAATGGAGCAGGGAAAACCACCTTGATGAATATTTTATACGGCATCTATTCTAGAGATTCCGGTGATATTTTCTGGAAAGGGCAAGAGGTTTCCTTTACTTCACCCAGAGATGCCATTGCTTTTAAGATAGGTATGGTTCACCAGCACTTCATGTTGGTTCCAACCTTAACTGTGTCTCAAAACATAACCTTGGGGCTCAAGGAGAAAGGATATCCTTTTCCTGACCGCAAAGTACTTAATGCAACTATTATGGAAGTTTCCCAAAAATATGGGCTTCAGATTGATGTTAATGCATACATTTCTAACCTATCTGTGGGGGAACAGCAAAGAGTTGAGATTATTAAACTTCTCTACAGAGATGCGGAACTGCTTATCCTGGACGAACCCACTGCAATGCTGACTCCACAGGAGACAGAATACTTTTTTGAGGTGCTGCGTAAACTGCGGGCGGACGGCCATTCGGTGATCATCATTACTCACCGTATCCCTGAGATTATGAGCATTAGCGACCGGGTCACAGTTCTAAGAGACGGGTACAATGTGGTGACAGCGAAAACCAGTGATATTAGCGAGCAAGAGTTATCCAGGTATATGATTGGGCGTCAACTTCAGATTATTCAGCGTGAGACTATCCTGTCCGATACCGGCAGAGAGGGAATTGCCCTTGAAGAGGTTTCCCTGCAAGAAAAGGGTAGAGAGCGGCTTAATTCTCTTTCCTTGCAGATTGCGCCGGGGGAAATCGTCGGTGTGGCAGGGGTTGATGGTAACGGGCAAAAGGAGCTGGTTGAGGTAATTCTGGGCATCCGTAAACAAAGCAGTGGGAAGATCAGGATGGATGGCGTAGATATGAGTTCTCTGAGCGTACTTGAACGTAAGAAGCTGGGAATTGGCTATATTTCAGATGATCGTCATCAAGACGGTTTAGTGATGGACATGAGCCTAACGGACAATATCCTCTTAAAAACCCACACCGACCGCCGCTTTATTAAGCATGGACTGATCAATACCCGCTTAGTGCGGGCTGAGACCCAAAAGGCAGTTGAAGACTATGCCATTAAAACCCCGGGGTTGAATACCCCTCTGCGCTACCTTTCCGGCGGAAACCAGCAAAAGCTAATCCTGGCCAGGGAAATGGCAGGTAACCCCAAAGCTATCATAGCGCATCAACCCTCCCGGGGGCTGGATATTGGTGCAACGGAGTTTGTCCAACAGCAGCTCCTCCAACACCGATCGAATGGGTGCAGTATTCTCCTCATCTCAGCTGACTTGGAAGAAGTCCTCTTGCTAAGCGATAGGATCGCCGTGCTTTATAAAGGGTGTTTTCTGGGGATTTTCCCTAATACCCAAGAACTGGATTTATCCCAGATTGGTCTTTTGATGGCTGGCAAAACGTCTGAAGCAAGGAAGGAATCACTATGAAACAGTTTGGCAAACTTCTGTCTTATCTCGGTATTGCTTTCCTGACCTTATCAATCTCGATTTTGCTCATTCTCTTGGTTGGCAGCAGCGTTACCCAAGCATTCTCCAGCTTTTTATCCGGAATTTTCGGCTCCTTCTATTCTGTTTCTGAGGTCATGGTCAAAGCAACTCCGTTGATCCTAACAGGATTGGGGGTGGCAGTAGGTTCTCGAAGTGGGTTTATAAACATCGGTGCCGAAGGGCAGCTTTATATGGGTGCTATTGCCGTTACCTTTATTGCTTTCTGGCTGAATGATCTGCCGGCAATAGTTATGATTCCTCTGGTGATTCTGGGCGGCTTTGTTTTTGGCGGCATCTGGTCTGTAATTCCGGGATTCTTAAAGGTTCGGTTTGGGATTTCAGAGGTAATTACTACTCTTATGTTTAATTATATCGCTCTAAGTATCGTAGGAATTTTAGTGCGCACTTGGCTCAAGGATCCCGCCAGTTCCTTGCCCATGTCGGCTTTTCTGCCCGACGGTGCCACACTGCCAACCCTTATAAGCACTACACGGCTGCACGCAGGCCTTTTGGTTGCCCTGATCTCTGTTGTCCTCGTCTGGCTTGTGGTTTGGAAAACACCTACAGGCTATGAAATGCGGGCGGTGGGTTTAAATCCCAGGGCCAGTAAATGCTCGGGTATCTCAGTGTATAAGAACATCATCCTTTCCTCCCTGATAAGCGGCGGGCTTGCTGGAATTGCAGGTGTGTGCGAGGTTTCCGGACTGCATCACAAGCTGCTTGAAGGGATTTCACCAGGCTACGGGTATATTGCCATTATCGTTGCGCTGTTAGGGAAAAATCATCCCGTAGGTGTGGTCATCTCCGCGTTAGGTATCGCAGCGCTTCAGGTTGGTTCATTAGGAATGCAGCGTATGGCCGGGGTGCCGACCTCTATTTCATCTATTATCATGGGGGTTGTCGTCTTATTAATTCTGGCCCGTAAAAGTCTATTCCGCCGACTTTTAACCGACGAATAGGAGGATCAAACAATGGATTCTGGATTTATTGCACTTGTTACTATGTATTTAGTAGCCTCTGTAAGGATGGCAACCCCGCTTATCTTAGCGGGATTGGGGGAGGCTGTTTCCGAAAAAGCCGGGATCCTGAATATCGGCGTTGAGGCAATTATGCTTTCTGGAGCATTCTTTAGCTTCATTGTCGCTTTCTTTACAGGTAATCTTTTCCTAGGTCTATTAACGGGTATTGTTGGCGGCGTTTTAGTCAGCATGATCCATGCTGTATTGAGTATCCATTGTAAAGCAAACCAGACCATTGCGGGTCTGGCACTCAACTTTATGGTGATGGGGCTTACAAGCTTCTTGTTTTTGATTGTCTTTGGGCAAACGACGACCATCCCATCTTGCACTATGTTTGGTGACATAAAAATCCCTTTGCTGTCGAGTATTCCAATCATAGGCCCAGCTCTGTTTAATCAAAACGTATTTGTTTATCTAGCCTTAATTGGCATCATACTGACGGCGATTTTCTTTTATAAGACGGAGTGGGGGATCAATCTGCATGCTGTCGGGGAACACCCACAGGCGGCAAACTCAGCCGGCCTTAATGTCTTTGCAATTCGCTATTTTGCTTGTTTTATAAACGGTGTGTTAGGCGGGTTAGGGGGAGCAAGTATAACCCTGGGACAGTTAGGTTTCTTCATGGAGAATGTTACCTCAGGTAGAGGGTATATCGCTTTGGTGGCCGTGATCCTGGGACGGCGTAATCCAATCGGAATTTTTGCGGCAGCCATGGTGATCGGATTTTCCCAGGCACTGCAGTACAACCTCCAAACCTTGGGATTCCCGATTCCGACTCAGGTATTCACCATGTTCCCATATCTGGTTGCCGTCATCGTACTCTTCTTATCGATTGGTAAAAGTATTGACCCTTCTGCATTGGGCATCCCCTTCGAGCGCAATAAACGGTAGCGACTATTTTTGTGAAATCTGAACTAGTCATAGTTTATAAATTTATTCTTTTTCCTTCAGATCGCAAAGAGTAGGTAGTATAACTTTTATTTCTGCTCCTGACCAGGTCGGCAAACTACGGGATTGTCTGCTAGGCAATTCATAGATATAATGACCTTATCACAGGAAAGGAAAAGGTTATATGAAAGAGACTCTCAGCATTGGCGAGATAAGTGCTTTATTTCATTTGAATGTGCAAACTCTCATCTATTATGATTCAATTGGGTTGCTTGTCCCTATTGAGCGGAATCCGACCAACGGCTATCGCAAATATCGGTTCGATCAGATTTATAAGCTCGCCACCATACGTTATCTCCGGCGCCTGGGTTATTCCCTCAAGGAAATTCAGGCTTCTTATTTAGAATCCCGTGATATCGATTCTAACTTGGAGCAGCTAAAAAAGCAGTCTAGTATCATCAGAAAAAAAGCAGAAAACCTGCTTAATACTGACAGAGCGATTCAGCAGAAGATTCATTTCATCGAGCAGGAATTGCCCAATGTTGACATAGAGCGGGTCTCAATTAAGGAATTCCCCGAGAGGTTTTATTTTCCTATAGGAGGAGAAGAGCTGCTCTATGGGGATGATTGGTTCTACCTCAATCCAACAGTGGTGTTTTACAAAAACGATTCCAAATATTTTGGTGCTTATCTCTTCGACGATGGAGAAAACACAATCCTGCAGAAAGAAATGACTGATTCTCTGCGCTTTCCAGTAATACCTGCCGGGCGTTACCTCTGCGGGTATCATCAGGGTGCTTATGAGCATATCTACGCAAGTGCCCAGCGCATCCGTGATGCGGGTGGAGATTTAGATCTTGCTGATATTACCATTAACTTTAATATCATTGATCAATTTGTGGAACGGGATAACAGGAACTATATTACGGAAGTGCAAATCCCGATTATTGACAGCGAGGAACTTCGGGAGCTTTTATTAGGGATTTAAAATCAGGTCATAGTAGATTGTGGGGATCATTGAAGCCCTGTCTAGCAAAGACGAACTTCTACCGGAGTTCCTATGGTTATCCCGTCTTCTGAAACTATCGAATCATAAGCCAGGATAGTCACTCCTTTTTCACTGGCAAGCCTTAAGGCTTTAGTGAATTCCGGATCCCTTATCTCAAAGGGGGTAAAATAGTTCACGCCCTTCATTTGAATGAGAAAGAAGATGAACCCCCCATACCCTTCTTCAACAGCTTTGATCATCTCATAAATATGCTTGCAACCCCTCTGAGTAGGAGCATCAGGGAACATGGCAATCCCCTCAGTTTCAAGGGTTACACCTTTTACTTCTATAAAGCCACTTTGATCGTTGGTTTCAAAGTACAAATCAAATCTAGAATTACCGTAAACAACCTCTTTGGAAAGTTTTATAACTTCGAGAAATTCCTTGATTTTCCCCTCCATGATCCCATCAAACACCACCAGATTGGGGACTTGTGAATCGATATTGATCAGAACATCTCCCTTATAGCTGGCTATAAGGGAGTACTTCGTCTTGCGCTCTGTATTTTTTGCTTCTTCCAGAACTACCATAGTTCCTTCTTGGAGTATCTCTCTGCATCGCCCGGTATTTTTAACATGAACAATTTCTTCATTATTGTCTACGATAACGTGAGCAATAAATCTATTAGGCCGTCTTATAAATCTTGCCACTTTAACAGATGAATACTTCAATGTTTGCACTCCTTTAATTCATAAGATAGCCTGCATAAAACTTATCATGATAAGATTGCTGTTCATTATATAGTTAAAATTGAAGAGGGGATAGTTAATCAATTGTCATACTTAGAAAGCCACTTGGAAAATTCAAGGGCATTTATTCTTTCAGCTGTTAGGCCATCAGACTTGCTGGAAGCCAGGAAAACAATGGGTTCTACCATAACTCTTGGGCGTAGGAGTGGGGATTTTATTTGACCCCTAAGATCTTCGGGAATCATCCCCGTATCCGTTGCTCCGCCAGGAAGCAGCATATTAACGGTTATTCCATAGGGGCGAAGGTCCTCGGCCATTATGTAAGACAGTGATTCTGCACCGGAACCGGCAGGGCCGTAGGGGATAAAGCCTGTACCCCTCATGGTTTCCTGATTCATCGTAATGTTAATAATTTTCCCATGCCCCTGGCGGATCATCAGGGGGGTAAACCCTCGGGCCACAAGAAAATAACCCGTAAGGTTTGTGTCAATTAAATTTCGGAACCCCTCAGGGGTGACTTGAAAAAAGGGCTGGGGTTCGATCAAGAAGCGCTTATTTACTGTACCCATCCCAATTCCGGCGTTATTGACTAAAACATCAAGCTTCTCCCAGGTTCTTTGTACCCATTCCACTAAATCCGCTATCGACGTTTCCGAGCGAACATCCAAAGGTAATCCGTATACATCCAAACCGGATGATTTAAGTCGTTTAACTTGATTATCCAGTTTTACTCCGGGTTTTGAAGCTAAACCAACCGTAGCCCCAGCACGAAGGAGCCCCTCTGCCATTGCAAGTCCAATACCGCTTGAGGCACCGGTGACAAGAATATTGATTCCCGATAAGTCAGTATTGGTAGTTGAAGTATTTGTTTTAGTCATCTCAGACCTCCTAAATGTGTTATGAGTATAATACCGAAATTTTTCAATAAATACTATCAAGAACAAGAAAACTTGGCTGACGTCAAGCCGCAGGAGAAGGCTGAGTTACTTTCATGTCGGGGAAGAGAGCCAAATGATGCATCATGGCTACCGCCTTATCAAAGCTGCTATAGGAAATATCAGGAAAACAAACAAATAAGTCATTGCACTCAGGGGTGTTTTTCGCTATAATCTAACTAGTTGAATACCGGAAGATAGAGGCGGGTCAAACAAGAGTAGCTAAGGTGAGGTTGGAGAGATACCTATGATTCTTAGCGAAAGGGGATGGCTCCGAAGGGTGGATTTTCTCTTATATTCCATACCTGGTTCCTGGATTAAGAGTCCTTGAACTGTCACCGTATTGCGGTGAAGTGCTATCGTTTTGTGTGCATTATTTAATTTTTTATTAATTTTGTTTATAACAAGGCGTAAGCTTAATCTGCGCCTTGTTTTTTATGTTCTAAAGGAAAAATTGTCCGGGCTTACCATGTCAAAAGTATGTTAGTTGGTGAGTTGTCCATATTCTAGAACTTATTCTGCTGAAACTGATAAAAAACAAACTGATGTTAGATCAAATAATTCTTTAAAAAGAATAAGCAATAAGAGGTAAGGAGTGGGGATATGTCATTTGGAAGAATTCTAACAGCAATGGTTACACCTATGAACGAGGGTTTAGAAATTGATTATAAAGAAGCGGGGCGTTTAGCATTACATTTAGTTGAGCATGGTAATGATGGGATTGTCGTCGCAGGGACAACCGGGGAATCACCGACAATTTCCTCTGAAGAAAAGCTTGAATTATTTAAAGTTGTCAAAGAAGCCGTAGGCTCGCGGGCTTTCGTTATTGCCGGGATCGGCTCAAACACCACAGAAGGAAGTATAGCATTAGCCAAAAAAGCTGCTGGTATTGGAGTAGATGCGTTGATGGCAGTGGTACCCTATTACAACAAACCTTCTCAAGAGGGCTTATATCAGCATTTCCGAAACATCGCCGAAGCCACTTCGCTTCCCCTAATGCTTTATAATATTCCGGGCAGATGTTCAGTGAATATGCTCCCGGAAACCGTACTCAGACTCAGCGAAATCCCTAATATAACAGCGCTTAAGGAATCCAGCGGAATGATGGATCAGGTTAGCGAACTAAAGCGTATTCTGCCAGAGAACTTTGCTATCTATAGCGGGGATGACTCCCTAACTTTGCCCATGCTGTCCTTGGGCGCTACAGGTATTGTCAGTGTGGCAGGACACGTTGTTGGTGATGAAATGAGAAATATGGTCGACTCCTGGTTTGCCGGAGATACTCAGACAGCTTTAAAATGGCATTTGAAGCTAACTCCTTTGTTTAAAGGGATTTTCGTAACCGCAAACCCTGTACCGATCAAATACCTGTTGAAGTATCAGGGGATTAATGCCGGTGGGGTAAGACTTCCTTTAGTCGACGCTGTCGAAACTGAAAAAATTTTTCTTGATGATTTATACCACCGAATTAAAGGTTAAAATAGCAAGTTTTTCATACAGGACAAAACTGTAATATTATACTTTAATATAATAAGAATTTATTATAAAATAGGAATATAAGGTTTACACAGATAACTCAAATCTAAATTACAATAAAATACAAGGAGAATAAAATGGGGAAAACAATCGCTGAGAAAATATTTGATGCACACAGGGTAAACATGCCGTTTCCGGATACCCATGTTTTAAAACTGGATAGAGTTTTTTGTCATGAAATTACCACACCCATTGCCATCACGGATCTTATGGCCAGGGGAATGGACAGAGTCTTTGATCCTACGAAAATTAAGGCGGTCATCGATCATGTTACACCCGCCAAAGATTCAAAAACGGCTGAGCAGGGAAAGATTCTACGGGATTGGGCTAAAAGACATGGTATCAAAGACTTTTTTGACATCGGGAGAAATGGTGTTTGTCATGCAATATTCCCGGAAAAAGGATTCGTAAGACCAGGCTATACAATTATCATGGGGGATTCACACACCTGTACCCATGGAGCTTTTGGTGCTTTTGCTGCCGGTGTCGGGACAACTGACCTTGAAGTAGGGATACTTAAGGGTATATGTGCCTTCCATTTCCCGAAAACCATTAAATTTGTGCTTAATGGCAGCTTAAAACCAGGGGTTTATGCCAAAGACCTGATCCTGTTTATCATCAAAGAACTGACGGTAAACGGGGCAACAAACATGGTCATAGAATTTACCGGACCGGTTGTCGATGGAATGTCCATGGAATCACGTATGACATTATGCAATATGGCCATTGAAGCCGGAGGCACTTGTGGAATATGTTATCCGGATATGACAACTGTTGAATACCTATGGGAATTTATTAAAGACGAATTTAAAACAAAAGAAGACGCTTTGCTGGAATACTCAAAATGGACTTCAGATGCAGATGCGTCTTATGAAAAAGTCTATGAATATGATGTCTCTACCTTAGAACCAATGGTTACTTTCGGATATAAACCAGACCAAGTAAAATCAGTCAATGAAATGTCTGATACAAAAATTGATCAGGTGTATATTGGAAGCTGTACCAATGGTCGTATAGAAGATCTTAGAATTGCTGCAAGTATCATTAAGGATAAGAAGATAAGCAATGAGGTAAGGGCCATTGTAAGCCCTGCAACCCCAGCTATTTATTCCTTGGCTTTAAAAGAAGGCCTAATTGAGATTTTCCAAGACGCAGGTTTTTGCGTTACAAACCCAACCTGCGGAGCTTGTCTCGGCATGAGTAATGGGGTACTTGCTAATGGTGAAGCCTGTGCGTCTACAACAAACCGTAATTTTAATGGCAGAATGGGGAAGGGCGGTACAGTTCATTTGATGAGTCCTGCTACTGCTGCAGCTTCAGCGATTGAAGGAAAAATAACCAACTCACAATTGTATAAAGCTTAAAATATCGGAGGGAAAGATGAAAGAATTTAGCGGAAAAGTCTTATTCTTAGATAGAAGTGATATCAATACCGATGAAATCATTCCGGCCAAATATCTTACTGAAATTACCAAGGAGGCCTTGCAGCCTTACTTATTAGAGGATTTGACTCTTAATGGATTTAACAACAAAGAAGATATTCAGAACAAAACTGTGCTTGTAACAAGAGCTAATTTTGGTTGCGGGTCTTCCCGAGAGCATGCTCCCTGGGCCTTGGAAGTAAATGGAATCAATGTGGTGATAGCGGAGAGCTTTGCCCGGATCTTCAGACAGAATATGTATAATTGCGGTATGCTCGCAATTGAATTGCCAGCAGATAAGCTGGAATATCTTTTTGAGAACTACTCGGGGAAAGACACTTCAATAACAATTGACATTGATCGAAATAAGATTGTTGTAACTTCATTAGATCAATCAGAGGAAATTGATTTCCAAGTCGGCGAGTTTGACAAGACACTTGTTAAAGAAGGCGGTTGGGTTGGTTACGCTGATTCAAACTATTGATTCATAAGTCAATTAGTCATTGCACAATGTCGAGCCTTAGGCCCTGTATAACTAATTTGTTATGCAGGGCTTTTATTTTCGTGAGAGTTGCAGAATACGGAAAAGTAGGGATAACCCTTTGCCAGTTCAACTATCAAACCATCCTTTGCCCTTGAACCACAAGAACATTAAAACGCCGATACACGTCATTATACCTAATACTAGGAAATAACCATATTTCCAGGTTAACTCCGGCATATAATCAAAGTTCATGCCATAAATTCCGGCTATAAAGGTTAATGGAATAAAAATTGTTGTGATCACCGTCAATACCATCATATTTGTATTCATACGATTTGAATTTATCGATAAATAACTATCACGGAGGTCAGAAGTTATTTCTCGGCTTGACTCAATCATATCCGAGAGCTTCAATAAATGGTCATGTATGTCAGAAAAATACATTTTATGCTCTTTGAAGCCTGGGAGTCGTTCAGAATTTAAGATTCTATACAACAAATCTCTCATTGAAGATACAGTTCTTCTTAGTTTCAATAAATCTCCTCTTATTTGAAATACCTCATCTAACAGTTTATGGATAAACTTGCGATCTAGATTTGCATCTAATGCATCTAATTTATCTTCAATCTTATAAACAGCCGGGAAGAAATGATCAACTATTTTATCGAAAATTTGGTGTGCTACAAATATCGCCCCTTTGTCCCAATGAGATCGATCCCCGGTAACTCGTTCCCAAGCAGCATCAATCTCAGGCAAGCTATCTGTATGGAATGATATGATAGAATTTTGTTCAACGAATAAGGAGACCTCCGACGGATCTAGAGTATCGTCTTTTAAAGCGTTAAGAATGAAAAAGGTGTACCCTTCATAATAGTCGAGTTTGGGTTTGTTTAAGGAAAAAAGGGTATCCTCGATAGCTAAGGGATGAAACTTAAAGTGCTTTTGTAACAATTCTATTTCAGACTCGTTAGGGTTATCGAAATCAATCCAATACCACTGAAGATCATGATCATTTAAGCTATCTAGACTGAAGTTAAAATAAGGCTCCGAGTCCTTTTTGAATCCAAAGGTTCGAATCAAATTAACTCATTCTCCTGTCTTAGTTATAATAGTAACTGAACAAGATAATTTTAACAGATAACGTTTGAATTAGCATTGTTCACCCTGAACTTATATATCTATATATATTATTTCTTTAGCTGGTATGATAAATATTAATAAATGGTTTGCTTCTATTGCATGGAAGCAAACCATTTATAATCACACCAGACACTCGAAAATCTAGCGAATAATCCTGGATGAAAAGACCGCAGTTTGATCAAGAGTGACAAGGGTATTAATTGAAAAGGTATTAACAACACCTAAAAATATAATAACCTAGTTTATCCTTATAAGTTTTTGTTAAGTGCTCATGCTTTTCAAGAATTTCAAGTAACTTCTCATCTATATTGCCTGATAGTGAAAAATCAGTAGAGGTATCAATATCATTATCATCCAACGGCTGTTTGTATTTATTTATACTAATTTGTTTGAAACCAGCCTTTTGAAAAAGGTTACGCCAATCTGATACAGTTAATAATCGAGAAATTCCATAAAAGTCAACTAACGTTTTTAGTTCTTCTTCAGAAAGGGACTCTTCAAGTACTATTTCAATTGCAAGCAATACTCCATTTGGTTTAAGCACTCTTTTAAATTCCTGTAGTGTTAATGAGACATCTGTAAACGATGTTACTGATTCGGATAGGATGAAATCAAATAATCCATCAAAATGCGGCATTTTTTCGACACTACCATCTATTACTTTAATAGGTAGCTGTAAGGATGAAAATCTTTGAGTAGCCTTTTTTAGCATTGTTGGATTATTATCCAAGGAAGTAACAGAACAGCGGTACTTTTTTGCAATGTATGCAGATGTTTGACCTGTGCCACATCCAACGTCAAGGATCGACTTTTCTTGATCTATATATTCCCTTGATAAAATGGTTTTTGTAAGTTTAAGACCTCCAGGATGAGCCCCCCCAACTCCGAACAAAGACAGACAATCGAGATATGAGTAATTCAATTCCAGTCACATCCTAGTCGTTAAATAACTATATTATTTTATGGTAAAGTAAATAATTTGACACTTTATCCTTCTCCTATTCAAAGTTGAAAGAGAACGCAACGTTATTTGGTAGCTGTAATCATCTTTAACCTGATGTAAGCTAGGGGTGCGTGTTTATGAGCGTTATTAGAACAGATAAGTGGTTAATAGATTTATATGAGCAACCAATTGAAATTTGCGAAAATTTAAAGCAGTATTTCGAGGGTGCTCAAGCTTACGAAATCTATGATTACTTAACTCAACATGGAATGTATCGATCCTTCAAAAATGGAAAAGAGCTTGCGAGAAATTTAATGGAAAATAACGTGTGGAAAATTGTTCGAAATGAAAACGAGCAACTTACAAAAATGTGGGAAGGGCCGAATGTCCCTGTCTTCATTTTTCCATCAGATACTAATAACCAGGCAATTAGAATGGATTTCAACGGAAAATCAGGGCTAGCCTTTAGAGATAAACTTTTTTTATTTGTCTCGAAGGATTCCTTAAATACTGAAATAAAGGCTTTGTTTACACATGAATACAACCACGTTTGTCGTTTATATAAATATAAAAAAAGTGAAAAAGATTACGGATTGCTCGACAGAATTATTTCGGAAGGATTGGCAGAAAATGCTGTTCGCGAAAGATTTGGTGAAGAGTTTATAGCAACCTGGACATCTTATTACACAACTGATGAGCTAGAGAAATTATGGAACAACCTAGTATACCCCAACAGAAATGTATTACAAACTGATCGTAAACATCTAGGCATACTATATGGATTAGATTCTTATCCTAAAATGGCAGGGTACAGTGTTGGGTATTTTTTAGTCAAGAAATATATTGAAGCAAATCCCTTGACATCTAAGGATCTATTCAGTACCCCAGCGGATGAAATAGCAAATCTAGAAATAACTTAGACAGTAAAGGATAATGAAGAAATTAGAACCTTCCTAATAAAAACTGACCATAAGAAGTTTTTCTGGTAAAGAATTAGAAAAGCTCGAAGGCTAAATTCGCCTTCGAGCTTTCTAATCTCTAAATAGAGATTTGTAATATAAGATTAGATAAAGAAGAGGGGAAGTAAAGCCAATGTGGCAATCGAACCTAACGCAATTCCTGCACCAAAACCAGGATAACCACCATACCAACCGTAGCTAAAGCCCCCCAAATCCCTGGTGCGATTTAGCGGTTGTAAATATACTCGACTGTTGTCAACATCCCCGATAATACCTCTGTGAACACTTCCCTCATGAGTTATAATTTCAACTGCTCTACCTCTGTATCTTTGGCATAGCGAATAATAATGTCCAAATGCCATTTTGTCACCTCCATCTAATGAACTATATGATAGTTTATGTATTAAGATATCGTTGTGATCCATAAATTACCATATTGATTTTTAGAAAGTTCCCTTTGAACCCAGGAAGCGTAACAACTGGAATATACTTGCGGGAGGTAAGATTCTTCTGTAGATAATTTCGTAGTAACCCAGGGTTTTTTGAGGATATCTTGACAATAAAAGGAATTAACAATATAATAAATTTAACATATTAGATATTCCTAATATGTTAATGTATTTTAGGGGTGAGAAAAATGTCAAATATGGGTAATCAACTTATATCAAGTGTATTTAAAGCTTTGGGACATCCTACAAGAATCCAAATACTAAAACTCTTGCGAAAAGGTGAACTCTGCGTTTGTGATATACTACCTAACCTTGATTCAGAACAATCGAATACTTCTCAGCATCTTACAGTATTAAAAAATCAAGGGATTGTAGAAAGCAGAAAAGATGGATCTAAAGTTATTTATGCAATAAAGAATCAGGAAGTATACCAGATGATTGACCTTGTTGAGGCAATTATTCTACGTCAAATAGAAGAAACAAAGACTTCCTTATCAAGATCTTAGATCAAGGGTCTTAGTATGAGCTATGATTAAAAGTGGTAAGAGGATGCTAAAAAGTCGTGATTAAATTTAGGAGATGATCGTTTGTTTATTTTTGAGTGGTTAAATAATCAATTACTTAGAATGGAGTGGCTTTATGATTTAGTAAAGCTTATGGTAGAAAAGGTTTTTGGGTTAAGCATCCAAGATCCCTTAGGCGGAAGCATTCATTTCTATATTTATGACGTCATAAAAATCTTTATCTTGCTTTCAGTCTTAATCTTTACTATTTCCTATATTCAAAGCTTTTTTCCGCCGGAGAGAACCAGAAAAATACTGGGTAGATATAAGGGGGTTTCGGCAAATATCTTAGGTGCTTTACTTGGGACGGTTACACCATTTTGTTCTTGCTCCTCTATTCCATTGTTTATAGGCTTTACCAGTGCAGGTCTGCCAATCGGTGTGACATTTTCGTTTTTGATATCCTCACCGCTTGTTGATTTAGCCTCGGTGATTTTACTTGCCAGTATCTTCAACTGGAAAATAGCCATAGCCTATGTGGTTGTTGGGATTGTCCTGGCAGTGATTGGTGGGTCATTAATTAGTTATGCAAAACTGGAAAAATATGTAGAGCCCTTCGTTTTTGGAAATAAGATTCTTGATATAGATCAAGAAGAGCTGACGACTGGTGAAAGAATGGAATATGCCAGAGATCAGGTCTTAGAGATCATTAAAAAAGTTTGGTTATACATTCTCATCGGTGTTGGAATAGGGGCAGCCATCCATAATTGGATTCCTGAAAACATCATATCAGCCGTGCTTGGCCAGGATAAGTGGTATTCGGTTTTGTTAGCTACCCTTGTGGGTGTGCCAATGTATGCAGATATTTTCGGAACCTTGCCCATAGCTGAAGCTTTAGTATTAAAAGGGGTGGGAATTGGAACTGCCTTATCCTTTATGATGGCGGTAACAGCACTTTCGCTCCCCTCCATGATCTTGCTAAAAAAAGTGGTTAAGCTGAGACTTTTAGCGATCTTTGCAGGGATTGTTACTCTGGGAATTCTAATCATTGGATACTTCTTCAATGCCTTTGGTTATTTATTGATGTAGGGTATTTGGATGCGGAATGCTTTGGCTCTGTGGCAGGAATTTGTTATGTGGGTGAGTATGGAGAGAGGGGGGATTATATTTTTTCATGGGGAAATGATAATGTGGATGCTGTAAATGAGGATGAGAAATAGCCGGATATGGCATTTATTGTGTTAATTGTCTTTATATTTTAAGTGTGAATTCTAATCAAGAAGTTAGGGAGTGGATTATTATGATCATCAAAATTTTAGGGTCTGGATGTAAAAACTGTGAGACTTTGAAAGAAAATACGGAGAAAACATTAAAAGAGACGGGCATGGCAGCGGAAATTATTAAAGTCGACGACCTAAAGGATGTTATGGCCTATGGGGTAATGTCGACCCCGGCCTTAGTCATTGATGAGAAGGTTGTATCCGTTGGTAAGGTATTGAAGCCGAAGGAAATAGCTAAGATCTTGGAAACTTATAAGTAAGATTGTGGAGATCCAGTTAATACTCACTACGGGAATGGCTGCTTACAAAAAATGAGGTGGTTTGCTGTGAGTACTTGTATAAACTGTGTTTGGGAGGAATTCAGTCTACCCCTCAAAAGGTTTATTAAGAATCGGGTTGATAATGAACAGGATGCCGAGGACATATTTCAGGAAATTTTTTTAAAAATCCATAAGAATATCGACAGAGTGATGAACGAGGATAAAATTCATGCTTGGATATACAGAGTAGCCCGAAACACTATTACAGACTACTATAAGAGAAATCACGATAAGTTGGAAATCACAGATCTTAGCGAAGATCTGGAAAGCACAACAGATGAGGAATCGTCTGCAAACATTGAAATAGCATCGTGCTTAAAAGTTATGGTAGATAGTTTGCCGGAGACCTACAAGCAGGCTATTCTGCTGACAGAATTCCAGGCTATGACCCAGAAAGAGTTGAGTAAGGAACTGGGTATTTCTATATCGGGAGCAAAATCCAGAGTTCAGCGGGCCAGGAAAATGTTAAAAGATATGCTTTTCGCCTGCTGTCAGTTGGAAATTGACAGCAGGGGGAATATCATCGACTATAAGCATAAAAGTAGTGAATGCAAATATTGTTAAGAAAAGGGACGTAAAGATGCGTCCTTTTTTCGTTCCCAGCGTCTTTAATAGTGAAAACTATTTAATGAAATTGATGGAGGGTATTTATGACAGACAATAAAGAAGAGATAAGAGACTTTATTAGAAAGAATTATGCAGAGGTTGCCCAGAAAGGGGCTGAAGGAGGCTGTTGCGGCGGCGAATGCAGCTGCAGTGGTTCACTGGTAGATATTGCTGAAATATCCGCCAAAATTGGTTACACCGAAGGGGATCTTTCAAGTGTGCCGCCTGAAGCTAATATGGGACTGGGATGCGGGAATCCAATTGCTATCGCATCTTTAAAAGACGGGGAAGTAGTTCTTGACCTAGGAAGCGGCGGCGGTTTTGATTGCTTCCTTGCCAGAAGGCAGGTAGGGGACGCAGGATATGTAATAGGGGTTGATATGACACCGGATATGGTTAGGCTGGCAAGGAAAAATGCTGAGAAAAGTGGGTATACAAATGTTGAGTTTAGATTGGGGGAAATTGAACATTTGCCTGTTGCGGATAGTTCTGTAGATGTCATCCTATCGAATTGTGTAATCAATCTTTCTCTGGATAAGGAACAGGTGTTTAAAGAGGCTTTAAGAGTTCTTAAGCCCGGT
This sequence comes from Desulfosporosinus sp. HMP52, assembly GCF_000765145.1. Lineage (GTDB taxonomy): Bacteria > Bacillota > Desulfitobacteriia > Desulfitobacteriales > Desulfitobacteriaceae > Desulfosporosinus. Next base: position 67,480 of record NZ_JMGA01000001.1, on the reverse strand, counting down.
GGAAGATTATCAACATCCGATGTTGTTGCTACAGCTCAATTACCTAGACTCATAAAAGAAGATTTAGCACTGATTGCAAGTTGTATTGGTGGTGCGGAATATGTTGAAGACATCAAAGCAATGTTGCAGAGCGTGGGCTTTAAGGATATCCGCTTGACACCCAAGGATAACAGCAGAGAGATTGTTAAGTCTTGGGCACCCGATAAGAATATTGAAGATTATGTTGCTTCTTATATCATCGAGGCAACCAAAGAGGAGAGAGAGATGCAAAAAGTCATTCAAAACCTGCCTTAGGTAACCATTGGCTGAAGCAAATTTTCGAATATCAGTTTTCTTTTATGAGATCATAATGTATAATACTCTTATAATCGCATAAGCGAATATAAGAGTATTATGTTAGAAAGGTAATAAGAGGTGATTCAATGGAAAAACTGTTAGATGCCTTAAAGGCCCTATCTGATGAAACTCGGTTAAGGATTCTAAACCTGCTATACGAAAAGGAACTCTGTGTTTGCGATATCATGGAAACTTTACAAATTACCCAGGCTAAGGCATCGAGGCATTTGATCTATCTAAAGAATGCCGATTTGGTGAAAGATCGCAAGCATGCCCAGTGGGTTTACTACTCCTTGGCTATCGATGAACGGATAAAGTTTATAGACAGCTTGGTCTATGACAACTTGAGGAATCTGGAACTATATCAGAATGACCTACAAAACTTGAAGGATTGGTTAAAGCGCAAGACTATGAACTGTGATTAGATTTATGGAGGATGATTAGAGTGGAAAAGGTTAAACAAGCCAGGTTATCGTTTTTAGACAGATTCTTGACACTATGGATATTTATTGCTATGGCAGTAGGGGTTTTGGGCGGGTATTTCTTTCCTGACTTAGCAACGTCACTAAGTGAATTCAGCACAGGAACTATATCCTGGCCTATTGCAATCGGTCTGATCATCATGATGTATCCACCTTTAGCTAAGGTGAAGTATGAAGAGATCGGAAAGGTTACAGAAAATAAAAAGATCTTTTCCTTCTCGCTGATTCAAAACTGGATTATCGGTCCAATTTTGATGTTTGTCTTGGCTGTATTGCTCCTGGGTGATAAACCTGGATTTGCCATTGGTCTTATTATCATAGGACTTGCCCGGTGTATTGCCATGGTTATTGTTTGGAATTCCTTGGCCAAAGGGGATAATGAATATTGTGCGGCTTTAGTAGCCCTGAATTCTATCTTCCAAATTCTTTTATACACGGTCTATATTTATATCTTTGTAACACTCATTCCTAAGTGGCTGGGACTTTCCTGGGGAGGCCAGGTCGTAGATGTTTCCATGTGGGAAGTAGCCAAGAGCGTTCTTATTTATTTGGGGATTCCTTTTGCAGCAGGCTTTTTGACACGGTTCAGTTTGATAAGAATTAAAACAAAAGAGTGGTACGAAAAGGTATTCATTCCTAAGATATCTCCTTTAGCTCTGATGGCATTGCTTTATACCATCGTCATTATGTTTATAACCAAAGGAGAACAGATTATTAATAATCCTGGAGATGTGGTTAGAATTGCCATACCCATGTTAATTTACTTCGCCATTATGTTCTTTGTGAGCTTTTATATGTCCTTTAAAGGTGGGTTCAGATATGACCAAACGGTAACCCTTGCTTTTACAGCCGCAAGTAATAACTTTGAGCTTGCCATTGCTGTTGCCGTTGCTGTCTTTGGGATCGCATCAGATGTAGCTTTTACGGCAGTAATCGGTCCTTTAGTTGAAGTACCCGTCATGATTGCTCTGGTAAATTCAGCTCTTTTCTTCAAGCGGAAATATTTCAATGAAAATGGCCTGCCAAAGCATAGCCATTAAAAGGAGTAAATTATGACTCAGAAAATAAAGGTTGCCTATATTTGCGTTCATAACTCCTGTAGATCACAGATGGCAGAGGGGATATCAAAGTTAATTGCTGAAGATTATTTTGAAGCCTATTCAGCTGGGACTGAAACCAAACCAGAGATTAATCAGGATGCCGTTGAGGTAATAAAAGAGCTCTATGGTATTGATATGAATGCAACGCAAAAATCGAAATTGCTTGCAGATATTCCCCCTGTCGACATTGTAATTACAATGGGGTGTAATGTAGAGTGCCCTTTTCTTCCATGTAAGTACAGAGAGGATTGGGGACTGGATGACCCGACAGGTAAGGACAAGAGTGAGTTCGTAATAACTGCCCAAATAATTGAGCAAAAGGTCAGGAACCTAATAAGCAGAATAGACAATTTAGTATAACCGATTTAATATGACATCAATTAGCCTAAAACCTTGGCAAACTTAAGCCCCAAGGTTTTAGGCTTTTTATCTTTAAAAATAGCCTAAAATTTCTTTTTACTTTAAAAGGATATTTGCTGAAGATGTAGAATAAATTCATATTGATATTATGTGCACCGTGAGAGTAGGTGACGAATACATATATGATTAAAAAGGAGGAAATACTATGCATTTTGCAGTTTCCGGTGTCGATGTATTACCCTTTATTCCGCCATTAGTAGCTTTTCTGGTGTCATCATTAACAGCCTCTGCCGGGGTATCGGGTGCTTTTTTACTACTCCCATTCCAGGTGAGTGTTCTGAACTTTACCAGTCCGGCAGTGAGTCCTACTAACCTAATCTACAATATTGTAGCCATCCCTGGTGGTCTCTACCGCTATATCAAAGAGGGGCGCATGGCATGGCCACTAACGTGGGCGGTGGTCATCGGTACTCTACCGGGAGTATTCGTTGGAGCCTGGGTACGTATCCTCTACTTGCCGGACCCCAAAGTCTTTAAGCTCTTTGTAGGCCTAGTATTGTTGTACCTGGGCTATCGGCTTTTGTCGGAAGTCATGGGCTGGAATAAGAAGGTAAAAGAGCAGAATAAAGTCATGCAGAACAAGTTTGCTGAACAAGTGGCTAAACTGAAGGAAGAAAATTCCGGCCGAATGGCATCCGGTCTGCCTCCAGAGGCAGTAGTTAAGACTAAGACTATTTCCTGGAAGAAGATTGAGTATGAATTCTGGGGGGAAACCTATTCTTTTAGTGGAATATCTATTTTGAGCCTCTCTTTGGTAGTGGGTTTAATCGGCGGCATTTATGGCATTGGTGGTGGGGCCATCATTTCTCCCTTCTGTGTGGCTGTGCTGGGTCTGCCCGTTTATACTGTGGCTGGTGCTGCTTTGGCAGGCACCCTCATCACCTCCATTGCTGGGGTTACCTACTACCACATTCTGGCTGCCAGTAGCGTCGCGGCTGGAGCCGCAGTGACTCCGGACTGGATGCTAGGCATTCTTTTTGGTATCGGTGGTCTATTAGGTACTTATGTGGGTGCTCGAGTCCAGAAGTTCTTACCTGATAGAATTATTAAGATTATCTTAACCGTTTTAATTCTGTTCCTGGCGTTCAGCTATATAGGACAATATTTCTTCTAAATTTAATTTCGAGGTGAGTCTGTGAAAGAAGAAGCGCAAAATCCTGCCTTTGCTTATATTGCCGGTCGCATAGATAAGATGCTGGTACCGGCTCTGCTTAACTTTTTGGCGCATAAGCCAGCTCATGGTTACGAGTTAATTCAAAAAATAAACGAATCTGGCTTCTCCGAAATCGAGGCAGATCCAGCCACCATTTACCGTAACCTTCGCCGGATGGAAGAAGATGGGCTGGTTCTATCTCAATGGGAAACTGAGCACACCGGCCCTGCCCGACGATCCTACCAGTTAAGCCCCGAAGGTCATCAGGCGTTGGAGTATTGTGTGCAGTTGATTTCTGACAAAGTGAATAATATGACGGCATTTTTAGACCAGTACCGACAGGAGGTGAAGGAGAGATGATTAACCAGCAAATCTTAAAAATATTACATGCCGGAGCATTGCGCAAACCGGTGGTGGAATGCGCCAAATTGCTACAAGAAGCTCGCCCGGAGCTGAAGTTTCAGCTGGAGTCCTATGGTTCACGGGCCTGTGCCCGACAAGTACGTGAGGGCAAGGTGGTGGATATCCTGGCATTGGCAGACCCTATGCTCTTTGCTGAGCTGCTTGGGCCTGAGTATGTGGACAAATACTATATTTTTGCCAACGACCAAATTGTCCTGGCCTATAACGAATTTTCCAGAGGCAGTAGGGAAATTAATGCCCGGAATTGGTTTGATATCCTATTGCGGGAAGAAGTCACCTTTGGACGGTCTAACCAACATTTAGACCCCTGCGGCTATCGCACACTGATGGTCTGGCAACTGTCGGAGCAATATTACGGCCGACCGGGTCTCTTTAGACAGCTGGACCAGAGGTGCAGAGGGGATTTGATTTATCCCAAATCCTATGATTTGGCCTCTGATGTACTGGTAGGCAAGCTAGACTATGCCTTTGAATATCTCTGTGTGGTTAATCAGTTTGGCCTGAGCTATCTGTCTCTGCCGGAAAAAATTAACCTCTCGAACCCTGCCCATGTGAACTATTACAACCGGTCTGCCGTTAGTTTGCAGGGTAAAAATTCTGGCGACATGATCACTATTCCCGGTGCACCCATTGAATTTGCCATCGCTATTCCGAAAAATGCAGAGAATCTTATACTGGCAAAGGATTTCCTGGACTTGATCCTAAGCAAAAAAGGTCAGCAAATTTTAGAGGATTGTGGACTAATTCCATACTAAATCTTTAAGCCTGGGCAACCGGGCTTTTATTTATAAACTATTTCTTATGATGACTTTATTCCTGAAGTGAAATAAGGGGGCTGGGAAATGTTTTTGGTTCACACCGGCACCTGAAAGATTATTTTGACAAATTGCTGTTTATGACTATTTGTGATAATGTTCTACAGGCACTCTCGAAATTTAATCTCCTCAATGAGTTAATCAGTTAGGAGAATTTTCTTTTTGCTCCTAGGGGAACACTATTCGAAAGTAGCTTCTTATAAAAGTGAGGTTTGTATGGAAACTTTATCCTTCAGAGAGTCATGGTTAAGCAATATTAAAAATGATGTATTGGCTGGGCTTGTCGTTTCCCTGGCTTTGATTCCAGAGGCAATTGCATTCTCAATTATTGCCGGTGTAGACCCAATGGTGGGGTTATATTCATCCTTTATCATTCCGATTGTGATTGCTTTTGTCGGGGGAAGGCCTGGAATGATTTCTGCGGCGACAGGAGCAATGGCTCTTTTGTTTACTACCTTAGTAAAAGATCATGGTATCGAGTATCTGTTTGCTGCTACGATACTCACAGGACTATTTCAGATCTTATTTGGGACATTCAAACTGGCCAGGTATATGAAATTTATACCTCGCTCAGTGATGGTTGGGTTTGTTAACGCTTTAGCAATTATGATTTTTACTTCTCAATTCCCATATCTGTTTGGCCAATCATTGCCAGCTTACGTTATGACAGTGGGTGCTTTAGTGATCATCTACGGTCTGCCACAGATAATAAGGTCAATTCCTTCTACACTTGTGGCGATTGTTGGGATTACAGCTATTGCTATAATACTTGACCTCAAGGTTCCAGTGATCGGAGACATGGGAGTTATTACACGTTCTTTGCCCAGTTTTTCTTTACCCAACCTGCCGATAACCCTGGAGACATTATTAATTATTGCACCCTATTCCTTTGCCTTGGCAATGGTAGGATTGACTGAATCCTTGCTCACAGCCACAATTGTGGATGACATGACGGATACAGGGAGTAATAAAAATATAGAGAGCCAGGGGCAGGGTATTTCGAATATTGTCGCCGGTTTTTTGGGAGGAATGGCCGGGTGCGCCATGATTGGACAGTCGGTCATTAATGTGAAATCAGGCGGAAGAGGGAGATTATCAACGTTTATAGCAGGAGGTTTTTTGATCCTTCTAATTATTGGTCTCCGGGATTATGTCGTGCAAATTCCTATGGCAGCTTTAGTTGCTGTCATGATTATGGTCTCGGTTGGGACTTTTGACTGGCAATCGCTTAAAACCTTGGGCATTACTCCTAAAACGGATGCCTTTGTGATGATCGTTACCGTTTTGACGGTTCTATTCACTCATAATTTAGCCTTAGGGGTTATGGCGGGAGTTATTCTAAGTGCAGTCTTTTTTGCCGCCAAAATTTCTAAGGTTTATACCAAGAAACAATTAGAGCAAGATGGTTCAGTGAAAACATACAAAATCAGTGGGCAGCTGTTTTTCGTCTCGGTAACAGATTTGCTGAATGCATTTGATTTTACGACGGATAACAAGGATAATATTCAAGAAGTAATTATAAATTTCAGCAATGCAAATCTCTGGGATGATTCAGCTGTTGCTGCCATTGATAAGATCGTCTTCAAATACCGTCAATACAATATCAAGGTAACCTTAAGCGGACTAAACGAGCAGAGTGCTCGATTGATTGATAAATTGGCCAGGCACACAGATTTGAACTCTGAACCGCCAAAACACTGAGAAGCGATAGATATAAATTAAATATGGGGGGTTACTTATGTTTAATAAAATCCTATTGGCCGCCGATGGCTCTGAACATTCCTTAAGAGCTGCTGAAAAAGCAATCTTGTTAACGCAGAATAATCCGGAGGCAACCATTGAGATTGTCTATGTGATCAACAGTGAGGCATCTAAAGCGGATGTATTACGCGAGTTAGATACCGACGCTATAACCTTAAAAAGGAATCAAAAGCTGCTTCCCATACAAGAGAAGATGAAAGAGGGGAAGGTTAATTTTAAGGTAAAGTTTATCCACGGTGAGCCAGGGCCTGCCCTCGTAAAATATGCCAATGAGGGAAAATTTGATGTTGTTGTCATAGGAAGCCGGGGGTTAAATACCTTACAGGAGTTTGTCTTAGGAGGAGTTAGTCATAAGGTGGCTAAAAGGGCTAATTGTCCTGTACTAATTGTAAAATAGGGCTTTTTTTAGGATAAGCAATAAATAGCGTCGAGGCAGCGGTGGCGACAGGGAATTATTGCCGAAGATCCATCCGAAACCCTGGAGGTTTTTGTCAGACATCTTATAATATGACTTGATGACGTCATTTTATAAGAGTATATTGAAATAGGGTGATTTAATGCAAATCAACCGATTATTTGAAATCGTCTATATCCTGCTTGATAAAAAAGCAGTAACAGCTAAGGATTTGGCAGAGCGATTTGAGGTTTCAACAAGAACTATTTATCGAGATATTGAAACGTTGTCTTCTGCAGGAATTCCTGTTTATATGAGCAAAGGTAAGGGCGGTGGAATTTCACTGCTGCCTGATTTTGTGCTGAATAAAGCTGTTATAACTGATGAAGAAAGAGAAGAGATTATATCTTCGTTAAAAGCTGTAAATGCTGTTAATCTCAGCAAAACAGATACCGCACTTAAAAAGCTCAGCAGCTTGTTTGGTGAATCAAACTCAGATTGGATTGAAGTGGATTTTTCATCTTGGGCTAATCCACAGAACGAAACTTTAACATTCAATACAATTAAATCTGCAATACTAGGCAAGAGAATCGTTACTTTTGCCTATGCCAGTGCCAAAGGACAGCAGACAGCACGTGAAGTAGAGCCATTGAAACTTTGCTTTAAAAGTGGGGCATGGTATTTATATGGATATTGTAAGTCCCGATGTGATTTCCGTTTTTTTAAGTTAAGGCGAATCAAGGAGCTTTGTCTAGCAGAGCAAAACTTTCAGAGGAAATCCCCCAGTCAAATTCTTTCTAACGAGAATGTATTTCAAGAAGAATATATTAAACTAAAGCTAAAGCTATCTGCGGAGGTTGCGTATAGGGTATATGAGGAATTTGAAAGTTATGATCAACAAGAGGACGGAAGTTTTATTGCAGAAATTAACTATCCCAAGGGTGAATGGATAGTTTACTACATCACAACTTTTGGTAGGCATTGTGAAGTTTTGGAACCCCAGGACGTAAGAAATGATGTCCAAGCAGAACTGCAGAACACCTTGAAACATTACCTTTAATATGACATACAGCTGTCGTATTAGACAAAGTATAATAGCCTTATCAAAGAGAGGGAGGTTATTATAGTGAATTATGAAATCGTAAATTTAGCGCAAAAAACAATTATTGGTGTTAGTGCAATTACCAGCAACACTGATCCTAAAATGGGTGCAGTTATCGGCGGACTTTGGGAAAAGTTATATCAAGGTGGTGTAAATGCTTCAATCAAAAATAAGCTTAACGAGTATGCCATCGGGCTTTATTCGGATTATTCAGATGACCAATACTGTGTAACTGCCGGTAATGAGGTTTCCAAACCAGAGAATGATGAACTGACTGTAAAAATAATTCCTGCAGGAAGGTATGCGAAGTTCTCGGTACACGGGCATATGGAAAAGGCAGTTGCCGAGGCTTGGAGCCAAATCTGGAAAATGGACTTAAACAGAAGCTTTACCGGAGATTTTGAGGAATATCTTAATAGTAATTGGGAGAATGCTGATATTGATATTTATATTGCTTTAAAATAAATAAGCAGCTGATATAGGGGTATTGGGTTGCAAATTTTAGGTTTAGTTTATAAGGATTTTGTTTAACGGACAAGTAGCCATGTTAGACTCAAATTAGGAACAATAAAACAGCTATGAAGAATGATACTTCAGAGCTGTTTTTTAATTTATGCTTGACTATACCGGCTGGCCGGTGTATTATCATGGAACATACAAACTGGAGGCGTCTATGGAGAATAATACTAAAACTACTAAAAATGACACTAGGCAGAAAATACTAAGGGCTGCCGCTCAGATTATTAATACCAAAGGTGTACTTGCATTAACATTAGAAGCAGTTGCCAAAGAGGCGAAGATAAGTAAAGGTGGATTATTCTATCACTTCGCTACTAAGGATGAGTTAATGAAAGGCATGAATGACTTTATAATGCACAATTTTTTTGATGACTTGGAGCGTATTACTAAGGACGATCCTCGTCATAACGGGAAGTGGACAAGGGCTTACACAAATCTTACTTTTAACCTATTAGATAATGAATTTGAAATGAATCTCGCTTTCTTATCGGCGATTGCAACAAGCCCGGATCTTGTTAAGTCCATGGCTAGGGACTTGAAAGTACTTCAGAATCATATTGAAAATGACCAGATTAACCCCATTGTTTCAACAGTCATCCGACTTGCCGTTGACGGGATGTACTTCAATCAGTTATACGGATTAAACCTAAATGAAGATGTACGTGATCAAGTTTTAAACTACTTACTTTCGTTAACTGAGGAGGAAAAATAATGAACGGTTACGTTCTTTTAGCAATAGCAATTGTCTTTGAATTAGTATCAACATCAATGATGAAAGCTTCAGAAGGTTTCTCAAAACTCATACCAAGTCTCCTATTTATAGGTGGATATGGTATATCATTTTATTCAATGGGACTAGCTCTACTGACAATTCCTTTAAGCATAGCTTACGCAATCTGGGCAGGCGTAGGAACTGCACTAACGGCAGTGATAGGGATTTTATATTGGAAAGAACAACTCAATCTATATAACGGCTTGGGTATAGTATTAATCATTATCGGCGTTGCATTACTTAATTTAAAGGGTACGGCACATTGATTGTGACGGGGACAACTGCATTAAAACTGGAGGCCTAAACAATCAGGTAAATAGGTTAATTAGAGCGTTTAAAGCGCTCTTTTTTCTTTATGCTACATAATCTGCATTTATTCGATATTTGTAACTTTTTCGTAATATAATTTAAGCTTTTTGTAAAGCACTTGAGCTCTAATCTTGGTATTGTGAAAAGGAGAGACGGCTATGATGTAAAAAATCTAAAGCCTGGCATAATTTGGAGAGTGAAGATAAGAACATGAATTGCAGCAAGAAGACAAATCAAGTGAATTTACATCCAAGGGGATTGCAGAAGAAGTCCATCGGCTACATGCCGGGATTAGACGGACTAAGAGCTTTAGCGGTGTTTGCCGTGATTGCTTACCATCTAAATTTGACTTGGATACCGGGAGGGCTCTTAGGGGTAAGCCTGTTCTTTGTGTTATCCGGATATTTGATCACCGGTATTCTTTTGAAGCAATGGGAGCTATCCGGAGGAATTGACTTGAAAGATTTCTGGCTGCGCCGGGCCCGTAGGCTGCTGCCGGCTCTTTTTGTGATGCTGGCAGGCGTGATGTCCTGGGTTTTGCTTTGGGCACCCGAGCGTCTGGCAGCCTTGAAGCAGGAAGCGTTGGCAGCGCTGTTTTACACCAGCAACTGGTATCTGATCTTCCATCAGGTATCCTATTTTGAAAGCTTTGGTCCGCCGTCTCCCTTGGGACACCTCTGGTCTTTGGCGGTAGAAGAACAGTTTTATCTTTTCTGGCCCCTTCTTTTAGTAATAGGGTTACGTTATTGCCTGCAGCGAAAATGGATTATCGGGGGAACAATGGCTTTAGCCTTGACTTCCGCTGCGGCAATGGCGATGATTTACATACCGGGCCATGACCCCAGCAGGGTATACTATGGAACGGATACTCGTGCTTTTGCATTGCTTGTCGGGGCAGCACTTGCCATGGTATGGCCCAACTGGAAGATGAACGCAGGCCTCACCGGCAAAAAGAGACTGGCCCTGGATTTAGGAGGAAGCTTAGGGCTATTGGTCGTACTATTGATGATCGGAACAACAGATCAATACCAACCCTCTCTCTATCAGGGCGGACTCTTGCTTTACTCCGTCGCAGCGGCAGGTTTGGTGGCAGCTCTGGCTCACCCGGCCAGCTATTTGGGCAGAATATTCGGATGGGGACCTTTGCGCTGGGTAGGAGAATGTTCCTATGGAATTTACTTATGGCATTACCCGGTCATCATTCTGACAAATCCGGTTGTGAATACTGAAGGCTTGAATTTTCCCCGCACACTCTGGCAAATTGGGGTGAGCATTATCCTGGCCGCGCTGTCTCGCTACTTAATCGAGGAACCGATCCGGTACGGACGACAGAAATATCTGCGGAGGCGGAGGTCTAACCTTAAATGGTGGCAAAGGCCATTGGCCCCCATTACCAAAATTTCATTGAGTATCTTGCTGATGTTTTTATTATTGTTTGTAACCCTCAATGGAGGCATGCATATTTCAGAAAAAGCTTTGGCGAAGAGTCAGGTGTCGCAAAATCTAGCTCAAACAGCTGACCAGGAAGAGATTGCTGCCACCAAGGGATCTAAGGCAACGGATAAAAAAACAGATATCCAGGGGAATGAAATTACGATCATTGGAGATTCCTTAATGATCAATCTAGAGCCTGTTTTGCAAAAACGTTTACCTGGTATTATAATCGACGCACAACTGGGCAGGCAGATGTATCAGGCTCCGGATCTCATTTCCAGGCTTGAAGATGAGGCTAAGCTCAGAAAAATTGTAATGCTTGAACTTGGAACAAACGGTTCCTTTACGGAGAAACAGTTAAGGAAAACCTTGGACTCCCTGGAAAGAGCCGAGGAAATCTTGCTGGTGAATACCCGGGTTCCGAAGCCCTGGGAAAGAGAAGTAAATGAGACCCTGACAAAGGTAGCGGAGTCATACTCAAATATCAAGCTGATCGATTGGCATTTGCTCAGTAGTGGCCATGAGGAATATTTTTATCCGGATGGTGTTCACCTGACCGAATCGGGTGTGCAAGCCTACGGGGAGATACTACTAGAAGCATTAATTTCCGATCAAATGGATAGAGAATAATTAAAACTATTTCGCTACATTTTCTTTCCCGGCAGAAGAAATTCTTCTCATATAAGGAAATATCCTTAGACAAAATTCAGGAAATTGCGATGGTTCTGTTATATATCAACTCTTGACTTAGAGTTAACTCGAAGTGTTATAGTATTAATATAGAAAGCTGAAAAATTTAGGCTTCTAAACCATAATGAATTAATCAGCATGAAGGAGAATACAATGGACAAAAAATTGGGTTTTGGATGTATGAGGTTACCGCTTCTGGATAAAGATGACCAGACATCCTTCGATCTGGAAACGTTAAATAAACTGGTAGATACCTTTATTGAGAGAGGATTTACTTATTTTGATACTGCTTATGTCTATCATGGCTATCTGAGTGAAGAAATAATGAGAGAAGCTCTCGTAAAAAGACATCACAGGGATAGTTTTGCACTTGCGACAAAGCTGCCTATGAGAGATGTAAAAACTGTGGCAGATCAAGAAACAGTCTTTAATGAACAGCTTGAAAATTGCGGAGTGGAATATTTCGATTATTATCTGCTCCACAATATTGGTGTTATATCATACAAGAAAGCTTGTGAACTTGACAGTTTTAGTTTTGGAATTAATAAAAAGAAAGAAGGCAAAATAAAGAGCTTTGGTATGTCATTCCACGATACACCGGAATTACTAGATGAGATTTTAACAGCTCATCCGGAATTGGATTTCGTTCAGTTACAGATAAATTATATTGACTGGGAAAATCCAAGCATTCAGTCCAGAAGGTGCTATGAGATAGCCAGAAAACATAACAAACCAATTATTGTCATGGAACCCTGTAAAGGAGGCTCTCTGGCATTAGTTCCTGAAAAAGCAGATATAATAATGAAGGAATATGATCCGAAAGCATCCATTCCATCCTGGGCAATACGATTTGCCGCCAGTCAAGAAGGAGTAAACATGGTTCTGAGTGGCATGAATACCTTAGAACAGGTGCTTGACAATACGTCCTATATGGCAGACTTCCAACCTCTGAATCTAGAGGAGTACAAGATTATCAATCAGGTCAGCGAAATTATCAATGAAAATACGGCAATTCCCTGTACAATCTGCAGATATTGTGAAAAGGGCTGCCCGAAAAAGATAGCTATACCAGACTACTTCGCCTTATATAACAGTACAAAACGTGCTATGACTGATGGCTTTTCCAGTCAGTTTGTCTATTATTTGAACCTGGCGGCAAATCATGGTAAGGCAAGTGACTGTATAGACTGTAAACAATGTGAACAAGCCTGCCCTCAGCATTTAAAGATAACGGAGCATTTAAAAGATGTTTCGGCGACCTTTGATGTGACTCCTCAGTTTCCCGCTAGAAAGGAAAGATAAAACAGGTGGGTGAAGAATACAGCAAGTGACAATAATGTGGGAGATTTGTTCTGAGGCAATGATGGCAACACTATAGACATCACATCAGAAGCGAGGGATACTCATTAAAGCTAAAAAGTTATGGATAATTGGTTTGTTTTTGCTGGCTGTCATATCACTAAGTCTAAAAATTGAATTTAACTCAGTTACTACTCCTGAGGAGAGGCTTCAGTCTGCTAATACATCTGCCGATCCAAAAGAAGCAATCCCCTTGCTGGGACTTGCTTTATCATCAGCTTCCGAACCAACCGATGCACTGAAATCGAGTCAAAATAATGTAAGCTTTGCGGTTATTAGTGATATTCATATTCTTTCCAGCGAAACTGCTCCAATGAAGTTTAGAACAGCCTTGGAAGATCTTTTTGTAAATCAACAACCGCCGCTTAATTTAGTAGTATTAAATGGTGATCTTGGCGACGGTACACCTGAAGACTATCTGACTCTTAACCAAATACTTCGGTCTGTCCGGACGAATACAGGTAAGACAACTCCGATAGTGCCCACCATTGGAAATCACGAATTCTACAAAGCCTATCATGATCCAAACAGTAATGCATGGAATTCCGATACTTTCCCAAATCAAGATACAGATCCTCTGGCAATACAGCGTTTTTTAGACTTTGCCGGGAGAAGTCAGGTATATACTGATCACTATATTAGTGGTTTTCATTTCATATTTCTTGGCTCCGAAAAGTCGAGAATGTCTGATCTAACTATAGGTGATGCTGCCTATCTTTCGGAAACCCAATTAACATGGTTGAAATCAAAAATCTCTGAAAACCTTACACCAGAAAAACCTGTGTTTGTCTTTTTACATCAACCCATATTTTCCGCCAATAGCAAAGCCCAAAGAAAGTACAATTTAGTGGTACAACAGAAAGAACTGGCAAAAATCCTTCAATCGGTTCCCAATGTCGTCCTCTTCGTCGGTCATTTACACATTAAGTTAGGTTCACCTGATTCTGTTGTTAATGACACCTTTACAATGTTCAATGATGCTTCTGCCAGTCGAGTACGCCAAGCCCCAGAGGCCAGTCAGGGCTTAGTTGTTGATGTTAAAGATGGTGTGGTTAATGTAAAGGGACGTGACTTTCTCAAACATGAATGGCTACCCGAGGCTCAGTATCAACTGGACTTTTCTAAGTAACCGCAAGTTGAGGATGAAACCGCTAAAGAGGAGCTGACCCCAGATTCGAATACCATTCGAATCTGGGGTCAGCTTGATGATTGTCCGTATGCGAGATCTTTGATTCATTCCCTGGCAATGCCAGGAAGAAAGGAAACCCAGGGAATTAAAAAATTGGCTTAGTAGTTTTTCTGACAATTCAGTGAAGTTGTACTTGACAGGCCCGATTTTCTTAAGTAATATTGACATTAGTAAATAAACATAATTTTACAGGTGCCCAATGAGGGAGAATAGGGAACCGGGTGCAAGTCCCGGACGGACCCGCCACTGTAAAGGGGAGCTTTGGCCATGACCACTCTGTAAGGAGGAAGGAGGCAAGAAAGCTGTGAGCCTGAGTCAGGAGACCTGCCTGTAAAATACTTAGCATCGGCTTCGCGTTATAAGCCGGTTTAGGTGAGGATGATGGAAAAATCCGCGCTCTATTGAGTTGCGGGTTTTTTTGTTTTTTATTTTTTCTAAGGAGGAGAGGATAATGTGCCCTTGGGAATTTCATGATAAACCTCGGGATGAATGTGGTGTATTGGGTATTTATGCTCCGGGAAATAATGTGTCCCTGAAAACCTACTATGGTCTCAACGCACTGCAGCATAGGGGAGAGGAAAGTGCCGGTATAGCGGTTTCAGACGGGAAGCAAATCAAAGTGCACAAAAAAATGGGTCTGGTTACGGAAGTCTTCAATAAAGCTAGTTTATCTGTATTAAAGGGGAATATAGCAATCGGACATGTCAGGTATTCCACCGGCGGCGACAGTTCGGAAGCTAATGCTCAGCCTTTATTGTATAAAGATGACAAGGGCAGTGTGGCAGTAGCCCATAATGGGAATATAACGAATGCCTGTCAATTAAAAAAACGGCTGGACCAAACCGGATCATTCGGTTATCCAAACCTGGATAGTGAAATCTTTTTGAGATTTCTGGCCCATTACAGAAATTTCTCCCTGGAGCAACTCCTTGAACTCTTTCTGAAGGAAATATCCGGTTCTTATTCCTTGGTGCTAATGACAGAAAACAGTCTCATTGGCCTGAGGGACCCTTACGGAATGAGGCCATTATGCCTGGGGAAACTGAAAGGGATGGAATCAGGTTATATACTGGCTTCAGAAACCTGTGCCCTTAAGGCTGCCGGCGGAGAGTTAGTCAGGGAAATTGATCCCGGAGAGGGTGTAATTATTGATAAAAACGGGGTTAATTTCAGACAGAGCTTTCCGGGAGGGTGCAGACGCCTGTGTATTTTTGAATACATTTACTTGGCACGTTCAGATAGTGTGATGGACGGCAGTTCCGTGAATTCAGTTCGCAGAAAGTTTGGCAGTGAGTTGGCCAGAGAGCATCCGGTGGCTGGAGACCTGGTGATTTCAATTCCCGAGTCCGGGACGGCAATGGCCATGGGATACGCCGAGGAATGCGGTTTGCCCTTCCGGGAAGGTTTGCTTAGAAACAGGTACATAGGGAGGACTTTCATCAAGCCTGGACAGAAGAATCGGGAACTGGCTGTCAGGATGAAATTTGATGTTATCAGCGATGTAATTCAAGGGCAAAGGGTAGTAGTCGTGGACGATTCTCTTGTCCGGGGAACCACCAGTTGTCAAATTATCCGAATGCTCAGAGAAGCAGGGGCAAAAGAGGTTCATCTTCTGGTGGCTTCTCCTCCCTTAAGCTTTCCCTGTTATTATGGCATAGATATTCCTTCAGCTGCTGAACTTGTTGCTGCCCGGCGGACTCTCGAAGAAATCAGGCAATATGTGGGGGCGGACAGCCTGCAATACCTTAGTTTAAAAGGCATGCTTCAAGTTTTGCGGCGTCCTAAGGAGTTTTGTACAGCGTGTTTCGACGGGATTTATCCCGTTCCGGTTGTTGAGCAGGAAACCGGTTAAAAAAAGGGAGGGTAGGCAGATAACAGACAATTAATAGGAATTATTGTGAGCAATAAGAGGTTCAAAGGAGGATAATGATGAGTTTATTAACAAGGGCCTTGGAAGGAACAATTACTTCTGAAATGGAGCAGGTAGCAGCTCGGGAGAAAGTCTCCCCGGAATTTATCAGGCAGGGAGTTGCAGCGGGTACAATTGTCATCCCCGGAAATATCAACCATAAGACGCTTATTCCTGTAGGTATTGGCAAGGGGCTGCGGACAAAGGTTAGTGCCAGTATCGGTCTTTACGGCAGTGAAGCTTCCATTAGTGAAGAAGTCGGCAAGGTCAAAACAGCCTTGTTGGCAGGTACAGATGCTCTCATGGATCTGAGCGTCAGCGGCGATATTGATGCCATGCGCCTAGAAACCCTGAATTCTGCTTCCGTACCCGTTGGCACACTCCCTGTTTATCAGGCCATCGCTGAAGCTGGGAAAAAGTACGGTTCCACAGTGAAAATGACAGCCGAGGAAATGTTTGAGGTTATTGAACGGCAGGCGGCAGACGGCGTTGACTTCTTGGCCTTACACTGTGCAACGACCATGGATGTTGTGGAACGAGCCAAGAAAGATGGCCGCATTGATCCCCTGGTGAGTTACGGAGGTGCTCATTTGATCGGCTGGATGGTTGCCAATGAATGTGAAAATCCTCTTTATCAACAATATGACCGGGTCTTGGCAATTGCCCGGAAATATAATGTTACTCTCAGCCTGGCTGATGGGATGAGGCCGGGGTGTCTGGCAGATTCCCTGGACGGAGCCCAGGTTCAGGAATTGGTTATCCTAGGAGAACTGGTCAGACGGGCCAGGGCAGCGGGGGTCCAAATTATGATTAAAGGTCCCGGGCATATGCCTCTTGAGCATGTGAAGGCCACGGTTACTTTGCAGAAGAGTCTTTGTCAGGGTGCTCCCTATTTTGTCTTCGGGCCATTGCTGACGGATATTGCTGCCGGTTATGACCATATCAATGCTGCAATAGGAGGTGCCCTCAGTGCCTGGGCAGGGGCGGAATTTCTTTGTTATGTCACCCCTGCTGAACATATCGGAGTACCCAGTGCTGATCAGGTGCGGGAGGGAGTTATAGCCGCCCGGATTGCTGCCCATGCCGGCGATCTGGCCAAAGGGAGTAAAGAAGCCTGGCAGTGGGATTTGGAAATGTCTCTGGCCCGCAAGCAACTGGACTGGAAAAGACAATTGGAACTGGCCATAGACCCGCCCAGAGCGGAAGAGATCAGGAAAACCCGTAACAGCGGGGAATCTACGGCCTGCGCCATGTGCGGGAAGTATTGTGCTATGGAAATTGTTTCTAAGTATCTGAACACAACCAAGCATAGCTGTTAAGAAGGGAAAGGTGGTTAATATGACACAGGTTTTAAAAGCCCGGGCCGGGATCATTACCGAGGAAATGGAAGTTGTGGCGGCTGATGAGAATCTTGAGGCGGAATTTATCCGCCAGGAAGTTGCCGAAGGGAGAATCGTCATTCCCAGAAACAAAAACCGCAAGGAATTCAAATACTGTGGAATAGGGGCAGGCTTGCGAATTAAAGTTAATGCCCTGATTGGCACCTCCAGCGATCGCGATGACATGGAAATGGAAGCTCGCAAGCTGGCCATTGCAGAAGAAGCCGGCTGCGACAGCTTTATGGATTTAAGTACTGGAAAAGATATTGACGGCATGAGGAAGCAGTCCTTGTCCCTGGCTCATGTGGCCGTGGGGAGCACCATGATTTACCAGGCCGGGATTGAGGCTATTGAAAAATACGGCAGTGTTGTCAGTATGAGAGAAGAGGATATTTTTGAGGTTATTGAAAGACAAGCGGCGGACGGGCTGGATTTTATGGCGATTCATTGTGCTCTGAATATGGACGTCATTAAAAGAATGCAGGCTACCGGACGGGTAACGGACGTGGTCAGCCGGGGTGGTGCTTTCCTCACCGGCTGGATGCTGCACAATCAGAAAGAGAATCCCCTCTACGAAAAATTTGACCGGGTGCTGGAAATATTAAAGGCTTATGATGTTACCTTAAGCCTGGGGGATGCCATCCGGCCCGGCAGTATTGCAGATTCCTTGGACGGTGCTCAGCTCCAGGGCATGATCATCCAGGGGGAACTTACCAGGCGAGCCCAGGAGGCCGGTGTTCAAGTCATGGTGGAAGGACCCGGGCATGTACCCCTCAATCATGTGGAGGCAACCATGCAAGTGCAGAAAAGACTATGCAATAACGCCCCTTACTATATCCTGGGCACTTTGGCAACGGATGTAACGCCAGGTTATGATCACATCAGCGGAGCCATCGGTGGGGCGCTGATCGGAGCCTGTGGTGCAGATTTCCTCTGCTATCTGACCCCGGCCGAGCACTTGGGTCTGCCCACTGAGGAAGACGTCCGAACCGGAGTGATTACTACCCGAATGGCGGCCCACATTGCGGATATTGCCAAAGGCAATCAACAAGCCTGGGCTAGAGATCTGGAAATGGCTAAGGCCCGCGTTGCCCAGAACCTGGACAGGCAAATTAAGGCGGCTCTTTATCCTGAACAATTAAAGGCTACTGCGGCAGTCGGTGATGATCACGGTTGTGTTGTCTGCGGAACCGGCTGTGCCGCCCAGGTCGCTGCCGAATATTTTGGGATCGCGTAAAGAGGCAAGGTATGATGAAAAACACTTTAGTATATCCAAACAATGATCCCCAGTCTCTGAGCTTTTGCCCCCTGCTTCAGATACAGCGCTGATCTTCGCCGCCAAAGATGCTTTATGCCTTGAAAATCTTTGCCTAGACCGTAAGGCTCAGCTTATGGCCAGGCTTAGAAGGTTTGGCTTCAGCAGTATACGTCTGATTTCAGCGGGAGATATTGTGGTTCCAGGCTGGGTCGATTTGCACTGCCGGTTTGGCTGTACTGAATACGGTAAACCTCACTGTCCGCCGGACAGCCTTCCTGCCGAAAAGACCCGGGAGATGCTCCGGGACTATAGGGATTGCCTGCTCATCGAAGGGACACCGCCTACGGCGGATTTTCAGCGGCTGATCCTGAAGGCGGAAGGGGAGGCCTTTGTGGCGGGCTACTACAAAGCCTTTGCTCTCTGGGCTGGACCCTGCTCCCTCTGCACGGAATGCGGCTGGGAGAAAGGCAGAAGAAAGAATACTTTATTGCTATTCTTTCTTCTGCCTTTTTGTTAAATCTATCACTGGCTCTGTTTATTCTAATGCTGAAAAGCTGCCCTATCAAAGGACTCCGGCGGCTGTTCCATCCAGCCTCGTTCAATCATGAGCTTCATGCCTTCCTCGCCATATCGGGATATTTCCACCATCAAAGCTGCATAATGAACAGCTAAATCTTTTCTCATCGAGAGCGACATTGCATATGCGCATAAATAGATTCCTGCCGAAGCGGATGTTGAAATCAGGAACATAATCAACTTATCCGAAAAAGGGGAGACGGTTGAATCAGTTACCTCCATACTTACAGGCATATTACCCAAATGTTCTTCATCTTTGAGAATTTTATTAAAGATATCAATTTGTTTTTCAGCTAGATCTTTTCCTTTCAGCAGATAATCTTTAATTTCTCGGTCTTGCATCACTTGAATAAAACCCATTAACATAAGAATGCCAATATAATTTCTCTCAATGATATAAAATATTTCGCCTAATTCCATAGCATTTAAGGGTCTATGCTCACCAAACCAGGTTTCGATGAGAGAATCTCTTTTTTTAATAAACTCTACCTGGTGAGGATAAGGCATTTTGGGAGGTCTATCATAAATCCCTTTAGACAACATAAGGGTTAATGCTTTTTTAAATAAGGCACCACTCAAATTTAAGCATTCATAAAAAAATTCAACCACATCAGTCCGGGCTACTTTGGTTATTGTCACAGCATAATCACTAAATACTATTTGATTAAATCTGTAGACATAGCTAAGTCCATATAAGTCTGTGTAAAGGGCAGGGGCAGACAAATTTATATCCTCATCAGAAAAACCTTGTGGTACAGGGAAATTTTCGTTTGAGAAAATCTCTGTGATTTTAGCCGTGAACTTTTGCAAAAGGTTTATTTGTTCAATAACTAAGGGCTTGATTTCGGAGTCCTGAATATAGGGCTCAAAATGCTTAAAGACACATAAATTAGAGGTATTTTGCATGTATGTTTTCCATAAACCTGCAATCTCAGGAGTTGTTAAGCTTATGTGATGTTCTTTCATAAGTTCCTCCCCAAAGCATTGATTTTTGACTAATATGTGCCATAGCCTCTAGAACTATTCAGAACCTGGAATTATTTTCATCCTAGGAAATTTAGGGTATAATAAATTACAAGGGTTTGTAACACCGTGGTAGATACTTCAATTTCCAAATATAAAGTCTTTATCCGAAGTAAGAAACCAAATTATTGCAACATGAGGCTGACAAGAGTTGTTAGCCTTTAATTTTTAGCTTGTCTAGGGAGGTGGAGTTGATATGAATAACGGTATTGTGGGTATTGTAATTGCTCTATTATTGACTACACTGATTTTGAGAGTTTTTATGAATATCATTAATCAATTTGGTGTGGATTTTGTGGGATTCTTTGAGGATTTGTGGAGGAAAGGGTGTAAACTCTTTGCAAAGAGGTGATTTGGAATTCAAGAATGCTCGTTGTAGACGATGAGACAAGTTAAGTGATAAGGTAATATTCTCGTGGAGAATCCAGAATATGGTTCTGACTAGGTTATCTTAACTTAAGGATGATATATATTGAAGATCATAATCTCTCCGGCTAAGAAGATGAATATGGATGGGGATTTTCTTCCCTCTCGCCAAGCCCCTGTCTATCTTGAAAAAACTCAACAGCTCAAGGAATATCTCCAAAACCTAACCTATATTGAACTTAAAAAGCTGCTTTGTTGTAACGATGAGATTGCCAGGCTGAACTATGAACGCTATCAAAGAATGGATTTATGCAGGTATACAAACCCGGCCATTTTATCCTACGATGGCATTCAGTACATGTACATGGCCCCGCAGGTATTTGAGGATGGCTACTTTGACTACATTGAAGACCATCTGCGGATTCTCTCGGGATTTTACGGGATATTGAAACCTTTTGATGGAGTTGTACCCTATCGCTTGGAAATGCAGGCAAAGCTGAAAACCCCTTTCTGTCATAATCTATATGACTATTGGAAAGATGATATCTATCGGGAGTTAACCCAGAATGATACCAGGATTTTGAATCTTGCTTCCGCTGAATACAGTAAAACTGTTGAAAAATACTTAACTGCCGACATCAACTATGTTACCTGCAAATTTGGCGAGCTGATCGACGGTAAGGTTATCGAAAAAGGGGTTTATGTGAAAATGGCTCGCGGCGAAATGGTACGTTTCCTGGCTGAAAACGCTGTTGAAGATTTGGCTGAAATCAAAAGGTTTAATCGACTTGGGTTCCTATATATGGATGATCTGTCAGATGACAACACCTTTGTATTTGTGAAGACCACCAAATAGATATTAATGATGCAAGCGAGAAATCAACCCTCATTGTGACGATGCGGGTTGATTTCTTTTGCAAAAGAAGATATATAGAAAAATCCTGAGTAAGCAATTAATTGGGAACACATATTTGCGAAATACAAGTGGTTTCAGTAAGGAAAGCATATATTAAGAGCCTCCTATATGCTTTCCTCGATATTCCGAGGGGGTGAGGCCTTCGGATTTTTTGAAAATCGCCGAGAAGTAGCTGCTGGAATTAAAACCGGTAGCGATGGCAATTTGATCTATTGTCTCAGCAGACCTGCGCAATCGGTGTTTGGCTTTTTTCAGACGCACTTGGGTCAGGTAATCCGTAAAACCCACGCCGGTGTTCTTATTAAAGATCCTACTCAGATAAGCCGGACTGAGATGGACATGTTTCGCCACCATGTTGAGGGAGATATTCTCAGCATAGTTCTGGTCAATGTACTCCATAGCTTTGCGGATGAGAGTTAACCCTTGGTTATGCTGTTGAATGGCTGAATTTAATAAACTAATGCACTTTTCCAACATTCCATCCCCCCAGGCCTTGAGGCCCGCATGAGAGGTAATATGGGATAAGTCTTGCACTAGATCATTTTCTGTAGAAGTCACCTCCCCAGGATCGGCACCTCCAGATAAGGCAGCCTGGAGAACGATGACCATAAGTCGTAAACCGAAAGAATAAAGCAGGGCGGTGGAGGGAACAGGTTCAACTTTAGTCAGATGGGCAAAAATCAGGGCTAATTGCCGCTTTCCCTCGCTAAGATCGCCGTCTTTAACCAGTTCCTCTAGTTTTGAAAAATCCATGGCCGGCCCGGGCTGAAATTTTTTAAGAGAAAACCTATTTATGGCCTGTCTTACAGCCTCAATGAGTAGTTGAGGTTGAATTGGCTTAAGTAAATAGTCTGTAGCTTGGGCTTTAATAGCTTGTTGAGAATAGGAGAATTTTCCGTAGGCGGTTAAAATAATCACTTCGGTAGAGGGGTAAAATGACTTTATTTGTTTGGTGGCTTCAATCCCGTCAATCCCAGGCATTTTGATATCCATAATGATCAGATCCGGTTGGAGGAGATGAACTTTTTCTAAAGCATCCCGTCCATTGACAGCCTCATCGATTGTTGAAATAGGCAGGTCAGAATTTTGTAAAGTCAACCGCAAAATCTTGCGCTCTAATTCCTCATCATCAACCAGCAATACTTTATACATCCTCTTATCATCCATTCCTCGAAAAGTTTATAACCATAGGATTTTAAGTCAATTATACGTTTATTTAAGCACAATGCCTATTCGTTTTAGAATTACAATATCTTAATATCAAAGGTAAAAATATTTACAACTTATTTGAACAATCTGACATTATTTTTTTGTTTTTGGGCAATGGTTTAATCTGGTTGGCAAACCTTATTATGAGATGATAAGGGTATAAACAGCCACCAGTCGAAAGGAGCGCAAATTCAAATGATTATCGGGGTACCGAAAGAAATTAAAAACAATGAAAATCGTGTAGCTCTCACTCCCGCAGGTGTTGTAGCCTTTGGCAAAGCCGGTCATCAAGTAGTCGTCGAAACGAATGCAGGTGTAGGCAGCGGTATAAGCAATGAAGAATACATTGCTGCCGGTGCCAATATCTTGGCTACTCCCTCAGACGTATATGCCAGTGCAGATATGATTATGAAAGTTAAAGAACCTTTGGCTTCAGAATATGAGCTGTTCAAAGATGGTCAACTATTGTTTACTTATTTGCATCTTGCTCCAGAACCGGCCTTAACTGCTGCCTTACTCAAAAAAAATGTAGTAGGAATTGCCTACGAAACGGTACAACCTGCCGACGGCAGCTTGCCTCTATTAATCCCTATGAGTGAGGTAGCCGGACGTATGTCAATTCAAATCGGTGCTCAATTCTTAGAAAAACAGTATGGTGGTACGGGAATACTCTTAGGTGGAGTGCCGGGAGTCCCCCCCGCTAAAGTTGCCATTGTGGGAGGTGGTATCGTTGGTATCAACGCTGCTAAAATGGCTATTGGTTTTGGCGCGGATGTAACCATCCTGGATGTCTGTAATAGCCGACTCCGCTATTTGGATGATATCTTTGGTTCAAGGATTAAAACCTTGATGTCTAACAGCTATAATATTCAACAGGCAGTAGAACAAGCTGATCTCTTGGTTGGAGCTGTTCTAATCCCCGGTGCTAAAGCTCCTAAACTCGTAACCGAGGAAATGGTTCGAGGAATGAAACCAGGGTCAGTGATTGTTGACGTGGCCATTGATCAGGGTGGCAGCGTGGAAACCATTGATCATGTGACAACCCATGCCGAGCCCACCTATGAAAAGTATGGCGTGGTACACTATAGTGTGGCCAATATGCCCGGAGCTGTAGCTCGCACTGCCACCTTTGCTTTGACGAATGCTACAATGCCTTATGCTCTTAAATTGGCGAATCTGGGGTACGCGGAGGCTATCAGAACGGATCTCGCTTTAGCCCGTGGTGTTAATGTTATCCACGGTAAACTCACTTATAAAGCAGTTGCCGAAGCCCTCAATCGTGAGTATACACCGTTAGGTGATGTAACCGATGTTCCCGCCGGTTTTTAGAGGCAATTAAGAACAATTAAGACGTGAAAAAGGATCATTAGCCAGGATTTTCTGGTTATGATCCTTTCGAATTTAGTCAGTAAATTTCGAGTTCTTTTCACCCTTCCTGCAGGGGAATAAGGAGGCGAACCGTCGTTAGCCCTTGTTCAGGCAGCAGCCTGATCCCATACCCAGGGCCAAATTGAAGCTGTAAGCGTTTATGGACATTGCGCAGGCCTATCCCGGCCTGAAGGGGATGTTCCTGGCTTAAATCGAGAGTGTAATAGTGCTGAGACATACCAACCCCATCGTCTATCACAGAAATCTCTACATCGTTATTCAGCTTTTTAGCCACAATTCGGAGGTGACCCAGACCTTCTTTAGGTTCTAAGCCATGTATACAGGCATTTTCAACCAGAGGCTGCAGGCTTAAGAAGGGAATCTGTAAATCATGGAGGTCTTCCGGCACTTGAATGGTTAACTCCAAACGATCTCCAAAGCGATTTTTTTGAATCAGAAGATAGCTTTCTACATAATGCAGTTCCTCTCGCAAGGGAACCAGTTCCTCCGGGTGATCAAGATTATGCCTCAGTAAATTAGAAAGGGCAAAAAGAGTATTTAACCCCTTGGCATTATCACCAAGGGTGACTAAACTGATGATAGTATTAAGGGTGTTGAATAAAAAGTGGGGTTTGATTTGAGCTTGGAGGTTTTTCAGCTCTGCTCTATGCAAGGTATGCTCCAACTCGATAATAATCCGGGCGTCCTCAGCTGCTTTAAGCTTTTCTTTGCTTAAGGCTTCTTGACGATTAGCGCGATAGATCAGCTCAACAATATAACTTACGACAAATTGGATCAGGCCGCCGGCTGCCTGGCATTTTTCCATACTGATAACCTGGATTTCTTGAAAGGTTTTACTGAGATCTTGGGGATCCAGTCCTAGGTCGGCAGTTGCGGCAAGCATATCCTCAATTTCTTTTGCTCCGGGTTTTTCCAGCAGCATCTGACCGCAGGTTATGGAACCGTAGAACTTATCATCAACGATGATAGGTACCGCCATTAACATCACGCCGGCATGGCATTTGCCTATGCTTGAGTTACCCTGGGTCAGGGTATTAAAACCTAATTCGGCATTGGAATTAATACAACGCTTGAGTCCAACTTCTTTGGAACGAATACTCCGGCAAAATCCATAGAAATAATCATGCTGGACCACCGGAAACCCCAGGGCATCATTGATATCAATGGTGATGTCTGTAGCCTTAGTGAAGGTTTCAATGATTCGAACCAGCTTGTCTTCTTCAATCAGATGGAAGAGACTCTTTGGTTTAAGATCCATACAGCCTTACAATCCTCTCATTTTCTATATCCTAAATTTATAGTCAAATACTGATATATCTCTGATTTTAGGCGGTAGTCATCCATCTGAAACTAAGTTAAAGATAGATTCTCTTGTCCTGATTATAGACTTAAATCCTTATTTTTGGCTAGGATAATTTCTCAGGATAAGCTCTGTCCAAAGTGGAACACTATTGGTAAAAGAAGGGTTTTGGTAGCTTGATGGAGAAAACTGTTGTATATGAACTTATTAGGGATGAAAGAGAATAATTATCATGAGTTATTGTCGATGAAAATGACAAGGGAGTGATTATTTGAGTAGATTTACTTTTATTGCGTCTGATTACGAATTACCGGAAATAGATTTGTCCGGTATTATCAAGGGGACGGTTAAGGAATTAAAGGAAATGAATCTTAATCCTCGACCGGAATTATCCTTTAACCTTGATAAACTTCGCGATGATGTTAAAGCAATCTTTATTCCTGATGGTGTTGATACTGGTGGATTAACAATATCAAGATGTACTAATCCGCCCTATGGAATAGAGGAGTACATTAAGAAAAGATATACTTATTGGCTTGGTGGGAGCTTTAGTATTAACTGGACAAACCAACTTCAAGAGTATTTAAATACTAAAATCCAAGAGGGTAAGCCTATTGAGCTTTGGTCAATTTGGTTCGGATGGCATGAATTTGAGGAAATGTTATATAAAAAAATAGAATTATCTAAAATAAATAGTTGTGATTTTGAATTATTAGATCAGAGGGATTGTTGCTTTATTATTGAAGGTATTGGAGGTTGATATGGGATTTAAAAAGGAGAAAGTAAAAATCCAGTGGTTGTTAATGGGTATGATTTTTGTTTTTCTTCTTGGTGGGTTAATTCACCTGCTATCACCTTTTCCCACAGGAGAATTTAAAGCCGAGAGCCCCCCCAATCGGTACGAAATATCTATTAATACCGGATTTGAACGTCAGGGTAAAAATCAATGTGCGGCCTTTTCGACTGCTTTCGTTCTGAGGAACTTTGGGCAAAATCTTCAAGGTGCAGAGATTTATGCGAAAATCCCCTATAAGATTCCTATTTCAGGATATGTTTTACCCAAGGGAGTAGTCAGTTATTTTCAGTCTCAGGGATTTAGACCAGCTATTTATAGAGGAGATCTTAATTCATTAAAGAATAGGCTTGTGCAAGGGAATAAGCCAATTATTGTTCTAGTCGGTAATGGACTTTTCTGGCAGCATTACATGACTTTTTTAGGCTATGATGATGAAAAAAAAGAGTTGTATTTTTTTGATTCCGGCAGGGATAATGATGAAAATGCTGAGCTTACAGGGAATAGGACAATGACAGAGGATTATTTCTTGAAATGGTGGAGCAACGGTTTGCCGGTTTTTAATCATGTTTACATAATAGTGGAGTAAAGGTAAGGAGATTTTAATGGATTACAAGCCCGAAGTAAGCAATAGGTTTGCTTTTTGTGCAATGTTAATTGTATTATTTCCATTATTTTTGTTATTTGAACCAAAGTACCAGCATTCCATTATCGTCTTGCTAGTTATAGTTATTGGTAATGAATATGCTTACGCATTCCCGAGACAGGCTATGAAATTATATGAAAAAATACTTTTTAAATCATTACTAGAAAGATTTCACGTAACAATCCAGATTGTAATACTAATCGGCATTGGCGTGACTGAAGTGTATACTCTAAAAACAATCAATCTATTGCCATTATTTTTATTCACACTTGTTTATCTATTGTGGTGTTCTTTTCTCCAGAAACAATCTCTAATAGTCGGAAGTAAAAGTATAGCAATTGGACAAAGAATGTTCTCCTACGATTCAATTTCTTCATTAACTTTTAATAAGGAAGGACTTGTTATAGAAGTTAAAGACAAATCGTTTAAAATTTATAATTGGGCACTTGGTAGACGAGACAATTTAGAAGTAATAGTAAAGGAATTAAGTGAAGCAATTAAGGCTAATGAGTAACTACAACAGCAATGAAGTCATCGAGATACTCCTAATTTATTGTACAATTGAACAAAAAGACGACTCAAGAAGAACTTCCATATTGCTCAACAATGAAATCCATAAAGTACCGGCTGGCAATGGGCAATACCTTCTTGTTTTTAAAGGCCAGGGAGATGGTACGGACAATAGGCGGGTACAGCTCCAAGGTTGAGATATGATAAGGGGACCTGCTGATAATTAATTTCGGGAGAATAGATATTCCCAAGCCGCTTTCAATCATGGACATAATCGTATAGTCATCATGAACACGGTATTGGACGTTGGGATGGAGATTTTCCCGTTTAAAAAACTCCAAGGGCACACTTAATTGACCTTCATCTAAGAGGATAAAGGCTTCATTGACCAGGTCCTGAAGTAATGTTTTCTTTTTGAGGGTTAAGGGGTGGTTTTTGGGCACCACCACCAGCATTTCATCTTGTTGAAGGGGGATAGTCTTGAGTTCGGATACAGCTTGAGCATCGGGATTGACAAAGCCGAAATCGACGCTTCCTTCTTTAATCAACTGGGCAATGCTAGTGTACTCTCCCTGGTGAAGTTCAAAGCATACCGAAGGGTACCTGGCTTTAAAATCCCTGATTAAATCAGGCAGCCAATTGCTGGAAATACTGGAGAAGGTGCCAATGCGAATAATCCCTGTTTGCAGTCCTTGCATTTCCCGGTGTTTTTCCTCAAGCTCTCGGAGGGAATTATGTACCCCTTTAATGTAGGGCAGGAATTCCTCGGCATCAGGCGTCAGAGAGATCCCTTTCCGAGAACGCAAAAAGAGTATGGTGGATAGTTCCTCCTCTAGGGAGCGTACCATCTGGCTGATAGCGGATTGAGTGTAACCGAGTTCCTCAGCAGCTTTAGTAAAACTTCCTGTTTCGATGATTTTCATAAAAGCTTGATAGCGATTCATTGTTCACCTCATTTACATTAGAAAAACTTATATATTCATTATGGAAATTCGTTTTACTTATGTCAAGAGGGGAGAGTATGATGAAACAAATATAATGATAGATCAGAGGTAAGTTTCATGAGCAACAAGATTATCCCCTGGAAAAACGGAATCAAAGACGGTATCCCCATCGCTCTCGGCTACTTTGCGGTTTCTTTTACCTTTGGCATTGTGGCAAAGAAGTCCGGGCTGACGCCCTTTCAGGCCGTCTTCATGTCCGCAGTCAACCTGACCTCAGCCGGACAATTCGGAGCATTGGCTTTAATCGGGACTTCCGCGACTTATCTGGAAATGGCCCTGACCCAACTAATCATTAATTTAAGATATTGTTTGATGTCCTGTTCATTATCTCAAAAGTTCGAGGCAGGAGCAGGCTGGCCTCATCGCTTTCTGGTGGCCTTCGGCGTTACGGATGAAATATTCGGGGTATCCGTTTGCAAAGCGGGTAAACTGAACCCTTTCTACAATTACGGTCTGATGAGCGTTAGTATACCGGGCTGGATGCTGGGTACCTTTTGCGGTGTTGTTTCAGGGGAGATTTTGCCCGCAAGAATCATCAGCGCCTTAAGTGTCGCCTTGTATGGGATGTTTATTGCTGTGATTGTCCCGCCGGCAAAAGGAAACAAACTATTGACTGGAATCATTATCTCATCCATGCTGCTGAGTTTGCTGTTTGCCCAACTACCCATCCTTAGTCAAATCTCCCAGGGATTTAAAATCATTATCTTAACAGTAGCGATAGCAGGAATTGCTGCTCTCCTGTTTCCGGTGAAGGAGGCTGCCCATGAGGGGTAATATCTATCTCTATATTCTGGTCATGGCGGGTGTTACATATTTGATCAGACTCATTCCCTTGATTTTCATGCGTAAGGAAATCAGGAATGTTTATCTCAAATCCTTTCTATATTATGTTCCCTATGTCACTCTGGCAGTGATGACCTTTCCCGCGATCTTAAGCGCGACGGCAAACCTGTGGTCCGCCCTGGCAGGATTCGGCACGGCCTTAATCTTGGCCTATCGCGGTGGCAGTCTGTTCAAGGTTTCTATCGTGGCTTGTTTATCAGTCTTTATTGTTGAGTTGATGGTATAAAGCGGTTTATTGCTTCTGCTCACTATCCCTCCCTATAACCCCGAAGTACAGAAAAACTGAGCATCGCATTTTCCTGTGTTTTTCTTTAAGCTCTCGGAGGGAATTATATACCCCTTTCGAAAAAACCGTTGGAAATCTCCCCGGAGTTAATTCCTGCTTAGATAATATGCTATAATTAAGTAACTTTACAGACATGACCGGAGAGGGAATGACTTAACTATAAATTATGTTGCATCATGGGGCTGACAGGATTGTTAGCCTTTTATTGTTATTATGTGGAAGGAAGGGAACAATGGTTTACTTAAGTGTTTTTACATTTCCCAATGACGAGATGGAATTCGACTTCTTCCTAAAAGTAAAAAGAACATGCTATGACGTGTTTTATCCATTTAGGGTTTTATCCAGACATAACTTTGAAAGAATTGATTTTGAGCCGGTTACGATTTTATATGGAGGAAACGGTTCGGGAAAATCCACGGCCTTAAATGTGATTGCCGAAAAAACAGGGATCAATCGAGATTCCATTTATAATAAATCTAATTTTTATCCCGACTATACTAATATGTGCGGGATGCAGCTGGAGGCAGACATTCCCGAAAACAGCAGAATTATTACCAGTGATGATGTATTTGACTATATGCTGAATGTCCGTAATCTCAACGAAGGTATTGACCAAAAACGGGATAAACTTTTCGAAGAATATTTGGATGCCAAGTATTCTCAGTTTCAGATGAAGTCCCTATCCGATTATGAGCTGCTTAAAACAACAAATATGGCTAGAAGTAAAACACAGTCTCGATTTGTGAGAAAGAAACTGATGTCTAATGTACGGGAATATTCCAATGGGGAAAGTGCATTCCTGTACTTTACAGAAAAAATTACTGAAAATGGACTTTATATATTAGACGAGCCTGAAAACAGTCTGGCTCCTAAAAGGCAAATGGAATTAATGAAATTCATTGAGGATGCCGCGCGATTTTGGAACTGCCAGTTTATTATCTCAACCCATTCGCCATTTTTACTTGCCTTGCGGGGAGCAAAAATATATGATCTTGATGAGAATCCCGTGGATGTTAAACGGTGGACTAAATTGGAAAATGTACGGACATACTATGAGTTTTTTAAACGATATGAAGAAGACTTCTCAAAAATTCTGGACTAAATCGGGCTGTGAAGTATTCAGTATAGCTCATGTGAATCATGTACGTATCAAAGGAGCCGCCGTCCATGACTGCCCTGGGTTAGATGGGGGAATCATTGCAGATCCCCTTGAAGGTAATAGGGTTTCAAGGAAAGTACTAGCGTATAATAATTATTTTTGGGATGAAGTAAAAGGGCTTTATAAATTGATACTTTAATTAGTTCTCGCCGTGAAAGGAGTAGACAAAATGGTAAAAATAGCGATCAGGCCTGCTGAAAAGAGTGATTGCGATGTCTTAACAAAGATTTCGTTTGCGGCAAAGAGATATTGGAATTATCCAGAAGCCTATATAGATATCTGGAAAACAGAGCTGACCATTACCGCTGATTATATTAAGGATAATTATGTCTACGTGGCTGAGGATAATGGCCAAATAATTGGGTATTTCTCAGTCTTGGAAGTTCAAGAGGATTTTATGGCTGGTAAGGTACTGCTTAGAAAGGGCTTTTGGCTGGAACATATTTTTATTTTGCCGGAGTTTATTGGTCTGGGAATTGGGACACAGTTAATTGGCGCAGCAAAAAGCATATGCGTTAAAGGGAATATAGACGGCTTATCTATATTGTCCGATCCTTACGCAAAAGGCTTTTATGATAAAGTGGGCGCAAACTATATTGGTGAAGTGCCATCGAGCATTAAAGGAAGAACGGTTGCCTTATTTGAATTGAAAATTTAAATATAGACATTCTTAGCTACCACGATATCCTCGGCTTTAGCAATCTGACTATATTGGAACAGCTCTGCTTCAATGTTTACGGTATTCGCCATCATTGGCTCCTGTATCATAGCGGCTTTCAGTTTCATTCCCAGTTTGCCTATGGGTTCGTCAGTTTTCATGAAGAAGCTCAGAGCGCTGTTCTTATGGATTGGTTCTGCATCCAGCCAGAGCTTGCTATAAAACTCTATATAATAAAAATCACTCAAAATTATCGCTATTTACACCTTGTAAGGACTAATTGCATATTGGAAACTAATTATTTTCAAACGAAATAAAACATTTGCTAGAATCTTTAAATGATATAACATATAATAGATTTAAAACTTTAGTATACCTATAAGGAGATACTATAAAACTAAAATACTTAAATAATAGATCATGAATTAATATTCATCTTCATTATCCGATGACATTATTTAATTAAGAACAAAGAACTTGCAATTAAAGCAAGAAGTATAACTTTATGGCAAAGCAGTTTAAGGTAATGGCTTACATAACAGTTAGATTGTGAAAGGTGGAGCAAGAATTGTCAGCAGCGTGTCACATTCATACGGATATCGATAAGTGCCAGGGGTGTAATAATTGTATCAGACATTGCCCAGTTCATGGGAATATCGCATATTTAGACACAAATGGAAATGTAAAAGTAAAAATCAACGAAGAGGATTGTATTGAATGCGGAGAATGCTTAAAAGTGTGCAGCCATAGTGCTCGGTACTATCAAGACGATATTACCTCTTTTTTTGCAGAATTAAAAGGTGGCAGCAAAGTATCAATACTATCAGCTCCGGCAATACGTGTAAATTTTCCGAATTACAAACGGCTTTTTGGCTATCTTAAATCCCTTGGAGCTCATGCCTTCTATGACGTATCGCTGGGAGCAGATATCTGTACCTGGGCGTATCTAAAGACAATAAACGAAAAAAATCTAAAAACACTCATTGCTCAACCTTGCCCTGTAGTCGTCAATTATATTGAAAAATACGTTCCGGAATTACTTGAGCAACTTTCCCCCGTTCACAGCCCTATGATGTGCTCGGCTATATATATTAAGCAGTACGTAAAAGACACTTCTGCGTTAGCAATGCTTTCTCCATGTATCGCTAAGAAAACGGAATTCGAAAGTACTGACAATACAATAAGCTATAACGTAACCTATAATAACCTGGCAAAGTACCTCGAAGCCCAGAATGTCAACCTCAATAATTACGAAGAAGTTGAATTCAATGACTTAGATTGTTCGTTAGGACTGCTGTTCAGTCGCCCCGGCGGTCTTCGGGAAAATGTCGAAGCTAGAAACCCTGACGCATGGGTTCGGCAAGTAGAAGGTCCGCAGGAAGTTTGTGACTATCTAAAAACATATTCTTCTAGGCTGAAGCAGGGCAAATCTGCACCTTTACTTGTCGACATTTTAAACTGTACTCACGGTTGCAATATTGGAACAGGAACAAGTTTAGACAAGTCAGTTCTTGATGATATCGATGATACATTAAACACCTTAAAGGTTGTTAAACGAGACGAAAGGGTTAGGAATAAGCATTTTAGCAAGATGTCTCGTCTAAATTGGCTTGACGAATATTTCACTAAAAACCTTAGACTGAGTGACTTCTTTCGCACTTACGATAGAAGCCGAAAGCTGAAGCCCCTTAGCAATCCTTCTGAATCGGAACTGAACAGCATCTATACTAAAATGCACAAAACAACCCAGGAGGCAAAAGAATTAAACTGCACAGCCTGCGGGCACGCAACCTGTCGAGATATGGCAGTCTCTATCTATCATGGCTCAAATATCGTTCAAAGCTGTATTGACTATAGTAGGGCAGAAATTATATTTGCTAAATCAGATAGTATAGACGAGATGAATACCTTAGTCGACCAACTTAAAGCTGCCGATATCGAGAAGGAAAAAAGCATTATTAAACGTCAGAAATATGTTGACTCCATTAAATCCACGGTTTTGCAAATGGCGAAGGGCAATGAGGAAAGTGTTTTAAGCTTAAACAACATTTCTAATTACATCTCCCAAACCTTAGATACAGCTACATTGCTTAAGGATAGCGTTAACTCAATGACCCAGAAATTAAACAATTTTGCCTCGGCTTCCGGTGAACTTGTCGAGATATCTAGCCAGACAAACCTTCTGTCTCTAAATGCCTCCATTGAAGCGGCTCGGGCAGGGGAAGGCGGTCGTGGATTTTCGGTTGTAGCTCAAGAAGTGAAAAAACTGGCAGAACAATCGAAGACCGTGGTTAGCAATACTATATCCGAGGAACGGGCCATGCTCGACGTATTGTCAGGAATTGCAGAAGGATCTTCTACCTTAGAGGAAAACATGCAACATATCTCCGATTCTGTTGCTGAAATGCTAGCGACAGTTGAGGAAATGGCTGCGCAAGAGGAAGAAATCCTCGCTGGTTTAGACTCTTCGATATAAGAAAATCTTGTTTTTGTCTAAGTCCAGGCCTGTCAGCAAATACCACTCTATCTCTGGAGTTTCTTTACAATCGGGATATTATTGATGGTATTTGCAGTTGTTTTATTTAATAGAGGGAAAAGGCGTAAAGAGATTTTCTAAGCCCACATAAAACATCAAAAGTAAGTTTTTGGCCTGTATGCGAAGCTACACCTCCGCATACAGGCTTTTGGTATTTTCCATCTTTGGAGGAAATAAACAAACTATAGAGAATATCACTAGAAGAACAGACTGGATATTTTCAACGGTTGTAATCGGTGTAGGTTTGCTTTATTAGAAACTGAAAGTTGGAGAATTGAAGATGCCGAAACCAAAAAAGAACATAACGAGAAATCTCTATTTTCCTAAGCGGATAACGGATGCCCTCAAGGAAGTAACCAACTACCCTCTGACAATTGTCGAAGCGCCCATGGGCTATGGAAAAACGACGGCTGTGAGGGAGCTGTTGAGCAGGGATAAGGTAAATTTAATCTGGCTGAGAGTTCAGGACTGTTCCTTGAGTATTTTCTGGCAGAGGCTTTGCCGACAGCTGGGGGAGGTGGATCATGACCGATCACTAAGCCTTGCAGCCTTGGGCTTTCCCAGTAACAGCACATCCAGGCAGGAAGCTCTGAACCTCTTTGAGGATATGCACCTAAAAAGCACTACGGTGCTGGTCATAGACGATTATCATCTTGTGGAATGTCCTGAACTAAACAGCTTCCTGGAATTTCTGGTTATGAACGAAAGCACAGATTTGCATCTCTTGCTTACTGCCCGTCATACAGAGTTACAGAGAACAGAGGAATTAAGCTTGAAAGGCTATCTGCTGCCTATCGAAAAAGAAGCCTTTGAGTTTTCAGAGCAAGATATCAAAGGATATTACCGTCTTTGTGGTATTACCCTGAAAGATAATGAAGCAGCAAGGCTGTATGCACTTACAGAGGGCTGGATCAGCGCCCTCTACCTTATTATGCTTCAATATAGGGAGAATGGAATCCTGGAAACCTCCCAGGATATTAATAAGCTGCTGGAAAGTACAATATATCAGCATTTTCCAAATGAAATTAAGGAGCTTCTCCAGTCCCTCTGCCTCTTAGACAGCTTCAGTCTTGAACAGGCCATCTATTTAAGCAACAATAAAAATTCAGAGGCGCTTTTGGCAGAGATTATTGCCAAAAACGCTTTTGTTAAATATGATGAACATTTGAAAACCTATCACATGCATAAAATATTCACCAGATATCTGCGACACTTGCTTGAAGTCAGAGAAGAGGGCTTTCAAAGGCAGCTTTACCGAAAGATCGCTGAGTTTTCCCTGAAAAATGAAGACTATATTGAAGCCATGGAAAACTTCTATCGGGCCGAAGAATTTGAAAGCCTGCTTTTAGCGGTGGAAGCGGACCGGGGACACAGTATTCACAACGAACAGCGCGGGGCTTTTATTCAATTCTTCGAAAACTGCCCGAAAACCGTGCTTCTCAGGCACCCCACGGCTGTGCTGATTTACGCCCTTTGCCTTTTTTCCTTTAACGAAATGGAGCGTTTCCAACAGGTATGTGGAGAGTTTGCTGAAGCAGTCCGTTGCAATGAGGATCTTGGGTCGGAGAGTCTGGCCCAGTTGATGGGCGAGTTTGAACTGCTCTTATCTTTCACGGAATACAACAACATCCAAAAAATGTACGAACACATCAAAAGAGCGGAGGAACTATTAAAACAACCGGCTGAGTTTCTGGACACCAAAGGCAGTTGGACTTTTGGCTCACCATCAGTCCTGTATATGTTTTACAGAGAACCGGGAACCCTGAGGCAAGAGGTGCAGAACCTGAAGGAAGCTATGCCGGTATATAGCCGAATTACCAACGGGCATGGCTCAGGCAGTGAATATGTGCTGGAGGCAGAGTGGCATTTCAACCGGGGAGATTTTGTCAGCGCAGAGATTGAAGTACAAAAGGGTTTATACGCGGCTAAGCGCTGGAGTCAGGGAGACATTCTCTGTTGTGCTCTGTTTCTTCAAGCCAGATTGGCCATTATCAGGGGGGATTATTCCCAGACCCTTAATATTCTCCAGAAAATGCAGGAAGAACTCCACGGAAAACGGTGGTATAATCTGATGCACACCGCGGAGGTTTGTGACTCTTTTCTACAGGCCTGCCTGAAGAGGGAGGAACGCATTCCCTTATGGATTAAAGAGCGGGACTTGGATTCCAGCGGGCTGTATTTTCCGGCCAAAGTATTCTTGAATATCGTTTGTGGCAGGGTAATGTTGGTTAAGGGTGAATATCTGAAAATTTTAGGCACTGCGGAGGAATTTCTCGGTGAGGCAGGGGTTTTTCCAAACTTACTGGGAGAGATTTACACCTACATCTATATTGCAGCCGCTAATGAGAAGATATACCGGCGTACCGCTGCCCTGGAGGTCCTCGAGAAAGGGCTGGATCTTGCTGCAATGGACGAAGTTTATATGCCTTTTGTGGAAAACTGTGATTTTATTCAGACTCTGTTGGAAGAACTAGTTCGGAAAGGTAGTTTTCGTGAAGCTATCCGAAGGATATTAGAGATTGCAAGGGTTTACCAACCTTCGATACTACAAATTAGGAGAGAACACTTTCAGGAGAACAGACCTACACTGACAGAACGGGAAATGGAGATTGTGCAACTTGTCGTCAAGGGGCTGACTAACAAGGAAATCGGAGAGCGTTTATTCATCACGGTTAATACGGTAAAAACTACTTTAAAAAGCGTTTTCAGCAAGCTGTCGATTAATAACCGTGTACTGTTGAAGCAGCATTTTACTTCCACTTAATTCTCCTAACGCCGCCTAGGATCACCCGGTGGGTGGTGTAACTGTAAAAAGAACCACTATACAATGATTTGTATAGTGGTTTTAACGTTTTTGGAGGAGGTGAGGAAGTGGTTCAAATAAAAGAGGTCATCCCCCAAGAGGACTACCTGCTGGAAATCATCCTGAGTAATGGCAGCAGTATCAGCCTGAACATGAAAAGCAGGCTTAATACAGTACGCTTCAGGATGCTGGCAGATAAGGAGTTTTTTCGGAAGGTGACCACTGACGGCAGATTTGTCTCCTGGGGAGATGAGGTAGAAATATCGGTCAGTGAGGTTTTTCAACTGGCTCAAAAATAACTCTGACACTGAAATGATGGGAGATAAGATGAGGGAGATAATCAGGAAAACAAAATGGCTATTCATGGAATATGTGCTCTGGTGTTTTATGCGGCCTTTTCTTTGGTTATGCCAATTAGAATTAAGGAACTACGATCATTTACCGGCTAAACCTTATATCATGGCTTTTAACCATGTAAGCTATCTGGACTGGCTGATCCTGTTTCCCTTCTTTAATAAAATAAAAAAGCAACAAATAGTTTTTATAGGCAAAAAGAGGCTTTTCGAACATCCCTTATTTAAACACTTTATGGAATATGCCCGGGTTATTTGTGTGGACCAGGAAAACGTGAACAAAACCTTTATCTGTCAGGTGAGAAAGAGCTTGAAAGAAGGGAATATCTTGGGGATATTTCCGGAAGGGACACGTTCAGAGGATGGAAAGTTATTAAAAGGACAGCCGGGGATAACCCAACTGGCCATAATGAACCGGGTTCCGGTTGTTCCGGTGGGATTAAACGGATTTTACAATATTCTGCCCAAGGGCAAAAAGTTCCCCAGAATCAATAAGCTGGTGATTGAGATTGGGGAGCCGATTTATCTTGATCAATACTATGGCAAAAGGCTCACGGAACAGGAAATCGAAAGCCTTACCCGCTTAATCATGACTCAGATCGGTCATTTGACCCATCAGGAATATAACTTTTAGCAGGCAGCATTTGGGGAGGGACAGTAATTTGAACCAATACTACGTCGGGGTTGATGTTGGCTCCGTGAGTACAAACATCGTTTTGCTGGACAGTAAGGATAATCAGAAACTCTCTGAGGCCTTGTACATCAGAACTAAGGGACAGCCCATGGAGAGTTTAAGAGAAGGTTTTAAAATTCTCCAAGACAAGGGTTATAGCTCAGAGGATATTCTGGGGGTGGGGGTAACCGGAAGTGCCCGGGTCTTAATTGGCCATATTATTGGGGCAGACTCTATCAAAAACGAAATTACCGCCCACGCAGTTGCAGCCATTAATCGTTATCCCCAGGTGAAAACAGTGATTGAAATAGGCGGACAGGATTCTAAAATGATTATTCTGCGCGAGGGTGTGGTGGTGGATTTTGCCATGAATACCATTTGCGCCGCCGGAACGGGTTCTTTTCTGGACCAGCAAGCTTTTCGTTTAAACATTCCCATTGAAGAGTTTGGCGAGTTTGCCTTAAGAACCGTTGAGCCGGTTCGCATTGCGGGGCGGTGTACCGTATTTGCGGAAACGGACATGGTCCATAAACAGCAGGAGGGGGCAACGAAAGAGCAAATTGTTGCCGGGCTGTGTGAGGCTTTAGTAAGGAATTATTTAAACAATGTAGCGAAGGGTAAAAGCATTGAAGAGCCGGTACTCTTCCAGGGCGGAGTAGCCTTCAATCAAGGGATTAAAAATGCCTTTGAGAAGGAATTGGGGGTTCAGCTGGTCATTCCTGATCATTTCAATGTTATGGGGGCCTTAGGTAGTGCAATTTTAGCAAAAGAAGCGATTCACGAAACCAATAAACCGACTCTCTTCAAAGGGTTCGAGATTATGCAGAGAAACCATCTACTAAAGCGAGTGGAGTGCCGGGATTGTTCCAACGCCTGTGAGCTTACAGAAGTAACTGTGGCCGGTGAGATTGTAGCAAAGTGGGGAGACAGATGTGGGAAATGGCAAAAATAAGGAATTGTTAGCTGCGAAAATCATCGGTATTCCTCGGGGATTAAGTTACTATTTAGACAATTTCTCCTGGGAAGAGTTTTTTGAGATTCTTGGCTATCGGGTTGAATACTCTGAGGATTCTTCGGCAGAAACCTTTGCTGCGGGGAATCAGTTGGCGGGGAGTGAGCAGTGCTTTCCGGTCAAAGTTTACTACGGGCACGTGGTTTCTTTATTGCAGAAAACGACGAATCTCTTTATTCCCCAGTATACCAGTTTAGAGCAAGGGACCTATTGCTGCCCAAAAGTAATCGGCTTGCCTCAGCTCATCAAAAATACCATTCCTCAGGAATTCAATTTGCTCACGGCGGAGATTGACCTGGGAAGAGAAAAATTTACCAAGGGTAATATACTTTCCTTGGCCAGGCAATTGACTTGGAATCCCCTTAGAATCTCCAGAGCTTTAACTTATTTTGGGCAAAACAGCAAAAGATTGCCTTCGAAAATACCTGAAGGAGAAAAGTTTGTTGGCCCTAGCCGGGACCAGGGCAAGAACGGCTTGATAGGGGTTGTCGCCCATCAATATGCTTTGCAGGATTCTCTGCTGAATATGGGAATCATGAATCGACTGGGGGAATACGGTTTTGCTTATGTTACCTCTGAGCACTATCCCAGACCAGAGTCGCCAGCCAATCCGGGGTATTTTAACCGGAGAGCACCCCATTGGGATTTTGGTCAGAACATCCTCCATGCTGTTCAAGGGATGCTGCTGGATAAGGACATCCGGGGGATTATATTTATCACTTATTTTGGCTGCGGGATTGACGCCTTTCTGGAGGAAATCTTCAAAGATCAAGTATGTGACCAAAAGCCCTATTTAGGCCTGACTTTAGACGAACATTCAGGTGAAGCTGGTTTGATGACCAGAATCGAAGCATTTTTAGACATGATGATTCGAAAAGAGGGAAAAAACCGCCATGCAGACTAAAATTACCTTTCCCCATGCCGGAGAGTATTACGTTGTGTTTAAGGATTTATTCACCAACCTGGGCTATGAAGTCGTCGTTCCTCCGTCCACCAGTCAGAAAACCCTGGATATCGGGATCAAATTGGCTCCGGCTCAGGCTTGCCTGCCCTTTAAGATTACCTTGGGTAATTTAGTCCAGGGGATTGAAAAGGGGGCCAATTTGGTAGGCATGATCGGTGGCAAAACCGGAATTTGCCGCTTGGCTTACTATAGTGACATGTATCAGAAAATTTTGGCCGATAATGGCTATCCTGTGGAGTTATTAGCGGTCAAAGCCAAAAAGGAATTCTGGCTGAGTGTCAAAAAACATCATCCGACCCTGACACTTCGCCAATTTATGCAGACCATCAGAGACTTCTGGCGAAAATTAGTAATCTTTGAATTGATCAGAGAAAAATCCTTGGCAATTCGGCCTTATGAAATTAACCGAGGGGACTCTACCAGAATGAAAGGGAGATTCCTCCGCCAATTAGAGCAAACCACCAATGCTACTGAATTGAAAGCGCTGAAGCAGGAAATTATCCAGGGCTTTGCTGCCATCCCCATTGACAAGGAGAGAAAGATCATCAAACTCGGTTTGGTGGGGGAGTTTTTTCTGCTGATTGATCAATTTTCCACCCTGAACATGGAGGAATTCCTCGGGAATAACGGTGTCTTGCTTAAGTATTCCCTAAGCTTTTCCGAATTCTTTGTAGGGTCTTTGAAGCAAAAAAGATTTCTGGATAACTATCTGCCAACCCATAATAACCAAGTCTATAAATACGCTCAAAAGTATATCACCCGGCCAATTGGCGGGCACGGCAGAGAGTCTGTCGGAGAGGCAATTGTTTTTAAGCAGAAAGGCTATGATGGGGTTATCCACCTCTATCCTTTTTCCTGCATGCCGGAAGTTGTGGCGAGTTCAATTGTGCCTAGGGTCAGCGCTGATTGGGGGATTCCCATTTTAAGCATCTGTCTGGATGAGCATACGGGGGAAGCGGGTTTTCAAACCCGGCTTGAAGCCTTTACGGATATGATCAAACGAAAAAAATACCCTTTCATTGCTGAAGATGAATAAGAAATACGTTCTGGGGGTTTAGCCATGATTCTACGGGCCTATCTCTTTTTTCTCTGCGTGATTATCCTTATTTTCTCCCTTGCCTATGTGAAGAAGAGTCGAGAGACAGTCTTACGAGTAGCCTCATTTTTTGGGATTTTGAATGTCATTTCCCTTGCTTCTATCCTGGGGGTTAAGGCTGTTTTTAGCTTGGTTTCCCTGATCCTTCTCTTAAGCATCTATGAATTGGGGAAAAACTACCAAATTAAATACCCCATACTCTTAGCTCTGATCGTAGCAGGATGCTATTGGCTGATGCTATCCTTCGATTCCTATCTGATTTATTTTATCCCCCCATTTCTTCTCCTGGTGGCACTGACCTTCGCCGGAACCTTAAAGATGATCAGAAATCCCTTCTACGTCTATTCTTTCGGGGTAATGTCCCTGGCTGTTTCCGCTGCCAGCCTAGTGGCTCTATACTCACTAAATCCTGATACTCTTTGGTTTCTGATCGCTATGCTGGCCTTTAACGATGTGACCGGATACTTCGCCGGCCGAAAGTTCGGCAAAACCTTTGTCTTTAAAGTTCTGAGCCCCAAGAAAACCCTGGAAGGTTATCTCGGAGGATTGGGTGGGTTACTGGCAGGCCTCATTTTGTTTCACACCATCATCCCTGTTTTAGCCGAAACGACACTCATCCAGAACGCAATTCTGCTCATCACCATTTTTATCTTTGGAAATGCCGGTGATTTAGTGTTTTCCAAGATTAAACGAAGTGTAGGCATTAAGGATTTCAGCAATTTTCTCCCGGGTCATGGCGGGATTCTGGACAGGTTTGACAGCACTTTCACAGTCTCACCGCTGCTGTTCATGTTTTTATACTACCTGAACTAGAGGGAGGCCGGTCAAGCTGTGCTAAACACTTTAATATTCAAGAGAAATACAATCTACTTCTTTACTTCATTTATTTGGACGGCAACCTTAAGTGTTTTACCGCAAGCATATTTTATGTCCAATTATCCGGAACAGAAGAATACCTTCCTGAGCTTATTTCTGTTGTTAGGAACCTTGGCTTCCATTGGGGGAATTCTTACCTCCCAAAAGGATAAGTTCTATTCCTCGCTAATCGCTCCTGTCCGCCGCAGAAACTTTCTGACTGCCTGCTGTATTTTTACCATGACAGCATCCTTTTCCGGACTTTTGGCAGTTAAAAATTTATGGCTCTATTTTGCCTGCTTTGTGCTCCTGAAATTTATCTCGAATTTTTTTTATAACTGTCTGGATCGCTTTTTTGTCGCAGAGTCTGAGCGGGAGCAGTTGGAAATCCATGTTCGCTCCAATCTTTTTTTTCAACTGCTGGGTATTATGCTGGCACCCCTCTATTTCTCCTGCTTCGCTGCCAACCCAATCCAGAATATTATCTTAATCTGGACGATTGCCCTGCTGAGCCTGCTTTTTCTTAGCCAAGATCCCCAAGAAATCAGGCCTGATTTTCGAGCAGACGAAGGGTCGCTTCCCAAAAGTAAGTTGAATTTATATGATCGGTTATTTGTTGCCTATTCAGCCCTGATTTTAACGGCAGTAACCATGCTGATTTCCATGATGATCTATATTTTGAGTGATTATTATCAGTTCAGCAACCCAACAGCTAAGGGAGGAACGATTATTGGAGTTATCAGTATCTTTGCAGTGCTCACAGTCTTAAGGTTCGGTTTTTTCTCCAAGCAGCCCATCAAGCTGACAGACAACCCGAACTTTTCTGCTAACTCTAACGGTATCGCCACATTGGTATTGATCCTGATAACGCTGCTCTTTTATTTAAAGATTTCCAGGTCCTTTGCCTTTTTGCTTGGTGGGTGTTCTTTGGCCGGAATCTCCTACGGAATATTTCTTTTCTGTACCCGAAATTATGCCAGCAGAGCCTCTGCTAATACGAAGATTAACACGGGATTGATCTCCATCTACAACAACCTGCCTAACTATGCCTCCTTGGCCTGCTACCTGCTGACTCTCTCCGTATCCCTGGCAGCAAAAACTTACGGACTGGATTTCAGTAAGCTAATGCTCAAGATTGTCTGGGGTTTCTTCGTGATGGCCTTAATAACCTTATATTTAATGAGGATTAAAACTAAACCTGTCCTAATGATACAGCGGTTAGACAAACCCCCAAAAATAGCAGGGTTGGGCTTGAATAAAGGCTTTACAGATCGGGATATTGACCGTAAATCAAAGAAATAGAAGGGGGGCTGGCTGTGTGAATAATTACCCATTATATCAAGCGGATCAAGTCCTGGACTTGAGAGAGTTCATGGAAAATTGCCTAACTAAGTATGCAGAGAGCATTGCCTTTAGGTATAAAGAAAAAGGCCTGGAGATTAAAAGAACCTATCAGGATTTTTATGACGATGTGAAATTTCTGGGGATTTCTCTGCTTAAATTAGGAGTGAAAAATCACAAAGTTGCCGTGATAGGGGAAAATAGTTACGAGTGGATTGTGACCTATCTTGCGACTGTCAATAGCGGGAATGTTATTGTGCCTCTGGACAAGGAACTAGGCCCCAAGGTAATCGCTGGAATTTTAAGGGAAACCAAAGCCAAAGCCTTGGTTTATTCAGCGCAGTATCAAGAAATTGCTCAAGCCGCAATCAATGCCCTAGATAGGGACTTAATCTTAATTGAGACGGAAAAGAATCCTCAAACTACTAATTCCCTAAATTTCTGGCAGCTGATTGATCAGGGAAAAAACTATGTGCTGGAAGATATAGATTTTGCAAGCCTCAAGCTGGAGAGAGACCAGCTGGCAGCCATAAACTACACTTCAGGGACAACAGGCTTAAGTAAAGGGGTCATGTTAACCCATAGGAATCTTATCTCCAATACCATCGGTGCTCTGAATAATGTTCAAGTTTATACTACATCCTTACTAATTTTGCCTATCCATCATACCTTTGGTTTCACAGCAGGAGTGTTGAGTATGCTCCATGCCGGGACTTGTATCTGCATCAACAGCAGTCAGAAGAAACTAGCCGGTGATTTGCAGGATTATAAACCGGAACATCTCTTTTTGGTACCACTCTATGTGGAAACTCTGTACAAAAAAATCTGGCAGATTGCTAAATCAACCCATAAGGAAAAGCTCCTAAAAAGAGTTTGCAGAATAAGTGATACTTTATTGGCCGTAGGAATTGACCTTAGAAAAATCCTCTTTAGAAATGTTATTGCTGCCTTTGGCGGAGAATTGAAGCTGATAGTCTGTGGCGGGGCACCCCTGGATCCAAAGTATGTCAAGGGATTTAGAAGCTTTGGCATTAATGTACTCAACGGCTACGGCATAACAGAATGCTCACCTATTGTTGCTGTCAACCGCAACGAGTATTACAGAGACGGCAGTGTTGGAAGGGTCTTATCCTGTTGCCGAGTAAAGCTCCACAACCTCAATGAAGATGGGGAAGGGGAGATCCTGGTCAGCGGAGATTGTGTTATGAGGGGCTATTTCAAAAACGAGCAAGAAACTGACAGAGCTTTCCTGGATGGGTGGTTTAGGACAGGAGATATTGGCAAACTGGATGCAGATGGATT
Organism: Desulfosporosinus sp. HMP52; assembly: GCF_000765145.1. GTDB lineage: Bacteria > Bacillota > Desulfitobacteriia > Desulfitobacteriales > Desulfitobacteriaceae > Desulfosporosinus. Next base: position 23,063 of record NZ_JMGA01000001.1, on the reverse strand, counting down.
TTTATTTATCACTGGCAGGACTAAGAACATCATCATCTTCAGTAATGGGAAAAACATCTATCCTGAAGAACTGGAAATGCTCTTAATGAATATTCCCTCTGTTAACGAAGCCTTAGTTTATGCCGATAGTAATCAAGAAGATCAAGAGCTTTATATAGTTGCCGAGGTCTATTTAGCTGAAGAATACAGGGAAGGTCAGCCCCTGGAGAATATTAAGCAAGAACTAGCTAAGGAAATTAACCTGCTTAATAAGGCCCTGCCGGCTTACAAAAACATCAGCCAATTTAGAATCAGGCAAACTGAATTCGAGAAGACCACCACCAAGAAGATTATCAGGAAATGAGGGGAATTAAGCTATGTTTAATCAAGTCGTGGCAATCATCACGAAATACCATGATGCAAACCTTGAGAAAATCCATCAGGACAGTCATTTAATCCATGATTTATCCTTAAACTCCTTAGAGATAGTGGAAATGGTCTGTGATCTTGAAGAATCCTTTGGAATCGAGATTCCCGATGCCCATATCAGCCAATTCAAAACAATAAGGGATATCTTAGAATACCTAGACCAAAAGACTCACCAAAAAGTTCTAAGCTAAGGGAGAGGGAGGGGTTGGCTTGAAGAGAAAATCTGTTTATCTAAAGTACCTGAATATCCCCAATACCATCACCGGATGCTCTTTGGCTATCGGCTTTATCACCTTGACCCTGATTTTCCAGCAAGAGCTTAAGTTTGCTTTAACCCTTTACGCCTTCACCCTCTTGCTTGACCGGCTTGATGGGATTGCCGCCCGGAAATTCGGGATGGAATCAGACTTTGGCAAAGAACTGGACAGTTTGGCAGACTTTTTCAACTTTTGCATCGTGCCTGCGCTTATTGCCTATTTCCTGGGGTTGAATTCCCTAGGGTCAGTTCTGATTCTCATCGCTTATATCCTCTCGGGGGTAAGCCGACTGGCCCATTTTAATCTGGAGGGGATGGAGGAAATTGAGGGCAAAAAGTATTTTTCAGGTATTCCCACTACCCTGGCAGCGAGCTGGTTTTTGATTACTCTTTCTTTGCTCGAACTATTCAATCTCCTGCATTTGCATTATGTTTTGCTCCTGTTTTTTAGCGCTTTAGCTGTTTTGATGATTGCCCCTTTGCAGTGCAACAAAAATGGACTGCTGGTTAAGTCCTTATACCTGTTAATCCCGACAGCAATCCTTTCTATATGGTTATTTTAGCGAACTATTTGTATCAAAGGGATCGTTGCAACTCATGCTGAATTGAGATGAGAGGACAGGAAAATAGATATGCTTTATAGAGAAATGGGCAATACAGGCGACAAGGTTTCAATTCTAGGTTATGGCTGCATGCGTTTTCAGGAAATCAACGGGAGAATCGATGCCCAACGCACAGAAAGGCAGCTGCTTCAGGCGATAGACAATGGTGTCAATTATTTTGATACGGCTTATGTCTATCATGGCGGGAAAAGTGAAAGCTTTTTGGGTGAGGTGTTTTCCAAGGGGATTAGAAACAAAGTGAAAATTGCCACCAAGCTGCCAACCTATCTGATCCAGTCCCGGCGAGGAATGGAAGAGGTTCTGGAAACCCAGTTGAAGAGGCTTAAGACGGATCGGATCGACTATTACCTCCTGCATATGCTAACGGATTTTGCTTCCTGGGAAAAAATGAAACGCCTCGGGATTCTGAATTTTCTGCAAAGCGCCCGGAGGGACGGCAAGATCATTCATACTGGTTTTTCCTTTCACGGGGACAGAGAAAACTTTAAGCTGATTGTCGATGACTATGACTGGGACATGTGCCAAATCCAGTACAATTATCTTGATGAATATTACCAGGCAGGAACTGAAGGCCTTCAGTATGCAGCTGCCAAAGGGCTGGGTGTCGTTGTCATGGAACCTCTCCGAGGAGGGAGATTAGTGGGCAGGATACCTGCGGAGGTTGAAAAAATCTGGAGTAAGGCCGAATTAGAAAGGACACCTGCCGAATGGGCCTTGCGCTGGGTGTGGAACCACCCTGAGGTAACCATGTTGTTGTCAGGGATGAACGAAGAAGCACAGATTAGGGAAAATATCCGCACAGCAGGGGAGGCTTATCCGAATTCCTTAGCACAGGAAGAACTGGCTGTCGTGGAAAGAGTTAAGGATGCTTATCAAAAACTGCTCAAGATTGGCTGCACAGGCTGCCGATATTGTCTACCTTGCCCGTCGGGCGTCGATATTCCAAACTGCCTGGGGATTTATAATGATAAGCATCTTTTTCAGACCAAACGGACAAAAATTCATTATTTTCTCATGACAAGCGGTTTAGTCGGGGGTGTACCCAGCCATGCCTCACTCTGCAGCGGTTGTGGAAAGTGTGAGAAAGTTTGTCCCCAGCATCTAAAGATCCGGAGTCATTTGCAGGATGTTGTAAGGACGCTGGAATACCCGGCTATGAAGCAGTTGACTGGGCTTATTCATTGGGGGATCAAGGGATTAAATTTAGTAAAGAGGAAAAAGGATTAAGCTTGTGCACTTATGGGGGGATATTGATGTTAACATTTGATGGTGAAGTCAAAGTACTATCAACCATATCAATATTGTGATAGATATATGCCCAGCAGAGTGGAGATGGTATACAGATGATACAAACCTGGTTTAGATATAGTTAAAAGCACCCAAATCGAGTGCTTGTATGCTATAATTTACCTATAACAGAAAAAGGCTTGCCGGGCGAGTGTTAATACTTTCATTCCATAAACGGAAATAGACCGCCTCACAACAAAGGTTCGGTCTATTCCGCACTTTTGACGCCGACCGCTCTAGAAGCGGTTGTTATATTGGAGTCATGCGAGCAACATGGCTCCTCTTTGCTTATAGTATACCACAGTTGATTCAAGTATCACTATAATTAGAATGATCACCGATGTTTCTAAGTCTGTTAGAAGGTAGTTTTATAGAGGAAGTACTGCCCGAAAAGTTCCAGTACCCATTATTATCTCGGCTACATGGATTTGCAGAAAGGAGCTGACATTACTGTTGTATGTGACCAATCTAAAATTGATAAACAAGGCTGTAAGGGTATACCCGACTTGATAATTGAAATTATTTCTCCATCTTCGATTAAACATGACAGGGTTACCAAGTTTAATCAATATGAAAAAGCTGGAGTTGTGGAATACTGGATTGTTGAGCCAGAAGGTAAGCTTGTAAGTGTATTCATATTGCAAAGTAACGGTAGGTATGGTAGGCCAGAAATATACACAGAAGATGAAACAATAAATGTATCAATATTTCCAGATTTAATGGTAGATTTGAGTGCGGTGTTTCCTTCTATTTAAAAGGGAGACAACGCATTTTCATAATCGATAGATTGTTTCTCTTATTATTATTCTCCTGCGAAGCAAACATATTGGATCGGTAGCAATTTAAAGGATGGTAAGAAAATGGAGATTGATAGTATTATTTTTGATTTAGACGGCACACTTTGGAATTCCATGGCAGGAATTTGTGAGGCCTGGGAAACGGTCTTAGCCAATTATCCTAACATTATAAAGGGAGTAACCCCTGAAGATATGCAGGGCTGCATGGGGCTGCCAATGGATGAAATAGGCAAAAAGTTGTTCCCGGAATTAGATGAACCTAGTCAAAAGAAATTAATGAAAGAATTCTGTGAAACAGAACAAGCTCATTTAGAGAAACATGGCGGAATATTATACCCTAAATTAGAAGAAACCCTTGTAAAGTTAGCTGAAAAATACAAATTGTTCATAGTCAGTAATTGTCAGGATGGCTATATCCAGGCCTTCTTTAAGGCCCATAGCTTAAATAAATACTTCAGTGATTTTGAATGTTGGGGTGTAACCGGGCTGTCAAAAGGGGAAACCAATAAAATCCTCATAGCAAGAAATGAACTAAAAAAACCTATTTATGTAGGAGATACCATGGGAGATGCTCAGTCAGCCAAAGTGGCGGAAATTCCCTTTGTATATGCCAGATATGGCTTTGGTAAGGTTGAAGAGTATGATTATGTGATTGATTGTTTTGAAGAATTGTTAACGATAATATTACCTTAAAAAACCGAACACTATAGCTTTCTTTGTCTAATGCCTGGTTCCAGTTAATAAAGGGAAATCATATATTCCAATGTCTAGGAATAAGTAAAAGAAGGAGGCGCCTAAAGAACTGAGTGCAGTTTAAAGGCGCTCCTTTTCTATGGGAAATTGCTTACGTCACCGGCGGATCATAGAGATCGTTTGTGGTCATCTCAACCACCCTAATATCCCGTATCGCAGCCAGTTCGCCTTACTAAATCCTGCAACTGCTCAATAAACTGCCAGGCGGTGCTTCTATTAGCGTTGCAAGGATTTTTTTATATTGGCTTGGATAGGTTTTCACTGTATGAATATTGGGTCGTGACTAACATCTTATGAAATGTGTCAAAGAGAGGATATGTCATTTGCTTGTCGAAATATTTTATAATGAGGTTTAAGTATTCAAATACTTATTGGGCGAATGAAGGAGGCTGTCATGCAAAAAGAAAGCATTCGTGGATTAAACGGTTACAATATCCCGTGCGTGAACAATCTAAGCGGTGACGAGAAGAGGATTGTCATCATTAGCCATGGACTTGGCAGCAGCAAGGAAAGTCCGACGGCTAAGTCTATTGCAGCAGCACTTTCGGAACACGGCATTGGGACTTATAGCTTTGATTTTCCCGCTCATGGCGATAGCACGGTAGACGGCGAGATGTTTAGAATATCTAACTGTCTGAACGACCTTTCTGCGGTGGAAGCCTATATCCTTGAGCTCAGGCCTGAGGCGGATATCGCCTATTTCTCCTCCAGCTTCGGAGCGTACATCAATTTGATCTATCTGGCAACGCGCACCCACACAGGCAAGAGATCGTTATTGCGCTGTGCGGCAGTGGATATGCAGGGGCTGTTTAAAAACGCTACTTCTCCGGAGCAGTATACTAAGCTAAGGGAGCAGGGCTACATTATGCTGGATGTTGACTATATTCGCCCTTTGAAGATCACAAGGGAATTCTACGCCGACCTAGACGCGAATAATGTGTTCCAACTCTACCAGCGGGGTCAGGCAGAGTTAGCTATGATCCACGGTGATGCCGATGAGACCGCGTCTGTGGTGGACGCGCGGCGCTTTGCCAAGCAGTTCGGAGCGAGATTAACCGAGGTCAAAGGTGCAGATCACCGTATTAGGACTCCGGACGGATTGAACCAGGTAATTAAGACTGCGGTGCAGTTTTTCAAAGAAGATTAATATACTATATCCTTTTCATATCTTTAATCTAGTCCTCAAACAGGCTCCCGGTTACATAAGCGAGAGGAAAGGGAATGTTCATAAGAATAAACTGGCCATGCCGGTTAGCCTTTCACAATGAGCCCGAAAAGGCAGAAATAATGGCTTACACTATCAATTGGTGATTTTGTTAGCATTCGACTAGCCGCATGTGATAAGGTGTGAGACGGCTAACCCGTGCAACGACAGTACTGTCATGTCAAAGGAGTTTATGTAAATGTCGAGACAATACAGAAGAAAAATCAATCTTAAACTCGCTGCGAATCAATCTATAGATATCTCTCGAAAAATGGAATCCTATCGTCAAAGCAATGAATTATACCGGGTATTAGTCGATCAAGCCGGTGTAGGCATCTTTGTAACTGATTGGGAATACCGCCTAATAAACATAAATTCCTGGCTTTGCTCAATGTTTGGCTATGCTAAGGAGGAACTTAGAGAGAAAAACTTCGTTGAGTTAATTGCTTCGGAAGGCCTGAATAACGGGTATGAACTTGTTTCTAAAATTAAAGAAGGTAAGAAAATTATTGAAGAATTATGGTGCCGGCGAAAAGATAACTCTGTTTTCTTGTGTGAATTAACAATTAATATACTTTCCGACGGCAGACTGCAAGGGATTGCCCGGGATATTACCAAGTACAGGCAGACTGAACTGGCTTTAAAAGAAAGTATGGCCCGCTACCAGGCAGTGGTGGAAGATCAGATTGAACTGATCAGGCGTTTTCGACCGGACGGTACGCTGACCTTTCTCAATAGTGCCTTCTGCAAGTATTATGGTAAGGCCATGGATGAATTACTGGGCCAAAACTTCATGAATTTATTCCCGGCGGAGGATCGAGAAACTGTCCATAGCCAGATTTTCTCCCTTAACAAAGAGAATCCGGTGGCTATCGCTGAGCGCCGCTTTATCAGACCAAATGGGGAAGTTGTTTGGCAGCAGTGGACAAATAGAGCTGTCTTTAACGAGAGCGGGCAAATAGTTGAGTATCAATCCGTGGGTAGGGATATTACCAACCAAAAACAAGTAGAGGAGCAGCTCAAAAGAAGTGAAGCCAGGTACAGGGCAATTGTGGAGGATCAGGTTGAACTGATCAGGCGGTTTAACACTGATGGAACCCTTACTTTTGTAAATGGGTCCTTTGGCAAATTTATCGGACAACCCGTCGAAGAAATTATTGGGCAAAATTTTACTACTTTTATTCGGGCCGACGACCGGGAGGAAATAAGGAAAAAAGTTTACTCTTTGACCCCGGAAAACCCTGTTGTCGTTACGGAACCGAGATTTGTTGACAATCAAGGCAAAGTACATTGGACCCAGTGGGTGAACCGGGCTATCCTAAATGAGCATGGTAAAATCGTGGAATACCAGTCTGTGGGACGAGATATAACTGCCCAAAAACAAGCAGAATTAAAAATTGCCGAAGCCAGAGAAGCAACTGAAAGGGCTTCCAGGGTTGCCACCCTGGCCGTTATCGGCGGAGGAATTGCTCACGAAATTAACCAACCCTTAAATGCCATTAAGGTTTTGGCAGAAACAATCCTATATCTCTATAACTCCAGGAAAGAGGTGCCTGGAGAAGAAATTATAAAAAGTGTCACGAATATATCCCGACAGGTTGACCGCATCGATTCCATCGTAAACCACCTGCGTTCCTTCCTTAAACACAGCCAGAGTTTTGATTATGTACCCTGTGATATCAACGAAGTGGTGGAAAATTCCTTGTCCCTGGTAAATAACCAGATTTTATCACGGCGTATTAAAGTAAGCAAAAAACTAGAGGCTGTTTTACCTGTCTGCGGCTGCTTTGTTCGTTTTGAGGAAGTTGTGTTAAACTTACTAATGAATGCAGTACAGGCCTTAGAACCCTATATACAGGAACAAAAAGAAATCGTCATCAGTACCTGGGTAGCAGACCATAAAATCCACCTAACAGTTAGGGATAATGGACCAGGGATTGACCCGGAGATTGCCCAAAAAATATTTGAACCATTTTTTAGTACCAAGGATGCCGGCAGTTCCATGGGCCTGGGAATGTCGATTGTTCATTCGATTGTAATGTCAAGTAACGGAACGATTTCAGTGGCTAATAACCCCAGTGGCGGAGCTAGTATTCATATTACCTTTCCTAGTTGTTAAGCATCATGGAGGCGAGAAGCTGTGAAGATTTTACTTGTAGATGATGAACGGGAGAGTAGGTCATTTTTAGCCAACTACTTAGCTCTCCAGGGTCATACTATAATCGAGTGTGATTCCGGCGAAGAAGCTTTGGAAGTTTACAAAGAGAACCGCTTTCAGATGGTATTATCAGACATAAAAATGTCCGGTATGTCAGGTATAGAACTGATTGAGGCAATTAAGTCCTTAGACATGGAACCAAAAGCAGACCTGGTACTTTATACAGGTTTTGTCGACGTATCTCTGGCTATTTCCGCTTTAAGGGCAGGAGCCTATGATTATTTGACCAAGCCCATTAACTTTGAGGAATTAACGTCGATCCTGGAACGAGTTGAGGAACACCAGAATCTCTTGTATGAAAATAAAGTGCTTACTGAGCACTTTGATGAGAAGTTACAAGAGGCCACTAAGGAGGCTGAACATCAATTAACCCAACTTAAGCAACTGGTTGCTAAACAGGCCGGGATTGAAAATATTGGGGTTTTTTCTGAGGTGATGAAAAGCCTGGTCAAGCATGCCCAGCAATACCATACGGATCGAACGGTTCCTGTCTTGATTCAAGGCGAAACGGGAGTGGGGAAAGAGGTTATCGCTCGAATCATACACTATGGAAACATGGAAACCCCGGGTCCCTTTGTGGATATAAACTGTGCTGCCATTTCCCCAACCTTATTTGAAAGTGAGCTGTTTGGTTACGAAGGCGGTTCTTTTACCGGGGGGGTGAACAAAGGGCAAAAAGGCAAATTTGACATTGCAGCCGGCGGCACTCTGTTTTTGGATGAAATAGTCGAATTGCCTTTGGAACTGCAGGCTAAACTTCTCCGCGTATTAGAAGAAAAAAGTTTCTATCGTGTTGGCGGCTTGAAAAAGATTAAAACGGATGTGCGAATTATTTGTACCGCAAACTTGGACTTTGAAAAGCAAATTGAGGCAGGCATGTTCCGTATAGATTTATACTATAGGCTCAAAGTAGGGCGGATCTTAATCCCTCCCTTGCGTGAAAGAGTAGACGACATACTGCCTCATACCCTAATGTTCTTAAAGGACTTTTCCCAACGCCGGGGTAAACATTTCAGCAGGATCAGTGAACCGGCTGCCAAGTTTCTCTTGTCCTATCAATGGCCGGGCAATGTGCGGGAACTTCGCAACGCAATGGAATGGGTATCTTTTATGTTTGATGATGAAGAGTTAAAATTAGAGCATCTAAGCAATCTTACTCCAAAAGCTACGGGTAATCCTACGCCCAAGGGTACAGGGGAGAAAAAAGAAACCAAATCTTTACCGCCTGACCCAATTAATCTTGACAAGCACATAGATGATCTGGTTGAGGAAGCCCTGAGAATATACAAGGGCAACAAGACAAAAGCCGCTCAACATTTGGGAATTTCAGTGCGAGCCCTTTACTACCGTCTTGAAAGAATGCAGAAAAACCTTGCCAGAAAGAATTAATTATCTTCCCCCGATCCATCATTGTAAGTGTTCACTTATGAATGGTGGTGCGGGGGATTTTTTCATATTAAACCATGCAATATTTTCATACCTATAACAATAACGTATACGTTCATTTATAGTCAGCCCAGAAAATGATAAGTTTTTATCTGACTGCAAAGTCCCATCTATTCCAGTAATCATGCTGGTTTAGCCCGTAGTTGGCATAAACCATATGAAGCTAATATTGTAGGCATAGTTCTTGCTAATTAATGCTGTATAATGTCAAATCGCACAACCATGAAGCAACTAAATATTTGTCAGGGGAAGGAGCTGGCAAACTAGTGAAATAATTACCAAGTTGGTCTCATTATTTTTTAACAAACCGATAAGTAGGTGGTGAATTTCGTGATAGAAAAAATCTATCTGGTAATGCTGCTGCTGTTTACCGCAGGCATTTTAATGCCCATCCTAACGAACAGCAGCCCAAAAGTAACGAATATTTTAGCTCACGGTTTATCAGTGTTAGGTTGTTTAGCCATTGTGGCCTGTTCAGTTGAAGTATTTATTGCCGGTGGCATGACTTTCACTTATGCTATGGGCCTGCCGGTTGGACCATTAATCATCCGAATTGATAATTTAGCTGCTTTTTTTCTGCTGGCCTTAGGAGCTGTAGGGACAGCGGCCAGTATTTACGCTCTCGGCTACAGCCGGGAGTATTACAAGCAGCGATTAGGATTAATGGCCGCACTTTATAACTGTTTTATCTTATCCATGGCTCTGGTACTCACCGTCAGCCATGTGGCCTATTTCCTGATCGCCTGGGAGCTCATGACCGTAGTTTCTTTCTTCCTGGTCAACCATGAATATGAAAAGACAGCTAACACCCGTGCTGCCTTTAAGTACATTTTGATGACCACCCTGGGTACAGTCTTTATTACAACGGCATTATTAATCCTTAGTATGACGGTGCACAGTTTGGACTTCCAAATGTTCAAAGGTGCTTCCTTAACAAATACCATGCGTAACATTGTTTTTTTCTGTGCCTTAATTGGTTTCGGTACCAAGGCAGGTGTGATCCCCCTGCACATTTGGCTGCCTGAAGCACACCCTGCGGCACCCAGCCATGTCTCGGCACTGATGTCCGGTATTATGATCAAAACTGCGATTTATGGCCTGTGCCGGTTCTACCTGGAGTTCTTGGGTGTCGGACCTGCCTGGTGGGGTGAGGTGGTTCTTTTCTTAGCCATTATCTCCTCAGTCCTTGGTGTTTTATATGCCCTGATGCAGAACGACCTAAAGCGCCTGCTGGCGTATAGCTCGGTAGAAAACATCGGTATCATCTTGCTGGGTATTGGCGCGGGTATGGTCTTCATGAGTAACAATCAGCCTGTCCTGGCGGGACTGGCTTTTATAGCAGGACTTTACCACGTTTTTAACCACGCCGTCTTTAAATCCCTGCTCTTCCTGGGTGCCGGTTCGGTACTCTATTCAACCCATACTAAAAACATTGAGGACCTGGGCGGACTGATAAAAAAAATGCCTTACACCGCAGTTTTCTTTTTAACCGGTGCCGCTGCAATCTCAGCTTTGCCGATACTGAATGGTTTCGTCAGTGAATGGCTGACTTACCAGTCACTTTTCTATCTGCCCCAGGCAGTAACAGGTGTCATTCCTCGATTAGGGTCTGTTATATTGATTGGATTGCTGGGCTTAACGGGTGCCCTGGCAGCGAATTGTTTTGTTAAAGCCTTTGGGGTAACCTTCCTGGCCAAGCCCCGCAGTAAACACGCGGAACTGGCCCAAGAAGTTCCCGGCACAATGCTGACCGGGATGGGCCTTCTGTCCCTAATGTGCTTGGCTCTGGGTGTCTGGCCCCAATGGATGCTCAACCTTTTACAGGCTGTTGTATCCCAATCTGCCGGACTTGAGGTCAGCAGTCTGTTCAACAATCATTGGTATGCCGCGGCATTCAACATCCCACAGGCCAATGGCATCATCGCCATGCCGGTAGTCGTGGGTATGCTGGTTGTTGGTCTGATCGCCGCTGTGCTGGTCTACAACTTCAATGGTAAACCGAAAAATGTTGAAGGAGAAACCTGGACCTGCGGTATTATTCCTAATGCCCGGATGGAATACACTGCCACCGGTTTTGCCCAACCGGTTCGCCGGGCCTATAAGACTGTTCTCCGTACAAAAGACAATGTTACTACCGATAAATCCCTTAATCCCTACCACGGGGTTAAGATGAAAATGACAGTGAGGATCAGCTATTTAATTAACAGCTGGCTTTATCAACCGGTTAAAAAAGGGATCTTGTTCTTGGTCAACCGTGTCAAACCCCTGCAATCCGGTAATTTGCAACATTACATTGGTTATGTCCTGCTTGTAACGGTAGTTATTCTAATTCTGGGAGTGAGGTGGTAAGCATGTCAGTATTGTTCATGCTCATACAGGTGGTCGTGCTGGCAATGCTGGCTCCTTTGGTAGCCGGTGTGATCAAAAACACCAAGGGCAAAATGCAAAGCAGAAAGGGACCCGGTTACTTTCAGGTTTACTACGATCTACGAAAATTCTTCAAAAAAGATAATGTATTTTCTCCGACAGTTTCCTGGATTTTCAAGGCAGCCCCCTATATTTATTTTGCCACAGCCCTGGGAGCGGCAGCCTTGGCCCCAACTCTCCTGTTTGACCGGGGTTTGCACTATGACAGCATCTTTGTCTTGATCTACATGCTGGGACTGGGCAGGTTCTTTTTGGCCCTGGCCTCCCTGGATGCAGGCAGTACTTTTGGCGGGATGGGTGGTTCCCGGGAAATGTTTATCAATGTTCTGGTTGAGCCTGTGATGATGCTGACCTTGCTTACTGTGGCCCTGAGGGCCAATGGCACGGTCATGTCTCAAATGGCTGGTGCCGCGGCATCTTCCGGAATTTCCTTGTCGGCCATCCTGGCGGCTATCGCATTTCTGATTCTTACTGTGGCTGAAACCGGACGTATCCCGGTAGACAACCCGGATACACACCTGGAATTAACAATGGTTCACGAAGGGATGGTCTTAGAGTATTGCGGACGCTCGGTGGGTTTAATCTTTTGGGGTTCCGCGATTAAGCAGCTGGTTACCATCATACTGATGGTCAACTTCTTTCTGCCCTGGAACCCTGCTGGTATTCTGCCGCCCGTTGTTTGGCTGATCCTTAAGGTCTTGGTAATTGCTGTTGTCCTGGCGGGTATTGAAACCGGTACCAACAAGATGCGTCTGTTCAGATTGCCAGGTTTGTTGATCGCAACCGGCTGCTTATCACTGCTGGCGATCATTGCCATGTAGCAAGGAGGGAAAGATTAATGACACTATTGACGGTCCTGCTCTTAGCCGCTGCGGTCATTTTAACCAGGGTATCCTCTCTGCGGACTGCAGTGGGTATCTTAGGGTTCCAGTCGGTGATTGTGGCTCTGGCTTGTTTGATATTCGGACTTAAGACCGGGGAATTTCATATGTATATTGCTGCCGTTCTGACGGCAGTCATTAAAGTTGGTTTAATCGTCTATTCTCTTTGGAAGGTTACCTTGCAATTAAAACAGGAAAGAGAAATTGCTAACTTCAACGTCTCTTTCCTCCTGGCCATTCTGGCGATCATCGTTTCCTACGGCTTTGTGAATAAAGTATTGCCCCATATGGCTGGAGAAACCTTAGGAGCAGCCATCGCCTTAACGATGATTGGTCTCTTGATGATCATCGCCCGGTCTCAGGCCATTATGCAGGTTGTCGGTCTAATAACGATGGAGAACGGACTGTACCTTCTAGGTTTATCCATCACCAAAGGTTTACCGCTGATTATCGAGATGGGTATCTTCTTTGATATCCTGGTTGCTGTGGTTGTGTTGGTAATTCTCACTCATAGACTTAAGTACTCCTTTGAGACCACAGACACCAGCATCTTAAACGAGTTAAAGGGGTGATATTTATGTTCGAGTTGATCTTAGCGGCCTTAGTGCTGCCTATTGTCATTGGGTTAATTACCCTGCCGCAAAAGAATCTTACCACAATCCGCTATACCAATCTGGCAGGGAGCACCTTGACAAGCGGTGTCATACTGGCGATAATCTGCAAGATTACGGAAAATAAAGTATTTAGCAGCGAGTTTCTGTATGTGGACTACCTAAGTGCTGTACTGCTTTTAGTGGTAGCTCTGCTTACCTTTACCGCCACCTTATTTTCACTGCCTTATATGGAGAAGGAAGTAAAAGAAGGACATGCAACGGAAAAGATGATTCCCCGCTACTACGCCCTGCTTAACTTGTTTACCTTTGCCATGGTGAGCGTTCTGGTTGTAGGAAACCTGGGTCTGATGTGGGTGGCTGTGGAAGGCACAACCCTGGCTTCCGCGCTGCTGGTGGCCTTCTATTTCAACCGTTCTGCCCTGGAGGCAGCCTGGAAATACGTCATGATTTGCACAGTGGGTATTTGTTTAGCCTTGCTGGGTACTATGATTCTTTATTACGCCCAGGTTAATGCCGGTGGCGAGACCCAGGCTCTGAATTGGCTCTACCTAAAGCAAATCAGCGCCACCCTTAATCCTACCATTGTTAAATTAGCCTTTGTCTTCATCCTGATTGGTTACGGCACCAAGGCCGGTCTGGCCCCCATGCATACCTGGCTGCCGGATGCCCACAGTCAGGCCCCCTCGCCAGTCAGCGGGCTTTTATCTGGTGCGCTTCTGAGCTGTGCTTTCTACGCTCTGATTCGCAACATCATTATTATCCAAGGAACCATTGGTACAGAGTTTATTCATACGGTGCTTCTCGGACTTGGTATCCTATCTGTCTTGCTGGCCATACCCTTTGTCTTGGGACAGCATGATGTCAAACGATTACTGGCTTATTCTTCCGTCGAACACATGGGCATTATCGCCATCGGTTTCGGTGTCGGTACCCCCCTGGCAGTGTATGCAGCCCTATTACACATCATTAACCACGCCATAGCCAAGTCTGCTCTGTTCTACCTGGTCGGTATCATCAGCCAGGAGTATAAAACCAGACACCTTAAAGAGATCCAAGGTATTGCCCGGGTGATGCCCGCCGTAGCCACGATGTTCATGATTGGCATATTAGCCATCACAGGTACACCTCCACTGAACATCTTTATTAGTAAGTTCCTGCTGATCAATGCCATGTTCGAGAACAAAATGTGGCTCCTGGGTGGTTTAACACTCCTGTTGCTGGTCGGCGTCTTTGCCGGTTTGATGAACTACGCCTTAAAAATGACCTTTAGCAGCGTCCCTGAAAAAATGAAGCAGGCCAATGTTTCGTACCTCGCTCTAACCGCCATTGGTCTTTCCATCTGTCTGATGATAGTCGGTGGATTTTACCTGCCAACCGTTTTGAGTGAAATCTTAACTAAGGCAGCAGAGATTGTGATAGGAGGTTAGGAAACATGAAGGATTACAAAATGATTCCGGCTGCCGAGTTAAGGGAGACTGCCTACCAGCTCTATGCTGACGGACAAAATGGTCTAATGTCCATGTTCGCCAATGACGAACGGCAATTAAACGGAAATTATGCTATCTACTGCCTGTTTTCAGTAGGCAAAAGTATGCAGGTCATAAAAGCTGTCTTGAAAGAAAAAGGGAAATTGGAGTTTCCTTCAATTACACCTAAGATCTCAGCCGCGGCCTGGTATGAGCGTGAGATTTACGACATGTTTGGCCTAAAGCCTGTGGGCCACCCGGATTTAAGACCGCTGGCCTTGCATGAGAACTGGCCCCAGGGGATCTTCCCGCTGCGCAAAGACTTTAACATCAAAACACCTGTACCCACTGCTAAGAAAGAGTTCCCGATGGCCGGGGTAGAAGGGGAGGGTGTGTTTACGGTACCGGTAGGTCCAATCCACGCCGGTATCATTGAACCCGGTCACTTCCGCTTCAGCCAGGCAGGTGAGGACATTATCCGCTTGGATGCCAAGTTATTCTTCCTGCACCGGGGTATTGAAAAAGCCATTGAAGGGGCGCCCATTGAAAGAGCTTTTTACCAGGTCGAACGCATCTCAGGTATCTGCACCGTAGCCCACTCTTTGTCCTACTGCCAGGCTATTGAAAACATTGCGGTCGTAACTGTTCCGCCGAGAGCTCAGTATTTAAGAGCTCTGGTGGGTGAAATGGAGCGCCTTTACAACCATGTGGGCGATATCGGCAACCTGTGTGCCGGGATGGGATTTGCTGTAGGAATTATGGCAGGTGCCCGTCTGAAAGAAGATATTATGAGGGTTAACGAAGCACTTACCGGTCACCGTTTCCTGCGGGGCATGGTTGTCCCCGGTGGTGTGCGCCTTGACATTAACGATCAGTTAAGCGCTGAGATCAGGTCAATGCTAGACAGACTGATGCCTGACTTCAATGAAATGATTGAACTCTTTAGAGGAAACGATGCCTTCCTGAACCGTGTCGAGACTACCGGCATTGTGCCCCGGCAGGCAGCTCTGGATTTAGGGGTAGTAGGGGTTAGCGCCAGGGCCTCCGGGGTTGATGTAGATATCCGGCGGGATTTCCCCTATGGCTGTTATTCAGCTCTGAAATTTGACGTTCCTGTCTACACCGACGGTGATGTCGCAGCACGCCTGTGGGTTCGTGTCGATGAAGTGGCTCAGACTGTGAACCTGATCCGCCAGATTTTAGCGAAAATGCCCCAGGGACCCCTGAAGGCAACTATCCCCGCTATTAAACCTTACAGCAGCGGGTTTGGCTGGTGCGAATCACCACAGGGCAATAACATTCACTGGCTGATGGTGGGGGAAAACAATACTGTTTACCGCCTGTATGCTCGGTCTGCCGCTTATCCTAACTGGCCGGCCCTAACCGTAGCAGCACCCGGTAACATTATCCCCGACTTCCCGCTCATTAATAAGAGCTATGAGTTATCATACGCCTGTGTTGACAGATAGGAGGGTGCGGCATTGTTAAAGGTTTGGAAAAAAGTTATCGTTACCGGTAATGTAACAGAACCCTGGGAAAAGTCAGTACCCCCGGAACGTTCCAGGGGTGAAGTGGTCGTAGAGCAAAATGTAGCCTGTACGGGCTGCAATCTCTGCGTTAATGTTTGTCCTACCAAGGCCATAACATTGTACGAAGGTTCTCCAATGATTAACCAGAAGGCTTGTGTCTTTTGTGGACTATGTGTAGAGTCTTGCCAAGACGGCTGTTTAAAACAAACTTCTAATTACAAACTGGCAACCTTAGGTGGTTCACTGGTTGACAATACCGGGTCAGAACTGAAAAATAAAATCCGCCGTGTCCTGGGCCGGTCCCTGCATATCAGGCATTTGGACATTGGTTCTTGTAACGGCTGTGATTTTGAAATGAACCACCTTTGCAACCCTGTTTATGATATCCAGCAATATGGTATTGACTTTGTGGCCTCTCCTCGCCACGCTGATTTGTTGATGGTCACCGGGCCTGTCACCCGTAATTCTACCCAAGCGCTCTTGATGACCTATGAGGCTACACCTACTCCCAAACTGGTCATGGCCTTGGGGGCCTGTGCCTGCAGCGGCGATCAGATTTTCGGTGAGAGCTATGCCATTAGAGGGGCTGTTGATGCCTTTGTTCCCGTTGATATCTACGTGCCTGGCTGCCCTCCGCGGCCGCAGGCTATTATTCATGGGTTAATGCTGGCTCTGGACCGGATGTAGGAGTTCTATTTCCCAGTTAACTGCAGTGAAATCAGGTATGAGTTGCAACATTTGTGATTTTATTTTAGCTCTCGTTCTCATCTATCTGATGGTGTGGTTTCTAAGTTTAGAACATTTTTTTAGCCAAGATTTTGGAGAAAAGAGGTAAAGTTCAAAATGAAGAAGATTTTTATCAGTCACTCATCAGTAGATAAGGAGATGTGTGATGCATTTGTAGATGTTTTAGAACAATTAGGTGTTCCTGAAGCTGACATACTGTATACATCTTCAGAAAGGCATGGTTTACCTGGAGATGAAGATATATTCGAATATCTAAATAAGCATATTAAACAAAGATTGAATGTATTTTATATGTTGTCCAATAATTATTTTAAAAATATCCATTGTATCCATGAAATGAGGGCCGCTTGGAGAGCACAAAATGAATATTCAATTTATATCTTACCAAATTTAAATTACGTAATGAAAGGCTTAAACAGTAAGAAAGGTTATAATTTAACGTCTGCTATCGAATTGACCAATCTCAAAGATAGAATAACAAAAATGTATAATACGTCTATACCAGAAAATAAATGGGAAGAAGTTAAAAACAAATTTCTTGAAGTAGTGTTAAGATGAATCACTCAAAAATTGCTTACGTCACCGGCGGATCATAGAGATCGTTCGTAGTCATCTCAACCACCCTAATATCTCGTATCGCAGCCAGTTCGCCTTACTAAATCCTGCAACTGCTCAATAAACTGTATCAGACATATTGGAACACTCATAGAGGATTAAGTCCGAAACAACAATAATAGACCAGGCATATAGACCAGGCATATAGAGCCTGGTCAGATTAAACTATTTATGATTCAAAGCTAGTTTATTTTAACAATTTACATTATCTATTTAGACGCAATTAAATGTGGCATAATGGCTGGTTCCGCTATGTCACAATCATCTTTACCTAAAATTCTCTGAATCAAATCACAATTTGTTAACAGGTTGATTAAGATATTCTCCTCTTTAGTTTTCTTAATGCGGGCATCTGTTAGTATATTAAGAGGGCGATAAAGGGGGCTGTCTTCTATTTGTAATGTCTTAAAAACTTTTTGATCACTTTCTTTGCTGACAGTTAAGGCGGAAATGATGGTTATACCTAGTCCGGCAGCTACGGCATGTTTGATCGCTTGAGTACTTCCTAACTCCATTGCTATATTTAACTGCGCAGGATCAAGTCCGCTCTGCTTTAGCATAATCTCCATCACCTTACGAGTTCCGGAACCCTCTTCTCGGGTCAAGATGCGCTCGTTCATGAGTTCATCGAGTCTAATAGTTTTTCTCGCTGCCCAGGGATGGAAATTAGGAATAACAACTACCAACTGATCTTCCCAGAAACTTTCAACATTTAGATTTTTGTTCTTGCCCACAGGCCCCTCAATTAAGCCAATATGCATTTTTTTCTCTAAGATATCTTGGGATATGGATTCAGTATTGGCGATTTTAACCTTAAACTCAACTTCCGGATGAATTCTGTGCAAAAATGTTATAAGATGCGGAAGTATATATTCGCCGATGGTCAAGGTTGCGCCGAGACTAATTATTTTTTTCTGATTCTTAGATAGAGCTTCTATTTCCTCTTTGGCAGAGGCTAAGATATCCAGAACACTTTGAACATAACCGTAGAAGATTTTGCCCTCTTTTGTTAGACTTACGCCTTTATTTGATCTGTGAAAAAATTCTGCTCCATATTCTTTTTCAAGACTCTTGATTTGTAAAGTAACGGATGGTTGACTTATGTGAAGTTTCCTAGCAGATAACGAAATATTGTTAGTTTTAGCTACTTCTTGAAATATAAGTAAGCGTTCATCCATAAATATGATCTCCCTTCCAGTAAGCTAATCCTAACACTGATAATTTGATCAGTATTAATCCTACGTGTATTTGAATCTCTATTTGAATTTCCTATCTGGGACCAGCAAATATCCGCAAACCTAACAACTGAATCCACATAAACCGCCCAATTATAAGGCTTGACTCTATAATAAAAAATAGCACATTACTTTCTGTATTACTGTCGTTAATTTGACAAATTTCTTGTCGTTATTTCGACAAAACTCTACTAATTGTTGGTCTAAGAAAGTTCATATTCATATTCAGATTCAAATCCGTATCTGAATTAAACCATAGCCAGGCGGTGCCTCTATTAGTTATCCCAAAGGATTAACAGGCACAATTCATCTCGATATCGAGGGAATGATCAACAGTTATCGGACTTAAGGAGCAAAATAAAGGTAAATACATATTGTTAGGCGAATAATAATCTGACTATTAGTAGGATTAAGCGTAGGAAAGATTGCTTGTTTTCTATATATGAGAGGGAGTGTTGGTTTGCTAATCAGAAAAGCAGAGTATGAGGATTTAGATATAATTACAGAAACATTTAAGAATGCTATTAAGGTAATGAACGACAACAATATTAATCAATGGGATGACCTTTACCCGACTTCTACAGATCTCGAACAAGACGTATTAAATGGACAAATGTATGTTGGAATTAAAGATGGCGAAATAGCTTCAGCTTTAGTGATTAATAATGAATGTGAAGAAGAGTATAAGAATGGCAACTGGAGATATGACAATGACAAGTTTGCTGTTGTACATCGACTGTGTGTTAACCCAATCTACCAAAATAAAAAAATCGGGAACGACACTATGGTAAAGATAGAAGAGATATTGAAGACAGAGGGAATTCAATCTATAAGATTAGACACGTATTCTCTAAATCCATATGCCTTAAAAATGTATCAGACTCTTGGATATCAAAAGGTTGGGGAAGTAAAGTGGAGAAAAGGATTATTTTATTTACTTGAGAAGAAATTATAAAGGACTTTTTGTTAAACATTATCCTGATACCACCTAGGAAGATTTTAATAGCACCAGCGTTTTGTGATTAGAACACTGGTGCTATTATCATAATCTTTATCGAACCCAAGAAGTAAAATAAAGGTAATTGTTTGCTTTAGCATAATATTCGAAATATGGAGGATACGGAAGATGTGTGGCCGATATTCCTTTTCCAAGCCAAAAAACATTATGGAACGTTTTGGTATAGTCCAACTTGAGTTTGAGTTTGGTCCACGCTATAACATTGCACCATCTCAACAAGTTCCTGTGGTGATCCATAAAAATGGAAGTAACCACCTACTAATGCTTCGGTGGGGGCTTATTCCGTATTGGGCTAAAGATGAGAGCATTGGAAACAAATTAATTAATGCCCGAGCAGAGACCGTGGATGAAAAGCCAAGTTTTCGCAAGTCTTTTGAGCAAAAACGATGTCTGGTCTTGGCAGACGGTTTCTACGAGTGGAAAAAAGAAGGTAGAATTAAAAAACCCTATAGAATCACTCTTCAAGACGGTAGACCATTTGCTTTCGCAGGTCTGTGGGATTCTTGGTTGTCACCTACAGGCCAAACTATAAACTCATGTGTAATTATCACCACTACACCTAATAAGTTGATGGAGCCTATACACAACCGAATGCCTGTAATATTGCCACAGGGCATGGAGTCGCTTTGGCTGGATGGGGCTATCCCTAGCCGTGAAGTCAAAGGTTTGCTAACACCTTTTCCAGCGGAAGGAATGGCTGCTTACGAGGTATCACCACTGGTGAATTCTCCACACAACGATGAACCTGAATGTATGGTTCCAGTAAACCGGCTTTTTTAGGATTATGAAATAATATTGTGGTATGCTCCCCCTTAGTTGCAAACAAAATAAAATCCTCTACTCCTAACCTTAAGCTTTCCATAACATTTCAAAATGCCGTTAGCACTATATACTTTTTTATAACGCAATGATAACATAAATAACAAAATAAAAGTTAAGGGAGTATTATTGGTTATGATCCGAGTCTTGTTGTTATTTGCTATGGTACTTATAGGAATTATTCATTCAGCACTTACGCACTTCATGCTTGTACCTTTCTTTAACAGTATTATAGTTAAATGCTTGATATTAGGTATTGTTTTCGGATTAATAAATTACATCGCAGCGGAACTATTTGTCCGGAGACTCGATAAGCTTAAGAAGGTGAACATGCAACTAAGGGTAAAACTTAATACTGATAAGTTAACAGGCATACTTAATCGTAGAGCTTTTGACGAAGATATAAAGAACCTAGAAGAACATAATGGTTCATATTCATTAATTTTTATTGACATAGACAATTTTCGAGACTTCAATAATCGTTTTGGTCACGACGTTGGGGATGGCGTACTGGTTAAAGTAGGACAAACAATTCAGGCTTGTGTTCGAGCGGGTGATCGAGTATATAGGTACGGTGGAGAAGAGATAGTTTTGCTTTTAAGGGACTATGATAAAACGAACGCTTGGAAGATGGCCGAAACGATCCGTTCCGAAATAAGTGGGCTTGATAATGGATCATACCCTCAAATCACGATTTCTTTAGGCGTTTCAAATTATCCAGACGATGGAGAGAGTATTCACGATCTTATTGTGGCTTCTGATCAAGCACTCTTAAGGGCGAAACAAAGAGGAAAGAATTGTACTGTTTTATGTTAGCTGATTATATAGGAGAAATACACAAATCTTTGAGAAGGGGCTCTGACATTTCAGAGTCCCTTCTTCATGAGATATTCACAACTTTTTCATGAGTTAATCGTACTGGGTTACTTTTCATGGGCATCGGGATAGATTCTGAAGGATTACTGCTTTTATGTTGGCTGCCAGGCATAGTGTATCCTGAGGATATTGAATCATTTGCTTTGTTGGGTAAGCTTTGCTTTGATCCTCCCGAATTGGAAGAATCGTTTGAATGGGTACTCTCACCGGTCATCGGATTTCCCATCGAATCGGGCATCTGACTTAAAGGTTTATGAACAGGTATCTCGATATCAAGAACATGCCCAAGGGTAGGAGTGGTCTTCGCCTACTTAGGATAAAAGAAGGCTCAGACCGATATTTAGGGTCTGAGCCTCTTAGACATCTCTCTAAATTTGAAAAGCCAGCCAAACTTGCTTAAAATGACTAAAATACTCGCTTGGCACCAACGTATACTGGACATAACCTGAACAGTCAAAACCTGCCTCGAGAGAAGTTCCACCCCATAAATAAGGAACACCCATATACTTTTTTGCAGTAGAGATAATAGCATTTACCTTCTCTTGACGTGGTTGGGTATTATTCAACTGGCCATCTTTAGTAATATAAAGAGAGTTAAGTTGCTTACCAGTAATTGGACCAACGATTCCATCTGAGCTCAAGGTTTGAGCTCTCCTTTTCATAAGAAATTCACAACTCATTCACAGCATAATCGAATTGATCCCTTATACTTTGAGACATGAAGACAAGGCTGCTTTGAAAGTGGTCTTGGGTAAACTTTAAGGAGGTAAAAATATGAAAAAGACAAAATGGATCGTAGGACTCTCAATTGTAAGCTTAGTGGCACTTTCGGGTACGGCGTTTGCCCTAAATTCAGGCTCGGGTGAAGCAAAATCTATAGGACAGGCCCTCGGTTATATACCGACCGCGACAACAACGCAGATTCAAGAAACTACTCTTAAGCCCTCAATATTAACACTCTCTACAACAAACAATAACCCGGATTCTATTGCTACTCCTGAATCAGATGGATATAGTGGTGGTTACGGCATGATGGGGGGCCAGGGGGCTTACGGATATGGCGGTGGCTACAGCATGATGGGAGGCCAGGGGGCTTACGGATATGGCGGTGGCTACAGCATGATGGGAGGCCAGGGTGGCTACGGCATGATGGGAGGTCAGGGGGGCTACGGTATGATGGGAGGTCAGGGGGGCTATGGCATGATGGGCGGAGGCTATGACGCTAAAAGCCTGGGAGTTGATCTCACTGACGGTAAAGTTGCCTCATCTGATCAAGCCGTGGCAATTGCAAAAGCTTACGCACAGAAGATTAACCAGGACCTTGTTATTTCCCAACTCCACGAATTTACAAATGTTTATGGGGTAGAGTTTAAAGAGGGTAAGACAGGGGATAAAGCCTATGAAGTTATGGTTTTCAAGAATGGGGGAGGGATCATAACTGACATGGGGCCAAATAATATGTGGAACACAAAATATGGACATATGAATTGGGGAAACGATGGAGCCGTTACAGTTAGCGAAGAACAGGCTACTAAGAACGCACAAGAGTTCGTAACCAAAATGGGACAAGGATACTCGATCGGAAAACCAGAACTAGCACCGGGGTATTATGAATTTATGGTTCAAAAAAATGGCAAGGATTATGTGGAACTTAATGTAAATGGATATACGGGGCAAGTCTGGCTACAGAATTGGCAGGGACCGATTATTCAATCGTTTGATGTCAAATAATGAGGTTATAATCGTACTATCCCTTTTGTCTATACACAAGGTTTAAGTAAGCACCGTAAACATATAAAAAGCGGCTGAGGAGTAGAGTCCTTATGTTGATTGTCAATGAAAAT